>NZ_VTXE01000016.1 GCF_013114595.1 Vibrio sp. 99-8-1 | reverse complement strand
ATCAATGGCCGGATAGCGTTCCATCAAGGCTTTTAACGGAATAGCGCCTAAATCGTCCGCCCTTACCGCCGATAATGCACCACCAAATCGACCGATTGGTGTACGCACTCCATCGCAAATATATGCATTCGTCACTTAGATATCCTCTTCAACAAGTTGCTTGCCAATTCGATGGGACTTACCACGAAATAGCGCCACCAATTTATTATGTTGGTTACTTATTTCCACATCATAAGTACCGGTAATTTTTCCCTGTGTTTTTACTTGAGCAACCGCGGTAAGCTGGTCTCCTTCGAACGCTGGTCGGATATACTCAATACTGCACCCCGCCGCGACCGCTGCCTGATTTTCGCTATTGCACGCGAAGGCAAATGCGCTGTCCCCAAGGGCGAACAACATACCGCCATGGCAACTACTGTGTCCGTTTAACATTGCTTGTGTCACTCGCATGATCACAGTGGCGCTGCCCTTTGCTACATCAACCACTTCCATGCCCATCTCTTTGGTACAGTGATCATGCTGCAACATCGCGGCTACCGCTCGTTCTGCCGTGTTTCGCTCGGCAATCAATTGTTCGGCGGCGTCTGGTTCAACTGTCTGCAGCTGGTTTTCTTGTTGCACCTTTGCTGAGGTAGATAAAGTCATGTTTTGTTTCCTTTTCTGGTCAGCGCGAATCGACTCAGCAGTGGCGATGGGCGATAGCGCTCTTCACCGTAAAACTGCTGTAAATTCATTAGGGTAGTCAGTACTTTTTGCCAGCCAACATGCTCTCCTTGCTCTATTGGCCCGCTTGGATAATTCACGCCGCTCTTCATTGCCGTATCGATATCTGGCATGGATGCGCCATCTTGATTCGCCAAGTCGAGCGCCTCATTGATAAGCATGCACCATGTACGCCAGACAATCAGCCCCGGATAGTCGTCAATTAGTAGTACGTGTTTACCTTTACTTTGAAAGTAAGCCACCACAGATTCGGTCTCTTTTTGGCTATTCTGTTCTGCTGACGCGAGAATAATCACCTCACTAGCGTGATAGTCTTGGCAAAAGTCAAATAAAACCACTGGACGTTCAAGGGTATCTGCCAACTGATAAGCACTGATACCTTGGGTTGGCGCGACGTATACGCCGTTAATGTCAGCGTATGGCGTATCGTTATTTGCTTCCGATAGAGGTGCACCTGTCAATTCGACGAATGTAGTAGCAGAGCACCAATCTCCGTGTAGCGTTATCGATGGTGGCTGAGTTCCCAGAGGGGTAATCGCAGCAAAGTTGGGTGCGGTGAGTGGCGCCGAGTCCGAATAGTGATAAAAGCCTCGTCCGGATTTACGCCCCAAAAACCCAGCGTCAACCAGCTCTTTTTGAATCAGTGACGGTACAAAACGTTTATCTTGGTAGAAAGCATCGTAGACGCTTTTGGTCACAGCATAGTTAACGTCATGGCCAATGAGATCCATCAAGCTAAAAGGCCCCATTTTGAACTGCCCGGCTTGTGTTAAACAGTAGTCAATATCTTCTATCGTCGCCGCGCGCACCTCTAATGCCCGAAGCGCTTCTGCGTAAAATGGGCGAGCAACTCGATTAACAATAAATCCCGGCAGTGAACGAGTAACCACCGCGTGTTTGCCACATGACTGGGCCCACAATTTCGCTTGTTGGCAGACGTTGTCATCGGTAGCGATGCCTCGGACCACTTCAACCAATTTCATCAATGGTGCAGGGTTAAAAAAGTGCAGCCCTACAAATCGCTCTGGTTTCTCTAACGCACTCGCGATAGAAGTAATCGATATGGAAGAAGTATTACTGGCTAATAGGCAGTCGTTGCGACATATTTTCTCTAAGTCTTGAAAAAGGCTCTGTTTGATTTGCAGGTTTTCAACAATTGCTTCGATGACTAAATCCGCTTTCGCTACATCTTGCAATTGCGTTGAGCACTCAATCCGCTGTAACAAAGCATCGAGATTTTCCTGAGTCATTTTGGCGCGGGTAACGCGCTTAGTTAACTGTTTCTCTATGGTACTTTTGGCGTCTAGCGCTTTTCCTTCTTGTAGGTCAAAAAGCACCGCTTGATAGCCTGCTTGTGCGGCCACTTGAGCAATCCCCGCTCCCATCGTGCCGGCACCGATAACCGCGACAGTCTGTATCGATTCACTCATGGCTTTACTTCCCTTTAAATTGTGGTGCACGCTTTTCAAAGAAAGCTTGAATCCCTTCGCGATAATCTTCGGTACGACCAGCCATAGTTTGTAGGTCTTTCTCCAACTCAAGCTGTTGATAAAAATCGTTATGACTTGAGTGAGATAAGGCCTTTTTAATTAGACTCAAACCTTGGGTTGGTTGGGTCGCCAAATGGCTAGCCACAGCCATCGCAGATTCGATTAGCTGCTCATCATCAACACACTGCCAAATCATCCCCCATTGCTCTGCTTGCGTTGCCGTCACCTTGTCACCAAGCATCATTAAGCCTTTGGCTCGAGCGCTGCCCACCAAACGTGGTAACTGCCAAGTGCCACCGCAATCGGGTATTAAACCAATCTTGCAAAATGCTTGAATAAACGATGCCGATTTTCCAGCAAAAACAATGTCACACGCCAAAGCGATATTTGCTCCCGCACCTGCCGCAACACCATTCACCGCCGCGATAACCGGTTTTGGCATTTGGCTAATCTGTTTTACAAGAGGGTTATAATATTTCTCAATGCTGTTACCTAAGTTGGGAACATCTTCAGCATCGCTGACATTACGGTCATTCAGGTCTTGACCCGCACAGAATCCTCGTCCACTGCCGGTAATTAACACCGCACGAACCGACTCATCCTTCTCAGTTTGCTTTAACGCTGCCCGAAGCGCTTTATGCATATCGGGGTTAAAGCTGTTGAGCTGTTTTGGGCGATTAAGCGTAATAAGCGCAACACCCGCTTCTATATGCAATAAAATAGAACTGTCCATGTCTATATTCCTTTAAATATCGGCTCTTTTTTTGCCAAAAAAGCTTGAATACCTTCTTCTCTGTCTTTGGTCTCTGCCAGTAAACTGAACAGTTGTCGCTCCATCACTAAACCTTGAGTTAACGAGCTGTTTGCAACAGATTTAAGCGAGGTTTTAGCGGCTTTAACGGCTAACGGTGCTCGCTTAGCAATTGTGCTGGCTATCTGCTGCGCCTTATGGAGTGTGTTTTCTGTTACTGTGACTTCACTGATCAATCCAGCTTGCAGTGCTCTTTTTGCAGAAATAGGTTGCCCAGTTAACACCATCTGATTGGCAAGTGACTTACCGACAGTGCGCGCCAAACGCTGAGTGCCTCCGGCACCGGGCATTAAGCCTAGGGTGATTTCCGGCAAACCAAAAAGGGTATTATCCCCAGCAATCACAATGTCACATAACAGCACAAGCTCCAGCCCGGCTCCCAGTGCGTAACCATTTACCGCCGCAATCAACGGCTTCTCAAACTGATCAATTTGCTGCCAAAGTTTCGGCCGCGGGTTTTGCCAAGTGGTGATTGCTCTCTGTGTCGATAACTCGCCCAGATCTGCTCCAGCAGCGAACATCTCTTGCCCGCCATATATCACCACGGATTTCACGCTAGGTTCATCACTGGCGTTTTCTAATAGGTCACCTAGCTGCCGTAACACATCGTTACTTAGCGCATTACGTTTGTGCGGTCGATTCAGAGTCAGTGTCAATACACCTTCTGCACTCATATCGCAGTAAAGATCTTTGTTGTCATTTTGCTGCGTCATATGGCCCACTCCCTTACACATCGAAGTCAATTTCAATTTCACTAGAGGTCGGCACAGCCTGACAACTTAGTACATAACCGTTTTCAACTTGCTCCGCTTCTAAGCTGTAATTGGTGGCCATTTCAACCTGACCAGATTTAACTTTGCAGATACATGTTGCGCATACACCACCTTTACATGCATAAGGTAAATCAACCCCTTGACGTAAAGCGGCATCTAATACGCTGTCGTCCTGCGACGTCATATCGATATTCATTACTCGTCCGTCACGCTTTAGCGTCACAACGGTACTTTCTGACTGATTGAGTGGCTTCTCTCTTGATTTACTTGCGGTATTAAATCGTTCTACATGGTAGTTATCTTCACTTAAACCACCCTCAACAAGCACGGTATAACAGGTCTCTAGAATCTCTTCTGGACCACAAACATAACAAGCATCAAACTGACTCCAATCAAACAAGCTGCCACCAAGTTGCTTCAATTTGTCACCGTCAAGACGACCATTCCATAACTCCACGTCATTACTTTCACGAGAGAAGAAGCAGTTCACATGCAGACGGTCAGGGTAACGATTTTTTAGTTCAAGTAATTGATTACGGAACATCATGCTGTTGGCATTTCGGTTTCCGTACAGTAGGGTAAAAGTGCTGCTGCTCTCTTGCTGTAAGGCACTCTTTAACATAGACAAAATAGGAGTAATGCCTGAGCCTACCGCTATACCGAGGTAGTTCTTTTGCTCACCGCTAACAGGGGTAAAACCAAAACTTCCTTGCGGTGACATAACCTCTAGCTGATCGCCCACTTTAAGTTGGTGAACTGCATAGTTTGAAAATCGTCCATCCGTAATCGCTTTAATACCAATCTGAATTTTGTGTTCATCAGGGGAAGAACATATTGAGTAGCAGCGTCTAAGCTCTTGCTCATCAATCGTGGTTTTGATGGTCAGATGTTGACCAGGATGAAAGCTGAATTTACTTTCTAGTTGTGACGGAACATCGAATGTAACAATTACCGAGTCGTCGGTTTGCTTATCGATTCCCGCCACTGTTAATGTGTCGAAATCTGTCATTATAATCCCTTACTTTATATGCACTTGAAGTAGTCAAATGGTTCTTTGCATTCCCTGCATTGATAATGAGCTTTACAGGCCGTTGAGCCGAACTCACTGACCATTTTGCTATCGTCACTGCCGCAATGTGGACATTGTGGCTGAGGGTTGATGGCACTCTGCATACACGCTTTTCTGTCTGGTGGTGCAATGCCATACTCACGCAATTTCTGCTTACTCGACTCTTGCATCCAGTCAGTGGTCCACGCGGGATCCAACTGAATCTCTACCGCAACTTGGCTAAACCCTTCTTTAGCTAAAGTACTGCGTATATCACTTATCAATATTTCTGTGGCAGGACACCCTGAGTAAGTGGGCGTAAACTTCACTAGCCATTTTGTTCCCTGCTTTTCCACACCTCGCACCATTCCCAGCTCGCCAATGGATATAACCGGAATCTCAGGATCGGGAATGGCACTAACCAGTTGCCAAACTCGATATGATTGAGGGTCAGTAAATGCGTCAACTATTTGATTAACCATACGAAATATCTACCATTGTTGGTTTGGGTAGGTTCGTTGCATGTATTGGAGTTCAGCTAAAATAAAGCCGAGGTGTTCACTATGCTGCCCCACTTTTCCGCCTAACTGTGCATACTTAGTCTCTGGTAAACTCAGTTTCGATTTAGTGAGATCAGCCTGAACATTGTCTAGCCACTGCTGCTTTAATTGGCTGACATCTACAATAATCCCCAATTCTGCCAACGCTTTTTCTTCTGCACTTGGTACAAACATCTCGTCGCTATAACGCCACAGATCATTTAACGCGGTTTGAACTTTACTGTTACTCAGTTCTGTTCCGTCACCTAAGCGTTCCAACCAACCGGATGTATACCGAAGGTGATAAGAGGCTTCTTTAAGGGATTTTTTGGCAATGGCGGCCAGTTGTTCATCTGCACTTGTGCTCAACGATTGCAGTAGCAAATTATGGAAGTGGTCGTAGAGAAACTGCCTGACTAATGAAACATCGAATCCTTCATTAGGACGCTCAGCAATCAGCAAATTTTTGTATTCTCGCTCTTCTCTCAAGTAGGCATAGTCGTCTTCGGTTTTGTTCAACCCTTCTAATTGCCCTGCATATTGGTAGCAGTTGCGAGCTTCTCCTAACAGATCTAGGCCGATGTTGGCCCATGCCATATCAATCTCGAGCTCAGGTGCGACACCACACCATTCAGCTAGACGATGACTTAATATTAAATTTGTATCCGCAAGTTGTAGTAAGTAGTTGACTTTAAGCTGTTGTAAATCCATCGATGACTCCTTACATGTGCTTAATGTCAGCGGGGATAACATAGTGACTAGCATGTCGGTACACTTTGTCCTCTGCTGGGTCAAAAAGTGGTCCGGACTCACTCGGCTGTGAAGCGGTAATTTGCATTGATTCAACCACCCAGATAGAACAGCCTTCGCTACGGCGAGTGTATAAATCTCGTGCAGCTTCCAAAGCCATCTGCCCATCAGCAGCACGTACACTACCGACATGCTTATGATCTAATCCTCGCTTACTGCGCACAAAAACTTCATACAATGGCCAGTTAAATGAACTCATTTTGATTCTCCTTAATCTTGTTCCAATCAGTGCTAGTGCTTGTTGTTCTCTCTGCGCTCTTCTAGCCCTGCTTTCGTCAATATTTCAACAGCTAGATGGTGTTAAGCCGCACTTTCCATCTGTTTTTTTGAGTGGGCCAATGCCGCCTCACGCACCCATTCACCATCTTGCCAAGCTTGCTGTTTCGCTTTGATTCGCTCGTGATTACACATGCCATGTCCATTAATCACTTGATAAAACTCAGCCCAGTCAATCTCACCAAACTGATAGTGACCTGTCTCTTCATCCCACTTTAAGTCTGCATCTGGGATGCTCATACCGAGGGCGTGGACTTGATGTACCGTGTTATCAACAAATTTCTGGCGCAAATCGTCATTACTGACGCGCTTTATCTTCCACGCCATGCTTTTTGCTGAGTTTGGGGAGTCACTGTCGCTTGGGCCAAACATCATCAATGCCGGCCACCACCAACGATTAATTGAGTCTTGCAGCATCGCTTTCTGCTCTTCACTGCCATCAGCCAACGCTCGGCAAGCTTCGTAGCCTTGACGCTGATGAAAACTCTCTTCTTTACAAATACGTACCATCGCTCTCGCGTAAGGACCGTAAGAGGTTCGACACAGCGCGACTTGATTGACAATCGCTGCGCCATCTACCAACCAGCCAATCACGCCAACATCCGCCCAATTAAGCGTTGGATAGTTAAAAATGGATGAGTACTTCATCTCGCCAGTTAACATCTTTTGATAAAGGTCATGACGCTCGCCATCCAGTGTTTCTGCTGCACTGTACAAATACATTCCATGACCCGCTTCATCCTGAATTTTGGCTAGCAGTACCGCTTTACGACGCAATGATGGTGCACGAGTTAACCAGTTCGCTTCCGGTAGCATTCCAACCACTTCCGAATGTGCATGCTGACCAATCTGACGTACTAAGGTTTTACGATACCCTTCTGGCATCCAATCCTTGGGTTCTATAGCAATCTCTTGTTCTATTTTCTCTTCGAACCATGTTTGCTCTAAAGACATATCGCCTCCATTCGTGATACATAGTATTTATTTTGTGTAAAAATAATGTATCATATAAAACACAATTGGCAACATTATATTTACAATTAATTAAAATATATTTGACTTAGATATGATTGATGTGTGAACGATAAAAAAACAGGGCACTACGGCCCTGTTAAGATAAGCACTGACAAAACAGCGCTTTAATTAGAAATCACTCTGTTGTCGAGCGACTAAGGTTAGAATGGTATACAGGGCGACGGGTGTCCCCTCTTGATTGGTAACTTCCACATCCCACGCCACAACGCCTACTGCTTGTTCTTCTTCATTTTTTTGGCGTTTCTTGGTTTTCTTTTTACAGGTTAGATGCACCTGAATCGTATCACCGATTTTAACCGGCTCAATGAATCGTAAGTCATCCATTCCATAGTTTGCCAAGACTGGCCCAGGTGCCGCTTCGACGAACAATCCAGCCGCAGCAGAGATAATGAAGTATCCATGCGCCACACGTTCGCCAAACATCGACTCCTTAGCGGCGATTTCGTCCATATGGGCATAGAAATGATCCCCACTTAGACAGGCGAAATTAACAATATCAGCTTCGGTAATCGTGCGTCTTGCGGTGGTTAACGTTTCACCTACCGCAAGATCCTCAAAATACTTTTTAAATGGGTGAGCAACATCACGGGTGGTTACCGCGCCTCTAACCCATTCACCACCAATACTGGCTAGCATACTCGGAGAACCCTGAATGGCGGTACGTTGCATATAGTGTTTAACACCACGCAGCCCACCCATTTCTTCACCGCCACCGGCACGACCAGGTCCACCATGCACTAACATAGGTAATGGTGAACCATGCCCCGTTGATTCCTTGCTGGACTCTTGATTAAGAACATGCAACCGCCCATGGTAAGCAGCAATATCAAGGGCAAGATCAGAGGCTACTTTCGGTGATGCTGTGACGATACTGGCAACTAAGCTGCCTCTGCCTTTTTTGGCAATTTGACCCGCTTGCTTGATGTTGCTGTATGGCATTAAAGTACAAACCGGACCAAACGCTTCTTCGGCATGAACCGCGTCTACCTCAAGTGGATTGTTACAGCGTAAAAGCGTAGGCGGATAATACGCTCCACTTTGTGAACCTTTTATCGACAATGAGGCTTGGTTGCCACCGGTAAGAACCTCACAATAATTTGATAATGTAGTCACTATCTCTTTTACGTCGGTTACCTGAGACTGCCCCGCCAAGGCGCCCATTTTTACACCCTCAATACTCGGGTCACCAACAACAACTTGTTCAAGCTTGCTAACCAGTGCTTTAGCCACATCATCGATTAGGTGTTCTGGTACAATTGCCCGACGGATAGCGGTACACTTCTGCCCCGCTTTTACAGTGATCTCTCTGGTTACTTCACGGACAAACAGCTTAAATTCAGCCGTATCCACCGTAACATCATCACCTAAGATGGCACAGTTAAGGGAGTCAGCTTCCATAGTAAATGGAATAGATTTGGCGATAATGTTGGGGTGAGATTTTAGCATCTGCCCCGTTGCCGCAGATCCGGTAAAAGTGACCACATCTTGAAAATCTAACTGGTTAAACATATCACCCACAGAGCCACAAATGACCTGAATCGCTCCTTCTGGAAGCAAGCCACTCTCTTCCATGGCCTTTACCATTGCCTGTGTTAGGTAAGCGGTATCTGTTGCCGGTTTTACAATTGCGGCGACACCCGCCAGCCAAGTTGGAGCGAGCTTTTCTAGCATTCCCCAACAAGGAAAGTTATAAGCATTTATATGCAGCGCGACCCCTGTTTTACTTGTCAAAAAATGACGCGCAGCAAACCCACCCTCTTTTGATAGTGGGATCAGTTGGTCTTCTGCCCAGATCACATCATTGGGCAATTCACGATTGGCAAGGCCTGAGTAGTTAAATAGGGTCGCGACACCGCCTTCTATATCAATCCATGAATCAACTCTAGTTGCACCGGTGTGTTGAGAAAGTTTATAGAATTCTTCTTTGCGCGATAGTAGGTATTTAGCTAACTCTTTAATCATGTTAGCTCGCTGCAAAAACGTCATTGAGCTCAACGCCTTTGTTCCTTTTTCTCGACCAAATTCTAGTGCCGCTTGAGTGTCCATACCCTCAGCGCTCACTTGCCACATAGATTCGCCATTTAAAGCGCTCGCCACAGTGCGAACATTGCCATTCCCGAAGTACCAATTCCCTGCTACGTAGCTGGTTAACTTTTCCATTTTTTGTCCCTCATTAAACAATCACAAAATTGCAACATTGAGTGCACATAAAAACCGCACTCAAATCACAAAATTACATCTTATTAACATTTAATATACACAATTCATAATTTAAATGATACGTTTTAATCATGAAATGACATTTGGACGTGTCATTTTGTGAGGAGATTTTTCTACTTAATAGAACTAATAAAGGGACCCGTTATGTTTAAATCAGCTGTCGCTAGAGGCGTTTCTGGACTACTCGTTGCTACTCTTGCATTTAGCCAGAGTGCGCTAGCACAAACTCACCAATTAAAAGTTGCAACTTGGCTCAGCCCAATGCAGACCATGAATGCCGATGTCTTACCGACATGGGGGAAATGGATCGAAGAAGCGACGGATGGGCGCGTAACGATAAAACTAGAATATGATTTGGCGCATCCGAAGAGCTTGGTTGAGTTAGTTGAAGATGGTGCTGTTGATGCAGCTTGGACATTCCACGGCTACATGCCTGGACGTTTTCGCCTGCCACAAATTGCAGAACTGCCCGCTAACAGAGCTAGTGCGGAAGCCGCATCTGTTGCTCACTGGCGCGTAAACGATAAGTATTTTAAAGACTCGTTTGAATACGAAGGTGTAGAACTCGCAGGAGTATTTGTTCATGGGCCTGGTCAAGTTCATATGCGCCAGCCTATCGAGTCAATCAAAGATCTTAAAGGCAAAAAAATGCGCGTGGGTGGCGGCATCTCTACAGAGGTAGGCAAACTGTTGCAAGTCTCTGGTGTGAGTGCCCCAGCAACAAAAGCGTATGAAATGCTATCACAAGGTGTTGCTGACGGACTGTTTATGCAGATGGACATGATGAAAGCGGCTCGATTTAAAGATGTGGCCCCTTACTCATACAAACTGCCTACCGGACTTTATTTAGGCTCTTTTGGGATTTTTATCAGCCCACAATTTATGGAAAAGCTGTCTAAAGAAGATCAACAAGCCATTCGTAGTGTCTCTGGCGAAAAACTATCGGCGCTGGCTGGTCGTTATTGGTCTAAAGCGGATGAGATTGGTGAAGCGGATATTCTTGCCTCAGGCAGCAATGTTACTGAGTTCTCCCAACAAGATATCGACTACTTTCGTAAGTTAACAAAAGGTCTGGACGAAAAATGGATCAAGTCAGTGAAATCTCGCAAAGTTGACGCAAAAACAGCGCTAACAGAATTCCGCCAGATCGTTAGCGAGTATGAGCCACTCGACCTGTAGGAAATAACCATGAGAGCATCTGTACTCTGGTTAACTAAAAGTTGGGAGTATTGCGCCCAACTTTTAGATAACACACTAAAACTGTTCGCCTGTGCCGCACTAATGTTGATGATGACACTGACTTGTATCGACGTGGTAGGTCGATACTTGCTTGAAATGCCGGTCATGGGCAGTGTTGAACTCACCGAAATATTGCTGGGCTCGCTGGTATTTTTAACTATGCCATTAGTAACATGGCGAAAAGAGCATATCAGTGTTGACCTAACCGATAGCATCATCCCGAGAAATATCAAAAACATTCGTGATATGGGATTTGATGTTGTAGTAGCCATTAGTCTTGCGGTCATTGGTAGCAAAGTTTGGGAGCTTGGTGATCGCGCATTGCGCTATGAAGAGATGACTGAGTATTTGGAGATCCCAACCTACTACTTCGTTTATTTCCTCGCAATTTCATGTTGGCTCACCGCTATCACCTCTTTGGTGTTGGTAGTTACGCGGATATATAACAAAGAATATAATAATCAAAAGGACTGATATGACTATTGCCTTAATCGGTTTTGCGGTACTCATGGCGCTAATACTATTGAGAATGCCGATCGCCTTCGCTATGGCAGCTGTTGGCTTTATCGGCTATGCCGCATTAGGTGACTGGAACTTTAATGGCGCATTAACTGTGAGTGCAAAAAGGCTGATCGATACTGCCCAAGACTATGGATTGTCGGTGATCCCTATGTTTATCCTTATGGGTAACTTAATCACCCGCGCAGGCATGTCACAAGAGCTGTATAAAGCGTGTTACGCATTTTTGGGCCACTATCGTGGCGGACTCGCAATGGCAACCGTTGCGGCATGTGGTGGGTTTTCCGCTATTTCCGGTTCGAGTTTAGCCACTTCTGCCACCATGGCAAAAGTAGCTATGCCTTCAATGCGTAAATATGGTTACTGTGACAGCTTAGCCTCAGCGTCTATCGCAGCGGGTGGAACGCTAGGTATCTTGATTCCACCAAGTGTCATCCTCATTATTTATGGTGTTCTTACCGAACAGAGCATCCGGGATCTATTCGCGGCAGGCTTTATTCCCGGTATGCTTGGTATTCTTTTCTACCTATTGGCAACAAAGTTTGTGGTTTGGCGCAACCCGAAAGCGGGACCTAACGGTCGCAAAATGTCTAAAGAGGAACGTTTCTCTGCGTTACGTTCAGTCTCTGGTATTTTGGGTCTGTTTGCTCTGGTAATGGGCGGCATCTATCTAGGTGTCTTCACTCCAACAGAAGCGGCTGGCATTGGTGCCGGTGGTGCTTTTGCCATTGCACTATATCGCCGCACGTTGACATGGGGGGTTCTAAGAGAGATTCTGATTGATACTGCTCGCACCTCAACCATGTTGTTTGGCGTTATCATTGGCGCGCTAATTTACTCTAACTTCGTAAACCGCACAGGTCTACCTCAAGAACTGGTCGTCTGGATGCAATCTTTTGGCGCTGAGCCATTCTTAGTGATTTTAGCCATCATGGCTGTCTACATCTTATTAGGCACCGTCTTTGAAAGCCTATCAATGCTACTTTTGACCGTACCCATTTTTTACCCTTTGGTAGCAAGCCTAGGGTTTGATTTAGTCTGGTTTGGTATTGTGGTTGTTGTGGTAACAGAGATCAGTTTGATTACACCGCCGGTGGGGTTAAATATTTTTGTTCTTAGCAGTGTTGTCAAAGATATTAAGACCAGCACCATTTTCAAAGGTGTGACTCCGTTTTGGTGTGCAGATATAGTTCGATTACTTCTTCTGTTACTTTTACCGCCATTATCTCTTTGGCTACCGAGTATTATCTAGCGTAAATAACCCTAGTTCTGTTAACCCAAAAATGTGGCTGGATTAATAACCGCCACATTTTTTATTTCTGACGATTTAATAGCAAGTGAAAAGCAGCACCATTGTCAAACGACGTTGCAACTCAACAATTTAAACCGTTACTGAATCAGATTAATATTAATGATCAAAACTGATGGAGAGCTCTCAATACAGTTACCCTTTTTTTCGATACTCTCTCTATACTTAGCGATAGTAACGTGACCGACTCAGTTCTGATTAAAGAGATAACTATGAAAAGCTCAGTAACACTTCCCTACTACACCCACTGGCCAAAAATTGAATCTGCTATTGGCAAAGATGACACCATTGAACAGGAAATTAGTTACATACTTTCTCTAATGACAATTGAAGAGAAGGTTGGTCAAATGATTCAACCAAACCTTAGAGACATTACTCCTGAAGAATTGCGACAGTATAAACTCGGCTCAATTCTGAATGGTGGTGGAAGCTGGCCCAACGAAAACAAGTACGCGTCTGCCAAAGAGTGGGCAGAGAAAGCCGATGAATTTTGGCTTGCGACTGAAGAGGTTTTCAAAGATAGGCCATTTAGAATTCCATTTATCTGGGCGACTGATGCAGTCCACGGTCACAACAACGTCTATGGCGCCACTGTTTTTCCCCATAATATTGGCTTGGGTGCGACTCGAGATAGCGATTTAATTGAACGAATTGGGGCTGCGACCGCAGTAGAAGTATGTGCGACAGGTTTAGATTGGACGTTTGCCCCAACCGTTGCCACACCAAGGAACCTGAGATGGGGGCGCGTATATGAAGGTTACTCGGAAGATCCTGAAATTACCTATCAATATGCAGAAGCGATGGTACGAGGATTACAAGGTGATGAAGAGTTATTAAAAGGCGACACCAAAGTAATCTCAAATGTTAAGCACTGGCTCGGAGATGGCGGAACCGCTGACGGCGTTGATCGCGGTATTAATAATTACAGTGAAGAATTGCTGATTAATATTCATGGTATGGGCTACTTCAGCGGCCTTAATGCTGGCGCGCAAGTGGTGATGTCTTCATTTAATTCTTGGACGAATGAGGCTAATTACGATCACAGCCCGGACACAACTCCGCTATACAACCATAAGCTTCACGGTAGTCACTATCTACTCAATGATGTATTGAAGCAGCAAATGGGATTTGATGGGCTGGTTGTCACCGACTGGAATGGTCATTCAGAAGTGAGCAAATGTAGCGAAATTGACGCCACTTACGCCATCAATGCGGGTAATGACATTTTAATGGTTCCGGTACGAGAACATTGGCCACAAGTGTATAAACAGACCATCAAAGACATTCAGTCTGGTCAAATAAAAATGAGCAGAATTGATGATGCGGTAAAACGAATTTTGCGAGTAAAAATGAGAGCTGGGCTATGGCAGAAGTCAAAACCTAGTGAAAGACAACTCGCTGGGAAACCTTCTGCATTAAATAACCCTCATCATAGAGCCCTTGCTCGTGAGGCAGTAAGAAAATCGTTAGTGTTACTAAAAAATAATCAGCAAACTCTACCGTTGAAACCTTCTCAACACATCCTGCTGACAGGCAGTGCCGCCAACGATATTCAGAAGCAGACAGGTGGGTGGAATCTCACTTGGCAAGGCACCGAAAATACACTAGAAGACTTCCCCAACGCGACGACAATTAAATCTGCTCTGGAGAGCGTAATCGATAAAAATAACCTGCTCTTCTCTCCTCTACTCGACGATGATTTATCCAATATCGATGTCGCCATTGTCGCCTTTGGTGAAGACCCATATTCAGAAATGATGGGGGACATAAAACAGTGGCAGTCGCTTGAGTTCGCCTCATTGAAGAGAAGCTATCGAAAAGATGTTGATAAGATTCGCTATTTACAACAGCAAGGCATAAAGGTCATTAGCCTCTTTTTCTCAGGCCGTCCTTTGTACGTGAATGAAGAGATAGCAATGTCTGACGCGTTTATCGCGGCTTTCTTACCGGGTACTGAAGCACAAGGGATTACCGACGTTATCATCGGAGATGACAACGGCAAGCCTATTTACGATTTTAGTGGCAAGCTCTCATATAGCTGGCCAAACAAAAAGCTCTCTAGTAGCGTTAACCGTATTCCGCCTCATATCCCTAATTACCAGTTGCCTGAATCAGAGCAAGATCCACTAGGTAAGGATATGCCACTTTTTCCTTACGGATACGGCTTAAACTATGCCAATCATGAAGAAGCCAATAATCTCAACATGATTGAATTAGACATCAGTGAAGAGAGCCAAAACCAGAAAAATATTATTGAGCTGTTTGGTGTTCGTTCTATTATTGGCGATTATCAGGCAAAAATTCATCACTCAAAACATAACGATGCCATCGATGTTTCATTGAACAATCCACTCTATTATGACTGGATAACGACGCTACCTTATAACTATCAACTTCAACAAGATGCTGTAGAGGTGAAGTTTACCGACCATTCCGCTTGCTTCTACATTCAGACCGCAGATGGTGAGTACGATAACGTATCTGCATTTACTACCTTGTCATTTGAGCTACTTATCTCAACACCTGTTCAGCAACCCATTTACATTGCTATGGGTGAGAGCCGGGACATTATAAGTTGCGATATAGACAAGCAATTTAACATTCAACCTAAATTAAAAAGTGTCGTGAATGAATGGCAAACCATCACGGTGAATATTGACGATTTATTGCCATCTGACCATCAACAATCGGTGGATGTGCCATTTGCGATATGGTCATCCACTCCGCTATCCACGGTTATCGCCAACGTTCGCTTATATTAAGACCTGTTAACCTTAAGCTGTTAGCTCAATTGAGGAAGCGCATGAATATGCGCTTTCGCTTTATATAGACGAAGCAACAACATAGAAACAAGTAACAGGCTAACTGCAACCAACATAAATCCTGTTGCGACTAAATCAAGGTGCGCCAGCAAAGCGATGATGACGTAACTAACACTTTGACTCATGGTAGAAAACATCTTTAATCCACCCTCTACTCTGCCTCTCTGTGCCACCAAGACTTCATGGTTCATCTTGTTTATCCGCGCAATTCGATTAAACGCATTGAAAAAACCAATGGCAACGGTTGCAGCGATCATCACCGAAGGAGACAAATAACCCGCCATGACAAAAAGCAGCACACTCAGCGCAAACATCGACAAAATCATTGCGTGCTCACTTGAAATGTTAGCAAGTAACCTGCTAATAACCACACCACATAGCAGAGCCCCTAAACCATAACTTATTTTCCAACCGGCAAACCACGAACCACTAATATCTTCCTGAGCGAAATAGATCGGCACTAATTTGACCAAGAAGGTTAATACTGGATATGAGAGCGAAGAGAGCGCTAAAAACAGATAGAATCTAGGCTGAAAAGTATAAATAGCTTTTATCTCAAACAGCTGCTGCACAAACGGAGTATGACTCGCCGCTTTTGTAAGCTTCCTGTTGTAGGGAGTAGCTAGGTAACACAACATTGAGATCATTGATGCTAACGCGGCAAAAAACGCAAACTCTACAATAAACCACTGCTGCAACAACACAATGCCGGCTCCCCCTGCTCCCAGCATAGTCATCTGCATCACAACTTCTTGCTGGCCAGTGACTTTTGCGTATTCACTTTTTTGATAGTTCTCCTGAGTAAACGCATTGTTGGTGCTCCAAGCAATGTCACCACTCAGCCAAAATATCAACTGGGCTAACGCCAATACCCATATTGAAGAGAGATCCACCACCGCTAACAGAGCAACCAATAGAGCGGTGCTAAACTGGACACACTGCATTATTACTAGTATCGATTTTCTTGAAAACCTATCTATCCAAGTTGAACTAAACGGCGTAATAAGAAAAGATGCCACTGTGCAAAGCAGTGCTGTTAATGCCACAAATGTGCCCATATCAGCTTGAGATAGCATTATCCAAGGCAATGCCATCATAAACATACCTGAAGAAATCCCATCAAAAAAACGGCCAGACAAATATAACTGTGTTCTATTCTTCATTTCCAACTCCCTGTCATTAGACCTTTAGCTTAATAGTTAAAGTTAACTTTAAGTCAATAGGGGTTAGGAATGATTAACCAAAAAAGAAAGCGTGATGAGAAAAGATATTGAGTAATAAAGTAAAAGCCGCTTAGAAGCTAAGCGGCTATAGCAACACACTACATTGCGTAGCTGTATGGCGCTTGTATGCCCAACGGGATACCTAATGCCCAATATGCGAGCAAGAAGATAGTCCAGCCGATGAACATAGCAATAGAGTACGGCATCATCAAAGAAGCCAATGTACCAATCCCCGTTGACTTAACATAGCGCTGGCAATACACCACAACTAATGGAAAAAACACCATCAACGGAGAGATAATATTGGACACCGAGTCACCTACCCGATAAGCCGCCTGAGACAACTCAGGTGAGATGCCCACAGCCATTAGCATTGGTACAAGTATTGGTCCAATCAAGGCCCATTTTGCGGAAGCAGAACCCACTAACAAATTAACCAGTGCAGTCAGTAAAATCATTCCCACAATGGTAGCCTGACCCGGAAGGTTCATCGCTTTTAAGCCCTCAGCACCATAGAGTGCGAGCATTGTGCCAATATTTGACTGACCAAAAGCAGACAAAAACTGGGCACAAAAGAACGACATTACGATATAAGCACCCATAGTCGACATCGTATCTGACATGGCTTTAATCACATCGTTACTTGATTTAAATGTACCTGCGACTCTCCCGTACACCACACCTGGGACAATAAACAAAATAAAGATAAGTGGCACTATTGATTTCATTAACGGTGCAGAAAATGCGGTCAGTTCTCCGTCACTAGAACGAAGAGCTGAGTTCTCAGGATAAACAGCAAAAACCAACAGAGCAATACCCGCAACCATCGCCCAGCCTGCGTATCTGAATGCTTTCGATTCAGTTTGAGTAAATGAAGCTAAGTCCGGTGCTTGTTCTGCGTCATCATCGACAGAAACCGATGTTAGCCGTGGTTCTATAATTTTCTCGGTCACATACCAGCCAATCAGCACGATGATAATTGACGATAGTCCAGTAAAGAATATGTTCGCTAAAGGATTAACGATGTAACCGGCATCAAGAACTTGAGCGGATGTCTGAGTAAAACCGGCTAGTAATGGATCAATACCTGAAGGAATAAAATTAGCCGAAAATCCACCGGATACACCAGCAAACGCCGCAGCAATACCAGCGAGTGGATGACGACCCGCGGCATGGAAGATAATGCCACCAAGAGGAATAACCAACACGTAACCAGCATCCGCCGCAGTGTGAGAAACAATAGCAACCAGTACAAGCATTGGTGTTAATAGTTTTGCCGGCGTCACATTAAGCATTTTCTTAAGGCCAGTGGTAATAAAACCTGAAGAGTCGGCAACCCCGACACCAAGCATAGCTACCAAAACAATGCCTAATGGTGCAAAACTTGTGAATGTTGTGACCATATTAGCTAAAAATGACGCAAGAGCCTCACCAGTTAGCAGGTTATTGATCTGTAAAATATCGCCAGTTCTTGGGTTGATTAGATCAAAGGAGAAATGAGAGAGTAACGCGGAGAGAACCCAAACGATGATTAACGCCCAAAAAAACAGTATGGCAGGATCAGGGATTTTGTTTCCTGTTCTCTCAATTAAATTTAAAAAACGGTCCATTCTAGAGGACCTGACATCACCTATAATGTCAGTAACCTGATCATTCATAAAAGCTCCGGATAAGTATTAAGCAAAAAAATGCCTTCAACCTAGTGGAGCACTACGAGCTTATCAAGAGAGAAATTGTAACCAAATATTCGTATCAGAGATTGTCGTTTTTCAGCTCTTCTAATGGTAACCAAACCACCTCAACTTTAGCCTGACCAAACATCTCTTCACTGATTGCGATTTTCTCTCCCCATCGAGACAAGAAATCTTCAGTTTGAGCAGGACAATTGACTTTATCAATGCCTGTTTGAATTATTTTTGCTGCGCAATTTGGACATGGAAAATGAGTTACCCAAATCTCACTGCCTTCTAAATCTCCTTTCGCAAACAGTATGGCATTCTCTTCAGCATGCAAGGTTTTCAGATACTTCATTTCACGCTCATCAGTGTCGGCACTATCCGAAACGCCATGTGGATAACCATTGAAACCAACCGACACGATGCGATTCTTTTTAGTAATTACAGCACCAACTTGAGTGGATGGATCCTTACTCCAAGAGCCAACTAGTTCTGCCATCTGAAAAAAACGTTTAGCCCATTTAGAAACCATCTATTTATTCCTCTGTTTTGGTCGCCTTACAAATCCAACTACTTTTAACGCAAACCGTTAATATAGGCAAGTAAGCAGCGAAACTAAACTGACTATTTTGCCGAAAGAGCCATTAGCTTACCCGCAATATCCTGCAGTGGTACTTTTAATGCTTCATCTATCGCTGACTCACTAATTCGATCGCCTGCGTACTGCATAACCAATCGCTTAAATGCTTCGGGATCGGTACTGCTATCATCGCCTTCATATCTTGGCTGTCCACCCGCCTTCACCATCTCATCCAGTGCCAGCAAAATTATTCTATACGCGTTAACCAATTCAGTAGACTCACTGGTCATATTGACGTCACTCCTATTTATATCGTTAGTCACGATTGTAATACAAATGTAAATTAAAATGGTATTACAGTTTGTGCAAAATACCAACTTCGGATATCGATTGAACACTCGCTCAAAAAATATGCAGCGATTTAGAATAACTACCCACCAGACAGGCTTCGACTTATACCGCAATTACTATGCCATTAATCTATTTATTTACAAAATAGAAGACCTTGTTCACCATAACTCATGATTATCACGGCAATCCTGTTTATATTATGTGAACAATATCACTTTACTTATGAAATTCTGTTGGTAATATGTTTCGATAACGTGACTTGCCGCCCTTCGAAAAGGCTGTACCTACAATAATTAAAGAAGAGATAAGTTATGATCAAAAAAATGAGAAAAGCGCAACTTAAACGTTGCAGAAATCGTTTCTGGAAGGAAGCTTCCAAGAAATAACAAGAACCAGGGCTAACTAAGTGTAGCCCTTTTTATTGTCTGTCATTTATTCAGGTCTGTTAACCCTAGTAGCCCATCGCGATCCATACGCCGATGAGTAGTCTGGACAAGTTACACCATCCAACAAATCCTCAACAGGCTCCAAAGGGCCAACAACGGTTCGATAAGGCATTATCCCAGCCCAAACAGCAAGATCCAGATCCGCTTTATCATCATTGACACCATGACAACCAATCTTCACCGATGCTTCTGTTAAAGGCATTACTAAAAGATCGGTGGCATCCAGCTCTTTATCATTGCCTAACCGAACGTCTTCCGTACGACCGGGAGCGATCTGCTCGATAAAGTGATTCAGCAATCGATCTTTTTCTTCTCTCGATTCAATAGCTTGAAACTGACCAAATACCATAGCGGAACGGTAATGCGCACTATGATGCATGGCTGAACGAGCCAACACCCAACCGTCAAACAGAGTGAAGGTCATCGACGTTTCAACACCACTCTTCAATTTCTTTATTAAGCGACTATTTCTTGCCCCATGCAAATAAACATTGTTATCAACTCGCCACGCTAGCATGGGAATCACCATTGGCGCCCCTTGCTCTATTATTGCGACATGAGCAATTAAACTTTCATCAATAATCTTCCACAGCATATCTTGCTGTAAACACGCTTTATGTGCCGCTTTTTTTATCTTTGTTCTTGGAGTGTTGGATAACATCGTGACCTCCTCTTGTCTTGTTATACCGTCAAATCACTAGCCCAGCCTGTTCAACAATAAATCCCTTAACAATAGCGTTTGCTTAAAGTATTCGTTGTACAAAACATAAGCTCCTTGGCAATATAAACTTCAACTGGTATTTTATTTAGTGCCAGTTTTAACATTTATGTAGGACCAGTTATGATTGATATTGGAGATCTTACTATTTCATCTGCAGTTTCTTCCCTGCAACGGGCACTATTTGATGAAATTCGGATAAAAATCACCAGTAAACTGTGGAAAAATGGCGCTAAACTCCCCTCAACAAGAAAAGTAGCCGAAGAGCTGGCGATTAGTCGCAACACCGTCACTCTGGCGTATGAACAGCTGGCGGCCGAAGGCTATATTGAGAGCAGGGCTGGATCTGGTTTTTTTGTTTGTGTAGACATCCCTGAAAGCTTTTTGCTCTCCTCTATTGATCAACCAGCAATCGGTAGTGACAAATCGATACACGATGCAAGTTCTAGCCGCGACTATAATCAACCATTCTCACCGGGAATTCCTGATCTAGCACGCTTTCCATATTCTCGCTGGCAACGAATAGTCCAGCATCATCTCTCACGTCCAACATTAGCAGGATTTGTCGACTTACAAGGACTTAGCCAGTTAAGAGTCGCTCTAAATCACTATCTCGCATCATCTCGCTCTGTTCGATGCAACCCAAATCGAATTATCATTACTAATGGTGCACAACAAGCATTAACCATCGCTATGCTGGCGACTTTTACCAGCAAGGATACACTGCTCATGGAAAACCCGGGCTACCGACAAATGACCAAAGTCGCAGAGCTTTTTGGTTTTAGCATCGACAGTGCAAATGTGGTTGCAGAACATGGCTTACAGCTAGACAAGTTGTTAAATAAAAAATGCAAAGGAATCTACCTAACTCCTAGTAATCAATATCCTATGGGAACAAGCTTAAATACCGAGCAAAGATTAACACTATTAACATGGGCAGCTGAAAACAGAAGTTGGATTATAGAAGATGACTATGACAGTGAGTTCCAATTTTCTCATCGTCCTTACGCTTCATTACAAGGATTAGCAGAACAATCAGGAATCACCGATCACTGTATTTACATAGGTTCGTTCAGTAAAACAATGTTCAATAGCTTAAGAATCGGTTACATGGTGGTGCCAGAGAGACTTTTAGAAAAATGCCTCACGATTAAAGACGCATTGGCGGGATCAACCCCAAGCCACCTGCAAGCGGCACTGGCTGAGTTTATTAGTGACGGTCACTACATCAGGCATTTGCGCAAAATGCGTAAACACTACCAACAAAAGCATACCGCTATGTGCCAATCAATTTCTGAGCATTTTACTGACAAGGTTGAGATCATTAGTCAAGCGGCGGGATTGCATGTCACTATTCGCTGGCAGGAGGGCGCAACGGAGCTGAAGTTTTCTCAACAAGCAAAAAAAGAGGGCATTACGATACGCCCTCTTAGTTACTATGAACACCAAGCTACCGACAGAAGGTGGCAGTCTGTTGTACTAGGTTATGGTAATGTCTCGTTAGATGATATTGATCCACTCATAAAACGTCTGGCCGCAATATTTATCAAACTCTCACTTACAATAACCCGTTAAGACTGATAATACTATTTAGCTCGGAACTTGCGATGACAAGCTTTACAAGTACCTGTCGCGTCTTTAAATCCAGCGACAAGTGCAGCCTGATCCTGAGCTTTTGCTGCGGTATAGAAGGTATTAAAACCAGTATTCAGCTTCTCTAATCCCATCGAAAACTTGTCATAGTTTTTCCATATCGCTGCTTTCGCATCACTGCCCGCTTGACTACCTTCTGGAAAATGATTTTCTAACACGGATGCATGCTGAGTTAACGCGCTGCCGTAAGTTTCGAGCTTAGCCCAATCAAACTTACCACTTTCTAACATTTCGCCAACCATTTCCACATTGTCTTTAATACCTGAAAAGGCATCTTGTCTTGCTTTTATATCTGACTCAAACCCAGCCGCCATTGACGTTAACGATACAGGGAGTAGTAGAGTTATTATTAGTTTTCTCACTTTGGCTTCCTTTTAAGTTGCTCATTTATCGAGCGTTTGTCCCGCGTAAATAGTTACACAAAAGTTATGGTCATGTAAACCAGACTATTGTAAATTACTGTCAACTAACGCTTTAATCGAATAAGGATTCACCATGAGAGTTTGGGACCTACCTACGCGCCTATATCACTGGTTTCAAGTCATTTTAGTGGCAGGGTTAATGTATACAGGCTCAACAGGTGAAGGGCCACATACTAAATTAGGCTTACTTTTAGTGACCTTAATACTGTGGAGAGTTCTTTGGGGATTTATTGGTAGCGAAACGAGCCGCTTTCTGCAATTTGTTAAGTCACCCATTAAAGTACTCGCCTACCTTCAAGGCAAAGCTAAGCATGCTCCCGGGCACAACCCTGCTGGTGCTTATATGGTTATCGTAATGATCTCTGCTCTATTTTTTCAGGCACTAACCGGATTAGCGCTAGCAGGATACTTAGATCCCCTTCCCGGCTCAGAAACTTGGTTAAGTGATGAGATTTTTGATTATGCGGTTATCGTTCATGAAAATGGGATTACAGCGTTGTATGTTCTTATTGCGATACACCTATCTGCAATTGCTCTCTATAAGTTAAAAGCAAAACCATTGGTAATGGCGATGATAACTGGTGAACAAGGTTCAGAAGAAGTTGAAGTTTCAATGGTATCTAACAAACGCGCTCTCGTGGCACTGCTATTCTGTCTCGCGGTTACAGTGGGGCTCTACTTGCTATCACTGGATTAATCACAAATAAACCGATTTTATACTCTCTTCGAACAAACTAATTAGATTATTTAAGCTTTATCTAATTTAGATTATTTGGTACTATGTTTCAGTTAATGGCTTATGCCAATAATATAGAGTACAATTTTCCTCCGCTATACTGGTATATAAGCGCTATATAAAAGGACTGATTCATGAACACTGCTGCCACGGAAGAGCAAGGCAAACTTTGTCATTTCCCCATCTCATTTTTTGCAGTAATTTTAGGTCTTAGTGGCTTAACACTGGCATGGCGATCGGCTGGAGGGAGCATTATTCCTCAAGCTTCATTCTGGCTAGGGATTTTTACCTCTATCGCGATGGTTTCAGTGACTGGTGTCTATCTGCTAAAAATCATTCGCCATCCAAAAGCCGTGATGGCAGAGACTCGTCACCCCATCCGTCTCAATTTTTTCCCTGCTTTTTCAATCAGCCTTCTGCTGTTGGCGGTTGTTTGGCAAGATTATCACTCCGTATCTCATACACTTTGGATGGTGGGTGCTTCTGTACAACTTATGTTAACCATTTATGTTATCAGTAGTTGGATTCACCATACTCATTATGTGCTAACTCATGCAAACCCTAGTTGGTTTATTCCTGTTGTGGGTAATATTATCGCTCCAATTGCAGGTGCACACCTTGGCTATACGGAAATAAGCTGGTTTTTCTTCAGTATCGGTATCGTTTTCTGGGTTGTCTTACTCACTATTGTAATGTACCGACTGTTTTTCCATGAACCATTACCGGCAAGGCTAACACCCATGTTGTTTATACTACTCGCCCCACCTTCAATTGGTTTTGTCTCTTATACCAACCTAGTAGGTGAACTGGATGTATTTGCTCGAGTTCTATTCTATGTCGCGTTATTTTTAAGTTTCGTATTGTTCTCAAATATACTTCGCTTCAGCAAAGTGCCATTTTTTATCTCTTCTTGGGCATACTCATTTCCCATGGCGTCCCTGACAATCGCCACCGCGAAAATGGCAACCTTTACCACAAGTCTATTTTTTGACAGCCTGTCGATACTCTTTTTGACCTTGGTTTCTGTTTTACTCGCTTGGCTCATCATTCGTACTGTCAAAGCAATATTTAATGACGAAATATGTGTTCCGGAATAACCGATGTAAAAAAGGCAAGGTGATTTAATCTCCTTGCCCCTATCTATTGCTCACCACGGACTATAATGAGTTGCGGCTAAGCGTATTAGTTTTGCTCTAACACAAGACGTAACTCTTCATTACTGGCCACATCTTTCCACCAAGCGTAATTACTCACGGGATTGGATAGTGTTACATTGTCACCGAAGATTGGCGTTAACAGTTCAACCCCATTCTGCCCTGCTAGCTCGCTAATACGCTCGAAGGGTTCGTACCAGTCGTGCAGTGATAAATCAAAGGTGCCATTATGGATTGGCATCATGGCTTTTCCTTTCAAATCTAAATGTGCTTGCATACTCTGCTCAGGCAGCATATGGATATCTGACCACAAATCATTATAAGCACCCGTCTCTATCATGGTGACATCAAATGGCCCATAGCGCTCACCAATCTCTTTAAACCCGTTAAAGTAACCACCATCGCCACTGAAGAAAAGATTATATTGCTCACTTTGAATAACCCAGCTCGCCCATAAAGACTCATCTCTATCAAACAACCCTCGCCCTGAAAAATGCTGCGCCGGTGTAGCCACCAGTTTTAAATCATCGATTTCTATGCTTTGCCACCAATCTAATTGGGTAATTTTCGAAGCGTCCACGCCCCACTCTTGCAGATAATCACCAACTTTTAACGGTGTTACAAAGTACTCAACTTTGTCCGCTAGTTGCTTAATGGCGGCTTTATCTAAGTGGTCATAATGGTCATGGCTAATGACCACTACTTTTATCTCAGGCAGTTCGTCTATAGATATTGGTGTAGGATGAAATCGTTTTGGTCCCGCCCACTGTACAGGAGAAGCTCTCTCACTAAACACGGGATCAGCCAGTACATACTGACCATTTAAACGCATAAGTATTGTCGAGTGGCCCAATCTATAAATGGCATCTTCATTACTGCTATCCAACTCTGCACGAGATAACATTTTTAACGGTATATCATTTACAGGAGTCGGCTCACTGCGTTTTGCCGATACTTGCTGCTTAATTATTTGCCAAATATTGCTCAAACTTGGTTTATATTTTATTTCGCTATTAACGAACTTGCCTTGTTGGCTTTCCGCACCAGACTCTGATGCACAAGCAGTAACTAATACGACTGACATAAACGCAACTCCTACAATAATCTTAGTTAATTTCTTCATTTCAACGGGCCTACCCATAAAATCTACACTAAGCAGTTTACATTCTTAAATTGAAAAGTAAACCGTTCAGTGTACAATTGCTGTGAGTATTTTTTCCGGCCTTGTGAACAAAATGGTAACTATAAAAAAAACCAGAAGTGAATTAAAAAGAGAAGCGATTGTAAATGCAGCAAAAAAAGCATTTGTTGAACATGGTGTTCAAGGCATCAGTATGGATAAATTGTCCGAACTAGCTCAAGTATCAAAACGTACTGTATACAATCATTTTGCCACCAAGGAAGAGCTCGTGATGCACATCATGTCCGACTTATGGCGACGAGCAACGACGCAAATTGAGCGGGAATACTCTTGTTTGCAACCACTACAAGATCAACTTGTTGAGATACTCACTGCGGAAGCTCATATGTTCTCATCTCAAGAAAATATCGATCTATCGCGAGTTGCCATCGGCTACTTTTTCTATAAACCCGATGCACTAGAAAGAGAAATGGCAAAGTTTTCTTCTAGAGAGACCACATTATATAAATGGCTGGAGGCGGCGGTTGCAGATGGAAGATTGAAACCGCTAGATTTCGAGTTTGCTAACAGCCAGCTTCATAATTTAATTAAAGGGCGCTGTTTTTGGCCACTGTTAATAAATGCCAAGCAACGTATTTCAGACCAAGAAATTGACTTTGTCGTGTCCGAAGCAGCCGCTATGTTTATTAACCACTACAAAGCTGAATGTTAATCCCTACCTCTGGTTACCCACCAACTCATTAAAGAGCCTAAGGTAACCAGTAATACGCCTTGCCAGAAACTGGCTGAGAGCGTGACTCCCAAAAGAAGCATGGAAAGTAGGGTTGATAATATCGGAGTAAAATAGGATAAGGTCGCAAGAAACATCATATTCCCTCCTATAATAGCGATGTTCCATAGCGCATAACCACTTCCCATCACAACCCCCGCAATCAAAAGGTAACTGATCGATTTAGCAGTAAACGTCATTGGTGGCTGATTCGTTAAGACGAACTGCAACCAAAGCGATAGCGCGGTGAAAATGAAAAACAGAGTAATGCCATTTTTACCGTTTGAAAGTCTTTTTGTTATATTACAGTAGACAGCCCAGATTATCGCACCAACAAAAGCCAACAAATAGGCTAATGGATTGCTCTGCACATTATTCATTACTGTTAACAACGAGAGATCTTGCCCACCCATTAAGCTCCACGCGACACCAAAAAAAGCAATAAATAGACTCGGATAAATCCACTTACTAATGCTTTTTTTACTGCCCAAGATGGCAAACAGTACCGTTAGAGAAGGCCACAAATAGTTGATAACTGCCATTTCTATGGTTTGAGAACGATCAATAGCGTAACCAAGAGCCAGAGAAAAACAGACTTCGTATGCGGCAAACAGACCTCCAGCAATAACAATGTAGCTCCAAGAAAAATGCCTTAGCTTAGGTATTCCTATCGAAACTAACAAAAACAGTGACGCCACACTGTATATCATTGCAGCGCCACCAATTGGCCCTAATAACTCAGTCACATGTCGAATGAGCGCAACCAAACTACTCCAAAGCAGAATTGCTGCAACACCAAATACGGTATATCTGTCTAAAGCTAGCAAAGTAAATCCTTTTTACTTATCTATGGTTAAAATGACGCTCGTTTAACGCTTGCTGATACTTCGGTACGCGACATCCGTTAAATAATCATTTAGTTTATGTGATGCGCATACCGCCTCATCTGCATCTGTGTGACATACCGCTCGTAACGTTGCGGCGTGTAGATGAGAGGCTTCTGCCAAATCTGTTGAGTCATTCTTGTAAGCGAACCAAAATCGACGAGATAGCCCCTGAAGTGGTGCCATAGCTAACTGCAAATACTCATTACGTGCCGCTTTAACCAATACATTATGGATCTGCTTTAGCAACACAGAGTATTCAACCTCATCACCATTTTCCGCACAAACCTCTAGCTTAGAAGCCAACTCTTGCATCTGTTGTTTCTCGTCAACCGACGCTCTAACCGCAGCGTATTTAACGCATAACCCTTCGATATCTCGTCTTACTTCCAATATTTTTAATTGGCTTTCTACTGAAATAGAAGGGATTTGTATGCCTCGACGAGGATGGATTTCGACCATTCTTTCATAAGAAAGCCTTTGAAGTGCTTCTCTTACCGGTGTTCTTCCTAAATCTAGATTTTCAGCCAACTGCTTTTCACTCACCATACTTCCAGGTTCAAGTTCGCGAAAGATGATCATTTTCTCTAACTGGTTATATGCAATCTCTGTCTTATTTATCGGATTAATATTGTTATTCATTCTATTTTCCTAGCCAATTTTAGTGAGCAGACTCACGAATATCATAATCGCAATTGTATCACAAAAAATATCAGCATATATTCAAAACACACAACTGATATATCAGATGACTATCAGTAATCTATTAGCGAGGTAATCATGAAAGATTGGAAAATTGTTCGCCGTTTTGAACAAATACCGGATCTGCCGATCTTGGCTTCAATCGATGTATTAGTGATTGGTGGCGGCGCAGCTGGAGTAGCGGCAGCCGAAACCACTGGTCGTTCAGGAAAAAACACATGGCTGATTGAAAAATACGGCTTCTGTGGGGGGGCAGCGGTTGCTGGCCTATCTGGCACAATCTGTGGCATGTTTATGGCTAGTGACGATCCAGATGCACAACCCGAACAAGTGGTATATGGCTTCACTGAAAAATTCCGCAAAGAGTTAAAAGTCAGAAGTGGGGTCACTGAGCCTCAACGGTATGGCAAGACCTACACAGTAACCCATGATCCTTTGATCTGGCGTGAAGTCGCAGACGATCTGCTAGAAAAAGCGGGCGTTACCACTCTATTTCACACCGCGGTAACGGGCGTCATTATGGATAAAGACACCTTTAAAGGTGTTGTGATTGAATCCAACGCAGGTCAAAGCGTCATTTTAGCCAAAATGATCGTAGATGCCTCTGGTGACGCAGCATTGATTGCGCGTGCCGGAATGGATTACTACTTCGGCGATAACGGACGTATTCAAAATCCCACCATGTTCTTCCGAATTGGGGGCGTTGATATTGATAAGTATCTCGACTACTACGGCGATGACACCATCTGCCCAGCTAAAGTTACTGACAATATCCATAACGCTAACGCAAGTGGTGATTATGTTTTGCCTCGTCACAAAATCTGGATATTTCCAACAACCCGACCAAATGAGCTAATGGTGAACGCAACTCGCCTAGCTGGCCAAGATGGCCGCATTCTCAATGTGATTGATCCAAAAGATTTCACCGAAGCTGAAATCTGGGGACGTCGCCAAGTAAGAGACTATACCCGTTTCTTAAACAACTTCGTTCCAGGATGTGAAAACGCCTACGTAGTCGATACCGGTGTAGAAGTTGGTATACGACAAACTCGCTCGATTGTCGGAGTGGAAACATTAACCAATGAAGATGTTGTCAATTGTGTAAAACGCAGTGACAGCATATGCCGAACTCCGTGGCCAATTGAGCTTCATTCCGGAGATAAACCAAAACTTCATTGGTTAATTAATGATTATTACGATGTTCCGTTTAACACACTCGTTCCAGTTGTTGGTGAGAACATTATTGTTGCAGGGCGTTGTTTAAGTGCAGAGCACGAAGCACTCGCTTCAGCTCGCGTTACTGCGCAATGTTTTGAGTACGGTATGGCAGCGGGTATCGCTGTTGTAAAAGCAATTGATGAAAATAGACGTATCCGCGATCTACATGGTGAAGAAATTCGCACTATTATGATAGATAACGGCAGTGCGTTGTAAGGAGATAAAATGAAAGGTACAGCAATAAAAAGAGTTGAGCTTTACGCAGTTGCTGATCGTGACGCACCACCGATTCCGTGGGCAGACAATCAGGAACCTCTTTTATACACCAATAACATCGTTCGTATTATTACTGAAGATGGAACTGAAGGTGTCGGTGCAACAATCAGCTATACAGAAAACGACTTCGATCGCTGCATTATTGAAGCTATGCGTACAATTGTTCCTGGGTTAATCGGCAAAAATCCTCTTATGACCGAAGAACTTAATACATGGCTTGGCGCTCGTTGTTCATGGGGTGGCTTGCCTGCAAAATCCCCAATTGACATTGCAGCTTGGGATATCAAAGCGAAAAAAGCCAACATGCCTCTTTACATGTTGCTTGGCGGTGCTCGAGAAAAAATGCTGTCATATGCTTCTACGCCTATGTTCGATACTGTAGAAGAATATTTCCCCTACGTAGATGAATGCATCGAAGCAGGCTTTACTGCTATAAAACTTCACTGCTACTGCGTATACGATAAAGATGTAGCATTAGTCAACGCAATTCAGCAGCGTTACGGTGACACAGGTATTCGCTTCATGCTTGATACCGCTACATTTTATAATGCAGCAGAAGCAATGAAAATGGCTAAGCTGATGGAAAGCTACGATTGGGAATGGCTAGAAGCGCCTGTTTCTGATTATGATTACAAAACCTATCAACGCCTCGTGGACAAAACGGATCTTGAGATCTCTAGTCACGGTAACTGCTTATTAACATTACAAGAAGTAACTTACGCTCTTGGTAATGGATTTTGGTCTGATGTTCGCCAAGACGCAACCGTATGTGGCGGCATTACTCAACTCAATAAATGTTTTGCTATTGCAGAAGGTCACTCAAAAACATTAGAAATTCAAAGCATGGGCTACACCATCACCCAAGCAGCCAATTTACATGTGGCACTAGCTCACTACAACTGCAAATACTTCGAACAGTTTTACCCATATGAGAGCTTCGAACTTGGCTCTAATACACAAATTCGTACAGATAAAGATGGGTTTGTTCACGCACCAGAAGGAAATGGATTGGGTGTGGAAATGGACTGGGAAGCGGTAAAAGAAGCATCAATTGCTCACTATGTTTTTGAATAATTAAATATTAATGACGTGAAATTGTTACTCCCGATCCATAGGCGGGAGTATCAAGGAGTCCTTTATGGAAAATAGTAAATCAAGTAATTTTGACCGCACTACAATACTGATCTCTCTGCTCATTATCAGTGCGTTGTCTGTATTTTTTCTAACAGATACTGAGCGTGCCATTAGCATCGCTGGAAGTATTTTTACCATGATCGCTTATAATCTTGGTACGCCTATTCTGTGGTTTGGTTTTGCCATGGTAATAGTTTCAGTTTATCTGATGGCCAGCAAATACGGTAACATACGTATGGGCGAGGGAAAGCCAGAGTACACCAATTTTGCATACATCACTATGATGGCACTCGCCGGTGTGGGTTCAGGTACCGTTTACTGGGCCTTTCTAGAATGGTCTTACTACATCAAGACCCCTCCTTTTGCTATAGAAGCGGGCTCTGTTGCCGCGCATGAATGGGCAGTAACCTACTCTCTGCATCACTGGGGAATTACTGCATGGGCTCTATATGCCATTAGTGCTGTGCCTATTATGTACTCCTACTATGTGCGTAAAAACCCTTCTCTAAAGATCAGCGAGATCGTACAGAGCATGATTAAAAACCAAACTGCAGGTAAAGTGGTTGCTCGTATTATTGACATCACCTACCCAATCGCGCTGGTTTTTGGCCTTATCATCGTACTGGCTCTAGGTGTGCCAATTGTATCTGCTGCTTTTGCTCAGCTTACAGGCCTAGAGGACACTTTGGGACTTAAGTTAGGCATGTTAGGTATTGTAGCAACACTGCTTATTGTGAGTTCGTTTGTGGGTATCGAAAAAGGCATGAAAAATATCTCAAGCTCAGGTACTTACTTCCTAATCGCACTGGTTATTTACATTCTTATCTTCGGTCCGACGTTATTCATTCTGGAGAATACCAGTACATCACTGAGCATTTGGGCATCAAACTTCATTCATATGAGTCTGTATACGGATGCTATCACTCAGGACAAGTTCCCACAAAACTGGACAGCTTACTTCTGGGCATACTGGATGATTTTCATTCCTTTGATGTGTATCTTCATTACTAAAGTATCTAAAGGTCGTACTCTTCGTGAAGTCATTGCCTGTATGGTAGGTGGCGGTACAGTAGGTACAACAATCCTATTCTCAATTGTTGGTTCATTTATGATGAAGACCCAACTTGATAAGAAAGTAAACATCGGCCAGATGGTATCTGACGGTCAAGCGAGTCAGTCAATTGTAGAAGCGTTAAATACACTACCATTCTCATCTGTTCTGCTTGTTATATTTATTATCTCGACCTTCTTATTGTTGGTCACCACACTGGATGGTTCAGTATTTACTGTAGCTTGTCAGACGCAACGTGTATTAGATAAAGATAAGAACCCGGCAACTTTATTGAAAATCTTCTGGTGTTTGGTGATCATCGCTATACCAGCGGTATTCATTATCGTTAAAGCTCCAGTCGGCTCGATGCAATCTGCCATCTTGATATTCGCGGCACCACTGCTGGTATTAGTTAGCTACATGTTGTTCAAAACATTCAAGTACATGATTGAAGATTATGGTCACATGAGCGCAGTAGAGATTCAACAGATGCATAAACTGGAGACGGAAGAGGTAACTCCAGAAGTAAAGATGGAAGAAAATATTGAGGTCGCTCCTGCTAACGCAGCTGGCTAGTTTAATAATTCGCTAATCTACACAGAACTAAAGTCAGTCACAACAATTGTCCTCCACAACAATTAGACTTTGGTTCTGTTATTCCGACCAATACCGACCATTCTCAAACTCTTTGACAATCTCACTATATCGACCACTAAGTCGAATGATTCTGAGGCCTCGATTAAATTTCTCTAGTAATACTTGGTTCTCCTCTACTTTATGTGAAAACAGCAAATACAGATGACGTTTACTAATACTCTGTTCCACGTAGGCCACTTCACTCATGTCCTTGTTTGATAAGTTTTCAGCCATGTAGTACAAACCGACTTCTTTCATCACCACAACGGCATCAATGTTGCGAAAAAACAGACGTTGCATTTGTACATCATCTTCTCCAGAACGGATAATTTTAATAATGCCTTTATCTCTAAGAGGTTCTAAATTAGGGTAAGGAGAATAGTCTGTACCGCCAATTCTTTTGCCTTGTAAATCACTGTCACTGTTCCATACCACCGGGTTACTCTTTAGATAAAACATAACTTCATTAGCTTCATAAACCATATCGCTATAGCGAAGATCTTTTTCTCGCTTCTCAGCGTAGTACCAAGCTGCAGTAGCGTGCCAGCGACGGTTGCTCTCCCCCACGCCATTCACTGCATAACGATAAGAGCGTTTCCATGGGAAATAGCCATACTCAACTTCGATCTCTACCGCAGCAAAAGCCTCAGTGATAATGTGCGAGACAATTCCCCCCTCTTTTAACTGTTTCCCCATATAGGGTGCCCACTCACCATTGGTAATGAAGATTTTCTGCGCAGAAAACGCGTATATCGAAGGGGTAACAAGGCTAATAACTATCATCAATCTTAAAAAGTAGCTGAACATTTCATTCCTTAATCCGCATTACTACTGATAACAAACTAAACGGTAATCAATGTGACTGGAGCAAGTTAAGTTGTTCAATCAAGCATTAACGATTTAAGTATCGTTGATTTTTGCTATTTTGGCACTGCAATTGATAGATATAACAATACAAAAGGGGAAATAAAAAGAAACCGCAACTTAACTTATTGTTAAATATACGGTTTCTAAAGTATTACGGCTAAATAAATAGTTAGTTCGAGATCAGCCTGTTAACCGGGATGGCCGTCTGCTCTTGGCTTCATCAGCATAACCGCGAAATAATAGATAAATACGGTAAAGGCAAATCCCCATAAGATGGCAGAAATATTAATAATCAACATCATGTAAACGGGCGAAAAACCAACCCCTAAACTTCTTAACAGCGCCGCTAAAAACATCGCCAAAAATGCTGGCCAGATCCTAGGTCCTTTATAGATAGCACGCCCGGTATGTCCCATAGTAACACGAGAGATCATCGCTAAAATCAATCCACCCAAAGCACCAATGGCAAATAAATGAATCATAGAATGTTGTGCAAACCCTGTCGTTACCCCGCTACCAATAAGTCCTAAAGGAATACAAAAATAAGATAAATGTAACGACCAAACGAGTGGTTCACTCAGTGTTCTCCATGGCTTCCAACGGGCAAATCGAACCAATTGAAACAACGCACCTATTAGCATAATAGCAGGGCCAATTTGAGAAGAGAGTAGAGGGAAAAAACTTAATACGAAAAGCAGTACTAAAGGCAGATTAGCCGCCCACTCTAACCAAAGTAAAGGCTGAGCTTTTTCAAAGTTAAATCGCTTAGCTGTAAAGAATGGAATAACGCGACCACCCATTATCGACAATAGCAACATAAACCACCATATCATCGCTTGCCAAACCGCTAGCGACGTAAAGGGTGGCATGCCTTTAATAGTGGCGTAACTGGCAAAATTTGCGACCAGAGCCAATACAAATAGAGGAACAAAAAATAGATTTTTCCAGCCCTTCGATTTCACAACTCTAAAGCCAACTTCGTAGGCCAACGCTGCCAAGAAAAGAGCTTCAATTGTTGAGATTAACCATAATGGTGTCTCTGTCCAAAAGAGCACTCTAGGCAACATCCATAATAGTACGATGAAACCCAGCCGATAACTCTTGGTGCCAATAATGCCAGTCCATGTTTGCACCGCGGTAAGCACAAATCCGGCAACAATCGCCATGGCAAAACCAAACAACATTTCATGAACATGCCACCAAACGGCAGGAACACGCAGTGCTTCAGGCTGGCCATTTTGAAAAGCAAGTACCCAGATAGTGATACTCAAAATCGAGTAGAGTGTGCCAAATAAAAAGAATGGTCTAAAGCCTAGACGCAACAGTGGAGTGATTTTTTCTTCTTTACTTTTATCGGTGATGTTTAACACTTATAGAACCTTATAAACTGCAATACTACTCATAGTATTGCAGTTTATGTGCCAATGAGAATAACTCTTACTGAGTATTTCTATTGTCTTATAAAACAATAATTTATAATATTCCTTCATAAACCAAATTTCAGCACACTATCAATTTGACATAAATAAGTGTCAAATTAACATAGACTGTAAATGTCATTATGACATCATTGTTAGCGAAACTATCAATGATGTCATGCTGTTAACTCTGACAAAAATCACTTCACTCCTAATCGTTTGGCTAACCGGTGGAGATTTCCTGAATCTATCCCCAACTCTCTCGCCGTTGCAGACCAATTGTGACGATTTTTGCTATAGCATTGCTCGATAATTTGACGCTGAAAGGTATCTGTTGCGCTCTTAAGCGTCTGTTCTGACAGCTCGTGACTCATCTCTCTTGCTTCTTCTGTCTTCAGCAAATCTTCTCTGCTCTCTTTAAAGCTAAAATGATAAGGCTGCAAAACAAGGTGAGCATCGCTAGTTTCAGATTTGGCAATAACAGCGGCTCGATTGATCATATGCTCAAGCTCTCTTACGTTACCGGGCCAATGGTAATCATTTAATTTTATTAGTAACTCTTTAGACAAACTGATACTACGAACCTCTAGTTTCAATTTGCATTTTTCAGCAAAGTGCCCGGCAAGTAAGGTGATATCCTGCTGTCTGTCTCGTAGTGCTGGAACTAATATAGGGAACACGGTTAGGCGATGATAAAGGTCTGCTCTAAAACGCCCCTGTTTTACATCGTCATGCAGTATTCTATTTGTTGCGGCGATGATTCGTACATCGACTTTAACGCTGCTATCATCGCCCACTCTCTGGATATCGCCATACTGCAATGCTCGCAGTAGTTTAGCTTGCAATCCTATGGATAACTCACCAATTTCATCAAGAAACAGAGTCCCACCATCCGCTAGTTCAAACTTGCCTTTACGATGACTAATTGCTCCGGTAAACGCCCCTTTTACATGACCAAATAGTTCACTCTCCGCAACGGACTCTGGCAGAGCGGCACAGTTTAAGTAAACGATATCCCGCTCTCTTCTAGCAGAGTTAGCGTGCACCAAGCCTGCCACCAGCTCTTTACCGACCCCTGTTTCCCCCGATATCAAAACGGTTAGATCCGTATTTGAAACGACATTAATATTGCCATTTAACTCGTTCATCGCCGATGAATGCCCAATCATCTCAACCGAGTTACTGTCCCTAAATGTAATATTGCTATCTGACGACGGTAGGTAGGTAAGTTGACGCTCCAGTTGCTCCATTAATAGAGATGTGTTCAAACTCGTTGCCGCTAATGCAGCGATAATTCGAAGATCGCCATCAGAAAAACCATCAAATTGCTTAGCGCTGAAACCGTCGATGGTTAATGCCCCGATAAGACGCTCATCCACCATTAAGGGCAGCCCAACACATGAGTGAACATTCAGATTGCCATCCATATTTGCGATTAACCCATCATATGGATCGGGTAATTCACTATCCGAGGGAAAACGGACAATATCACCCGCTCTGGCGATCGCCTCTAACCTAGGGTGGTCTTGAATATTAAAGCGTCGTCCCAGCACTTCATCATACAAGCCACTGATTGCTAATGGAGTAAACTGCTGATTATTAAACGATAGCAGAGCTGAAGCATCACAACTCAGCACTTGCCTTATCGACAAAAGCAACCGATCAAATCTATCTTTACTTGAGAGATTGGAGGTTAAATCAAGAACAATTTTACCCCACTCTTCACTTATGTTTTGCACTGATTCATCACCAAATAAGCTGAGCTGGTTAATTCTATTAATTCGATGTCTATAAGACACACAACTATGTCTATATGACACAGGTCAATATGACATAAATTTTAATAAAGTCAATATAAACATAATGTTATCTATTGGCATAAAAACTGCTATTACACTAATGTCGGCAATAGTGAATCGAGGAACAGTACAATGAATGCCAATTTATCTGCCATATTGAAAGCGGGAATATTTATGCTTGTCATGTATTATGCGGCTGCTTATCTGGCCATACTACCAGAGCTACTTTATATGTTTGGTTTGGAACTGGGATTATTTTGAGCCGTCAATAGGTACTTACTGTATTACGTCCATGGGATTTAGCGTGATACAGAGCGATATCAGATCGCTCTAATAGATCAATAATGGAGATGTTATCCGCCAACGCATCTACTGAAGCAATACCAATACTACATGTTACTTCTCCAGCTTTAATTGATTGAGCTGGTGACAACTCACTAAAACGTTGTCTTATCCTTTCTGCAATTTTAGCCGCATCTTTAATATTGGTATCCGGTAGAACCACGACAAATTCTTCTCCACCATAACGCGCAAATAGATCCGGAGTTCTCAATAGTTCTAGCGAGGTATTAACAAAACTACGTATCACTTTGTCACCACGTAAATGGCCATAAGTATCATTAATTAACTTGAAGTGATCTAAGTCGATTGATAACACCGATATCGGAAGCCGTTCTCGCTTAGCTCTCGCAAATACATTCTCGACAATAGTAAAAAAAGCTCGTCGATTATAAGCACCTGTCAATGCATCTCTGTCTGCAGCTTGTTTCAACTCTTTTTGCAACAGCTCTACCACCATTCCTAAGCTCACCATCACAATAAGAAAAGAGACGAAGAAGTACCCTACGATGGTGATTGCTGTAACACTTCCTGCTGTGAGTAAAGATTGACCTCCAAATCCGGCAAGATAGAAAAGTGCTCGCAACATATGAATGAGAATTAACAGTGAATAGGAGAAGACCATTAAATTAACAAGGGGTTTATCCTTCTCTCTAATCGCAGGTAGATAAACAATAATAGAGAGGGCGGCGTAAAGAGAAACCAAAATAGAGATGATAATGACACGCAATAAATAACCTTGTTCAACTTGTGTCAAAGCAGCAAACACAACCAAGGTAACCAGTAATAATGCGATAAAGATTAAATGAGTGTTGGTATAGCTTAGCTGCATAAATCGCACATGCCCTAACCAAATAACATAGAGCGCAATGAGAAATATCCCGTTACTCAACAAAACAGATAACATTAACGGCATAGACTCTCTAAATGCAAATAACAGAAATGCCATAACCAACAAGGAGCGACCAATAGACCATTCAAGCAAGCCGTTTATCTGCTTATTTTTATACCAAATCAACCCCATAACCATCACGCAGGCTAATTGCGTTAGGCCAAACATAGTAAATGCGGTGGGGATATGAACCATAGAGAACCTTCCGTTACTGAACAACGATAGGCGAAACTATTCTTTGTTTGCCTTACTTTAGCTTAGCAAACTTATGCTATATATCTATCTCTGCACATTATCGCGAATGTGCAAAGGAACACTCTCCTTTGCACATCACGTCCGTAGTTATCTATTTGGATTCCAGTTCCATATGAGGTGCAACGCTGCCTTGGCTCCGTGTCGCGAGCTCCTCATATAACTGCCATTTCCGTTCCGCAACATGTTGTGCCTGCTGTAGAATCTCTTCTGCTGCTTCAGGATCGTTTCTTTGCAGTATCTGATAGCGACTTTCATTCATCCTATACTCTTGCAACGAAATAGTGGGTCGTAAGGTATCTAGAGAAAACGGATTAACTTGAACATCTCTTAGTGCTGGATTGTACCTAAACAGTGGCCAGTGACCCGATCTCACCGCTAAATCCTGCTGTTTCAAACCATCTTCCATTTTTATACCGTGCGCAATACAGTGACTATAAGCAATGATAATTGAAGGTCCTCGATACGCTTCTGCTTCACGCATTGCCAGCAAGGTTTGCTGTGGATCCCCACCCATGGCTACCCGAGCGACATAAACGTTGTTGTAAGCAATGGCCTGCATCGCAATGTCTTTTTTGGTGGCTTGTTTGCCAGCCGTAGCGAACTTGGCAACAGCCCCTAACGGAGTGGACTTAGACATCTGCCCACCTGTGTTTGAGTAGACCTCTGTATCCATCACCAATACATTGACATCTGCACCACTAGCAAGCACGTGATCAAGTCCCCCTGATCCAATGTCATACGCCCAACCATCACCACCCACTATCCAGATAGAACGACGAATAAGCTGATCAGCAACCGATATCAAATTCTTACTCGACTCACTATCAATCTTAGTTAGCTGCTCTTTCAGCCTATCAACCCGTTGAATCTGTGATTGAATATCCGATTCCGTTAACTGGCTAGCGTTAAGCAACTGGTCCACCAATAGTGGGTCTAACTCGGCGCGATTTTCAATGAGTAACTGTTCAGCCAGTTCATGCTGTTTGACCGCCGCTAAACGGAAACCTAAGCCAAATTCGGCATTATCTTCAAAAAGCGAATTAGACCACGCAGGGCCTCTACCCTCTTCGTTCACCGACCAAGGCGTCGTCGGCAAGTTACCACCATAAATGGAGGAGCACCCTGTGGCATTGGCTATCATTAATCGGTCACCAAACAACTGCGACATCAATTTTAAATATGGAGTCTCTCCACAACCTGCACATGCCCCCGAGAACTCAAAAAGAGGCTGGAGGAATTGAACCCCTCTGACATGGGAAAAATCGACTTTCGCTCTCTCGTTGTATTTGATTGAATCAAAGAAAGTCAGATTTTCCACCTCTTGTTCCATATAGGGTTCTTTTAGTTCCATATTAATGGCTTTATGAGAAGAGTCTTGCTCACTAAACGCAGGACAAACATCAACACATAGCCCGCACCCGGTACAATCTTCTGCATACACCTGCAACGTATATCGGGTATCGGGAAAGCCTCGTGCGGTAATACCTGATGACTTATAGCCTTCCGGTGCCTCTTCAAGCAGTGACTTATCGTAAAACTTGGCTCGAATCGCCGCATGCGGACATACAATGCTGCAATTACCGCATTGAATACAGATGTCTGATTGCCAGATTGGGATTTTCTGCGCTATGTTCCTTTTTTCCCATTGAGTGGTACCTGAAGGATAGGTTCCATCTGCGGGTAACATTGAGACAGGAATCAGGTCCCCTTTTCCTGCCATCATTTGCGCCGTCACCTGCTTAACAAACTCAGGCGCTCTTTCAGAGACTCGTGGTGTTTCATTTACCTCCGCGGTAACACTATCAGCAATAGCAACTTCATTTAAATTTGCTAAGGTTTGGTCTACCGCGAGGTAGTTTTTCTCCACCAGCTCAGGGCCTTTACTTGCGTACGTTTTTTTAATCGCCGCCTTAATTTTATCAATGGCAACCTCTTTATCCATCACCCCAGACAGAGCGAAAAAGCAAGTTTGCATGATGGTATTAATGCGATTCCCCATTCCCGTTTCTCGGGCAACTTTATAAGCGTCAATGACATACAGTGTCATCTGTTTCTCAATCAGTTGTTGCTGCATTTTAGCGGGCAGAGATGCCCATAAATGTTCTGGTGCAACGGACGAGTTAAGCAAAAACGTAGAGTGCAGAGCCGCTTTAGCTAACATATCGGTTGTTTCGACAAAGGTCGCTTGGTGGCAGGCAATAAAATTAGCGGATTGAATAAGATAAGGGCTGTTGATTTCATGATGACCAAAGCGTAAATGGGACTCGGTTTGCGAGCCGGACTTCTTAGAGTCATATACAAAATAGGCTTGAGCAAAGTAATTAGGATCTTCACCAATTATTTTTATGGTATTTTTATTGGCGCCAACAGTCCCATCAGCGCCTAATCCATAAAACATGGCTCGAACCACTTCATTTGGCTCAATATCAAAGTCATCGTCCACATCTAGATGAGAGTGCATCACATCATCGATGATACCGACGGTAAAATGATTCTTATGCTGCGCCAATAACATATTGTCATATACCGCTTTAACCATCGCTGGGGTAAATTCTTTACTCGACAAACCATAACGACCCGCAAGCACTTTTGGCATTGCACCAAATCGTTCAGGCTGTTCCATAAGAGCGGTAATGACATCTTGATATAATGGATCTGCCGTCGCGCTCGGTTCTTTGGTTCTGTCTAATACGGTAATGGTTTTTACCGATTGAGGGATTTCGTTTAACACATGTTCCGTTGATAAAGGTCGATATAACCGAATCTGGATTAAGCCGACTTTCTCCCCCTGTGCTTCTAAATAGCTCACCGTCTCTTTGATGGTCTCTACACCCGAACCCATAGCAACAATAATATGCTCAGCGTCATCACAACCAACATATTCAATAAGCTTATATTTTCGGCCAGTAAGCTCAGCGAATTGGTCCATACAGTGCTGAACAATACCGGGGGTGGCTGCGTAATAAGGATTGACCGTTTCGCGCCCTTGGAAGTAAACATCAGGGTTTTGGGCCGTACCACGAATAAAGGGGGCATCCGGACTTAAACCACGTTCTCGATGTTGACGAACCAGAGAATCGGAGATCATTGCTCGAATATCGCTATCTGAAATCAGCTCAATTTTATTCACTTCATGGGATGTTCTGAAACCATCAAAAAAGTGAATAAAAGGAATGCGGGCCGACAAAGTGGCTGTGTGAGCAATTAACGCCATATCATGTGCTTCTTGAACTGACGACGCCGCCAATAACGCAAAACCGGTTCCTCTCGCCGCCATAATATCTTGGTGATCACCAAATATAGATAAACCCTGAGCCGCCAATGAGCGAGCAGCAACATGGAATACCGTTGGGGTTAGCTCACCCGCAATCTTGTACATATTAGGTAGCATTAACATCAACCCTTGAGAGGCTGTAAACGTTGTGGTTAATGCACCACTTTGCAAAGCGCCATGTACGGTTCCGGCCGCACCACCTTCGCTCTGCATCTCCGCTATTAACGGAATATTCCCCCAAATATTGGTCTTATTCTCAGCGGCCCATTGGTCTGCAAATTCCGCCATGGTTGAGGAAGGGGTAATAGGATAGATAGCGCAAACTTCGCTGACTCGAAAGGCGATATGTGCCGCAGCTTCATTGCCATCACAGGTGTACATTTGATGTTGAAATTGATTACTCATAACGCCTCCTATTTCACTTCCGCTTCAACCATCTCGATGGCATGACATGGACACTGGGCATAACATGCCTCACAACCCGTACATTTGTTGTAATCCACAGAATAACCTTGGTCTTTACCATTGAAGGTAATCGCACCATGAGGGCACGCCCCCAGACAACCATTGCATTCAAAACAATTACCACATGAATAGCAGCGTTGAGACTCATACAAAGCTTCTTCTTGGCTCAAACCGCCTACCACTTCGTCAAATGACGCGGTTCGAATCTGTGGAGGCATAGCAGGTTGCTCCCGCTGTTCCGCATCCGTTTTGTACCATAAGTGCAATTTGTCATATTTAATTAAGGGGGTTTTCGCGATTTTGGTAAATGGACGATGTTTCAAAAATCCGTTTATATGAGCCGCGGCTTTCTTACCGTGCCCCACCGCGATGGTCACTGTTCGGTCACTAGGCACCATGTCGCCACCGGCAAACAGCCCCGGATATCCTGTCATCATTTGATCATTAACAATAACGGTGCCATCGGATTTGTACTCCACTCCTGGGATATTTTGGGTAATTATCGTGTCAATGTTTTGCCCTAATGCCAAAATTAGAAAATCAGCTTCTAGAGTCTCAAACTCCCCCGACTGTTGCGGTCGCCCGCTCTCATCCAGCACCGTCTTTTCTAAAGTAAACGTCGTCCCATCCACTTGATTTATGGTGCGTAACCATAAGAACTCCACCCCTTCTTCCATAGCCTCAACACATTCAAAATCATGGGCGGGCATACTGGCTCTGTCGCGACGATACACAACCGTCACTTCAGACCCCATTCGTTTCGCGGTACGTGCTGCATCCATGGCCGAATTTCCTCCGCCATAGACCACAACTCGTTTACCAAGCTCGGGGGCTTCCTCTGTTTCTATTTGTCGCAAGTAAGTCACCGCATCGATGGCGTTACTTGGATCGTCATGGGGAATATCCAGTCCTCGACCAATGTGCGCACCAATAGCAAGAAATACTGCATCAAACTGCCCTTTTACCTTCTCAGCTAAAATATCTTGCACCATGCTGTTAAGCACAATATTGATGCCCATTTGCTGAATTCGGTCGACCTCTTGGTTCAATATCTCTCTGGGTAGTCGATACGCAGGAATACCAAAGTGCATCATACCGCCGGCCATAGGACCGGCTTCTCTAATTTCAACATCATGACCGTAACGTTTAAGGTGATACGCCGTCGCTAACCCGCTAGGCCCGGCACCAACCACCAGAATTCTTTTTCCTGTAGATTTAGCTTCATAACGAATCGGCCATTTTTTCTCTATCGCCAAATCACCTAAAAACCGCTCTACAGCATGAATACTCACTGGCTGATCAACATTGATTCGGTTGCAAGCAGATTCACAAGGGTGATAACACACACGACCATGAATAGCGGGCATTGGATTATTCAGCACCAGCTCTTGAAAGGCTTCTTCATAACGCTCTTCTTGTGCGAGGGATAACCATCTTTGAATATTGCTGCCTGTTGGACAGGCATGGTTGCATGGAGGAAGTGTATTGGCATAGATGGGGAATTTTGTACGTACCGGACCGGATCCTTTTTTAACCGTTAAATCAGGTGGTAAGGTCATATCCTTTAACGAGTTGCTCATGAGTGTTTACCTTCTACTTGGTAAGAACGGAGCATCGTCTATTATTCTGTTATCAACGTAAGCGCCATTCTAGTTGCACCAGCTATTCTCATTTACCTCAACTCGGATATTTAGCCATTGAATAGGTTAAAACATATGATTTATTAAATAGTTAAGTCATCCAACATTAAGGTTAATCGCTGTTCCAGACTTTAAAATATAATCGCATTGTTATGAAAATGTTGAGCTACAGGTCAGAAAGTAAGCGATAAGTGAATCAAGATCGAAGAAGTGTGAAGTAGAGGTAAAGCAATGATTTTAATGAGAATATTTCTCATTAAAATTTCTATCGGCGCTATTTAAGCAAAAAAAAGAGCTTTCAATTAATTGAAAGCTCTCACATTTATAAACAAATTAGCTCATCTACTCTTTCGATGACGGCTCAGGCTGCGCCTCTGTCTCTGCGGCAACTGGAGCCGGAGTTTCAGCTGTTGAATCTGACGTTATCTCAGTAAACTCATAGGTAGAACGATTTGAAGATTCGTAATAAGTACGGCTGACCACTTCAGCCAGAATACCTGTGGTGATGAACTGCATTGCCATTACAATAAGTAATACACTGACAATCAGCATTGGACGACCACCAATGGCCTCACCAAGTATGAATTTCTCAAACGCGAGTACCAACATCATCAGCGATCCAAGCGCACCACAACCTAGTCCAATTGGACCAAAGAAGTGAGATGGTCGGGTACGGAAACGCATAAAGAAGATAACTGAAATCAGGTCAAGAATCACTCGGTATACACGTGAAATGGTGTATTTAGATTCACCGAACTGTCTTGCATGGTGATTAACTTCTACTTCTTCAATACGATCAACGGGTACATGAATGGCAACCCAAGCAGGAATAAATCGATGCATCTCTCCGTAGAGTTTTACGTTACGAATCACACTGCCACGATAAACTTTTAAGCTACAACCGTAGTCATTTAGCTTAACACCTGTGGTTTTACCGATTAACCAGTTAGCCACTTTAGAAGGAACCTTACGAATCAACATATTGTCTTTTCGATCTTTACGCCAGCCGACTAATAGGTCTAAATCTCTGTCAATTAAACGCTGCACCATATGCGGAATATCAGCAGGATCATTTTGCAAATCACCATCTAACGTTACGATATAATCGCCGTCAGATTGCTCTATCCCTGCTTGCATAGCAGCAGTCTGACCAAAATTACGCTGTAAAGCGATGATTCGAACATGATCACCGTATTGCTGTTGCGCTTCCATTGCGACATGCAATGTTCTATCACTACTGCCGTCATTCACTAACAGCAGTTCCCACTCAAATGGAGCGCTCTTTAAAGAGCTATCAATTGCGTCAACTAACGGCTTAACACTTTCTTCTTCATTGTAGATAGGGACAACGACACTAACTTTATATTTTTCATTAGTTTCGGAAACTTTGTTATCCGACATAATAGCTACTCTCACCATCATTTTATGCTATTCTATTTAAGTTTTTCACTATAACTCAATTCGGAAGTCAAGCATAGTTATGAAACACCGTTCGGCCCTTATTTCTGTGTTGACATTCCTTTCAGTAATTGTCGCAGTTCAAGCTATCTGGGGGTGGGATACTCTACTTTCATTCTGGAGCACCATTCCAACTAACGCCGTTATCTTTTTTACTCTGTTATATTGGTTTAGTTATCTGGTTCGAAGCTATCGAATTTCCATTTATTTCAACAGCCCACGCATTCAATTGCCCACCAAGGTTGTATTACCTATTGTTATTAAGCAAACCTTCTGGGCTAACCTGCTGCCAGCAAAGGCTGGGGAGATCTCTTTTCCCATATTAATGAAAAAAGCATTTTCGACGCCTTATTCTCACTCTGTTCCTGCATTATTAGTTTTGCGTCTTTTTGATGCTTATGTTTTGGCTTCGATTGCAGTGGCTATTTTTTCTTTTCCTATGGCTGGAGTATGGGTACTGGCATGGTTACTGGTCTCATTTTTCATACCTTTAGTGGGTATTTCACTTCGCAGACAGCTTATAGGCCTCACTTATAAACATAGAGCAAGAAACAAAGTGAAATTTATCTGGCAGATATTGACCAATATTCCTGATAGCAAAAAGAAATTACTCCGCATGACCGCCCTTTCATGGTTAAACTGGGGCATCAAAATCTTCCTGTTTGCGGCTTTGTTGGCGAGCATGACGCCTCTACTAATCGAACAAACAACAATTGCAGCGCTGTTTGGCGAAGTTTCTGGTATGCTGCCGGGATTACCCGGTGGGTTCGGCAGTTATGAAGCGGCCGTCTCATTTGGTTTGATGTCCAGCGGCGCTGATTTAAGTGCTGTTAGCTCTAAAGAAATAGTAGCCGCCGCTTTAAATTCTCACTTTTTTATTTTATTTAATTCTATATTTGGCGCTATGATCGTCTTTATGCTGCCAAAAAAATCAACGATTGAAACGAGTTTATGACAAATAATTCTACGTCTAAGAACACCAGCACAGGTTCAATGCTAACAACGCTATTGGTCGTTCTTGCGCTAATTTCCCTATTTCGCGGCTACGCACTTTCCATTAGTTCACTGGATCTCTACGTTGATGAAATTCAGTATTGGTGGTGGTCGCTAGAGTTAGATTGGGGCTATTATTCAAAACCACCTATGGTCGCGGTTCTTATCTATTTTGTTACCAGCTTATTTGGCCATTCGGTCTTTACTATCAAGTTGGGCGCGATATTGGTGTACCCCGTTACCGCTTTAATCATCTATCTATTAGGACGCAAATTAGTTTCTGAACGGGTTGGTTTTTGGGCAGCCGTACTGTTTATCACCCTTCCCGGCGTAGCGCTTTCATCCACGATTACCTCTACCGATGTTCTCTTGTTTCTTTTTTGGAGCAGCGCCATGCTGTTTTTCTTGCGCAGCATCGAAACCAATACATGGTTTAACTGGATTATGTGCGCAGTGGTATGCGGCCTAGGTCTGCTTACCAAGTACAATATGGCGATATTCTCTCTATCAGCGTTAGGTTACATGCTCTTTTTCGGTCACAGCCAACAGTTAAAAAACCCTCGTTTATGGGTTATGGCGGGGCTTTCATTACTGATATTAGCACCAAATTTCTATTGGAATTACCTAAACGACTTTCCTACTTTTGCTCACACAGCTGACTATGTAGATAAACAAGGGCTCTATCCGAATAAAATGTTTAATTTTATATTGGAGCAGGCAGGTATCCTTGGGCCAGTCGGATTTATCGTTATGTGGTGGTGGTTAATCAAAGGCGAAAAGCCGAGAAACCTATTAATTAATTTTAGCATGCCGATGCTGATTATAATCTCTCTAGTCGCGCTGCAAGGTAAGTATAATGCCAACTGGGCAGCGCCAACGTATGTCGCTGTAATTATAGGTATTGCTCATTTTCTGCAGCACCGTAAAGGCTGGTTAATCGCTATGCTAGCCAGCAATCTTGCACTTGGTATGGTTGTGCAACTTGGTGATCCTATTATTCAAGCTGCAGGTATTGAGTTACCAGAAGGCAAAGACCCTTTTAAACGTGTTAGAGGCTGGCAAGAGTGGGGAGAAGAAGTCAAAGTTTTCACCGACAAGTACCCGCAAGATCAATTAATTGTTGATGGCAGAACCGCCATAACAGAAGCGGCCTTTTATACTTTTGACCGTCCTAATGATCGGCTGGTCGCATGGTGGCCACGTACTGTAGTGAAAAGTCATTTTGAACTGACAAGGCCATACTTAGGCTCTGACAAAGAAGCTCTATTTCTTACCGATATGGGTAAGTCCAATGTTGACAAATATTTTACGGACGTTGAGTTACTATCGGCAGTAAATCGTAGAGTGTCAGAAAACAAAACCAGTGATTATGATATTTATCGAGTAAAAGGCTTCAAAGGTTACAATAAATAGAAAATTGCGGCATCATGCCTCAGTTCATTTGTGTTCAAGTAACGTCGTCGGTACTTGAACATATCTCTATATAGAGCAGGCGAACGATCTGTTTAGGTCTGCTTTTTTACATACAATGCTGTGAATTATTATGAGTCAAATATTACAATCAAAGTGGCAACCCATTATTATCGCGACAATTATCATTGCAATAATTACCATTGCAACGCGATTATTCAACCTTGATATTGCTATCACCAGTTTCTTTTATCACTCACAAGATGGCTTCACTTTAAAAAATGATTCTCTAGTCAGGTTTTTTTATCGTTCTATCAATATCTCTGTGACCGTTAGCATTCTCTTTTTCATTGGCTTTGCCATTGCGGCACTGTTTAAGAAGTCCATCAGAAAACATAATCGCTTGGTACTCGCGCTGTTTATCTCTATTTTGTTGGGCCCAGGACTGATCGTTAATTCTGTCTTTAAAGAGAACTTTGGTCGACCTCGCCCATCTCAAACCGTAGAGTTTGGCGGTCAATATCAACCCAAAGCCGTATTAGAAGCCAACTGGGGTAATGAGGGTAAATCATTTGCATCGGGTCATGCCGCGGTGCCTCTATCGTTTTTACTTCTTGCATTTGCCGCCTACCGCCGAGGCAAGCTAAAGCTAGCAAAACAGTTAGCAATAGGCATTGTTAGCTGGTATCTGTTTGTCAGCTACGCCCGAGTTGCGGCCGGCGGGCATCACTTTACGGATGTTGCTTGGGCAGGATATTTCTCTTTTGTCTGCGCATGGCTAAGTTATATTTTTATAGAAAGTCGCGGCAAAAACCAATAATCCAATAACCCAATGGAAACGTGACAAGCAAAAAAGGAGTTGCACATGCAACTCCTTTTTTTTACTAAATGGGCTGAACTTACTTGTTATAAAACTCTTTATACCAAGCGACAAATTCAGCAACACCTTGCTTAATGCCTACTTGAGGTTTATAACCTGTCGCAGCAAACAGATCCTCAGTATCAGCGAACGTTTTGTAAACATCCCCTGCCTGCATCTCTCTAAAGTTTTTCTTCGCTTCAATACCCAACGCTTGTTCTATCTCTGTGATAAAGTCCATCAAGTTTATTGGGCTACCATGGCCGATATTATAAACCTTATACGGTGCAGAACTGCTGGCTGGTGTCCCGTTCTCAACGGTCCATTGTTCATCTCGCTGCGGAATAACATCAGCAATTCTTACTACCCCTTCAACAATATCATCAACATAGGTGAAGTCGCGCCACATATCACCATTGTTATTAATATCTATGGTTTCGCCATCTAATATACGTTTAGTGAAGATAAATGGTGCCATATCTGGACGCCCCCATGGGCCATAAACAGTAAAGAAACGCAGCCCTGTCGTTGGTATGTCATAGAGGTGAGAATAGGAATGTGACATTAGCTCATTGGATTTTTTTGTTGCCGCATACAGAGAAACCGGATGATCAACAGAATCTGATGTTTTAAATGGTGTACTCGCATTTAACCCATAAACTGAACTTGATGAGGCATATACTAAATGCGCGACTTTCTCTGCTCGGCACCCTTCTAAAATATTTAGATGGCCAGTTAAATTACTCTGAGAATAAGCATGTGGGTTCTCAATAGAATATCGAACACCTGCTTGTGCAGCTAAGTGAATAACTTTATCAAATTTCTCTTTTGCAAATAATTCCATCACCGATTGCGTGTCGGAAATATCTAAGTTCAAAAAAGTAAAATTGTCATGCATTATTCTATCTAAACGAGCATGCTTTAACTTAACGTCATAATAGCTATTGTTATTATCGACACCAATAACTTGATGCCCTTTTTTGCACAACTCTTCTACCGTCTTCGAACCGATAAACCCAGCGGCACCTGTAACTAAAAATTTCATTTCAATCCTCAATCAATATCCGAAGTAAGCAACTTAAATTGCCCTATTTGATACCAAGCAATAATATAACCATTCACAATATGCTTACTCTGCGAGAATGTATTGGTTTCGACTTATGTAACCAATCAAGTGAGTTTAATTGTACAAGCTTCAAAATATTAAGAAACCATCGAATCTAAGATTATTTACTAAAAATTAATTAATATAGCAAATAAATATAAAGTAATACCTTGATCCAGAAAAACATTAAGCATACGATGGTTATTGTTGACATTTCGTTAACATTATTTTTTGGCATTGAGTAAGTGGTATTATGAATATGGATATTCAAAAAATTGAACATGACAAGTTCCTACTTAATCGACCTAACGAACTCATCTCTCTACAGAAATGGCAGAAAACCATTAATTTACTGGCGAAAATGTATAACGCCCCCGCCAGTTTTCTTGTGCAATATACTCAAGAGGGTTTTCAAGTTACCATTTCAAGTGAGCAGCCATCGAACCCTTATCCTGCTGGTGTCATTGTCGAACCTGAAACAAATATTTTTTGCCGAAGAATCGTTGAAACCCGCCAACCTCTCTACGTTGCCAATGCATTAGCTGACTCCTATTGGGATACAAATCCAGAAGTACATAATGATGGTTTTCGCTCCTACTTTGGCGTTCCGGTTTTTTGGCCTAATGGCGATCCGTTTGGCACCTTTTGCGTAATGGACTACGAGGTCACCGATTATAATGGCCCCTATTTGGAACTGATTCATCAGCTAAAAGATTTATTAGAGTCAGACCTGCGTCTCGTGGAAGCATTTAAAGAAATGCAGCAACTAGCGGTTACCGACCCATTGACCATGATTAACAATCGTAGAGGTTTTTACTCTCTGGCAATGCAACGTATTCATTTGGCTAAACAGGCCGATGACCAATTGGTGCTTTTCTACATTGATATTGACCGATTTAAAGCAATTAATGATAAGTATGGCCATACTGCAGGAGACAATGTTCTTATAGCCGTAGCAAAGACGCTCACGGACTCAGTAGGCTCTTCAGATATTGTTGGCCGACTCGGTGGTGATGAGTTCGCGGTACTAATGACCGTCTCTGGCGAACAAGATATCCAACAGTTTGAACAATCACTATATCAATGCGGCCGTCATGGTAATAATAATTTGTCTCTAGAGTTTAGTTTAACGCTAGGTTATATCTATGTTGATACCGACCGAGATTTTGAACAAATGCTGACAGAAGCAGACAGTATCATGTTAGAGAAAAAGTGCCGTACATAACGGTTCGGTACCTTGCTGCTTATAGGCAGTATGCAATAATGGCAATAAAAGCAGTCACAAGATAAATCTCCAGCCCACGGCATTGCAATGCCATATAGCCACGCTTTAATTTCATAACACCCACAATAAGAACCACCAACATGGTACTTCTCAAGCTAATGCGTGGATCAACGTCATTACAAATATCCAGCAACTGTTTAATGGCACTGTATTTTGTTAAATGGCTCATGTTAATTCTCCTTTATTTCTATTACATTGCTTATAATAAAGGGGTTAAAGAATAACAGAATACTCTTTCTGGTATTTAAGATATGCTAAATGGTATTAGGCACTCAGTAGAGAACTCACTATGATTCAGAACAACCAGCACAAGTATTTGGCGAAGTCTCTCTGCTGTGAAAGCGTAACGCCAAACCATTATCAGCAGTCTGAACCGATCAATGTTTCAAGAACATTAGGCCAATCGAAAAACTGGATAGGTTGTGGTTATATCAATAAAAAAGGCATCGAAATCGATCACATCGACGTGGCATTTCCCTTTTACTCATTGGTCTACGTTATCCAAGGAGAAGGTCACTACTGCGATGAAAATGGTAAACGCTACCCATTAACTAAAGGCTCATTGTTTCAACGCAGACCAGACAAACCTCATACCACTATTATCGACCCTAACAGCGAGTGGAAAGAGTATTACCTCGATTGTAACCAAGAGCTGTATCAGCACTTATGCTCATTATCTCTAATCGACAGTACTATCCCGGTTTACAACGATAAGTACAGCCAAGCTAGCATCGATAACATTGAACAGTTGATGATGTTATTGCGGACAACCAGTGAAGAAACGCTCATCGATGGTTACTTACTCTATTTGTCTATTCTAAGGGCACTATTTAGCGAACAAGATAAGCCAATCGAAAATGACGCGATCATAGAGTTAAGCTGTCGTGATTTTGAACAAAAATACGCTCATCGCTTTGATATTAGAGCGTACTGTGCAAGCAAAGGTTGGGGATATGAACGATTTAGAAAAACATTTAAAAAGAAAATGGGCGTGTCGCCGAGAGAGTATTTAATTCGTAAACGGATGGACGAAGCGTGTAAAATGTTAAGGTCTACTTCTATGCAAATTTCTGAGATATCTCAACAACTTGGATACGCTTCTCAGTATGAATTTTCTAATCAGTTTAAGAAAACATTCCATGTTTTTCCAAAACATTATCGCAACGGAAAATAACCATACTTTGCTGAACAATCGTGCTTTAACAAACAATACAGACTGTCTAACGTGACAGCAGGTCCGATTGCCTAACCACGATGTTGCCTTGATACCAGTTCTGAATGGTGTAGGAGCGTTTCTCTAGTTTATTTAGCATCAGCTTAGCCATCTCCTCGCCTACTTCAAAAGTGGCATATTTCACCGTAGTCACAGCAGGCTTACTGTAGCGCCCCTGCTCGTAATCACCATATCCTGCAATAGAGATATTCTTACCCGGTAGATAACCTAACTCTTCACAAGCGGCGATTGTACCTATCGCCATATTGTCATCGGCACACAAAATAGCACTCGGTCGCTGAGCTAACGAAAGCACCTCTTTGGCTAACCTCAGAGCCCCATCTTCACTTAGCTCACCATTTCTTACCCATCTTGGATCAACCTCTAATCCAGCTTCATCCATGGCTCGATGATAGCCTCGGAAACGAGATACAGAGAGTGTCAGTTCGCTTGGGCCATCAATAAATGCGATTCTGCTGTGGCCATTTTCAATTTGCCGTTTTGTGAGTTGATAAAACACCTCTGCGTTATCGACATCCACAAAACTGTCCGCGTCATACCCTTCATCAAAACCGTGGCATATAAAAGGAAATTTACGCTCTTTGAGCATCGCAATTCGCTCATCATTTACACGAGTACGAACAACGAACAGACCATCTATCATGCCGCTATTGATAAAGTCTTGGTACACTTTGTCTTCATCTTGAAAGTCAGAAATAGTGGTTACCATGAGCTGATAATCATGTTTTGCTAAAAAGGTCGAGGCACCGGCAAGTACTTTGGAGAAAGCTGGCGAAACAAACATTCGTGAGTTTGATGGCAGAATGATGCCAACATTACGTGACTTACCAGAAGCTAACCGTTTTGCTGTTGCATTTGGTTTGTATCCCATCTCATTAGCAGCATCAAAAACCTTCTTTCTGGTTTCTGGATTCACATCGCTATAACCATTCAGGGCACGAGATACTGTTGACTTAGATAGACCCAATGATTCTGCTAATTTTTTAATAGACATACTGACAAGCTCCTAACTTCGGCGCGCTGATTATATAGTAATTTGGCATCCGAGAATAACTCGATGCATATCTTTATTGAATAAAGTCATATTGGCAAGGGTTTGATAATACTCCTCCCACCCCTGTTGGTTAAAAGTTAGCTCTCGACTCAACTGGTTATGATAAAAATCGACACACTTCATCAGCCGTTTCGCACCTGAATCAATATACTCACTATTCTTATATGTTCCTTCGAGTGTAAATCTCAATAATGCCAAGGTGACTGGTGTACGACTGATAAAGCTACTAGTAAATGGATAGAGACGTTGTTTTAACTCATCAAATGGAAGTGTGTGATGCTTCGCATAGCCACTAAACAGCAGTATACGTTCAATATCACCAAGTGCTTTTCCAGATTCAGCAACCGACATGGCTCTGCCAGCAAATGCCGCCTTATCATGGCGCATGATCAGTCCCGGTTGATGGGCATAAACTAAATGAGGTTGTTCGTTATCTGTCGCAAAGCACGACAGCAAGTAAGCTTGATCTTCTGCTCGATGGATAAAACTTGGCGTAAAAGGCTTGAATCGAAATAGCGCATCAACCGTGATGCCGTTTGTACCTCCGGTAACATGCACTCGTTGAATATTGCGGCTTCTACTAAGGATTTCAGTTTCTGTCGAAATAGCCTGCGCCCAACGACTACAAAATAGCTGTTCAAATACGTCATACTTTCCATCAACGGGTTGTGTCACATCGGCAGTAAACAGACCTTTCTCAATATCAGATTCGTTAACTAAACCACCTGCGATCATCCCCAAATGTACCGCTTTCCCATTAGCATTAATGGCGTCACTTCCCCAGTTGGATTGTAAGAAGTGTTCAAAAGCAGAGTAACCGGTTTGCTCTATCAAAGTTTGCTGGGGAAAAACCTGATCCAAATCTATCTTGAACGTCGCTCTAAGCTCAGGATTGATGGTTTTTTGCCATAACGCAGCAATCGCTTTTAAAAAGCTATAATGGCGTCCATAAGCACCATCTACACCAAATACTTGTTTTAATGCATCACTAGGATGAGGAAAACATGACAGCAACTGCTGGCAATCATTCTCGGCAAAAAGTGTCACTTGAATGTTATTTAGATTTAAATGCTGTTCTATCTCCCACTGCACATACTGCCTAGCAATCGACGCTAATGCAGGGTGCGTAACAGAAACAGACAGAGCAATGGCAACTTTCTGCTTGTCAGCAATATTCCCTCGCTGGCGTTCATACTCTATCGAACGATCCAACTGCTGGAGCCCATACAGTATTTCATTCTCTTCAGCAGGAATGCCTATCGGGATCGGATGATCATACCAATACGCTTGAGGTTGTGAAGATGCCAACACTAATTGCTGCTGCATCTCTGTCGGTAAATGCTTGGGACAATCTATAGGCACCGTTAGCATAATATTACTGGTAAACAGTATTTGTTTCGCAACGTCGGTAATTAACGGCTCGTCAGGTCTAGTGAGCTCTATACTCCGCTTCTCTAACAGCTGTTTTGCAACCAGATTGCCGTTGTCTCGACACGCGATGGCTTGTGGCGAAAACAGTGACCAGAGAGCATCAATATCATCATCGACAATACGCTGCGGTAACAAGCCGGATTCTTGTTCAATAAGCGGCAGACATTGTTCAAGCAGTTGTATCACTGGATGATGGCGATGCTGCTTTAACAGATGCAATGCCGCTTGATACTCTTTAGCTCTCTCTCCCGATTGAGTGATAAACCATGCACGGCACAGGGCAGCAGCAGTATCTTGAGCTGCTGACAGTTCAAATTGATTGTTTTGCTCAAACAAGTAGTGAGCAATAGATGCTAGCAACTGGGTCATTTGTTTATTCACAATGTTGATGATAAAAAAAGGCCTCGCACCGAAGTGAGAGGCCTGTTTTTTTATAGTCGTTCTTCTGTATCGATATCGAATAACAACACTCTGGAGAGATCCACTAACAGATCCATCTTATTGCCTTTTTCGACTTCGGAGCGCAAATCAAGTCTTGCCTTGACATTCTGCTCTCCCAGTTTGAACAGTACCTCTTTATCGAAGCCCATAGGTTCAACAAGGTCGATTTCAATATCATCAAAATCAAAAGTACGTTCCGTTTCAGAGAAGTGTGCTTTGTCATTAAAGAAGTCTGGGCGAATCCCCACTTTTACCGCTTTACCTTCACTTGTAATCTCATCATCAATAGCAACATTGACCAGCATAGAGCGTTGGATTTGATAACCTCCCACCTCTAAATAGTCATTATAAAGCGTACCATCAATGATGTTCATTGAAGGAGAACCAATAAACGTCGCAACGAAAATATTATTTGGATCCAAATAAATTTCCATCGGCGTACCTACTTGCTCGATGATACCGTCACGCATAACTACAACGCGATCCGCTAGCGTCATCGCTTCAACCTGATCGTGCGTAACATACACACTAGTGCGACCAAATTTGTTGTGAATTTGACCTATTTCAGTACGCATATGGTTACGTAATTTAGCATCAAGATTTGATAGAGGCTCGTCAAACAAGAAGCAGTCCGCATCACGAATGATGGCACGACCCATAGCAACACGCTGGCGTTGACCACCAGACAAATCTGCTGGCTTACGCTTTAAGTACTCATCCAGCTTAAGCATCTTAGAAACTTCTTCTAGACGACGCTCAATCTCTGCTTCATCCATTTTTAAACGTCTAAGAGCAAAAACAATATTCTCTTCAACCGTTTTATGAGGATATAAAGCATAGTTTTGGAATACCATGGCAATATTTCGGTCTTGTGGTTCTACATGAGTGACCACCTTATCGCCAATTTGAATATCGCCAGATGTTGGTTGCTCTAAACCTGCAATCATACGTAGAGTGGTTGACTTACCACAGCCAGAAGGACCAACCAGAACCACAAACTCACCGTCCTGAATTTCTAGACTAATGTCTTTCACGACCTTCGTTTCGCCGTAGTTCTTGATAATATTTTTAAGAGAAATAGAAGCCATAATAATTAACCTTTTACACCGCCATCAGTTTTGCCACCGTCCATATGACGCATAGCAAATAAGAAACACACAATAATTGGAGCCAGAGTCAGCATAGACGCTGCCATAATGCGGTCCCAAATAGCATTCTTCGACAAAAACAGTTCCTGAAGAGCTAAAGGCAAAGTGTAGAATTCTTTAAATTGTTTTAAGAAAACAGACGCAAACAAATACTCATTCCATCCGATAATAAAGCAGTACATAAATACTGTTGCTAGCATAGGCAGTGACAAAGGTATCACTACTTTCAATATTGCTTGTCTGCGTGAGTAACCATCCATCATTGCCGCCTCTTCAAGCGCAAATGGAATCGTTCGGAAGTAGTTACCCAACATATAAAGTGCAACTGGCAACGTTTGAACAATATAAATAGCGAATAGGCTAAATATTGATCCCCACATACTGGTCGCTAATCCGACATTTACCGCCATCTGATAAAGAGGAACCATCAGCAGAACGCCACCAACCATGTAGACAAATAACACTGAACGCTGCACGACAACTTGTCCTTGAAAGCGTAGACGGCTGATTGAATAAGCCCCCATCACAGCAAAGACCAGTGAAATAATTGCCGCCCCGGCGGAAATAACAAAGCTATTTAGCATATACCGTCCGAAAGGAAAGACATCCGCACCACCACTGTATTTAGCAACAATGGCGTCTTTCTTATCTTGAGGTATTTTTGGATTCGATAGAATCTTCTGAACTGCTGCTGGCAGCTCTACTTCTTTTACTTCATTTAATCCCAACAACTCTTTATAGGCATCAAGGTTAACGACCTGAGGAATCAATGATGGGTTACCCCAATCAAATTGATGCTTCAATGATGTCGATAAGATTTGTGCGAAAGGCAGCAAGCAGAAGCTCACTAGCAACAGAATCGCCATCCAAAATCCAATTCGACTTTTTACAGTTTGTTTACCTAACATAATTGCTTACCACTTCAAAATTTTCTTAACATAGAACCAGATGAGCACACACAAGAATCCAAATTGAATAACGGATGTTGCTGCAGCTAAGCCCTGATCAATGATTCCGGTAAATGCTTGGTAGTAAGTGAATACCGGTAAAGTTTCTACATTTGGCGCAAGTAGATATACATCCTCAAATCGGTTCAAGTTCCAAATCAGACGCAAGATAATCACCGTTGCAAGAACAAAATAGATCTCAGGTAACGTCACATGGAAAAAACGTCCAACCGGCCCATACCCGTCTATTGCTGCCGCTTCATATTGATCTTTTGGAATCGATTGCAACTTAGACAAAATTAGCAAATAAGCGATAGGGAAATGTTTCCAGATATCAAAAATGATCACTACCCAAACCGCAGTCTCTGGCTCACCTATTAAGTTGGTTCTCTCTGCTGTTAGGTTTAGTACATCAACAATTAACCAGTTAAATACGCCATTAACAGGGTCAAAAAGGAACTGCCAGCCAAACACCACCGAAATAACCGGTGCAAAATAAGGCATGAGTATCGCTGCACTAACAATGCCACGTCCTTTAAACGGTTCACGCATTAATAGCGCCACTAAAAGGCCAAGTAACGTGGTACCGGCAACAGTACCAAGCAGGTAGATTACTGTCGTGCCTATAGATGAATAATAGTCAGGGTTAGACAGCAATTTTGAATAGTTATCAAGTCCGACAAATAACTTATCACCATTCAACTTAACATCAAAAAAACTAAGATAGACGTTAAATACAATAGGATAGAGTATTAAAAGCGCGATAAAGATGATCGTTGGAGAAACTAATTTCCAACCTAATCTCGCTTCTGCTCTCTCTAATGGAGTCATGAGAATAATTCCTCTCAGGTGAGGCTAAAAGCTAACCTCAAGTGAATGCCGGCAGGCGTTACTTACCTAACGATAGCCGGCGATATTAACAATATTACTTAGCTACAATTTCTTGCATCTGTTTTTCTGCCCACTCTAGTGATTTTTGAGTGCTTTGGTCTTCAATAACAGCGCTATAAATCATACGAGGGATAACTTGTTTAGAGAAAATCTCACCCGATTTCGGGAAGGCTTTACCATCAACAACAGAGAAGTTTTTAATCGTATCGAAACCACCAACGATCTCTTTGATTGATTCCTTACCATAGCGATTGAAGATACCTTTTGGATCATCTAAGAACTCATCTGTTTCAGCGATATCACGCAGCATTGGTAGGTGTCCACCAGGCGCCATGTGTGAGTAAGCGATAACTTGATCAGGTTCATTCATGTATTCCAAGAAGGCTTTAGCTGCATCAACTTCAGCTTGATCACCAGTGTTCATCACAGAGAAACCAACCAAAGTACCGAATGTAGAAGGTGACTTCTTAGTAATTGTTGCTGCTAAACGAGTATTTTTAGATAAGTTTGGATCAAACTTAGCACCTTTAAGGTTTTTAAAGTTCTCCGTCCCCAATGAACTTGCTGCAGCTTCTGCTAGCGCTAGGTCATCCATAATATAGGTAGAGTAGAAGAACATCGCCAATTTACCCTGCAAGTAGTAGTCACGTGCACGCCAAGTTTGTGGACCTGGAGGGTTGTACTGAGCCAATGTTTTGTAGAAATCTAATGTCTCTGCCTGTGCTTCAGAGTTAAAGATTAGATTACCATCTTTATCGAACTCACCCGCATCATTCGACAATGCAAACTGAGTATAAACCTGCTCCGCGTATGCGTCTGACTTAGTACCAATCAAAATACCGTATTGATTTTGCTCCGGCTTGTAAAAATGCTTTGCAGCTTTTTCAATACTTTCCCATGTTGTTGGTGGCTCAAGACCGGCTTCTTCAAACCAGTCAGCTCGGTACCAAATACCCTGAACCCAACCACGATAAGGGACAGCAACATATTTTTCTGTGTCTGGGTTTTGGATAAGCTTCAGCGCACCTTGATAAAAACGATCTTCACCAAGAGATTTAACAACGTCCGTATTGGCATCAACATTTACAATGCCTTGGTCGGCAAAGGCTAACGATAAGTTAGACCCAACTTCTACGATATTTGGCAGAGTGTTCGATGCCGCCGCTGCCGCTATTTGAGTCGGTATTTCATTCTCATCTACAGCTACAACTTCAACATCTATTCCTGGATTTAACGCTTCAAACACGTCAGCCATTACTTCAATAGTCTGTATACGGTCTGATTGAGTTTGGGTAGTCCAATATTCAATGGTTGTCGCTTGAGCAAGGCTAGACATGGTTAGTCCTGCAGCTGCTAGTCCAAGAGTCAGAGTTTTCAATTTCATCACTATATCCTTATCTTTAGGATTCGTTATTCACTTTTCAACCACATCACTTGATATGGCTGTAGGGTTACTGTGGTCTTGACTGCGTTACCAGATAAAATATCCTTATTAAGGTTATCTAATAAACAACGTGTATCAAGCTCTACAGATTGGTTGCTAACATTTACAACCACAGCAACACGTTCATCACGTATCATGGTTATAAGTTTAGAATTGGTTTTAACTATTCTCTGTGACGCACTTGGTGCAAATGACTTCTCACCTTTGCGAACCGTTAATAAATGCTTAAATCGATTAAGAATTTTGTGGCGACGGTGAGCAGAGTCATTCAGCTCGCTTTCCACAATATCGCTATCCAGTTTTTCACGGTTAATAGCACGGTTATATCCCAGTCTTTCTAGCCCTTCAGTGTCATTGGTTGAACCCAATAAACTGTGAACGTAAATACCCGGTACACCTGCCATAGAAACGAGAATTGATTGCGCTGCCATGAAACGGTCAATATTGGTAGATTCATCCGCATCAATATTTTTTATCGCATCGTAATAGTTGATATTCAGCTCATAAGGGCTTTGAGTGCCGTCACCATTATTTTTGAATGATACTCGGCCACCATTTTTCTGAACGATATCTTTTAAATCATTAACCTGTTCAGTTGATAAGATACCTTCTACCGGACGAACACCGATGCCATCATGAGACGCAAGAAAGTTAAAGAATGTCGTTTTATCTGAACACCCTTCTAAGCTGCCCATCCACTCAACAATTTTATTACTGTCACCGGTTTGTAGAGTGTGCAGTGTCAGTGGAGGAAGCGGGAATTGATAAACCAGATGCGCTTCATTTTGGCCGTTACCAAAGTAACTAATATTGTCCACATGAGGCACATTCGTTTCGGTAATTAATTTAACCTGTGGTGCAACAGCGTCCATCACAGCTCGCATGGCCTGAACAAGAGCATGACATTGAGGCAAATGGATGCATGATGTATCCATCTCTTTCCACATGAAACCAATGGCATCAAGTCGGATAAATGATGCACCTTGCTCAGCATAAAACAGCAGCAGCTCAACGATTTTTGCAAACACTTCCGTACTGCGGAAATTCAAGTCTATCTGGTCTTCACTAAACGTGGTCCAGATATGCTTTTTACCGTTACTTGTATCAAATGCAGTCAATAATGGTAACGCTCTTGGGCGGGTAACCGAGCTGAAATCTCTATCAGGATTCGCTTCAATAAAGAAATCTTTATACGCTTCGTCTCCTGCAAGATAGCCTTGGAACCAATCGCTAGACTGAGAAATATGGTTAATAACACCATCAAACATCAGCTCAAAATCCGCTGAGAGTGACTTTACGTCACTCCAATCACCTAAGTCAGGATTGATTTTCCAGTAATCAACGACAGAGAAACCATCATCAGAGGTATATGGGAAACAAGGCAGAATATGAACCGCTGACAGAACATCTTGTGCATTTCTATTTAAGAAATGATGCAAGGTCTGCATTGGTGCTTCACCTTTTTTCTGGATAGAGTCGCCATATGTAATCAACATAATGTCGTTCTGATCGACCCATTTCTCTTTTTTACTCACCCCAGAAAACTGTTCAATTCTATTCATTAACTCAGGCAAAAAGGTATTCAGCTCTGCTGGTGCATACACACCAGCTAGAATTTGCTGTAAATTATTTTTAAGATTTTCGCTTTTAAGCTTCATCGCTTTTTTCCACTGTATCTATACGTTAACTTTCGTCTATACGTTAACTAACGTCTCTTACCAAAATATAAAAAACCACCTAACTCACCAACTTATCGATATTTATATCAAAAAAACAAAACCGGTTTTGTTGCTAGTTATAAAAAATGAGAAAATACATTCTCACAACGACACTCACATTCGATATAACTATCATAGACAGGAAAATAATAGATTTTTTTGAACTGAGTCACTTATTTTGCAATAAACCAAAACCGGTTTTGGCCTCAGTGTTGTTTCTGTGAAGTTAGTCACTTTCTAACTCTGCACAGTATCGTTAAATGCACATCACTTAATAAGTACTGTGAATCAATGATAGGGCGAACAAAAAATGAACATCTTACTCGCGCATTTCCGCGTAGGGGAAACCGATGGCGTATCACTGGAAATGGATAAATGGAAATCTGCTTTGCAAGCGCTTGGCCATAACATCTATTACCTAGCAGGTAGCCAAGGAAACTGTCAGGCAGAATGCATAGAAGAGTTGCACTACTTGGACTCATTTAATGACCAAATCATTCAAAATGCCTATGTAGAACTCTCTGACTTTACTGATGATGCAGAGCTTATTGCCAGCATACATAAACAGGCAAAGTGTATTGAGGACAAAATAGCTAAAGCGATAGTTAAACTGGATATTGATATTATTGTTCCAAACAATATTTGGTCACTCGGCTATCATCTGCCTGCCGCTATTGGTCTCTATCAAGCGGTAAAATCCACTGGTATAAAAGCGATTTGCCATCACCACGATTTTCATTGGGAACGTGAAAAATACTCCAATCCAACCTGCCCTGCTATAACCGAACTACTTGATTGTTACTTTCCTCCTAAGGACGACAGCATTCAGCATTGCGTCATCAATCATATTGCTCAGAAAGAGTTAAAAGCTCGTCGAGGCATTGAGTCTAATGTTGTGCCAAATGTATTCGATTTTCACAACAGTGACTGGCATATCGATGAGTACAACCAAGATCTTCGTTCTCGATTTAACATTCGCCCTCACGATGTAATGTTCCTTCAGGCAACTCGAATTGTTGCCAGAAAGGGAATAGAACTCGCCATCGATCATATCGCTGCACTGGAAAAAAGTAGAGATGAATTGGTTGGAAAAACCTTATATAACGGTCAGATATTCACAGAAGAGAGTCGTTTAATCCTGACTTTTGCAGGCATGAGTGAAGAAGCGCCATACTTACAAAAACTGATAGACAAAGCTAAGTCGCTAAACGTAGAGCTTCTGTTTATCAACGATGTGGTTGATCATTCACGCTCATCTCAGCAAGATAGTAAAATCTACTCTCTTTGGGACGTTTATGCCCATGCAGATATGATCACCTACCCAAGTCTATTGGAGGGTTGGGGAAATCAGTTCTTAGAAGGACTCATCGCTAAACTGCCTATGATTGTCTACCGTTATCCTGTTTATGCAACCGACATAGAACAGAGCCAGTTTGATATTATTGACCTAGGTGACAAACACCAAATTGATGCAAACGGATTGGCGTACATTGATCGTTCAATCAACGACAAAGCGGTTCAACAAACCATTCATTACTTAACTGACGCTAAAGACCGAGCCGACAAAATGGCTCGCAATTACCAGATAGGTGAAGACTCGTTCTCTTATCCAGTATTGCAACGTGTTCTAGAAGGTATATTTAAGGCTTGTTGATTTTTAAGTACTGCGTCATCGCCTGTTTGTGTCGATGAAAAAAAGACCCGGTATTGATTGCCGGGTTTCGTTGAAGTTTTCATCATTCACCCTCCATATGTAAGCACATTTCAAGACAAAACCGATCTCATGTTCGGGGGAGAGTTCTGTTTAAAGTGCCTTTATCATCTTGTTTTAAATATAGAAAAGTCCAATCGCTGCGACCATTATCAACGCGGTGATCATCTTATTTTTCCATAGCGACATAGGCTGGTTAATTTGATGACGAAAGAATACAAACGCCAATGCAATGCCAATTATCCCGCGTAATGATTGAACAATATTACCGGACACAACACCACTGAGGTTAAAACCAATCACTAACAAAATGACACCAGAGAACCAAGCAAAACCGACCCATTTAGCCTGATAAACCATTGTTATGCTGACTTTGTTCGTCACCATCAGAGGCAGGCTTAATACGCCAACAACCAGATAGTTTATCGTCATGGTAACCATCACTTTTTCTATCGGAGATGAGCCAGGTACTCGATGAGAGAAATCGGTTACCGCTAGATCTGAACAGCTATAACCAATACAAGCGATAAAAACGAGCAACAGAGGCTTCAATGATATGTCACCAGACATCGTGGAGAATCGCCAAGCCATAGCAACAATAATCGCTATTGCTCCCCACTGCTGTATAGAAAATGATTGTTGCAACACTAGCCAAGAAATTAACGCCAGCACAGGTATCTTCAATGCCAACAATGGTGAGGCAACCGACGCATCACTCAGTTTGATCGCTCTAATAAGTAGATACTGTGCAATTAGATAAGGCAGATTGATTTTTATAAAATCAATATACTGGCTAGGATGAATATATCGCCAATAATCAAACAAAATGGCTGGAATAAGCGCAAAAAATCCCATTGCAGCATGTGTCGCCACAAGCAGTTTTACACCATCAATATTATACTTTTGCTGGCAATTTTGAGTGAGAATATAATTAATAGCTTGCAGCGTTGCACCAATAAAACTCGCCACTATTCCTATGAACATGAGATCAACCACTGCACTGTCTGCTTATGTTGTTTTAACAATATACTCAAGTAATCTCAAGGAGCTTGTTCAGCCAATAAAACTCGCCCCTTGGGAGCGCATCTTGAGGTCACTTGAGTGTAAATCTCTTAGTTTAAAGACTTTTTACTATTCGTCGAGTTATTACAGATAAAAAAAATCCACCGCTATATAAGCAGTGGATTTCATAATAAGTTAGAGTATTATGCTGTTTCTACTTCAGCATTAGTGTCAGCATTATAGACAGACGTATCTAACTCACCTTCACTTTTCGCTACCATAACAGAAACCATCATATCTCCACATACGTTCACGGTTGTGCGTGCCATATCCAGAACTCGGTCAATACCTGCAACAATAGCCAAACCTTCAATAGGTAGGCCAACGGTAGTCAGTACTAATGAAAGCATGATTAGACCTGCTCCCGGAACACCCGCAGTACCCACAGACGCCAACGTCGCAGTAAGGATAATAGTGACATAATCCGACGTTGCTAAATCAATGCCAAAGGCTTGAGCAATAAACAGCGCACACACACCTTGATACAAGGCGGTGCCATCCATATTAATGGTCGCTCCAAGTGGCAATACAAAGCTAGAAACACTTTTCGATACACCTAGCTCTTGACGCGCAGCTTTGATTGTCGCAGGCAACGTACCTGAACTACTGGTCGTAGTAAACGCCACAGCGGCTGGGTTTGCTAATCCTTTGAGGTATCGAACAGGGCTTAATCCACCTAGTGTGCGAATCACACCGCTGTAGAATATCAATACATGAATCAGGGCACCTAAGTAAACCACGGCAACAACTTTAATCAGTGGCAATAAAACATCTAGGCCGTATTTGCCGGCAACCCATGCCATTAAGCCGAACACACCAAACGGAGCCAGCTTCATCACAAGCTCGGTCAGTTTATACATAGCTTCAGCTAGGCTTTCAAACACCTTAATTGCAGGCTCAGCCTTATCTCCTACTAAAACAAGAGAGATGCCAAGACCAATTGCAAAGACGATAATCTGAAGAATATTACCAGCGGCTAAAGCACCAACTGGATTTTTAGGAACCATGTTCAACAGTGTTTGAACCAATGCTGGTGCTTCTTTTCCTGCTGCCTCAGGATTCGATGCCACCATGTTCAGTCCTGCACCTGGAGTCAATACTGCTGCTAGCACTAATCCAATAGTAATAGCGACGGCGGTTGTTCCAAGGTAGAAAATCACTGCTTTTGCACCAATTCTTCCCATTTTCTGAGTATCTTTCATTGATGTTATACCAACAATCAGTGAACAGAATACCAAAGGAACAATCAGCATTTTGATCGCGTTAATAAATAGTGTACCAATAGGCTTAAGCACTTCAGCATCAGGCCCCATCACGGTACCGACAATCACACCCAGAATCATCCCTACCAGGATTTTTTTCCAAAGTTCAAGTCGAGACCAAGCGCCACCTGTGTTCTGCGCAGTTGTGTTTTTGTTATCCATTGCAAAATCTCTAAAATTATTATTGTAAAAAAGTTGTGTCAATTTCCATTGACACTGAATAACAGCATAAAACCCTATTGGTGTAAATGAATTCTATTAATAAATTTATCTTTTGTGCGTATTTTTCAGTGACATATATTAGCATTAGATAACATTTGCAGATTAAAACACCACGATAATTAACATTTGCAAAACATTTTAATAACGCATGAATTGTTAGTTTATACTTCTAGTAATAAGCCCATTCAATCTGCTTAACCATTGAACAGAAAGCGTCTGTTAGAACAAGATGTCGGTCGCTGTCGTTAGATAACCTAAAATTAACCATTAGATAATTACTATACCTAAGTCATCTCTAGGTGCCGTTCTCAACCTTTCACTTAGAAATGACATAAGTAAATAACCTCAGTTCGGGATAATTTAAGCCGCTCAGTACTGCTCTTACAGCGTCTGACTTCGTCAAAATCAACGTGATAGAAAGATTATCACTTATAATTTTGCCTTGTCATTCATCTAAAATATCAGCACTGCGCCTAGTTAAAGCTTAACTTATTATTAAATATGGAGTTTTAACTTTTTTATTCCGAATTGAGATTAAATAAGTCATTCATTCAACATTGTGGGAAACATTATGGGAACTTGGATATTCGAAACATTACTCTGGTCAATTGTTACAGTCGCTATCTGCGTTGCCATTTGGGGATTTAGCATGACCAACATCTTGCTCGCCATAGGCGCATCGATTGCGATGTCACTCTTGTTCGGTAATAGCTTACGCTCCTAGCCTGAGTCATGTCATAAGAGTAGTAGAATATGACCTAGTGTTTTCATTAAGTGGGGCAGCCTCACTTAATTAAAACACCCAATAAACATCATAAAAAAAGTAAAGGGTAATACTGATACTGGCGAGACTAACAAAATTACGAACCAGTTTCTGAGATAGATTTCGTGATACTTTCGCTGCGACAAAGCCACCTAATAGCGTTCCAAGCAATACCAAAAAACCTGACTGCCATTCAATAACTCCTTCCCAAATAAACAGAGCAATGGCCACCAATGCGACACATGAGGAAATTAACAATTTAATGCCGTTCATCGCATTTATATTGCTATAGCCCGCCAGCGCTAAATAACTCAATGAAATGATGCCCAAACCGGCATTAAAAAATCCGCCATACAGCGCAACAAAAACCAAAAATGCAGAAAGAGACAGAGTAGCCAGCAGAGAAGCATGGCGATAAGAAGAAGATAGTCTATTAAAATATTGGCTTAGTTTGCCACCATAGATAAACAGCAGAGTGGCAAACAACAGTAACCATGGAATGGCTTCCATAAAAAGGGATTCGGGGGTTTTTAATAGCAGCCATGCTCCAGCTATACCGCCGATAAAACTCAGCAGAATAATTCGGACAATATCGGAGGAATGATCCGCTATATCTTTACGAAAGGCATAGGCACCACTAAGGTAGCCTGCACAAGATGCAAACGTATTGGTTGCATTAGCGTGAACGGGGGGAATGCCTACCAACATGAGTGCCGGAAAGGTAATAAAACTTCCTCCACCAGCAAGTGAGTTTAATATGCCACCAAAAAAACCGGCAAAAAACAGTATTGACCATTCAAGTAGCATCCATGCTTCCTTTAATATACTCAGGTAATCTCAAGGTGTTGGTTCAGCGACAATGCCCTCATTTCAGAGCAAGGTATTAACTACTTGTTCTCCGCTAACCAAATTCCAAAGTCGGTACTCAGTTCAAATGCATCTTCCATCAACAGTGGGCTCGACATCAAATATCCTTGCAAAGTGGTAATATCCATTTGATTAAAACTTTCAAGCATAGAAACCGTTTCGATCCCTTCCACGGTTATAGAGACATTTTTATCCGCACAAATTTTGGTTATAAACTTCATATAGTGAAGAGGTTCATTAGCGCGCATAACTTCGTTCGCTAACTCTTTATCAATTTTAACCTGATCAAAAGGAAGCTTAAAAAAGCTCGTCAAGGAACTGTAACCAGCCCCAAAATCATCCATCGCTAAACTAAAGCCAATCGCTTTTAGCTGCTCCATTTGAGGCTTTATTTGATGTTGATTATCGATAAGAACAGACTCTGTTAACTCCAAAACCACCATTTTAGGATCAACGCCGGTTTGTTGAACTATCTGTTTTGCTTTACGAGGAAAGACTCCGTCTAACAGTTGTAAAGCCGAAACATTAACATTTATCCGTACCTGACTGTTCCATTTATGGTTATATTCTTTTATATATCGGCACGCTTGTTCTAATACGCTTTCACCAAGGTGTGAGATTAAACCTTGTCTTTCTGCTACCGGAATGAATTCATCAGGATAAATGGCGCCCATCTCTGATTTTTCCCAACGAGCCAAAGCTTCAAAACTCAAAAGTTGATTGCTCTTCGCACATACTATGGGTTGCAAGCGAATAGATATCTCTTGCTGATCAATGGCCTTTTTAAGCTGGCTTTCAATATAAAAAAAGTGTTCTACTTTCTCTTTATTGGTGGAATTACAGATCGCCCAACGAGCAGGTTCATTCCTAAACGCATACTCACAAGTTTTAGATGCCCAGTTGTACACCTCTTTTGCGGTTTTGTTTTTCGATAAATGCTGATAAGCACCTATGTAAACTTTCCCGACATAAAGCTGGCTGGTTTGGTTTGACAAGGAGTGAAATAGAGAGATGAAGGATTGACAACTTTGAGCAAGGTCTTGCTCCGAAACTAAGCTAGTAATGAGTATAGAAAAAGAATCACTGTTATTTCGGTATGCTGTGCTTTGGTAATGGTCAAACAGTGAGAAGCATTGCAACAGCCTATCTATGATTTCCTCAACAATAGACTCTCCATAGCGATTCACATAGGATTTAACTCTATCTAAATGAATATGAATAAGTGTTGAATTACACTCTAGAGCATCAATATCTTGGAGAAGTTTTTGGTGGTTTGGTAAGCCGCTTGCCGAATCGTAATAGCTGAGTTTGTTAACGTACGATTCCATTTTTTTCTGCTGGGTGACATCACGATGGTTACCAACAATATAGGAAGCACCACCCTCTTTTTTAATCACACCAGTGGCTTCAATCCAACAAAAGCTGCCGTCTTCTTTTAACACTCGATATTGATTAACAATTCGTTCATCGACGACTCTTTCATCGCTATTGATATCGGTGATTAACGTCAATTTATCTTTATCTAGGGGATGGACTAGCTTAACCCAGTCGGATAACTGAGCCTCATGTGTTGAAAACGCAAATTGTTTATAAAAACTTTGATTATAAAACACCACTTTTCCAGCCGTGTCTTTAACCCAAAGCCCTTCATTAGCACTATCAATCATGCTAATAAAATGCGCAAAACTAGATTGTGAAATATCCAACAAGCCACCAAACAAAACAACGTCAAAATTAGTAAATTATTATCTACAGCAATAGAACAACATTATTGTATTACGTATATGATTTAACTCGAGCTCTAGTCGAGTAAGGTTACACTGTTACGATAACAATAATATGCTGTAAATCAATAAATATTATTTCACAGTGGGTGAAACCCCTACCGCTCACACGTTCCTCGCATATGGATACCTTCAACGACCGCATAAATACCCAGCCTCTCCACGAGAAAATAATGTGACAAACGACAAATATTTCCAGTTTTCCACGTGCAATATCAATTATCCCATTTAATATACAAACAATTGTTTGGTTTGCGGACATATGTTTATGACAGAAAAAGAACAACAAATACTCGCCTTGCTAAGGCAAGATCCAATGATCCCACAGCAAAATCTGGCCGATAAAATGGGCTGTAGTAGAAGTGCGGTAGCCGGTCATATCATGAACCTAACCAGAAAAGGCGTCATACAAGGGAAAGGGTACATTATTGCACCTGACCAATATGCCATGGTAATCGGCGGCGCCAACATGGACCTTTGCGGACGTGCAGAATCATCACTCGTTGCTGGCGATTCAAACCCCGGAAAACTAACCAGTAGTGCCGGCGGCGTAGGCCGAAACATCGCTGAAAATCTGAGTCGACTTGGAAGTACCGTGCATTTTGTGGGTGCAATGGGAGATGACCTGTGGGGCGACCAGTTGAAAAAAGCCTGCCGTGAAGCAGGGGTTAATGTGGATCACTGCTTAACCGTGACTGGCGCAACTTCTAGCAGCTACTTATCTATTCATGGTCCTGACGGTGAAATGCAACTGGCGCTAAATGATATGGCGCTGATCGACTCATTAAACGCCGCTCAACTGGCTCAGCGAGATGGCGTCATCTCCCGATCGACAGCCATCGTGCTTGATGCCAACCTGAACATAAACGCACTCGAATATCTGTTCCATGTTCATGGTGATAAGCCAATATTGGTTGACCCCGTCTCATCAGTAAAAGCATCTAAATTGCTGCCTTTTCTAAACAAGATACACACATTAAAACCCAACAAATTAGAAGCTGAATTACTGGCAGGAAAAGAGATTAAACAGAAGAGTGATTTACCAGAAGTCGCTGAAATTCTTCACAATAAAGGTATTACTCAACTGCTAATCAGTTTAGGAAGCGAAGGAGCATACTCTAGCCACAACAATGAAGGCCGGTTTATTCCTGCTTCCGCAGTACAAGTTAACAACGTGACCGGCGCTGGAGATGCCTTAATGGCAGGCTTAGCACACGGTTATGTCAGTCATTGGTCATGGGATCACACTGTCGATTTTGCCCTAGGCGCAGCCCGACTTGCTCTTATTGCCGATAACACCATAAATTCAACTATGTCAGAACAAGCGGTTCTGCGTTTATTAGAGGAAAACATCCCATGTTAGAAAACTACCTAGATATTCAACCTGAAGTCGCAGAAGCGTTAGCAAATAATCAACCTGTTGTTGCTTTGGAGTCGACCATAATTTCCCATGGAATGCCATATCCTCGTAACGTCGAAACTGCGTTACTGGTAGAGAAAACCATCCGTGACAATGGTGCCGTTCCTGCCACTATCGCCATTATCGAAGGTCGCCTAAAAGTAGGATTGGACGAAGAGCAAATTACGCATCTTGGTAAAGCCGGCACGGAAGTCACTAAAGTTAGCCGTCGCGATATTCCATTTATCGTTGCAGGCAAAAAAGACGGGGCTACCACTGTGGCCGCAACCATGATACTTGCAGCAATGGCCGGAATTAAAGTATTTGCAACGGGTGGTATTGGTGGTGTTCACCGAGGTGCGCAAGAGACATTTGATATTTCAGCGGATCTACAAGAGTTAGCCAATACAGATGTGGCGGTAATTTGTGCAGGTGCTAAATCCATTCTAGATCTCGCACTAACGAGAGAGTACTTGGAAACACAAGGGGTGCCAGTTATCGGTTATCAAACTGACTCTCTACCAGCTTTCTACACTCGCGAAAGTGAGCATAGCATTGACTATCGTTTAGACAGTGCAAAAGAGATTGCTGCTGCATTGAAAGCTAAATGGCAGCTCGAGCTTCATGGTGGTGCGGTTATCGCCAACCCAATTCCAGAGCAGTACGCTATGGCTCCAGAAGTGATCACTAATGCAATTGAAACCGCTCTTAAAGAAGCAGATGAGCAAGGCATTTACGGTAAAGAGTCGACACCATTTTTGCTAGCAAGAGTGTGCGAGCTAACAGGTGGTAACAGCCTAGACTCCAATATTCAATTGGTATTAAACAACGCACGTTTAGGTGCTCAAATAGCGCTAGAATACTGCAAGTAATTACACGCTCAATAAAATAGTAGAATAGCCAATCCATCGATTGGCTATTTTTTTATCAAACATGGTTACGGTCATCGTTTTACAAATTCACAAGAGCTAATAAAATTCCCCCTTTGTCGGCAGTTAAGTATAAACTATCTATATTCTCAATTAGTTAGGCAAATCAGCTATGACAGCAACCCAATTCTTCAATGACCTCAATCAGCACTATTTAGATCTTCATGGCAAAAAAGAGCAATTCTTTTGGCAAACCTATATGGGGCTAAGTGACGATCAGAAAGGAGCAACGCAGGCAGAAACGCAATGGAACTCTTTTCTTAGTGATGCAAGCAATATCAGCGCCATCCAACATCATATCGATACGCTTTCCACTCAAACAGATAATGATGAAAATAGAGCTACCCTAATTGGTTTAAAAGGTTGGTTAGCGACCTTTAAAGCACATGCCATCGAATCTGATCAGGCGAAAAAACTCAAAGCAGAATTAATTCAATTTGAAGCCGATCTGTTCAGCAAAAAGCAAAATCACGTAATGAGCTATGTTGATGCACAAGGTGAGAGTTACGAAGGCTCGCTTCCTGTCATGGCTGCCAATATCCGCACTAGTGACGACGAAACCGTACGACGCTCTTCACATCAAGCTCTATTAGATTTGGAGCAATGGCTATTACAAAACGGCTTTTTACAGTTAGTGGCACTACGCAATCAATTTGCTCGTTCCCTTGGCTACAATAACTTTTTTGATTACTCCATCGAAAAAACCGAACAGATGACCACAGAACAACTGTTCTCTATATTGGATGATTTTGAAAAACAGACGCGAAGTAATCATTTAGACAGCATTGCGACCCTCGCAAAACAGAAAGGCGATAACGCCATCAAAGGGCATAACTTTGTTTACTCTTTTTCTGGCGATGCTATGCGAGATCTCGACCCATATGTGCCCTTTTCTCAGTCACTGACTCGTTGGGTAGAATCTTTTGGTCGACTTAACATCAATTACTCTCAAGCAGAGCTCACTCTTGATCTACTTGATAGAAAAGGTAAGTATCCAAACGGATTTTGTCACGGCCCGACTCCCTCTTTCTACCAACAAGGAGAATGGGTAGCAGCGAAAGTTAACTTTACCAGCAATGCCAAGCCCGATCAGGTTGGCAGTGGCTACGATGGCATAAACACACTGTTTCACGAAGGAGGTCATGCGGCTCACTTTGCCAATGTTAAGATGAACGCGCCATGCTTCTCTCAAGAGTTCGCACCAACCTCTATGGCCTATGCCGAAACACAATCCATGTTTTGCGATAGCCTACTGAGCGATGGAGACTGGCTAAAGCAATACGCAAAAGACGCTGACGGCAATGCCGTTCCTGATCATGTGATTAAAGCGATGATTGATGCTCGACAACCATTCAGAGCATACGGAGAACGAAGCATACTGGTTGTTCCCTACTTCGAACGTGCACTCTATTTGCTAGAAGATCACCAACTGACCGCAGAAAAAGTCACTTCACTCGCAAGAGAGATGGAGATGAATATTCTCGGTCTTGATACCAGCCCTCGCCCATTAATGGCGATTCCACATCTGTTGTCAGATGAAGCGGCTTGTGCTTATCAAGGCTACTTATTAGCCAATATGGCAGTGTATCAAACCCGCCATCACTTCATGAATGAGTTTGGCTATCTAACCGACAACCCTAACATTGGCCCTCTACTTGCGGAACACTATTGGCGTGAAGGGAATAAAGTTAACCATAACACCACCATAGAAAGGCTAACAGGTGAAGGCTTTAATGCCCGCTACTTAGCCGATGAGTGTAATTTATCTGCGGATCAAGTCTGGCAACAAGAGCAGCAAAAAATAGCCTCAGCAGCAACGAGAGTCCGTGCTGAAATCGCGCCACTAAATGCAAGCATACAAGTTGTCGATGGCAATAAGATTCTAGCCAATAACCAACAATCTGATAAAGCGATGTGCCAACAGTTTGAAGAGGCGATTAAAACAGCGTACGGTCGATAAAAATAGCACTTAAATCAATCAGCCAAGTGTATTCATGAACTGAAACACTTGGCTTTTACTGCCATTCACAGGGACAACAAAAAGGCGACTTACTACTCAACATTGTGGTATGACCAGTGCAAACCCATCCGATAAATGTGACAAGTTTCATATTGCATAGCCAAAAACGGGATCTTTTCAACAGCGCATTTAACCATCATTTACACTTTTAATATAAAAATATTTATTGGTTATAATAAGTTTATGCTCTGATGAAACTCTCTATACAGGGTCTTTTAGTATCAGTTCTCTCCTATACATCACTACTAATCTTAGTGATGAGCTCACTATTTTTTTTCGCAAACCGGTTACTGGTCGAATGTATTCCGACGATAGAAGCTGCAGGCCAGATAAAACTTAATGCCGCATCAGCGCATATGTGGACAGATGAAATTATTGCCGGGGATAAATCACATAACACCGACGCCGTACGTCAACGACTGGACATGGCCGAATGGTATATCGGGGTCATGTTAACCGGAGGAGAAAATGACCAAGGAAAGTATTACGCATTACGAGATGACGATATTTATAACGAGATGTTTCAACTACAACTGCTTTTCACTGACCTTCGACGCAACATTGAACACCAATTAGACAACCCAACCCACTCTTTTTATGGCTCATCAACAGACAAGTATATTGATCAGCAGTTCGCCGAATTTAATTCCCGAATTAGCAAGGTGCTGAGTACCATTAAAACCCACTATCAGCAGAGGGTTACCAGTTATCAAATTGTCAGCGGCATACTGATTTTCGTGTCTATTTTGATCTCCATTTTTATCTATCGTCTGTTATCAAAAAAAGCATGGGAAAAAGAGCGTTCAATACACTCACTAACGGAAGAGAATAGGCACGCTGAAGAGAAAAATCGAGCACTACATATCCAAGCTCATTACGACTACCTAACAGGATTACCTAACCGAATTCACTTTATAGAAGCATTAGATAGCGCCATTACTCATGCTCAACAAAATGGTCGATTCGTAGCAATACTATTTATCGATCTGGACCACTTTAAAGCCATTAATGATAACTATGGACACTCAATGGGAGATCAGCTGTTAAAGGTTGTCGGAAATAGAATTTTAAAAGCGGTCCGTTCCTATGATACCGCCGCTCGAATTAGTGGTGATGAATTTATTATTATACTGCAAGATCAGCCGTCACTATCAGAGTGCATTACCTCCGCTAAAGCGGTCGCCAGTTCATTAATTACCACATTAGCTTCACCTTATTTACTCAACGATTTAGAGTTAAAAGTAACCGCCAGCATCGGTATAGCTATCTACCCAGATGATTGTGCCAACTCAGATGAGCTGATATCTCATGCAGATCATGCTATGTATCACGCGAAATCCATCGGCAAAAACAACTTCCAATTCTTCAATCAAGATATCGACCAAAAATTTACCCAGCAGATCATGCAAGAAAAACAACGCAAAGAAGCGATGCACTAAGCCAACTTATAGTTTCATCTAAAAAAAAAGAAGCCTGAAAAAGCTTCTTTTTTACGTTTGGAACTTGTTTAAAAGGAAAACTAACCAGACTTAGTACGCTCAACAGCATCTAACCATCCACGGTATCTGGTTTCCCTTTGTGGCTTTTCCATTTCTGGTGAGAAGATTTTCTCAATCTCTTTTTTACTGACCAGTTCTTCTTTTGACGACCAAAAACCAACGGCTAAACCAGCCAGCAAAGCCGCACCTAAAGCGGTTGATTCGGTTACATTTGGCCTGACGACATTTTTTCCTAAAATATCCGCTTGAAACTGCATCAGAAAATCATTAACAACGGCTCCACCATCTACACAAATATGGTTAAGTGAAAGGCCAGAGTCATCTTCCATGGCTTGCAACACATCGCGACTTTGATAGGCAATAGACTCTAGTGCAGCACGAATAATATGATTACGATTGGTTCCTCGCGTTAAGCCGGTAATTGTGCCTCGTGCTTCAGGATCCCAGTAAGGCGCACCCAAACCGACAAAAGCAGGGACAACATAAACGCCATTACTATCGTCGACTTTATTGGCAAAATACTCGCTATCGGATGCATCTCGAATCAAACCAATTTCGTCACGTAACCACTGAATAACAGCCCCACCCATAAAGACACTTCCTTCAAGGGCATAAGCAACATCATCACCAATTTTATAACCAATCGTTGTCAACAAGCCGTGTTTAGATTCAATCGCCTTCTCACCGGTGTTCATCAATAAAAAACACCCTGTTCCATATGTGTTTTTAGCCATTCCTCTCTTTAAACACTGCTGACCAATTAATGCGGCTTGCTGATCTCCGGCAATGCCGCTAATAGGAATCTTAGTTCCACCACCAATATTGGCGTAGCCATAGACTTCGCTGCACGACTTTACGTCGGGCAACATCTGTTCAGGAATATTAAAAATCTCCAGCAGTTTCTTATCCCATTCAAGCGTATGGATATTAAACAGCATGGTACGAGATGCGTTAGTAACGTCGGTGACATGCGCTTTTCCTGAGGTTAACTTCCATATTAACCAAGTATCAACCGTACCAAAAAGCAGCTCACCTTTCTCAGCTCGCTCTCTTGCACCTTCAACATTATCCAGTATCCAAGCCACTTTCGAACCTGAGAAATAAGAGTCAATAACCAGTCCCGTCACTTGCTTAACATAGGGTTCTAAGCCTTGCTGTTTCAGTTCATTACAGCGATCTGCAGTACGGCGACACTGCCAAACAATGGCGTTATAGACAGGAATACCCGTATTCTTATCCCACACAATCGTGGTCTCACGTTGGTTAGTAATTCCAATCGCGGCAACTTCTTGGTTATGAATATCCGACTGAGCCAATACCTCTGTCAAAGACGAGCGCTGAGTTGCCCAAATCTCCATGGGATCATGCTCAACCCAGCCAGGTTTCGGGTATATCTGGCTAAATTCTCGCTGCGCCTTACTTACAATATTAGAGCTCTGATTAAAGATGATGGCACGAGAGCTTGTTGTTCCCTGATCCAAAGCAACAACCACTTGTTTACTGTTTTCCATCTGCTTTTAAATCCTTAAATTGCTGTTCAATGTTCGCTTTTGTTCGTACAACCATTATCGAAACAAATATTTATCATAAATGCAACATTTATATTATCAAACCTTGCTAATCTCGGTTAAATACCCTGAAAATACAATGAGTAAATGCCAATTATAGCAAAAATCATCACTACTTTTTTTGACCAATAAGTAGAAATTTAACAATTACGCTAAAAATATTGTTCGATTTTTATTGAGCACTATGTTTATATAATAACCAATACACTCGAACGAGCATAATGACCACAAAACGAACATAGGTATTAATATGCAGGATAATGAGACGAAATATGATTTAGTTGTTATTGGCGGCGGCATAAATGGTGTTGCAATAGCAAGTGATGCCGCAGGTCGCGGACTAAACGTCGCATTGTATGAAATGAACGATCTGGCCTCAGCCACCTCTTCCGCGAGCAGCAAACTAATTCACGGTGGACTTCGTTACCTTGAGCATTATGAGTTTCGTTTGGTGAGTGAAGCACTCGCTGAACGAGAAGTGCTGCTAAAAAATGCACCTCACCTTGTGGCCCCTCTTCGATTTAGGTTGCCTCACCGTCCACATTTACGTCCGGCTTGGATGATTCGTGCCGGTCTTTTTCTCTATGACAACATTGGCAAGAGAGTGTCTCTACCCGCCAGTCATGGTGTCAAATTTGACAAAAATGGCCCTTTGTTGCCAGAGATGTCTCAAGGCTTTGAATATTCAGACTGCTCAGTAGACGATGCTCGTCTGGTGGTAATCAATGCCAAGTTAGCAGAAGAGAAAGGAGCCAAAATTCACACTCGTGCTCAATGCACTAACGCAACTCGCAACCAAGATGGCTGGTTGATTGATATTAAAGACAGCATAAGCGGTGAAACTCAGCAGGTTAAATGTAAAGCCTTAGTCAATGCAGCGGGTCCTTGGGTCGATAAGTTTTTTGATCAGCAGTTAAAAATGCCGTCACCGCGAGGAATTCGTCTGGTAAAAGGCAGTCATATCATCGTGCCGCGCATGTACCAAGGTGACCATGCCTTTATTCTACAAAACCAAGACCAACGAATTGTGTTTGTTCTCCCCTATCTGGACAAATATTCGGTTATCGGCACCACTGATGTGGAGTTTAAAGGCGATCCCAAAAAGGTAGTAATTGATGATGATGAAATAAACTACCTATGCGATATTGCTAATCAACACTTCATTGATAAAGTTTCACCACAAGATGTGGTTTCGACTTGGTCAGGAGTTAGACCACTGTGTGAAGATGAGTCTTCAGATGCACAAGCCGTTACTCGAGACTACACCATCGAGTTGGATGACGAGTTAGACGATGCCCCGCTACTTTCCATTTTTGGTGGCAAGTTAACCACCTATCGTAAACTGGGTCAGGCCGCGGTGGATCAACTTGCCCCCTACTTTCCATCCATGACACCAGCATGGACAAAAGAGGCCATTTTGCCTGGGGGAGAGTTCACCTCTCGAGACTCTTTACAACTTTCATTCATCAATGCTTATCCTTGGGTTCAAGATGATATTTTAGCTCGCTGGGTAAGAGCATATGGAACACGTGTCAATCTATTCATGGCAGGAAAAGAGTCTCTACAACAGCTCGGTCAACACTTTGGCCACGGTTTATATCAAGCTGAAGTGGACTACCTGATTCATCATGAGTGGGCAATATCTGTAGAAGATATATTGTGGCGAAGAAGTAAACTTGGATTGGAATTCACCTCTAGCGAAATAGAGCAACTGCAAAACTATTTGGATCTGGATAAAAGTAGTGCTGATACGACTGTTGACTCAAGTGTTGATGCTGAAACCGACCAACAACCCGTAAACTACGCATAATTCAATCACCTCAACCACGATAACGAGTAACAGTTAAATCCAATGCCTCAATGAATTATCAGATAAACGGATGATTCATTGAGGCAACTCTTTTTATTACTTCAACCCAGCCTCTCGCAGTCGTCTGTATAAGGTATTCCTACTGATATTTAATGCCTTTGCCGTTGCAGAAATATTGCCATTTTCGCGCAGATAGACCTGATGCCAGTTAGATTGATTTTCTCTCTCTAACGGTAACGGAAGACCGGAATCCAACGGATGGTTCATCTCATCCGTTTGAGGATAATGAGGGTCAAATGAGTCATTCGGCAGAAGATTACTGTTATTTCCTGAACCCTGACTTGGCGAAAACCGACTGGTATGTTGCGACTCAGCCGCCGTCAATGAAGCACGACTGTTTTCAAAATCACTCAGAAAATCGTCAGGAAGGTGTTGTACCGTTATGGTATCTGGCTCCGCCATCGCTAAAGCAATTTGAATGACATTCACCATTTGGCGAATATTTCCCGGCCATGGGTGAGAACGAAACATGGACAGCACCTCAATGGAGATGGTCGCTTGGCTATTATCAGAGGCGTACTTATCGAGCAAATACTGTATCAAAACATCTTTATCAGTCCGTTCCCGCAAACTAGGCAGAGTAATGTTTAAACCCGATACTCTGTAAAACAGATCTTGGCGAAACTGCCCAGACGCCACATCTTCTTTTAACTGCCTATTGGTCGCAGAGACAAGTTTAAAATCAACAGGATAAGAGGTTGTTGAACCTAAAGGGGTCACTTTTCGTTCTTGCAGTACTCTTAACAACCTAGCCTGCACTTTTAGCGGCATATCCCCCAGCTCATCCAAAAACAGAGTGCCTTTATCTGCCTTTCTGATTAAACCAACATAACCTTTATTATGGGCACCGGTAAACGCTCCTTTCTCATAACCAAACAGTTCAGATTCAACAAGTTCAGACGGGATTGCCGCGCAATTTACCGCAATGAGAGCAGCGTCTCGCCGTTCACTTGCGAGATGCAACGCGTTAACGAACACCTCTTTACCTACCCCTGTTTCGCCATGTATCAATATGGGGATATCTGTATCTAGGATTTTTCTCGCTTGCAAAATGGCTTTGGATAATCGCTTATCCCCCATATCTAAACGTTGAAGATCCAAAACTTGTTGCTTTTCATTAGACGCCTTCGGTTTCGTGCCTTTTCGAAAGTCCAATAATCTGCCTTTAGGAATAGAAGGAGGAATAACAATGCCATGAAATTTAAACTGCTGACGGCATGAAAAGGTCAAAGGCGTATACGCTGGATGCGATAAAAGTTGCGACAGTTTCACATCAAACAGTTGTTCAATGCTCTGTAAGCCCAAGTCGCCACCGAGTACTACTTCTGCCCGGCGATTGGCCGATATCACCATCCCTTTCTCGTCAAATACAAGCAGAGAAGACCACTGACTATCAATATTGTCAGCACTGGTGTTAAACCAAAATAGGAAATGTTCAGTATGAAATTGAGAGACAATTAACTGGTTTTCAATCGCTTGTGACATCAATTTTACCATTCCTAGAGTATGTGCCGTTGGAATGTAGGCATCACTAGAAATGGACAGAACACCCGTCATACGGCGCTCGGCATCAAACAATGGAGCAGCAGAGCCAGTCATAAATCGATTGGACAACAAAAAGTGTTCATCATGGAACACCTGAACAATGGAGCCTGTTTCGAGAGCGGTTCCTATTGCATTGGTTCCCAGAAGAGACTCTTTCCAGTGAACACCATGACCAAACACTCTTTGACTCTGTTTATTTTTGCTCCAATGATCCCCCCAAGAATTGAGCAACTGGCCGTTAGTGTCTGCAAGCATCACAATACAATTGCTGTTAGACAACAAGTTGTCATAAAAAGGCAGCACCTTCTGTTGAGTGGCACTGACCAAGCCGTGATTTTCATCAAGAACATGATTAAGTTCATTGCTGGTGTTGATCTCAATGATAGGCTCGCTGCTGTGGGTTAAGCCGGCTTCTCGGCAACGCTGCCATGACTCACGAATAATGGATTGTCGTTCCGATTTCATACTGTTTTTTACTCTCTGTACAGCAACACAGTCGCTTCTTATACCCAAAAAACCACTATGTTCGTTTACATACACTGTTCCGCTATTGTTCAGTCACCGTAACACCAAATGAACACAATGAACACATTTATGTAACATACTAGATTATTAACTCAACTCTAAGTTATTGACTTATAGAAGGCACTCATTTCGAAATTATTAAATAAACCCTTTAATATCATATTGATAGCAAATAATGTTGCAATTTTGTTAATCTAAATCATTTTTTGGCACGACTTTAGCAATAACGAACATTAGCGAAAATAAATATGTTCGAAGTAAGGAGAACTAAGTGTCATTAACACTGGAGCAGGTATGCAAATCGTTTGACGGTGAGGATCATATTATTGATGCCAACCTGGTATTCGAACCGGGATCGTTTAATGTTCTTCTCGGCCGAACGTTGGCAGGAAAAACATCCTTGATGCGTTTGATCGCTGGACTCGATAGACCAACATCAGGTCGCATCTTAGTGAATGGAACCGATGTAACCACTACACCCGTTAGAGAGCGAAATATCTCTATGGTGTATCAGCAATTTATCAATTATCCAAACTTATCGGTGTTTGAGAATATCGCCTCACCATTAAGATTGGCGGGTATGTCTGATAGCGACATTAAAGAGCGCGTTCACTCAACGGCTGAAATGTTAAGAATTACCGACTATCTCACTAGAAACCCATTAGAGCTCTCTGGGGGACAGCAGCAGCGTACCGCTATGGCGAGAGCGCTTGTTAAGGATGCAGAGATAATCTTATTTGATGAGCCGTTAGTTAACTTGGACTACAAGTTACGTGAAGAGCTTCGCCAAGAAATGCGCGAACTATTTAAAACACGCCATACCATCGCTATATACGCCACGACCGAACCTAATGAAGCCTTAGCCTTAGGTGGCACAACCACGATTCTGCATGAAGGTAGAGTCATTCAGTCTGGTGAAACCACCGCGGTATACCATCAACCCAATACCGTCATTTCAGCCAGCTTGTTCAGCGAACCACCGATTAACTTGATGAAAGGTGAGGTCACGGATGCGGAAGTCAGTTTCGACCAAGATGCTCACTTCCCTCTCAATCAGTCACTCAAGCATCTTGAAAAAGGCAGCTACATATTTGGTATACGACCAAGCCACCTCAGCTTGTTACCCAAAAATGATGATGACGTAGAACTCACCGTGACCGTTGAGGTTGCTGAAATCAGTGGTTCAGAAACCTTTTTACACCTAAGAAATAAGCACTTTGAACTGGTCCTGCATATACCTGGTGTTCATCGCTACAACGTGGATGAAGTTATCAAAATATATATCCCTATTCATAAGTTTTATGTTTTTGGCATGGATGAAAAACTGCTCCATGCCCCTAGTCCAATTTTAAGAGGGTAATCCGGTATGGTTCAGATCACGCTGAATTCGCTTGCTCATACATACGATAAAGCACCTAACGACGAGTCCATCTATGCCATTAAAGAGATGACTCACACATGGGAACAAGGGGGAGCTTTTGCCCTATTAGGGCCGTCAGGCTGCGGAAAATCCACGCTGCTTAACATTATCTCCGGCCTGATGAGTCCTTCAAATGGCGAGGTTTTGTTTGACGGTAAAAAAGTAAACCACCTTCCTCCTCAAGAACGCAATATTGCTCAGGTTTTTCAGTTTCCGGTAATATACGACACGATGACGGTTTATGACAATTTGGCCTTCCCTCTAAGAAATATGAAGGTTAACAAAGACAAAATTCACACTAAAGTCACCGACATTGCCAATATCTTGGAACTTACGCCAGTACTGACAAAAAAAGCGCAGTACCTTACCGCAGATGAAAAACAGAAAGTATCGATGGGAAGAGGTCTGGTTCGAGATGATGTTTCTGCCATCCTCTTTGATGAGCCATTAACCGTCATAGACCCACAATTAAAATGGAAACTAAGACGCAAGCTTAAGCAGATCCACCAGCAGTTCAATATCACTATGGTTTACGTGACTCATGATCAGCTTGAGGCTTCCACCTTTGCCGACAAAATCGCCGTTATGTACAACGGCCAAATCGTGCAGTTCGGCACACCGCGAGAACTTTTTGAACGTCCAAACCACACTTTTGTCGGCTACTTTATAGGCAGCCCGGGCATGAACCTTATTGACGTAACGGCAACAGAACATGGCGTTGCATTTGATGAGATAGAATTGCCATTGGCTCCTCAGCTCAGAGAGGTACTCGCCAAAAGTCACAGCCAAAACCTAAAAATAGGCATTCGCCCGGAATTTGTTCATGTATGGGAGCAACCCAACGCATCGGCAATGAAGGCCTTGGTCTCCCATGTGGAAGATTTGGGAACCTACAAAATTCTCTCTCTAACTCTTGGTCAGCAGCAAATAAAAGTGCGGTTACAAGAAGATCAGCCGGTTCCTCAAGGTCATGCCTATATCAGCTTTCCAGAGCAGTGGACCATGTTGTATCTCAATGATTACTTAGTTTCCACGGGAGAAGAACATGAATAAAGTCGTCAACAACAAGGCGTGGTTTCTGGTATTACCGGTATTTTTGCTGGTTGCGTTCAGCGCCATCGTGCCGCTAATGACCGTTGTTAACTATTCCATTCAGGACATTTTTGACGCTGATACAGCTTATTTTGTCGGCACGGAATGGTACAAAGAGATGCTTAATGATGAACGTTTGCAAGGTGCATTATTACGCCAGTTCGGTTTTTCATTTGCCGTACTATTGATTGAAGTACCGCTGGGCATCGCCGTTGCGTTAACCATGCCGACCAAAGGCAAATGGTCTGCATTTTGTCTCATCGTTCTTGCGGTTCCGCTACTTATTCCTCTTAACGTAGTCGGCACTATCTGGCAGATTTTTGGCCGTGCAGATATTGGCTTATTTGGTTGGGCGTTGAATTCTATCGGCATTGACTACAACTATGCGGGCAACCCTATTGATGCATGGCTAACGGTCTTGTTAGTGGATATCTGGCACTGGACATCTCTTATTGCGCTTCTGTGTTACTCAGGTCTTCGCGCTATTCCGGATGCGTATTATCAAGCCGCCAATATCGACCGAGCGTCCACATGGTCAATCATTCGCTATATTCAGTTGCCTAAGCTAAAAAATGTGCTGCTTATCGGTGTGCTTATCCGTTTCATGGACAGCTTTATGATCTACACCGAACCGTTCGTACTTACCGGAGGAGGCCCCGGAAACTCAACCACCTTCCTCAGTCAGGCACTAACAAAAATGGCGATTGGTCAGTTCGACATTGGCCCCGCAGCCGCTTTTTCTATCATCTATTTTCTTATCATTTTATTGGTCAGCTGGGCTTTCTATACCGCAATGACCCACAGCGAAAATAAGTAAGAGGCGCAATTATGACCAAATCTAAATATACCCGACACTTACAGATATTCGGCTTAGCCCTTTATATTATCTGTTTAATGTTGCCGATTTATTGGCTGCTAAACATGTCGTTTAAAGAGAACCAAGAGATATTAGGTGGCTTGAGTTTTCTACCTAACACTTGGACTCTGGATAACTACCGAACCATATTTTCTGATCCTTCTTGGTATATGGGGTATGTCAACTCCATCATCTACGTGGTGATGAACATGTGCATCACCCTACTTGTGGCCTTACCTGCGGCTTATGCGTTTTCACGTTACCGTTTTGTTGGTGATAAGCATCTGTTTTTCTGGCTGCTAACCAACAGAATGGCTCCTCCCGCGGTGTTTTTGCTGCCCTTCTTCCAGCTTTACTCATCAGTGGGGCTGTTCGACACACACATTGCGGTCGCTTTAGCACACTGTCTGTTTAATGTGCCATTGGCGGTATGGATTCTGGAAGGCTTTATGTCAGGCGTGCCACGGGAAATCGATGAAACCGCCTATATTGATGGCTACAGTTTTCCTAAGTTCTTTGTGAAGATTTTCTTACCCATGATCCGTTCAGGCATTGGCGTGTCGGCATTCTTCTGCTTTATGTTCAGCTGGGTAGAACTGCTACTGGCACGAACATTAACGTCCGTAGACGCAAAACCAATCTCAGCCGTGATGACTCGAACCGTCAGTGCCTCCGGTATTGATTGGGGAGTTCTTGCCGCCGCAGGTGTGCTAACGATTCTGCCGGGCATATTGGTTATATGGTTTGTTCGTAATCACGTGGCAAAAGGATTCGCGCTAGGTCGCGTATAAGGAGAACAGTATGAGTTGGATGGCTTGGACCACCCCATCAGCACTATTTTTTACAGGTATCGCTTTGATTCTTATCACTATGACGGTACTTGAAATCAAATTTCCATGCGTAGAGCGCAAAGGCTTTTTGCCTATTACCACTACGCGAGGTGATCGCTTATTTATCGGTTTACTTAGTTCGGCATTTATTCATTTGGGTTTTGTGGGATTAAGCGAAATGAGCATCTGGGTGCCGTTTACAGTTTCTGTAATTTGGCTGTGTACCGTACTTAAGTGGGGATAACAAAAACGTAATACCAATAACGTAGAACGACACCTACCGTCAGCTTGGTTGCTTTCGGTAGGAAACATACTCATAACAGGAGTTTAAATAACAATGCAAACGGATATGAAAAAATCTTACCTAGGACGCTGCTTGTCTATCGCTATCGCAATGGCCGCACTGTCACCAAATGCTTATGCTGATATGTCGGCAGCAAAAAAATGGCTGGATTCAGAGTTTACTCCATCAACATTATCTAACTCTGAGCAACAACAAGAGATGCAATGGTTCATCGATGCCGCTAAACCTTTCCAAGGAATGGAAATAAATGTCGCCTCCGAAACCATCACTACGCATGAGTACGAAGCCAAAACATTAGCAAAAGCCTTTTATGAAATTACAGGTATTAAGGTCAATCATGACCTGATCCAAGAAGGTGATGTTGTTGAAAAACTGCAAACACAAATGCAGACAGGCCGTAATATTTACGATGCCTATATCAATGACTCCGATCTTATTGGTACACACTTCCGTTACGGAAAAGTCGTGCCAATCAGTGATTTTATCAAAGGAGACGGTAAAGAAGTCACCAACCCAATGTTAGATCTTCCTGATTTTATTGGTTTAGACTTTACCACCGGTCCGGATGGCAAGATTTATCAATTACCTGATCAACAATTTGCTAACCTATATTGGTTCCGTGCAGATTGGTTTGAACGTGAAGATCTTAAAGCGAAATTCAAACAAGCTTACGGTTATGAGTTAGGTGTACCACTAAACTGGTCTGCGTATGAAGATATTGCTGAGTTCTTTACCGACAAAGTAAAAATGATTGATGGTAAACCAGTCTATGGTCACATGGATTACGGTAAAAAAGACCCCTCTTTAGGCTGGCGTTTTACTGACTCATGGTTCTCTATGGCTGGCGCAGGTGATAAAGGAATACCTAATGGCTTACCTGTTGATGAGTGGGGCATCCGCATTGAAGGCTGTCAACCTGCTGGTTCTAGCGTTTCACGCGGGGGAGCAACCAATGGACCTGCTGCTGTTTACGCCACAACCAAATATGTTGACTGGCTCAAACAGTATGCGCCACCTGAAGCACAAGGTATGACGTTTGGTGAAGCGGGCCCTGTTCCTGCACAAGGTTCCATTGCTCAACAGATTTTCTGGTACACCGCGTTTACAGCCGATATGACCAAACCGGGATTACCTGTAGTAAATGAAGATGGTACGCCAAAATGGCGTATGGCTCCATCACCAAGAGGTCCATACTGGGAAGATGGTATGAAACTGGGTTATCAAGATGCGGGCTCTTGGACCTTCTTAGACAGCACACCTCTAGACCGTCGTAAAGCAGCATGGCTCTATGCTCAGTTTGTTGTATCAAAATCGGTTAGTTTGAAGAAAACTCTGGTTGGCTTAACACCAATTCGTGAGTCAGACATCAACTCTCAGGCGATGACCGATATTGCTCCAAAACTGGGTGGCTTAGTTGAGTTTTACCGTAGCGATGCACGTAAACAGTGGACTCCTACAGGAACCAATGTGCCAGACTATCCAAAACTTGCTCAACTTTGGTGGCAATATGTATCTGAAGCGGCGAGTGGAGAGAAAACACCTCAGCAAGCTTTAGATGGATTAGCAAAAGCGCAAGATAAAGTATTGCGCCGCCTAGAACGCAGTGGTGCTCAAGGAGAGTGTGGTCCTAAACTTAACCCTGAGAAAGGGGCTGAGTACTGGCTATCACAACCTGGTTCGCCTAAAGCGAAACTGGCTAACGAGAAACCTCAAGGTAAAACAATTGCTTATAAAGATTTAATCGCACAGTAATTGTCAGCCTAAATAAACTAAGTGCCAGACTCTAGCAAAGAGCTGGCACTTTTTTATTAACGCCAAAACGGTTTATTTGCTTCCGCTTTTGCCTGTTCATGTGTAATGCCAACATCTTCAAGCATAAAGTCAGACTGTGCCGCTAAGTGTTTTCGCGTGGACCAGTTTCGCTGCCAGCGTGTTATAAGCGTATAGAAATACTTAACCGTATTCTTTACAAAATATGCCGCTCTATATTCAACACTGATTAATGCATGACTCATAACGCTCTCCTTCACTGACTTGATAACGTTATATTGGTCTATACTCTATTTTGCTTCAAACGATAGAAATTGATGGTCAGTTAAGGAAAACTAACGTGAAACAAAGCATGCCTCCGCTACAAAGTTTGTATTACTTTTATTGTGCAGCCAATAAAGGCAGTTTCAAGGATGCGGCGGAAAGCCTGTTCGTCACCCCTGCAGCAGTAAGCCAACAAATACGCCAACTGGAAGAGTGGCTAGGTTGCGATCTATTTATACGTCAGCATCGCAATATCACGCTCACCGACGAAGGGGTAAAATTGTTTCACTCAGCGAGTAAAGGCTTTGCCGAAATACTACATGGCGTCAAATCATTAAGCAAAGACCCCTATCCTCACCGTCTTTCTATCTCTACCCACCCTTCTTTTGCCCAACACTGGTTAATGCCGAGACTCAATCACTTCAGAGCGGATAATCCAGAGATCTCCTTGCTGATGGACCCAAGAAATGAGCTGGTTACTTTTGATGATGATTCCGTGGATCTCTGTATTCGATACGGTAAAGGAAACTATAAAAACCTTCAGAGTATCTGGTTAATGGATGAGGAGCTTTACCCTGCTTGTCACCCTAGATACCAACAAGAGCATCATCTATTTCAGATGTCAGAGCTTGCTCATGCTAACCTTATCGAAGATGTTTGGCCCGATATGGATTGGAGAAGCTGGCTAAGCAACTTATCTATCGAGAACACCAAGCCAACATTAAAATATAATGGTTCAAGTTATATTCTGGAAGGGGCATTAGCCGGACAAGGCGTGGCACTGGTAAAGCATAGCCTTGCTTATCGCTATATACGGGACGGTCAACTGGTACGGATTGGCCAGCAATCAGCGAAGTCTAACTACAGTTACTATTTATGTGCACCAAAAAGCCACTTTAAACGAGAAAAAGTGGCTATATTTTGTCAATGGTTACAGTCTCAAATTCAGCTGTTTACAGAGATTAGCTAGCAAGGTTACAAGGCTAACATCTGTTTGCGTACAGTGAAGAAAATCTTACTGGCTTGTAGCAAATTCAATCCAACCACAAGCCAGTTAAGCATTAAGGAAAGACCAATAGTAAAAGAGAGTGATGGCACAAAAAATGACACCGCGATGCTGGCTAAAACCAAAACATATAACCAGTATTGAACACGGCACTGCTTGCGACTAATCAGACGATAATGATCCGGTAGCAACATCATGGCTGAGGGGTTTTGCATGGCAATAGGTTGCAAGTGTAGGCTTATTAAAAAAGGGACAATTTTTAATAACATACCTTGCATGATTCCAACGATAAAACCCAAGCCGATGATCAATGCAACCAACACCTCTAACTTAACTTGCCACATCGGTGATGCATGCTCCATCGCGATGACAAGTAAACTGGCCAATATCAGACAAGCAAACCCTGATTGCCAATAAGTAACCACAACATCCGGCAGCTTTCTTTTTCTTTGTGCTAAACGAGAAAGAGCAACGGCGGCATAAAGTATGGCAATACTGGCAAGAAACATCGCAAAATAGGTCAGATCATAGGCAAGAAACGTCGCCAATGTCATCGCTACCAATCCAACAACCGTAGATGCCGTTAGGCCAACACGCCACAACCGAGGAAAGACAGGGGTGACATGAAACATGGGGATAACCTGAAAGCTGACCGCCATCATAAGTAACAGCACCCAGCCAAACAAACCTAAACTGGCATGTAGATGAGTAAGACTCTTGCCTACCGTAGGCTGGAAACCCCACAAATAGCTTGATAACAGCAGCAGTCCAACCACCAGCAGTAGGGCTAACGCGGACACCGCCATCAGTATTGGCGTTCTGGTCTGTTGACCACTGGCATTTCGTATTAATACCCACAGAATGGAGACGATAAAATAACCCAAACTCATTGCCAATACGACAAAACTCGCCATCAAGGATATCCAACCTAGAAACCCTGCGCACAGCAACAGTGTTCCGGCGGTTAGCCCTGCATGAATCAACAACAGAGACCATTTACTGGTAGGAATGGGGGCACCACACAACACCGGCATAACCTGATATAGAGAGCCAATCATCACCATTGCCATGACACCGAGAGCAAAAAGATGCGTAATCGCCAGCGAAGCCGGCAACCAGCGACTCAACCAGATCGTACTGCCTTGATCGATAAACAGCAGTGACGCCAGAATGGCGAACAGAGGCGCCGTTAAATAAAAGCGCAGTGGTACGTGCAACTCAGGGATTGCGTCAAAATTAAGTCCTGTCATTCGCATGCAATGCAGTCCTTACATAGTGTTCACACTTAACATCACCTAAATGCCAGATATAGATATGGTGGCAGCTTTCTTGTAACTGCTGATGTTGAAAGGCATATTTTTCACGCAACATATCATAGAGAGGGACGGGTTCGCGTCGATGAAATACATGCAATACCGTTCCCTTAGACATAGTGGCAAGCGTATTACATATCTCTCTCATCGGTTGTGGTGGTTCCAGCTCGCTCACATCAAGATAGGTAACGTTAACCATTATTTAGCATTGTCGCCTGAAACCGAGGTGTTCTTCATTTGGCCCACAATCTCCGCTCCATTGGCTAAATGGTTGTCGGACATAGGGTAAAGAATCTGCTCTTCTTTCATATTGTGCTGCTGTATTAGCAACATAACACTCTCGATAATCCCCATAGCTCTGTCAGTATCTTGCGTTTGAATGGCCTGCTGCATCTGGTCAAACATCGCTCGAACTTGACTATGTTCTTGACGCATAACCATGGTTGGTCCCCCAGTCATACCGGTTTGCTTCTCAAACTCAGGAAACAAAATATCTTCCTCTAAAGCAAAGTGGTGCTGCGTTTCCGCATCAAACTTGTTCCACGCTGCTTCAAAATCCGTCCAATTTGCCTTTGCAAGAGCCCCTTCCGCGTCCACTAAAAGATCATCACAGTTTTTGTGATGCTCAGTCATAAATTCTTGAATGTTCGACATAACTCTCTCTTTACCTTTATCCGAAAAAGTAAATATAGAGGTTATTATTGATAAAATATATACCTTTAAAGGTGTATATCTCTAAGTGATCACACAATATTCCACTCTCAATAGGCGTGGGCTCTGTGACTTGCAGAGCATCAGATCAGTTGATTGTCCGAGTTGGAGCAGGAATACTTCTACGCAAGCGATCCACTTTCCGGTTTCGAGAGAAAAAGGCCTCAACTTCAATCAATACACCAGGGTTGGCTTTGTAATTGTACTCTCTAGGGGCATCAACCTGTGAAGTGATGGCTAGAAACAACCAGTTCTTATACAGCTTGTGACGCCAAGTTGCTGATAACCAATAGTTGCCGATCTCGTCAGACGCTTTTGGCTCAATATCAATACCAACCGAGTACTCCATTAAATGTTCTCTGTTGATTCGATCGGCTAAGACAACTTGCTGCAACAGCTCCCAGCCATAATCTTCATAAAGATACTGGGCACTAGAGTTAAGGGATAGAATCGTTGAGTGATTGTCATTCACTGGATAGAAAAAATTCAGTTCTGTAAGTGACCCTAAACCAATAGAGTGGTAATAGAATAACTCTTGTCTGAACTGCGTAACCCAGTCGTCGGTTACGTTCTCTACGCGTTGTAACTCGGTACGAACAAACGGGTCGATTGGCCAACGTATTTTGATACCGATATCAAACTTAGTTTTCCAGTGTTTAATTTGGTCCCCTTCTAAGCGAACACCACCAATCGCTCCTTCATTAGAAGTGGTTGTTCTCCCCCCTCCTAAATCACGCTGCTTGTTCTCTAACGAATCATAGTCATCTGGGTCGGTATCAAATATTAGGTTCCAGTTCTCTTCTACATGGGGTAAGTCCACTCGCACAGAAACACGCCCCTTTGAGTCAAAATCGCCTCGGTGGGTGTAATTAAAGTTAGTACGGAGGCGTAAATAGCTGCGATTTTCTAACTGCTGCTCATCTTCATCTTTTGCTAAGCCGTGATCAATATAGGTACTAAAGTCATGAACCATGGTGGCGAAGTAGCTTTCTGTTGCATCGGCCCAGTTATCGTCTATTGGAGGGTGCATCTCTTCGATGTAGTCTTGAAGAATAACGGGCATATTGGATAACGAGCTTTTCCCAAACTCAACACCAGAGGCTGGCTGAGCAGAAGCGTAACTGGGTAATAGCAAAACAAACAAGTAGATTGGAATACGCACCACCACATTAAGCAGCCGTATAAATGTGGTCGGCAGCAAAAGCTTTGCGTAACAATAGCGGTTGATGTCCATACTCTTTTGTTTAATAGGCGTCATCTCCTACAACACATTCTTGTGTAAAATCCAGTTCCTTCTCAGCATAACCCTAGGGTCTGGTGACCTTTCGCGACTATCATTTTGATTATAGACGAAATAAAAAAAGTAATGCATTACATCGCAATTGGTTAACTGAGTGGCAAGCGACTCAAAAACCGAACTTAACTTGGATAGCACCAACATGTGGTATAAGGTTAATTAAGGTATATATAGCTTGTAGCAACTATACTTTACAAATGACCTAGCGAAATTTACAGAGCATTAGTGAATAAAAAATATGAAAAAAACAGCAACGAATATTTATCTAAAACTTATGGCGACTATCCTCACTATAGTGCCATTAGCGGCTAACAGCAGCGAATACTCGGTAGGTTTTGGCCCCATCACGCTTGGCGATTTGTCGATTACCTCAAGCTGTGAACAGCAGGTATGCCAATATAAATCACGCGCAAAAGGCTCTTTTCTATTTATTGATGCCGATGTGGAAGAACAAGGCGTATATAAAGTGGAAAGTGATCAAATTGTTCCCGTGTACACAAGCTATGAAGAAGAAATTGGCTCTAACCACCGTTCCTACAGTTATGATTTTCGCACTATGGAGATGAAAAACCGTCTCAAGAACACTCAGGAATCCATGGAAGAAGCCGCTTATCCGTTCACACTATTGCTTCAGCAAGTCACTTTAGACATCCAAAACAATAACTTAAAGAGACAATACACTTATCTGCTAAAGCAGAAAATAAAACCTGTCGATTTAGGTTATTACGAGACCAAAACAACAGAAGATGGCATTCGTCATTACATCACCGTTGCCAAGAAGAAATCCGATCTAGAATTTGTCCTGCTGCAACAAGGCGATCAGGTTAAGTTAGAGAAGCTCTACTACGGTAATTTCTGGTTAACGCAAAAGAGGCCGTAAAAACCGCTAACGATCCTGCGAAAAGCGTTCTTGCGAATACACGCACCTCTAACTTTTGGCACCTCTAACTTTGCTAACGCTTTAGTTCACGTACAAGTCAAACAAGCTACTAAAACGATTCATTATAAATCACCGGCAATTTACTGCGCCACTTATCCCATATGCGAGGAGTCGTAACCAGCTCTACTATAAAATGGGCCACGTTTATACGGCTTGTTTTTTGTGAATCAAAAATAGGGTCATGCTGCGGCGAAGCATGTAGGTGGTATGGTGTTACCTGAGTATGGTCAACCAAGCTGTCAGGGCGTATTGCTGCCCACTCAATACACTTAGAAAGCTGTTTATGCTGAGCTTGTAAAAACAGCGCGGCTTGTTCATTGTCAACATGAGGAGGTAAAGTGACTCTCAACAGTGAGACTATCGCTCTATGGGCCATGGACACTTTTTCTCCCTCAACTTGATTCTGAAACCCTGTGGTGCTCATTAATACCAGTTTTATCGGTGTTGCTGGTTGGATAGCATTGATTGATCGGTACACACGTTTTATCGCGTCTGTCACCAGACGCCGAGGCTGACCGAATATTCCCTTAAAGGTTAAATTATGCCCCAAGCATGACACTACAGCCTCACATCCTTGTACTTGCTCTATCATTTGCTGATCGGTCAGATCCAGTACACTCGCATATGTCACTTCAACCAGATCGCTATCTGTAATCATCGACGATAGATCTTTGGATGAACGAACAATGATTCTTACCCGCTGCCGTCTTTTAATTAACTGCTCTACAACCAAACGACCCGTCGCCCCTGAAGCACCTAACACCAATATCCTCATAACTTCTCCTTGCTTGAACTCAATTACCAAGTAGTATGCCTATGTATTAATGGTCAGTTAACTACCAATTATTGCATGGAGCTATACAAAAACGTATGAACTGGAATTCTGTTTGTTTTGATTGGAATCGCACACGAGCCTTTTTGGTAACAGCGCAAGAAGGGTCTTTATCGGCAGCCGCGAAAGCTTTAAACATGACCCAACCAACACTCAGCCGGCAAGTGGCCGCTTTAGAGAAAGAGCTGGGAATTTCACTATTTGATAGAATAGGACAAAAGCTTGTGCTCACTGCTGGAGGAGTCGAGCTGCTAGAAGTTGCAAGACGAATGGGTGACGCCGCAAGTGACTTCTCTTTGGTTGCCAATGGTCAGTCGCAAATGCTCGAAGGGACCGTTGTTATCTCCGCCTGTGAGCTGGATGCCGTGTTTCGCCTACCCAAAATTATCGCCAAGTTGCGAAAAAAAGAGCCCGGAATCTCAATTGAGGTTGTGGTGACAAATAACGTAAGCGACCTCAAACGCAGAGAAGCGGATATAGCAATTCGAAGTTTCCACCCCACTCAACCTGACCTTATTGCCAGAAAACTAGGCGATGAAGTGGTTTGGCTGTATGGCACAAAAGAGTATTTGCAACCTTTCTCAACCGTAAAAACCTTGGCTGATGCTGTAGATTTGCAAGTGATTGGCTTTAGCAATAACAGCGCTATTATTGAAAAACTAAACCAGCAAGGTGGCCAGTTAACAGAAGACAACATTAAAGTGACCTCTGAATGTCAGTTGATGCAGCTAAATCTCTGTAAAGAAAGTCTTGGCCTTATCTATCTAACACAAGATATTGGAGATGCGGACAATCAGCTAGTACGAGCCTTTGAGCACTTGGTACGGCCTATTCATTTACCTGTCTGGATAGTTTGTCATCAAGAACTGCGCACCAATCTTCGAATTCGCCGAGTTTTCGACTTCGTTGCAGATGAACTTAAACAGTACTTGGCAGAAGCAACCGGCTAAAATGGTCACCGATATCGCAGGCAACAAAACTCAGCAATATTCCACCTCCAGACATCAACGGGCTTTGTAAGAGTATACCGCGGTCGCACAGCGACCCGCCTTTGAATACTCTAGTGAATCACAGAGCTCGCTTACAATGGCTATCCCCCTTCCACATACCTCGTTATTTGAGATGTCAGGTATTAGATTGCTATGCTCAAACCCTCTTCCGTTGTGCTCAACGACCAACACAAAGTGCTTTTTATCTGAGTCATGCTTGGCATTAAACGTTAACCACTTTTCATTACTTAATTGGTTCAGTTTTTCCTGACGCTGTTGAAAATACAGATAAAAGCCATCTTCTTCTTGTTTCAGGTCGGATTCAAGCTCTAGTAATCCATGATCAATCGCGTTGCTAAGCAGTTCAGACAACACGGTACAGATTAGATCTAAATGACTTCCTGCAATGATACCGTTCAAAACTTTTCTGACTTCATTCATCAAAATGACCTCCCTGATCAACGAAGCATCGAAGTGGACTGACAGGTCGCAAGGCAACTGACTTATATGCGCTTCTGCGGCATCGGTTCTTTCCGGACAGCCACTTATCAATGGGAAATCTAAAATTAAAATAGACAGATCATCGTCTACCGATCTGTTCGAATGATTGTGAACAGAGTGGTAAATCTTTGAGATAGTCAGAGATGAACAGCTCAAAACCTCTTCCAGTCTTGCCTCTCCAAACAGTTCACCGTGAGCATTCTTCGCTTCAATAACGCCGTCGGTATAACAGCACAGTTTTTGCTGAGGAAGCACCTGAATGACTTCTATATTCGCTTCAAACTCATTGCTCTTTAAGACGCCAAGAGGCATATGTTTAGATTTAAGTCTGCTCGCTACCGTGCCATCTGCGTTCAGTAAAAATCCATCGGGTAACCCTCCTCCCCAGAATGCGAATTCAAGACCACTGGCCTTAATTTCAAATACGCTGGCAGCCAGCATCATTCCAACCGGAAGAAACCTCTCCATCACCGAGTTAAGCTCAGTTACGATCTCCCCTAATGACAACCCTTTTTTAGCCATGCTAAAGAAATCCCGAGCAGCCGGAAGCGTTGAAATTGCGGCAGGAAGACCATGCCCAGTCGCATCGGCAACCATAATGTAGGCTCCACCATGAGGACGGCAAGCCGCAATGATCAAGTCACCATTAAATAGGGTTGATGGGGTTGATAAATAGTCGACTCCTGAGATGTTCTTTAAATGTAAGTTCATCTCATTTTTTAAGTTTGAAAATATCGAATCCGCAACAGAGTGCTCATATTCAATCAACTCATGAAACTGTTTCAGTTCATCTCTTTGTTGTTTCACCTCGTTGTGCATATGAGATATTCTGAAATGCGCCTGCACCTTGGCTTGAATAACGCTTTTCTCTACCGGCTTAAGTATAAAGTCGTCACCCAGAGATAAGCATTGTTCGAATGATGAGTCGTCATCCAGCGCAGTTAAAAAAATGATAGGAATGTGATGCTGCGGGAACCGTTCTCGGATTTCACACGCCGCAATAAATCCATTCTTAACCGGCATCATCACATCCAATAAAATAACATCCGGTAAAGCAGAAGCATTCAGTAAAGCATCGATCAACTCTTGCCCATTGGCGTACATCTTAATGTCGCTAGCAATAGGCTTTAACAGCAATCGGCAAAGCTCTCTATTGCTAGCTTGATCATCTACAATAATTACATTCATCGAACGCTCTTAATCAATAATAAACTTCTTATCAAACCTCGATATCATTAGTATTTTCTTTACCTGAGGTAACGGGTTAGTTATACGGATCTCTAAATCCTTTTTTTCCAGATAGTTTTGCATGTTAAGTAGCATCCCTAACCCGGCGCTATCGATATAGTCCACCTTTCGAAAATCAACAGTAAAATCATACTCCTTATACTCTACGTAACTATTTCGAAACTCACTCACCATGTTAAAGCCGAAAGCGCCTTCTGCTGAAATAGTAATATGATTGCCATTTGTATCTACATCTGTTTTTACCATCTTTGTCTATCCCCGAGTTATGGCCGACATACCGCCCGGCCAAAAGTCACCTATAGAAAGCGATAGCAACATCGCAAATGCTATCGACTTATTAATCAGTACCTAACTATTTGGTTGCCAGTGTGAACTCATTTAAGGTGGAAGAAATTCCCTTGGCCATATCGCTCATATCCACGGCAATCTGAGAACTGCTGGTGATTTTTTTATTGGTGTTCTCAAGCAAATTAGTTAAGTAATCCTGTGCCTTTTTAAGTTCATTAATACTCATTGACTGCTGTTCGATCAAAGACGCTATTTCGTTTTGCTGCCCCACCGTTAATTCAATTGAACTGGTAATAAGCTCAATGCTCTGCTCGGTTTCATGGCTGCATCTTTTGCTGTTTTGAACTTCGACCTGAAGTTGCTCTACAGAGTCGACAGATATTTTGACCCGCTCGGTTAATTGGTTAAGCAAGTTACTTATCTCTACGGTGGAGTGATTGGTTTTTTGAGCAAGAACACGCACTTCATCCGCTACAACAGCAAAACCCCGACCTTGTTCACCGGCTCTTGCCGCCTCAATAGCAGCATTGAGCGCCAGTAAGTTGGTTTGCTCAGCTATGGTTTGTATTACGTCAATAATACTGTAGACATGCTCTGCAACCGTGCTCAGCTCTTGAACATTGGCCGATACTTTTTCAGACTCGATTGATGCCAACTCCACGGTTCTAATGTTCTCACTCACTGAGTTTAAACCTTTGCTTGCGCTCTGTTGGCTCTGACTTGCTGATTCAAGGGTTTGTGTCACCGTAAATGACACTTTATCAAAGGTGGCTACCAGCTCATCAGAGATTGCCGAGATCTCTTCGTATTTGCTTTTCTCATCCTGATAACTGCTGTTTACTTCATGGGACAAGGTTTCGACACGAGAAGATAAGTTAGTGATATTTACCGCACTCGTCTTAAGGCCTTTTACAACGGAAGAGAGCGCATGCCTCATGGATTGAACGTTCTTGGCGAGAATACCTAACTCGCTATTGTTAACCAGCATATTTATTTCAGAGCGCTCTTCCAGATCACCTTTACTGGTTGCTAAACTTACATCAACGAGCTTATGAATCGGGTTGGTAATCGTTCTTCCTATTACTGCGGTAACGAGAATACATATCGTGACACCGATTAGAGAGATATAAATAATATCCTGTTTTAGTACCTGTATGTTTTCTCCTGCGTACTGATTATAAATAAGTACTGCGTCATTCATGGAGTTAAGGGTTTCTTGATTGGCAAGCATGAATTGATCGACTTGCGCTTCCGCTGGTTTACTCGTTGAACTGATAAGCGCATTGGCCATCGATTTTTGTCTGTCCCACAACTGCTCTGTTTTACTCACTTGGTTGATAAACAGTTGAGCTTGATTACTGGGTAACTCTAGCGATTTACTCATGGATATATCTTCGAATGTTTCTCCTCCATTTTTTAGAGCATTCAGAGACAACTCATACAGTTTTCCTGTGTTGTTGTAGTCCAGCGTAGCGTGAACCGAACGGTGACCTTCATAGACTGATAACATGATTTCGCTCGCGTACTTGGTCGTGAGCGTTCGTTGACGAGTAGCGACATTCATTATCGTACTGTCAATTTTGTTTTTTTCTAATGTTAAAATAATATCCGTTGCGATGAGGATAGTGGTTACAGCAAATAGGAACACTATCACCCCCAAACGCCGCGTTACAGAGAGCTTGGAGAGTATACTTTTCATTATTCTACCTATTACATATTAGCCAACTTATTTAACGTAGTTTAGATTTTGAGCAATGACAAACTAACACCTCTATTAACAAAACTATCATTTTAATAAGGTTCTAAATATGTACCGGAGAAATTAGAGGGTATTGAGGTTAACAAGCGTCAGCAAAAACAGAAGGATTTCATTGTCTTGTGCCGAGACTAGACGTTTAAGATAAATGACTTCGACCAAAGCATCTGCGAGGATATGTGAATAGTGTCGCTTTGCAATCGTACTAAATACGAATATACTGTAGTAGTAAGTACGAATTTGGCAACAAAGGGGATAATATGGCACAGGTCGATATGACAACACTCGACAGCATTGTTCTGTCGAGGTTTGAAGAGAACTACGACATCGATAGCGTACCACTACTAACCGAAGCCACTCTTAAAGAGCCGAGACTTGCAGGACAAACACTACGAATTGTGGTTAAAACAATTCCTAGAGAGGTAGTAGCAAAAACGATTGATGTCAGTAGTAGCAACCTATCTAAATTGTACGCACGAAAGCATCTGACCATCCCACAAAGTCAGGATATCAGTGATTTAACGGCTTTCTGGGCTGAAATGCGAGATGTGTTTATGGGTGATTCCGAGCTCATCGATGAATGGTTAAACGATGCATTGCCCTCTTTGGATGGACGAGCTCCCATAGAGTTAGTACAAACGTTGGCAGGTAGAAAGGCACTTCGAGAAGTTCTCGAGCGACTACGCTATGGAGATTTTTCATGATTTTGTTTCGAGCCCTACACAAAAAATATGCAAAGACATGGACTGACTATAAAAAAGGCAGCTCTTACAAAGTGGGGGCACGTTGGAACGTAGCATCAACCCCAGTGATGTATTTTAACAGCAACGTACAAAATGCGATGCTGGAGCTTGGCAGTTATGTCAAATCCCCAAAAATAGCGAATAAATTGTTCGCCATTGGTGTGTTCGAATGCCCTACTTTAAAGTTGAAGGAAATCCAGCCAGAAGAGCTCCCAACGAATTGGCAGCAGTACCCATTTAACATCGCGACACAAAAATACGGCACCGAGATATTGAATGACGAGAAGTACGATGGGTTAATTGCTCCATCAGCGACTATTAATCCACAACTCGCGGCTTCAATGCAGAACGAATTGCGAAACTGTATCTACGCGAATGTCATCGTTAATCCAGAAAGAGACGCTCTGAAACGTATGACTCTGCTTGAAAGCTTCGAGCCTATCTACTCAAACAGAATGTTCATATAAACACCGAGTGCGAACCACAAGGGAGCATCGTTTTAACTTAGCTTTTGAAGTGACGCAAGATGATGACGCGACGACAATTGGGTAACGGCTCCTGCTAGGACAGGCACATTAAGTAACACTATTTATATTGAATGAAATCAAACACAAATACGCCATTGCACCACAGCCATCGAAGCGCAACATTATAAAAAGTTGCGTAGCAAATTAAGACAAGTCGCTAATAAAAACAAATGTATAAAAAAATTCCTCTCAAAACACTAAGGTCATGAGAGGAACATCAGGGTATCAAGAATACAGTTCCATTACTCCGCTAAAGGAAGCATGCCCTGCCAAACAATTTGATGGTAACGGATAGGGTTAGTATCTCCTTCGGTATTAAATAGCATGACAATAGAATCTTTGTTTAAACCGATTTCTTGTGCGGCTTTCTTACCGTCAGGATGATTGGCCAATAAGTAAAGCAAACCCGTAGTGATAGCACCAGACTCTCCACTTATTACAGCAGGATCACCAGACAAAGGATTACCTAGCATTCTCATTCCTGTAGCAGAAACGTTATCATCAACAGAAGCAAACTGTTGAGTACAATCTCTTAAGATAGGCCAAGTTACTGGGTTAGGTTCACCACAAGCCAACCCTGCCATAATTGAATTTAGATCACCCGTGACATTGACCATTTCGCCAGCTTCACTAGTCCCAGAGCGATAAATACAATCTGCTGCACTTGGTTCTGCAATAATTGTTTTGAATGTATCTGAGCCTAACTTATCTGCAAGGCAACCAAGTACACCACCAGCCATTGCACCGACACCTGCTTGCAAAATAACGTGAGTGGGTAACTGCTCTAATTTTTTAGCTTGTTCAACGGCTTCTAATGCCATTGTCATATAACCTTGAGAGATCCATGTTGGGATCTTGTCGTAGCCTTCCCATGCCGTATCTTGAACCAACATCCAGTTGTTCTCTTGAGCGGTTTGGTTAGCTAGACGCACCGTATCATCGTAATTTACATCGGTCACGATACATTCCGCGCCTAAGCCCTTAATACGGTCAACACTTGTTTGTGCAGCACCTTTTGGCATATATACAACCGCTTTTTGGCCCATTTCTCTTGCCGCCCAAGCAACGCCTGTTCCGTGGTTACCCGCAGTAGCAGTAGTAAATACCAAAGGGTTTTCTAACTTTGAAGCCACTGTTTTTAAATTGATATCTGAAATATCTTCACCAAGGTGTTCGGCCAGTAGCTTTCCTAAAGCATAAGAGCCACCAAGGACTTTAAATGCGTTTAGTCCAAAGCGTTTAGATTCATCTTTCACTAGGATAGATTTCACACCAAGCTGCTCAGCTAATTTAGTTAAAGAAACTAAAGGTGTTTCTTGATAGCCTTCTATTTTTTTATGTAAATCAAGCGCTTCCCTAGCGACCGACTCATTGAAGAGTGGCGATGTCTTACCCGTGTAAAACGTATTTTTTGATATCTTCAGCATAATAACTTCTTTCAAATGAGTAGTTGATAATAAGTAAAAATCGAGCGGCCATAGTAACTATGGCCTTTCCCACGGCTACTTATTAATGTAAGCAACTGCTTCGATTTCAACGAGCGCGTCTTTTGGAAGACGAGCGGCCTGTACGCATGAGCGTGCTGGCGCGTTTTCAGTTCCAAATATTTCTGTATACATTTCATTGAATGCAACAAAATCTTCCATATCAGCTAAGAAACAGGTCGTTTTAAGAACTGTATCTATAGAAGCGCCACTTGCTTCCAGTACCGCCTTAAGATTTTTTAACGATTGTAGTGCCTGCTCTTTGATCCCGCCTTCAGGAAAAGCCATCGTTGCAGGGTCTAAAGGTAACTGGCCTGATGTGAACACGAGTTCCTGGAATGCAAGTGCTTGTGAGTAAGGGCCGATTGCTGCTGGAGCTGAGTCAGTGTGAATTTTAGTTTTCATTGTATATCTCTCTTGTTTATTTTTGTGTTTTGAACTCGCGGTTATATATGTATATAGCGTGACGAGTAGTTTCAAAGCATTTAGATATGAGTGCAGCCGTCTCTTTAAGCTCAAAAATTCCATTTTCACAAAGCCGTTTTGTTATGGCTCTAATTTTTCTTGTACGGTTAATCATTGCATTGCTATTAACGTCAGCGATTACTTTCTCTAGAGCGCTCTCTAACTCTATTTGCGAGATGAGTATCAAATGGTCTATACGATAAAACGTTCATGTCTGACCACTAATTAAACAGCACCTCCCAGCCAATAGTAAACAAAAGTTAACCGGAGTCCGCACTCAACCTAATAGTCAAATAATGTTAACTATTAATGCTTGTGCATACAATCTTTTTTCTTGCTTTTATTTGAAATCGTGATTTTAAATGTCCTTTTAGTGCATTGGAAAGCACTACACTACTCACTAAACTGTTGTAACCCCCTTTGATTACAGGGAAAAATACGTATTACAGCCACGGATATGAAACTTGTCGTAAGTATTGTTCTTATTAACAAAAGTAACATTTTGTAACCGAAAAGTTACCACAAGGGTTACAAATGTTAACCCTAGGAGCTTCATCACAATAATGAATAGATACAAGCATTCTAATCTTTACATATATGGTTAACTATATTTAACTGAAAAGGTAATCAAATAATCTAATAAGAAAAAAAAGGAATATCATGAATTTTGTAAAAAGAGGCTTTGAACAAGCCGAATTTGAAAACAGAACTGAAAGAGCCCAAAAAATCATGCACGACCAAAAACTGGACGCGATGATTTTTACTACTGAACCTAACGTGCGCTACTTTACTGGTTTTCACACTCAGTTCTGGCATAGCCCAACTCGTCCTTGGTTTGTTGTGGTTCCAGCAGAAGGCAAGCCAACGGCTATTATTCCTGAAATCGGCGCAAGTGGCATGGCTGGTACTTGGATTGACAACATCATTACTTGGCCGTCACCACGTCCAGAAGACGACGGCATCAGCCTAGTCGCAAGTGTACTGAACTCTCTACCATGTAAGCATGGTCGTGTCGGTGCCACGCTTGGAATAGAGTCACATTTGCGTATGCCAGTGAACAACTACCTACAGTTGACCACAATGGTTAAAAAAGAGTTTGTTGATGTTTCTTTGTCTATTCATGAACTTCGTCAAATTAAATCTCAAGCTGAAATCGAAAAAACAAGAGAAATTTGCCGTATCACCAATGTCGGTTTCGCTAAGATTCCAGAATATGCAAAAACAGGAATGACGGAACGAGAAATTTGTAAACAATTCCGTGTTGATATGCTTTTAGAAGGTGCAGACGAATGCCCATACATCATTGCTGGCTCTGGTGCTGACGGTTATGACAGCATCATTATGGGACCGACCGATCGTGTTATTGAGCATGGTGATGTACTTATCATCGATACTGGTGCTGTACGTGACGGTTACTTCTCTGACTTCGACCGCAACTGGGCATTCGGAGATGCAAGTGAGCAGACCAAAGCCGCTTACCGCGCAACATACGAAGCAACAACCAAAGGTTTTGAAGCAGCTCGTCCGGGTGCAACTACCACTGATATTTACAACGCAATGTGGAAAGTACTTGAAGAAAATGGTGCATTAGGAAATGACGTCGGTCGTCTTGGCCATGGTCTTGGAATGGAATTAACAGAGCGTCCATCAAACACCGCAACAGATAATACCGTTCTTAAGCCCGGCATGGTAATGACTTTAGAACCAGGAATGGTATACGCACCTGGTAAGTCAATGGTTCATGAAGAAAACATTGTCATCACTGAAGATGGTGCAGAGTGGCTGAGTGAACGCGCTGAACCAGAACTAATTGTCATTAAATAAACCGCTATAATTAGTCATATTATTCCTTGGATATGACATCCGAATTTGAGTGTATTTATGAAATCATTTGAAGAATTTAAAAAGTTTGAAGTGCCATTAGAACACGAACAAGCACCAAGAATTGACCGTGTGCATATTGGCTTAGTTCAGCTAAGCACCGACCATTCTTTAGAGATGGACTGGGCGAAGCTTTTAGGCACGCAAGCTGGGGTATTTAGCTCTCGTGTTTACTACAGCAGTGAAATGACTCCAGAAGCGTTAGATCAAATCAAGATAGGTATCAGCGATGCGTCAGACTTGATAGCAACTGGATTGCCAATGGACGTAATGGCATTTGGGTGTACTTCTGCCTCGATCATTATTGGTGAAGAAAAAGTATCTCAGCTACTGACTAAAAATCGCGGTGATATCCCTGCCACCAACCCTTGGACGGCTGCTCAGGCGTCATTCAAGCATTTAGGTGCTAAGAAAATCGCCGTTTTCTCCCCTTATCCAACAGGTGTTAATTTTCCATTATATGAACAGTTAACCAATGCAGGGTTTGAAGTGGTTGTTCTGGGTTCTCTTGGAATCGAAAAAGACACCAACATCACTACAGTATCTAAAGAATCAATGCTGGCGGCTTTAAAAAAAATATTGCCTGAATCTGGTGCTGATCTTGTCTTTATGTCGTGCACCAATTTACGTGTTCTTGACCATATTCAGGAAATTGAAGACACGTTTAATATTCCAGTGGTGTGCAGCAATTCCGCTATGTTCTGGCACGCCATGCACTTAACTGGAAAGAAAGCTTCTTGTCCAGGTTATGGGCGTCTGCTGAATCAGTAATTAACAAATAATACAGGTGCCCTGTCTATGGGCACTCAATAAACAATAAACAATAAACAAAAGAGAAATAAAATTATGAGTAATCAAGTTAAAGGTTGGTGCGCAGCAATTTTCATTGGCTTGCTTTGGGGCATCCCTTGGATTGTAGGCACACCTATTCTTGAAGTAATGGATGCACAGGTACTAGTATGGGTTCGTTATACGGTTGCATTTATTACGCTTGGCACGGTTTTCAACATTGGCCTAGCAAGTGGAAAAATGGAGAAGAAGAAAAAATTTGAAATAAGCTGGGCGAACAGAAGTGATCTTTTCTGGACTGCAGCCTGTGGTATTATCGGTCAAGGCGCATTCAGCTATCTATCATTCCTATCTCTTGACTATATCACCGCATCAGAAAATGGCGTGATTCAAGGTCTAATTCCTATTCTAATTCTGTCAGTAGGTTTCCTTCGTCATAACGCACGTTTCACTGTTATGCAAATAGGAGCGGCTCTTGGTGCGTTTGCTGGTGTTGCCATTCTGGTTATGGATCCAACAGCAGAAACGAATGGATTCAACATCGGTCACCTTATCTGTCTTCTAAGTGCCGCTAGCTTCTCATGTACGGCATACAGCCGCGCAATCCTTGCTGAGAAGTATGGTTCTGTAGCAACCATGTTCCACCAGTTCATCTTTGCATCACTTGGTTTTGGCTTGTATTTGATGGTTTCTGGCGCAGACTTCTCTTCTGCACTAAACGTATTTAGTTCTCCTTTACGTATCTTAGCCATTTGTATTCTTGGTGTGGGCATCTCAGGTACAAGTTACCTTATCTACATCTACGCAATGGAACGTGTTGGTGTTGATGGTACAGGTATGGCTCTTAACTTAATGCCTCTATCTTCATTTGTTCTTGCCGTATTCGCACTAGGTGAAGAAGTGACTGTAATCCGTTTGGTTGCTATTGCTGTCGTTATCATCTCGATGGTCGCGTTTATGAAATTTGCAGCAAAAGACAAAGAAGAAAATTTAGAACTCGCAACTGAGTCATAAGTTTAAATAGTTAGTCCGATAAGCCTCTTCCTCAATAGAGAAAGGGGCTTATTTTTTTGCGTTTCATTAGATAGCGATTCTATTATTCTTACGGGTACTATTGCTTCAGGAGGTGTTTTTGTTAATAATATGGCTCCTATTTCAAACGCATCAGCAGCATCTGTTAATAGGTAATAATTTCAGGACTATCTCCCACTGATGCAACTAAAGGTTTTTCTATTCAGCCACATTGTTCGCCGAACTATCAATTGCACTAATTGCTGGATAGAGGGAGAAATTACGAAAGTGAGTATTAATTTCAACTGACTAAAACACTTTCAAAATGTATAAATTAATCTGACTTATAATAGTCGTTTAATGAAGTAAATATTAGGAAAAGGGAGCAGTTGCTGAACGTAACTGCTCCCTTTTTAAAATTGTAGGCGTTAAAACAGCATATCATTCTCTATAACTGAATCGCTCCTACTTTCCTCGACAAATCAAACCACAAAGTTTTAATATTTGTTAGAATTTTGTGGTTGTGAAAATAGAAACATAATGCAATAAAACGGAGATTTTCATGTACAAATCTGCAAGCCGCTCTTTTAACTTTAACCAAGAAGATCAAGAAGTGTTGGAGAAATACTTTGATATCGCAGATCTAGTGGCGTCAATAAATGGTGAACATTGCGAAGTTGTCGTTCACTCTCTTGAAGATGTTGAAATGTCCGTCGTAAAAATTGTCAATGGTGGTATCAGTCACCGTAAAGTAGGTGATCCCATTTCAGACAAAGCGTTACGAGTTGTATTTGAATATCAATCGACAGGTGAGAACCGAGTTCAACCTTACTTTGTTGAGGTTGGTGACACTATGTTAAAGTCTTCGATACTGGTAATTACTAACGGTAGTAAGCCTATTGGCCTGATCAGTATTAACATTAACATGTCTGTACCACTCAATGAGTTCCTCGCCAGTTATACCATTCCTAATGAAAGTTCAAAAGCAAGTGAAGTTCTTGTTTCTGATCCAACTTCGAGCATAAAAAATGCACTTGACCAAGCAATTGAAACCGTTGACAACGCTAGCCATGTAACGGCTAAACGTCGAAATAAGTCAATTTGTGAAATCCTATATAGCAACGGTATTTTTGAATTCAAAGAATCTGTTCTTATTGTTGCTGGAAAACTAAATATTACCCGACACACTATCTATAAATTTATTCGCGAATTTAAAAAGGGATAAGTAAAGCAGCTGTTTTAACTCCATTTATATTTAGTTGTGCAAATCATTATGACGCGCTTACATTTTAACGACTTCATTAACGCTATAGGTATTCTTTAATTTGGCAAACGCTAAATAACAAAACGGTCAGTGCCCTGTAATTAGTTTTCATTAAATCAACAATGATACTCGGCACTGTCTAAGATAGGTTTCACTCTAACTACTACACCATTGCAATCAATCCGACAGTCCCTTGCATCTATTAAACATCATATTGCAGAGTATCGTTCTCTGAAACATTTGTGGTCAGTTTCAAGTTAGAACTGCAGATTTGGTAACGTCCTTGCTAAGTAGCTGACGACGCATAGCTACTCTGCTTGAACAAACCACCGTAAACACTATATCACTAGAATCAAAATTGCCGAGCGTTAGCAGTCCATCTTAAGCAGTTTGTTAAGTGTCATAACCTAACTCTAGGCAACAGACTGTAAAACCAAATTCATTGGCAAGTTCAATTTGAACCTCACTCAACCATTCCAATGATTTAATTGAATATCTAGCACTACCTAATGATCCAATGCTGCGATTATTGAAACCATATACTTCCAATGATACCCAACCTTGCCCTTTTGCAGGTTTTACATACTCTAATACTATTGAGTGGATATCCGCACGCTTACAGCAGAAACTTCTTAACACCTTTGATACACCAAACAGGTTACTATCGTCGGTCAGCCAAAAGCAAAGTTGCTTATCGCCATGTTGAATGTAGTAATCCGTAACATGTTGAGGAGCAGCCATTTCTGATTTTAGATCAACTTCAGAATCAATAGGGATTTTGATTTTCAACCAGTGGTTCATACATCCTCTGTCATATTTGATAGACACTTAATGCCTTGCTAAGGTGCGGCTAACACCACGAAACCCAAGCAAAACCACCGTAATCGCAAGACTAAACCGAACCAAAAATGCCTAAGGTTAGCCGTCACTCTTAAGCAATTTGTTAGGTGTTCACTACTCGCCAACTTCTTGTTTCAGTTTCTTTATATTTAAACGGGTTATCTCATCTTGCATCGGTTGAATTACTGTGTGCCAAGCCCTAAAACCATACCATATCATGAACATCCCAATAGCAATGATTGCTCCGATACCGGATGAATAAAAAACTTTGTCGCGGACTGCAACATCAAGTTTTCGATCAAGTACTTGAAATGTTGCTTCTTCAGCCAATGACCGTGCTTCTTCTGGGATGTTTTTGAGAGTATGGTATTCGACAATAATCTCGTAAACCAAATTATTGGTTGATTGATTCATATATATTATTGAGCCAATCCCAAAGACAAAAAGCAAGAGTCCAAACAAAGCGTAAAACTTATAGATATTATCTGTTGGTAAAGGAATTCTACTATCCATAAAATGACCTATCTTTTGAGGAACACCTAACGCCCTGTTAAGTGGCTGCCAACCTACCACGTAACTATACTAAACCACCTTAAACACTACACCCGACTGGTGCTAAAAGTGCCCGTGTTAGCAGTCCGTCTTGAACAGTTTGTCAGGCTTTTTTCACCAAGCTCTCTTTACTTTTTAGCTTATTGTAAAGAGAGTTCGAGTCTTTAAACCAAACGAGATCATAGAATTCATTGTTGGTTAATCGAAGCTTCACCTTTGGAGTACCAAATAATCTTGAGTATTCCACCGACACAATATCTTCGTGATTGCGCTTAAAGTTGTAGCCTGAGTCTTGGTTACAAAACTCAACCCCGACGTTGTTTACAATAACCACGTCACTACAATGGTTGTATAAAGCACTGTCGTAGTGTCTATCGGTAAACCTCAAGAAATACATAATAGCTGCACAAATAGCAATTCCTGTAGTAAGGGAGCCATTTACAACAAAAATCGAAGGTTTGAAATATAAAGCTATTAAGCAAGGGATAATAAACCCATAGTTAAGCCACTTTAACAATCTCAACCGCCGTTCTAAAAACTCGATATCACACTTATATTCCATTAACTCTTACCGAAAGCCTAACGCCCTGTTAAGGTGTGAGCAACGCAATACCGCTTCCGCCGCATACCACCTTAAACACTAAACTAAACGCATGGTAAAAATGCCACGCGTTGCGAATCCCTCTTGAACAGTTTGTTGTGTGCGACACAAAAATGGCCAACCATTATTCAATCGCCAAACCCTCTCTAAGTCTCGCTCAATGCCCGCATATGCCCACCTAATACCGTACTGCTCATCCGAGCTATCACAAACTACAAACTTAACGCGAAACTCATCAACCTCAAAACACCGCTCTAAAGCGAGTTTTCCTGTTGCGCCTTGAGTATTAGTAAATGCTGCCGCCAGTCTATCTCGCAAAGCTTTGCCTTTACCGTTGTAGACACACCAATAATCGTCGTCAAATTGCTTGATAGTCCACTCAAAAGGAAGATTTACTTTCGCTAATTCAGCGAAGTCAATGTGAACTAAGTTATCTGGAACAGAATAATCAAGGAACTTTTGAGCTGGTATCTTTGTGTAAATCCAGTAAAAGCCAGAATCTTTATTCGATACTATTTTCTTCATTTCGCCTAGTGTGTGAAGCTTTTGATTATTAACTTTTGTTTCAACTTCACTGGCGATTTTTTGCCAAACTGACATTTCTCCTCCCAAACACATAACGCCAAATTAAGGTGTGAACAACGCTAGCACCTTAGCTAAACCATTGTGCCATAATCACTAAACTGACTTGAAATGAAAGCGCCGAGCGTTGTGAATCACTCTTAAATTTATTGTTATGTGTTTAGTCCCACGGAACATTTCCGTTTTTATCCCTAAAAGTAAACGCAATAGCATGGTAGATGACTGGATCTTTTTTCTCCCAATGACGATATGCTGCGGCAACTCCAGAAGCTAATCCACGATTATTACCATATTCAACGCCTTTATCTGCCAAAATCGCATTTAGCGCAGATAAGCTAATTTTGATTTGTTTAGAGTAAAGAGCTATTGCAAGCTCACCAATGAAGTCATAGATTTGTTCACGGTTCATTTTGTTATCCACTTAACCAACTGAATCTTAAGATATTATAGAAATCATCTTGAAAGTTTCTTGAGCTAGAGCACTTAATTAAAACGATGCTACACGAAAGAACACATATCGCCGCAATAACCGGCAGCCGTGCGCAAAGCGCGCTTTAGGCTGTCCAGCCACGAAGTGGCGTTGGTTGATGGCCTTGTTAAGGCTTATAGCCATAGACTGTAACACCCTCTGAATTTACGTCTAACTCAAAACTCCCTATAGAGCTTAGCTGTTCAATTATTGTGGAAAACTCCTGCATTTTGAATTGAGTTGGTGCCTTCTCATATGGCTTAAATCCAATGCGAGTTGGTAATTTAAGCCATTCAATACGTTTAAACTCAAAAGGCCCATTTAATGCGCCACAATCTCCGACATAGTCTTCGCCAAGTTGGCCGAAATCTGGAACGAACCCACTTTTCGGTTCAGCCTCACCAACAAGTTTCCAGACACAATTAGGTAGCTTCAAATTGGACTCATTGACCACACTAAAAAATTTTCTCCATTTAGTATTGGACATACACGAATATGAAAACTTAGCGATTTCTTTTTCTAGCACTAATCTCTCCAAGAGCTCTAACATTCTTAATAACAGGCAGTCTCGTTTTCCTGTCTGCCTGACTTTCCATCAACTTATCATAACTCACTAAAAATTAAAGAAAATACATCGAACTATGTATTCTGTCATCAAATAAAAACGAGCCAGCGTGTTATCACTTTTTAACAATGCGCTTTATCCTATGAAGAATAGTACCAATCCTTTTATTAACAATATCTTACTAAATCTTCTGTCGACAAAATTAGCTGATCATCTGTAACGTATTTAGAAGCGTAACAAACAATGGGGCATTTCTGAGTTACGAAATGCCAACGGTGAAGGTTCTGGACAAAAACAATTCAGGTGCTTAGGACGGAATAGACCTTTTAGATAGCTTCTAGTATTGCAATAAACCACTGTCAATGGTGGTCATTGTGAAGAGTCTTGGGGGATAAGCCCCACCTGATCAATGAGCTTTACCAAGGACACCTCAACGCAGAAAGCATAGATGCAACAGTCATAAAACTAGACAAATACGCCATTGCACCACAGCCATTCTTTTTATACCCTACTCCAGCACTGGCAAAATCCAGTGTCGGGTTTAGGACCCCGAAAAATACTCGACGTATAGAGGCTTCAACAAATAGCCAAATCTATATGTTGCTTTGGCATATCCGAAATTAGCTAAGTAGAACAGTCCTTAGTGAAATTATGGTGAGCTGAGCGGGGCAGCATTTATGCTGGCCGTATTCGAGTATGCGGTAGTCCTAACCCTGTTCAGTTTGCCACCCAAAGCTTAGGACCTTTGAGTTGTGAACAATATAAAACTAATACTCGGAGGCCATTATGCCTAACTTAATACCCAACCAAACCGAAATTGCCAATATGCCGCTATTAGCACGCGACTACTTAGTTACCCTACACTCAACGTTAACCGATGCTGATCAAAACGAACTTAATGCCGTTATGGTGTATTTGAACGAGTTGATTACTCTGGATGAGCAGCGGAGTGTTGAAAGGTTGGAGTAGTTTTGAGGAATGTGAAATGACATTCGCTAGATAGCAAAACGCCGCTAATAAAAGTGGCGTTTTAAATGGTGATGCTTGCAATATAAGTCAGCATCGCATTCTACAAACTTCAACAACTTAGCTTTAATTTTGCAGTAATAGTTAGCAAGAAATGCAGCTAGACAGCACATGGTAACAATTGTCGTCCACCCGACAAAACCTTCTTAGAATAATTACTTAAATTAGAAAAATACGGAAAATTTTTGGTATCACAAAATGCAATCAGATAAGACTAAGCACTGAATAGAAAAACTGAACTCAAGCTTCTTATCCATCTAACTTCATTTAGGTTTAAGGAGACATTTTGAGGGCTTCGTTGAGTTTTTTCGCCATGATGGGGCTTTTTAAAATACTAGTATGATCTTCATTTAAGCCATAAACCGATATTGCGTCATCTTGCATCTCAGTCATGAGCTGGCTCTCCATTGAAACAACACCATCTGTATTTTTTGATGAAATAAGATTTGGATTATCACGATAGCTGAAGAATAAATGAAACAAAAGATGTTCTCTTAGAGAAACAGCCTTGAGATGATGCAGAAACTTACTATTCGGGGCAATGTTGATCCAGGATGGAACCGCAACAGGCATGTATTGAATTCCGTTTTTCGCAGAATCATGCCCTGCCCATGGAGTAGATATAGTTATAAAGGAAGATATATTAGGTTGTTGATTTTTCGATGAAAACACATGGTTTATAAAACTCTTTGATACTAATCCGCCCATACTGTGAGCTACCACTTTTATTTCACTTACATCGAAACGAATCGCTAGTTCAGTAACAGATTGATGTAGCATTTTGGAGGATAACTCTAAATCGATGCCTGACGGGTACTGCACTATCCAAGGCTGGAAGATATTTTTATCCAGTTCATTTGCAAGATATAACCAATCGTAACCAGAGCCACTCATTCCATGAATGAAAAGCACAGGGATTTTATTAGGAGAGTACTCATTCAGGAAAAAAATGCCACTGTTTCCCATTTCATGGAACTTCACCGGTTCCCACATACCTAAACGACCAATTGTTGGTTCGAAATATGATGACGTAACTACTTTGCCCAAAAGATTATTTTGGTGATTTACTGGTTTATATGGGCTTTCGGGACTATATATGTGTGGCAACGCTTGTTTTGCTTTATTGGCTGATAGAAGTTGAAGAGTTACGTTATCTACATTCTCATCTGGCGCTAGCTTCAATAAACTGGGTGAACCATAGAATGCAATCCTTTCACTCTCATCTAAAGTGAAGTTCTTATTCGGATCTTCAAATGCAAACAAGTAATAGTTCCCTTCTGCAACTGTGAACCTGAATAAGTCATTTGGAAAAGTGGTAACGAACTCCTCTAGCTCTACATTTTTCCCAATCACCTTGTTCAGAGTAATTACAATAGGCGTATCACTTTCATGTGACACAACTACACCTGAAATGCTTGCCGAATGGTTTAATAACTCCACATCCTGAGTTAGACCTATATAGGAACAACCCACCCCCAGAAATAACACCAGTACCCAAGCCATGACATTAAGTATTTGCTTCATCTTACGCACCACCAATACCGAACCATATTCTCTGCTCGTTGCAATTGGGTAGCCGTATAAGAATCAACCCTTATACGGCTATTTACCATCTATTTTCAATAATTACATTGTGCTTTCTTTTGACTTGATATTGAAGAAAATGGCATAAAGCACAGGCACGACAATAAGTGTTAACAATGTGGCAAAAGTAAGACCAAAGACAAGCACTACTGACATTGACTTAAAGAAGGCATCAAAGAACAAAGGAATAACACCTAAAACCGTCGTCAGCGCTCCCATCATTACCGGTCGTACTCTACTAGCCGCAGCATCAATCACCGCATCATGCCTTGCTTTGCCTTCACTTATCTCTAAGTCGGTTTGATCAACTAGAACAATTGCGTTCTTGATAAGTAACCCAGAAAGAGACAATAAACCAAGGATGGCCATAAATTCCATTGGTGTCCCGGTTGCTAGCAGGCCAACAGAAACACCAATCAGAGCAAGAGGGACTACCAACCATATAACTACCGGCTGTCTGACTGAACCAAATAGCACAAACACTGTGATAACCATAGCCGCAAAACCTAGTGGAATAGTAGAAGCTAAGTTGCTGTTAGACTCTGTAGAATCACCATACTCACCTCCCCATTCAAGCGCATAACCTTCAAGTAATGGTATTGCCTCTATTTTTGGTCTAACTCGGCTGAATAAATCGGTAGTTAATTCTCCAGGAACTGGATCTGACTGAGCTCTGATTTCCCATTGGCGATCAACACGTCTAACTGCACCATCGCGCCAAACAGTTCTGAAGCCATCCGTTACTTGTCCTATAGGCACAGCTTGCCCAGTTATAGAGCTGATAACCTGCACACTGTTAATGTCCTTCACACCAGATCGTTCATTTATCGGTGCTCTGGTGATAATTGGAATCAGTTCATCACGCTCTCGATAGGCACCAATGTTCTTACCAGAATAATTCGTTTCCAATGCAGAAGCTAAATCCTCACGAGAAACCCCCGCTCTTTGGGCTGCTTTCTCTAAATATATAGGCTCAATAACGCTAATTGGTTGGCGCCAATCATCTTTGATCGATAGAGCTCGACCATCTTCGGCCATAATTGCTTTCGCCTGAGTCGCCAAATTGCGCAAAACTTTGGTATCAGGTCCACTGAATTTGGCCTCTATCCTAGAACCACCGCCAGGTCCCAACACAAACTTCCACACTTTTCCTTGAGCATCAGGGAAAGATTCATCAATATAGCTTTGGATCTGAGTTAAAAGACCATCAATAACTTTATCGTCACTTGTACGTATTAATAACTGAGCATACGCTGAGTTCTGAGACTCAGGCGCATAAACCAGCATGAATCTTGGCACCCCACCTCCAATTGAGGTCTGAACATCGTCAACACCTTGGAGTGACTGAACGAATTGACCCAACTTTTCGGCGTCACGTTTTGTAGTGGTTATATCTGTTCCTTGAGGCAACCAATAGTCAACAACAAACATTGGTGTTGTTGATGCAGGGAAGAATCCAGGCTTGACGAACTGGAACCCCCAAACAGAAGCAAAGAACATGGCAACCACACCGATCATTACTATATATCGTTGCTTCAACATCATGTAGAGGAATTTTTTGTACGATCTGGTAAACCTGCTTTCTTGTTCCTCAGATGCCGAATCCTGTGTAGCTTCTTTAAATAGCCAAAAACAAAACAATGGTGTTAGCGTGATTGCAAAGAGCCAGCTGTACAGCAATGAAATAAGAATTACCCAGAATAAATGTCCCGTATATTCTGCCGTTGAGCCGGGTGCAAATCCAATCGGGGCGAAAGCAATGATACCAACCAGAGTGCCTCCTAAAAGAGGCCAAACTGATCGCTGGACAATTTGTTTTGCTATATCCAGCTTGCGGATTCCATTTTTGACACCAACGAGGATGCCTTCTGTTACAACAATGGCATTGTCTACCATCATGCCTAACGCAATAATCAGCGCCCCCAATGAAATACGATGCATTGGAATATCAACCATATTCATTGTTGCTAGTGTCGCGAAAATGGTTAACAGCAAAATGGAACCGATCACTAAAGCTGACTTTAACCCCATAAAAATCAACAATGTCACGATAACAATGACAAGGGCAGCAACCACATTGACAACAAAGTTTTCTACCGAAGAATCGACGATTTTCCCCTGATGGTAAAATTCATGCAATTCAATTCCTAGAGGTCTCAAATTTTCAGTTTCTGTTATTTTTGCATCAATATCCTGGCCTATTTTTACAATATTGCTTCCGAGTTGCCCCGAAACACCAATAGCGATAGCAGGTTCACCATTGTACAAATAGAGCTTTTCATCCGGATCTTTATAGCCCCGCCACACTCTCGCAATGTCTTTTAGATAAACTAATCTTCCATCTGAATCAGCGGAGATTAAGAGGTTTTTGATGGAGTCTACAGAATCAATAGCATTGGTGGGGTCAATAACAAGGCGCTTGTTTCCGACCTTAACGCTCCCTGATGAAACGACCGCATTTTGCTGTGATACCATGTTAACGATATTAGAAATAGACAAACCAAGACGTTTTGCTTCGTGCTGAGATATTTCTACATAAATCGCTTCACTTTTCTCCCCGGCAATAGATACACGAGCCACCCCATCAACCTGAAGTAGAGAGCTTTGCAACGATTTAGCATATTTTTTTAGTTCGACATTAGTGAAGTCTTGCCCGGTAACAAAATAGAGCAAACCAAATACATCGCCGAAATCATCCGCAACATAAGGAGCCCCAACCCCAGGTGGTAGAGAGCTTACTGTGTCATTAATCTTGTTTCTAAGTTTATTCCAGACAAGCTGCAAATCTCCTCTTGTCTTTGAGGCTTCATACCTTACTTCTACGTTGATTTCAGACTTACCGTAAGTAGATACTGATTCAATAGTTTTAACCTCCGGAAGCTGTTGAATTGCTTTCTCCAAGGGCTCTGTTACCTCGAGAGCGACTTCGTGTGGACTCGCTCCCGGATACCCGGTAACAATAACTGCTTGTCTGATAGTAAACTCAGGATCTTCAAAGCGCGCCATTCCCTGATACGCATGCCACCCACCAACTATCGTTAGTAAGATAACAATAATACTTAGCACCGTATTCTTTATTGTAAACTCAGCAATATTCATTTGTACCTGCCTTTTCACAACTCACTTTTATAAAGTAATTCAATAAGTTCATTTCCATTTCCTTACTTTCATTCCTTCATATAAGTACGAAGCACCAGCACTCACAACCCACTCGTTCAGCTCAAGTCCTTTTGTAATAACCTGTATGTCACCAACGCCTTTAGCAATCGTTACTTCGCGCTTCGCTACGGTCATATCTTGTTTGTTTACTACCCATATATAGTTCTCATTGCCATCACTCGTAATCGCACTTAAAGGTACGCCTATAGAATTTATTGTTGCATCATTGGTAGTGCGCATTTCAATCGTCGCGCTCATACCAGGTAACACAAGAACCCCTTCAGGTGCTGTAAATTCAAAAGTAACGTTGTAAGTTTGCGTAATAGCATCCGCAAGAAGCAGAGCTTCTTTATATCTAATTTCCAACGGTAGCTCAGGAGCGACATCAAGGATGATATAAGACTCTATTTTGTTGTTTTCATTATCACTTTTATACAGGCTAGCTAAATACGATGCAGGTATGTCAATGGAAGCTTCTAACGTGTCGCCGCCAATAAGAACAATGACAGCTTGACCACCGGAAAGTGACTGTCCATTTTCAACAAAAGTCTGAGCAACTACACCATCAAATGGCGCTCGTAAAATCGCGTCATTCACGGCTTTTTTCGCACTTTTCAGCTGCGACAGGCTAACGTCTCTTTCGGTCTTTCTCTGTAGAAGGGTACTTTGAGATATTGCTTTGCTTTTTGATAACTTTACGGCCCGCTTGTATTCTTGTTCCGCGTTGTCGTACTGGACTCTAGCCTTACTCAGATTGTTGTTCAGATCTTGTTGATCTAGTCGGGCAATTATGTCGCCTGTTTTAACTTGTTGAGCGCCGTTAACAGGAAACTCGACTAGCCTTCCCCCTGATGAAAAACTCAGCTCAACTAGGCGATTATCATCAACCACTGCCGGAAACTTAGTAACATCCTGTCGGGAATCGATGCCAGCGGAAATAATTTTGACGGGACGAACCAGCTCCTTTTGTATGACCGTTTCGTTTTCTGCGTTGCAAGCTGTCAGCCCTGTAGCAGATACAATTAAAAGAAGTAAACTCATCTTACTTTTGTGGAACATACTTTTTCTCCATAATGGAAAACAAAACTTAAATAATTTGATTAATACTCTAACATTTCATCAAGTACGCCTTTGATCTCATCAGTTTAGAGGACGTAACCCGCTAATTGTACGCTAAAGTCCATTTCCGCAAGGTCGTGTTGTTGAGTGGCACGCTCTAGACTTAAACGAAGATAGGCCGCTCTTAGCACTGAAATAACCGTAAATATAACCAATGAAAATGCTACATTAATTTAACAATTATAAGCATAGATTATACCTAGCACCTACTAATTACCACCATGAATGCCACTCAGTTAAGATTGACGACTGCATACCCTATACACATATATATAGTTTTAGTCACTTCTGCTTCACTACCTTTGATAAGCCGTTTTAAACTCCGGATCCCTTTATCCGTGGGAATAATCGGTCCTGCTGCCAATAACGCGCTACGAAACTCAGAGTTGCTAGCTAAACCATCTACCCAGGATTTATAAAACGCTGAAGGAGATGAAAAGTCCATCTGCGCTTTTAATAGTTTTTCCAGCTTTGGCTCCAGCACTTTTACGATGTCATTTTTCTTAGGAAAGTGCCTATTTATACCGGAACGGGATACACCGCAATGGTTAGACAGTTTTGTAAAAGTTAATGCTTCATACCCTTCATTCAACGTTAGAGCAAAAGCAGATTCAATAATTTTTTGCTTTGTAAACTCTGCCTCTGCAGCACTAGATCGCCCCATTTAACACCCCAAAAATGGCAATTTTCTCAGTAACTTTTAAAATAACAAAGTAATAGTTACACTCAATAACCCCTGTCAATTGAAATACTATTACCAGGGTTTAGATTTTTGTATTTTCTCCAACTTTTCGTAACACGTAAAGTGCACATAAAGCTCTTCAGCAGGCAACGAGTTCAATCTCCTGTTCGCATCATTTTCAGCAGACTTGATACCCCACATTATTTTCTTAGGCTCCGCCCACTGTGTGGATTTAGCAGGCGCACCTCGTCTTACATCAAAGTAACTTTGTTTCAAAGATTCCCACTTAGATTGCTCATTAGGCTCAAATTGACTAGCGATTATTCTACAAAACTCTATATTTCTAAGTGTCTCCACCTGTTCTTGCTTGTCCTTATCAGACGCGTATATCAGGGTTGAGCTAAACATAAAAGCCAATGCAAAAATTCTTAACAACATATTTGTTACCTTATAACACTCTGATGCCTAAGAAGGCTATTATCCCGATTACTATAGTCTAGCGTCCCTTCCTAAAAATTACTGCAAAAGTCCAGGATCTAGTACCAGCTTTAATACTCTGTAGTTCCTATAGGTACACAGGGCAACAGTACTCGTAATTAATAAGTGTTCATTGAGTACATCTACCAATATAAGTGTTTGCAGAAACATTAGACCAAGAAAAAACCTTACTGAAACCGGGTAGTAAGGGCGCATTAGCTAACTTGGGGGGAGCTATCAATATTTGGTTTCTATTCGCCAGGGTTATCCCTGCACCAGAATAGTATACATGCATCCGCTATTTTTCAAGAGGTATATTTGTAAAATCTTAATTAGTTTTTTGATATTCGTTTTTGTATTTAACAACAGTAGAGCTTGTTCTGCACAGCTAAATCAGGACACTTTTATTAAGGAGATTTTCTCATACTCTACTGGCCGATTGATCTCCATTAGCGGTATGCAGCTTTCTAGGTTGTAATAGCGCATTTCTACCATTACATCATTCTTCACATCGACTCGAGTCGGTTGCGGAACTTTCATCAGCCAATCATGCTTTAAGCAACCAAACAGCCTCTCAATAACAGCGTTATCCCAACAAGCACTAACATTCCCCATACTTACTCTGACTCGGTAATCAGCTAACAATTTTCGATATTGTCTACTGGTATATTGTGAACCTCTATCTGAATGAAATACCAAGCTTTTTAGCGGTTGCCGTAGATTACAGGCTTTCACCATTGCTTTACTCACTAAGCCAGTGGTCATACGTTTACTAATATGCCAACCAACGATGCATCGTGAGTACAGATCCATTACGATGGCTAAGTACATCCAACCTTCACCTGTTTCAAATACGTCACATCACCAGCCCAAATTTGATTAACCGCAATAGATCATTACAGTTGAAGGGTTGGAGTAGTTTTGAGGAATGTGAAATGACATTCGCTAGATAGCAAAACGCCGCTAATAAAAGCGGCGTTTTAAATGGGTGGAAGCCCCAGCCACATCCCGGCACACAAGTCATTCACCCTGGCTGCTCCCTTCCGGGCCTGACCAATTAAACGAAGTATTGTTGCGAGAGGACCAGGGCCTCCATAGATTCTGTTTCGCAAGCTTATCAGCAGCGAGTGCGGAGGATTATCGACTATCCCACTTCTCATTGCAAGCCATCTAAGGTCGAAATCAACACATTCGAGTTTAAATGGCGAATAATTGCTCTTATTGACGTTTTATAACTCACACCATACAAAGCCAGCTCTCATAAAAAGCGCTATTCAATCTCACCTTAACAAGGATATGATACATCGATATAAAGACAGTAATAGAACAATAAAAGGTGTGTATGGACTCGTTTTTACAGCAGGTTTATATGGTTATATATAAGATACCTGAGGGAAAGGTATCCACCTATGGTGAAGTGGCGAAAATGGCAGGCTATCCCGGCTATGCCCGCCATGTCGGAAAAGCGCTATCCAACTTACCCAAAGACTCAAAGCTACCTTGGTTTCGGGTGATCAATAGCGCTGGCAAAATCTCCCTAAAAGGAGAAAGCTACCAGCGCCAAAAATTACGATTAGAATCTGAAGGCATTGCGGTGAGCGAATCCGGTAGAATTTCATTAAAAATCTACCGGTGGCAGCTTTAAAACGCCCCTAACACTACTGCACTGTTATCAGCAATAGCTGCACATTGTCCGTTGAATGGACATCGGTAATTACCGGATAGCTGCTATCTGTAGTATAGATAAGCTCTCCCTCTAGACGAATTTGCGCTCTAACACTATAGCGATGATTCGGTTGTATCTCATTTGCGTCATAACTTAACTCAAAGTCGAGCGGCACCTGATCACCATCGCTGGTAAAGGTTTGCTGGGCGATAACTTTAGAGGGTGCATCCGCCAGCGAGACATCTTCTAACGTTATTTGTACTTCAGCGTCAGGGTGCAGTGCGATTCTTTCTCTATAAAATACAATTCCGGAAATTGCGCGCATCACTTCTTGCTGTTGTGCGTCTTTGTTTGACGTTGCAACTTTCTCTGTTGTCTCACAACCAACCAATAACCAAGCCAATATTACCGATGCAATAAGGTAGATAGTCCTTTTCATAACGCCCTCTCTATCAAAGTATTGTTGATAGACTATAAGAAGCACTTGATATTGGAACACTTAGAATGTATTTATTTAACAAAAGTTTGATGCGCGTCCAAAGAGGGAAATATGAGTAAGCCGTTACAAGCACTATTGGATCTATTACAGCTGGAACAATTAGAACAAGGCCTGTTTCGTGGACAAAGCGAACATCTAGGACTTCCACAAGTTTACGGTGGTCAGGTGATGGGACAAGCGTTATCTGCAGCAAGATACACTGTGGATAATGATCGTATCGCTCACTCCTTTCACAGCTACTTTCTTTATCCCGGAGATCCTGAGAAACCGATCATCTATGATGTCGAGAATTTACGAGACGGGCGCAGTTTCAGTACTCGCCGTGTCAAAGCGGTTCAAAATGGCCGACCGATATTTTACCTTACCGCTTCTTATCATGGCGAAGCAGAAGGTTTTGAGCATCAAAACCCGATGCCAACTATCGATAGCCCAGAGCATTACCAATCTGAAAGTGAGCTGGCACAGAAAATTGCAGAGTTTTTGCCTGAGAAGATCAAACAAGTTTTTTGTGGCGAAAAGCCCATTGAGGTTCGCCCTGTTACCGTCATAAATCCATTAAAACCGGTAAAAGCGGAAGCAAAACAGTATTTGTGGATCAAAGCCAACGGTAGCGTACCGGACAATCAGATGATCCATCAGTATCTACTCGCGTATGCGGCGGATTGGGGCTTCCTTGTCACCGCCATGCACCCTCACAAAGTGACCCTGATGACACCGAACTTTCAGGTAGCCACTATCGATCACTCAATGTGGTTTCATCGCCCATTTAAAATGGACGAATGGCTGCTCTATTCCATTGAGAGCCCGACGGCATGTAATTCACGAGGCTTAGTCAGAGGGGAGATCTTTAATCAGCAGGGTGACTTAGTTGCGTCTGCTATCCAAGAAGGTGTTATGCGCTTTACTCAATAGCCAATTGAATCATGCCCAAGTGAATAGCTTATCGCTACGACTTGGGCATGGTAATTAACCGGGGCACTATCTGTCATCAATCGGTAATGCTGTGGTGTACTTAAGGGGCTCCATGGCAAAAGTTGAGGTCACGTTTGAGATGCCTTCTACGCTGTTTACCAATCTTTTATAAAACTCATCAAAGCACTTCATGTCTTCAACTTGAACTTTCATCATGTAGTCATACTCTCCCGCCATGCGATAAAACTCCATCACTTCAGGAAAAGGGGTCACGGTTTCTACAAATTGATGGTACCACTCATGAGAATGATCAATGGTTTTGATCAACACAAATGCGGTAAACAGTAAGCCAAGCTTCTCGGGGTTTAACAGCGCGACACGCTTACTGATCACCCCGTTGTCTTCCATTCTTTTTAATCGCTTCCAACAAGGTGTGGTGGTTAAGTTTACGGTTTCAGCTAACTCATTTAATGACACTGTGCTATCTGTCTGTAATATCGACAGTAGTTTTCGGTCGGTTTTATCTAATTCGATTTTCATTGCTCTGCTTTATTTAGAATAATTTTCTCCATTTTATCGTTTATAGAGAAACATAACCAGAAATAGATTGTGCGCGGTTAATAAATACGGTTATGCGGAACCCTTGTTAATGCTGTCACTTAACGCGGCGTATTTACGCCTTGAAAGATCAGCAATAGGATCATGGTGATCCTGCCTTAAAAATAGCCAAAATCGCTCACTAATTGTACGATTTCTATGCGATTTTTCCGAAAAGCTCGTTTAAAAAAAATAATCTCCACTTAATGTGACATTTTGATTGCAATTATATTTCAGTGTATATACAATCAAAATACACTTGATAGACGCAGTATAGCGAAAGTTAAAGGTACTTCACTTTATGAGTTAACCCAAAATGGGAGAGAGAATTATGGTAAACAGAGATCTACGCAACGCATTACAAACTTGGCACGACAGTGACATCAGAGAGTATAACCAAGCACCTTTAGGTCTACGTGTTATCGGCGCAATTATCGTTGCTGCTTCAACAATGCTTGCTCTACTTAACTAATTGATATCATTCATTAATTCAGTTAATTAGGTTATTAAAGGAAGGGCATTCACATGCCCACCCTTTAACCTTCCCTTCAAAATTATTTCGTTTAATCCCTCTAAACATAAATCACCTGTTCCATTCATTATTTTCTATTTTTTTAAATATAAAAAAACCAGACACTGTTTCCAATGTCCGGCTGTTTGTATTAATTATCGTCTATCAGTGACTGATTCTGGCTTTTACTTCATGCTCTAATTGCTTAGTTAGCTCATGTTCAACATGTCCCGGTGCCCTAGTTGCAGCAGAAAGTACACGATACATTGCTGGAATAACAAATAGTGTCACCAGTGTGGCAAAGGCCATTCCAAAAAAGATAACCGTACCTACCGCAACACGACTTTCATAACCCGCACCGCTAGACGTAATCAGTGGGATTGCCCCCGCCAGTGTAGTAAACGCGGTCATCAAAATCGGACGTAAGCGTCGAGCTGATGCGTCTATGATCGCTTTTTCAAACTCAATTCCTTTATCTCGAAGCTGGTTGGCAAACTCCACAATCAAGATACCGTTCTTTGTAACCATTCCAATCAGCATGATCATGCCTATCTGACTGTAGATGTTCAGTCCTTGACTCATTAAAAAGAGTCCTAAGAACCCACCAAAGACCCCCATAGGAACGGTGAACATCACCACCAGCGGGTTAACAAAACTTTCGAATTGAGCGGCCAAGACTAAATACGCAACCAAGAGAGCCAATGCAAACACCACCAAAATACTCGACTGATTCTCTTTATAGTCTTTTGATTCGCCGGAGTAGCTTATAGAGATGTCTCCGGGCAGCGTTTCAATGGCCTTATTGTCAAGGAAGTCCAATGCTTCGCCAAGAGTGACTCCTTCCACTAGGTTTGCAGTAACAGTAATGGCTTTCTTCTTATTGTAGTGAGAAAGACGAATGGCAGAGGCGACTTCATCAACACGCGTAACAGCATCTAACGTGACTAATTCGCCCGATGAGGTTCTCATGTAGATCTGGCTAAGATCTTGCGCATTGTTAAAGTTATTCTCATCCCCGCGTAGGTAAACATCATATTCCTCGCCACGCTCAACAAACGTGGTCTCGCTCTTACCACCCAGCATGATCTCTAGCGTATTGGAGATGTCAGAGACTTTAATACCCAACTCAGCTGCTCGTGGCTTATCAACGGTAACAACAAGCTCCGGCGTTTTCTCTGAGTAGTTTATATCAGCGCCTTCCATTAATGGGCTATCTTCTGCGGCTTGTTTAAGAACCTCAGCCCACTCTTTAAGCTCTACATAATCGGAGCCACCCAATACAAACTGAACCGGCTCACTTGATCCCCCTCTAAAACCGGGTGTAAAAGGAATCACACGCGCATCAGGGATCCCTGTTAACGCTTTTCTTACCACACCAAGCGCTTGTTGAGCCGACTGAGTTCTCACATTCCAGTCTTCCAATATCATGATAACAAAGCCCGTTTGGTCACCGGCACTGCCACCAAAAGCTGGCGTCTGAATGCTAAATGACTTCAATAGCCCCTGTCCTAATAGTGGCAACAGCTTTGACTCAACCAAGTCCATATTTGCTGACATTCTATTGTAACTTGTCGCATCGGCCCCTCTGACAAAGGCCAACAACACGCCTCTATCTTCAGCCGGAGCTAACTGTGAAGGCACCTGCTTCATTAGGCCATAACTACCACCAATACACGCCAAGATGATCAGCGGCGCAATTAACCGCACACGCATTGCTTTCACTAATAGGAATCGATAGCCCTTTTCCAACTTGCTGAATAGAAACTCTACCCCACGATTAAAGGCGTTAGGCTTTACATTCGCTTTTAGAATTTTACTGCCCAGAACTGGAGTCAGGGTTAGTGCTATCAAAGACGAGAAGATAACGGACATTGACAGCAACACTGAGAATTCAGTGAACATTAGGCCAACCATTCCATCCATAAATGAAATCGGCAGGAATACCATCACCAAAACCAGAGTGGTCGCAACAACCGCAAAGCCCACTTCTCTTGCCCCTTTATAGGCAGCGACAAGTGGTGACTCTCCCTTCTCAATATGGTGGAAGATGTTTTCTACCACCACAATGGCATCATCAACCACTAAGCCTATAGACAATATCAGTGCCATTAAGGTAATTAGGTTAATCGAGAAGCCAAAAAAGTAGGCGGAGATAAAGGCCGAGATCAGCGAAACGGGAACGGTTATCGCCGGAATGATTGTTGCTCTAACTTGACCAATAAAGATGTAAAGAACAAGAACAACCAAACCACCGGTAATAAATAAGGTGTTGTATACCTCAGTAATTGAGCGGTCGATGAAAATAGTCGAGTCATAATCTATCGCCAGCCGCGTTCCGCTAGGAAGAAACTTCTGTATATCCTCTACTTCTTTATGCACCATCTGCGCGACTTCTAGAGGGTTAGCGTCCGACTGAGGCACAATACCCATACTAACGTTAACCACACCATCGCTTTTAAAGGTGGAGTTTTCGTTTTGAGAACCAATGTATACATCCGCAACATCGCGTAAATAAATAGGCGAACCATCGCTTGAACGTTTAATCACTAGCGCTTGGAAATCGTCAACTTGGTTATAGCTTCTTGCGGTACGTACCGACATAACAATTGAGTCGTTACGTACTTCTCCCCCTGGGCTTTCAAGGTTTTCTGATTTCAGCGCAGCGGTGATATCCGCAGCTGTCACGCCTCGACCAGCCATTAGCTCAGGTTTTAACTTAACGTACATCACTTTATAAAGTGCGCCTGAGATATCAACCGAGCTCACTCCTGAGATCAAACTGAAGCGATCCACCAGCACACGTTCGGTATAGTCGGTGAGCTGTGTTCTATCCATCTCTGACGAACTTAGATTGATGTATACCGATGCTTCCCCACTGCCATTGTTTTTGTATACCAGTGGTTCATCTGCTTCGTCAGGAAGACGACGTTGTGCTCGCGCAACGGCATCACGTACGTCACTTACCCCTGAGTTCAAGTCATAACCAAGTTCAAAAGTCACTTTAATTCGAGACGAGCTATTACGAGTGGTTGACGTGATTTCATCAATACCGCTAATGCCAGAAAGCTGATCTTCTATTACAGACGTAATCTGGCTTTCGATAATCGTCGCTGAAGCACCTTCATAGCGTGTAGATATAGAAACAACCGGGTTTTCAATATCTGGCATTTCTCTTACTGCCAGCTTATTAAAGGAGACAATACCAAATACCACCAGCAATAAGCTCAACACCACAGCGGCAACTGGCCGCTTTACAGAAATATCTGATAACAACATTATTCTGCACCTTTGCTAGCTTCTGTATCCTTACTCGCAATCGCCGCTTGCTTTTGCCCCTGTTCGACAACCGTAATACCATCGCGAATATTCACTATGCCTTGTACTACGATTCTTTCACCGATCTCTAGCCCCGTTTCAATCACCACTTCATTACCAATACGAGCGCCTAAAATTACTTCTGTGCGTTTGGCTTTATTATTGTCATCAACCACATATACGTATCGCTTCGTGCCGGAGTATTGCAACGCTTGTACAGGAATAATAGCCGCTGATAGGGCAGGAAACTCCATCGTGCCAGACATCAACATACCCGGTTTAAGTTGATTATCCGGGTTATCAAATTTAATTCTCACTCGTAAATTCAGAGTCTCGCTATTAATGCGAGTATCAATGCCCATCAGTTTGCCCGAGAAATCACGGCCACCCCAAGCGTTCGTTGTCGCTTTCACATCCATACCCTTTGAAAGCATAGATAAATAGCGCTCTGGAATTTGCAAGTCCAGTTGCATCACCGATAAATTATCCAGTGTAATCAACTCAGAGCCTGCACTTACCATTTTTCCTCGGCTAAAATCGACAAAACCCACGGTGCCAGAAAATGGAGCGGTAATGTTAAGATCCTTTAAGCTGGCATTGGCCGCATCAAGTCTTGCTCTTGCAATATCGACACTGGCTTTTTGAGCGTCTATTTCTGTTTGGGTAATTGCTCCCTTCTTCGCTAGCCGTTCAAACTCGGCCAGTTTTCTCTGCTCATCACGCAAATAAGCCTCAGCTTCCGAAAGGACCGCTTTGGCTTTATCGTCATTCAATTGAATCAACAGTTGCCCTTTATCAACCTTCTGATTGGCAGAGACATTAATAATGTTAATTTTCCCTGAAACTTCAGGAGCGATCACAACCGATTCTTCTGCTTCCAGTTTGCCAACTAAGGTGAGTGTCTGAGAGATTTGATGAGTGGCAACCGGTTCTGTCACTACGGCGATGGAACGAGACTTAGAAGGCCCAGATGCTTTTCCTTGTCCAGCGGCAAAAGTGGCACCTGACACTAACATCAAGATGCAGCCAAACGCAGAAATCTGTTTTATGTTGTTCATATTGGTCTCTTAAAAATGGTTTTCGACATTTTATCAGCTGAAATAATACGCTACGTAAACTAATGTAAAGATGAAGAAAGTTTTTGTAAACATATCTGATCTAAAGCGATAAAGGAGCGAAACGGTTACTTTCTGGCATCATTGCCCAAAAAGGCAGCAACCGAGTCAAAATCGCAATAAAATTCTTTACAGCACATTCGATTTTGCTATTATGCGCTCCTCACTTGAGAGCGGCTGGAATTGGGACTAGCCGAAGGTTAGTATAACGAATGAGTTAACCTTAAAACCCTGGAGGGGTTCCCGAGTGGCCAAAGGGAGCAGACTGTAAATCTGCCGGCTCCGCCTTCGATGGTTCGAATCCGTCCCCCTCCACCATACAACTTGATTTGTGCCTTATTTTAATAGTAACGCACACGTTGATATAAAGCGGTTAGAATTGGGACTAACCATAGTAAATATTTATTTACTTAAATACCCTGGAGGGGTTCCCGAGTGGCCAAAGGGAGCAGACTGTAAATCTGCCGGCTCCGCCTTCGATGGTTCGAATCCGTCCCCCTCCACCAT
>NZ_VTXE01000015.1 GCF_013114595.1 Vibrio sp. 99-8-1 | reverse complement strand
GTTCCATTGACCCATTAAGGTCGTTTGCTGCGTTATTCAAATGACGTTGTGCTGTCATTGCCGCTACGTTTGTATTTACATTAACTGCCATGGTGATTTCTCCAGTTGATTTTCCGTTATTGCGTTTTCCAATATTCTGGAAAACCAAATAGTTTTTCTAAGTTAATTCTATTAACGGCTAACAATAGAAATTCTTTAGGAAAAATTTGGATAACTTTATAGAAATAGTACTTTGAGAGGGAAAATGTGAATAAGGCGATAAAAACAGTAATTTCTTAAAAAAAAGACTAAAGTTTCGATTTATGCTGCCGATGAACGCCGTCTAGCTTTATCACCGTCATGATATGCTGACTCTTCCCGGCTAATTAGCCAGTAACGTCAACGCTAAATTTGGTGCTTGCTTAGCTTGCGCTAAAACGGTTGTACTGACTTGCTGCAAAATTTGTTGACGGATCAACTTAGTGGTCTCTTTAGCAAAATCAGTATCTTTTATTCTACTGTTAGAGCTGGCTAGGTTTTCATTTATGTTTTCAAGGTTATTTATCGCATGACCAAATCTATTTTGATAAGCACCAAGCTCTGATCTATGACTATCAACAAACTTCATTGCGCCATCAATTAACGCAACCGCACGTTGAGAGCCTCCTACCGTCGTTAAATCTAAATCACTAATGGTTTCAAATACCGGCCCTGACATTTCGAGCTCTTGAGCGAGGCTACCTGCAAAGTTAACCGCCCCACCCGTTTGATTACCAGCCATAACGATTTGCAATTGACCTGTTTCATTTACCGACGCAGAGACCTTATCTGTTTGGCCATTAATGTAGGTAGCCAGCTCTTCGATATCATCACCAGCTTTTGCCTTAATATGAATATTCTCCTGTTTACCCTGCTCATTGGCAAAGCTCATAATAAACATATTTTGACCCGACTTAACTTGCCAATCTTTATCTGCCATCCCGTTTGCAACATAACTTAACGCTCCCATATCAAGAGAGTCTGTTCGCATGTTTTTCAAAGAGATTTGCATCGCCTCGCCTGAAGAGGCTCCTATTTGAAATGACGCTTTAGCAAAATTACCATTTAAGAGTTTCTTACCACCAAACGATGTCGTTTCAGCAATACGATTTAACTCATCTTCTAATGCCGATACTTCTTGTTGGATCGCTACTCGCTCTGATCGACTGTTTGAGCCATTTGAGGATTGTAGGGAGAGGTCTCGCATTCGTTGCAATATATTGGTTGTCTCATTCATTGCGCCTTCTGCAGTCTGCACGATAGAAATACCATCATTGGCATTTCGAATCGCCACATCTAAACCGCGCATCTGAGACTCTAATCGGTTGGAGATTTGCAACCCAGCAGCATCATCCTTAGCACTGTTAATACGGCTTCCCGAAGACAAACGCTCTAAAGACTGGTTCAACTGATGCGTTGCCAGACCTAAGTGTCGTTGTGCCGTCAATGCGGAAACATTGGTATTTACGGTAACAGCCATAGCCCTACTTGATGAAGTTATACCAACCTATACAAGCGCTTGATCATTCTGATCCATTGCTCATCCAGAGAGGTCATTAATAAATGGGTTTACGACATGATATCGACAGCTAGCTATATTTCTTTAGAAAAAAGAGAGCAATATTGCTCTCTTTTCGAAGGGGGAATAATGAAACGACTATACCGATAAGGATTGAAGCATCTGCTGAGAAGGCGCGAAGAAATACGCACCCGTCACGGCTTTAGTATAATTTAGCAGGTGATCCGGCTTACCATCGAGTTCTCCATACATGCTCAACAACATGGTCTCGATATTATGTAAAGTGTTGCAATAAGCTAAGAACAACAAGCCATGTTCTCCTGTGGCCGTACCATATGGCAGGCTATGACGAACGATCTTTAATCCTTTACCCTGTTCTTTAATATCCACTCGGCCAACATGAGACTGAGCAGGCACATCATCAAGTTCGATAGAGTCGGGTTTTGTGCGTCCAATTACCTTCTCTTGCTGTGCTACAGAAAGCTGGTTCCATGCTGGTAAATTATGAACAAATCGCTGAGCCAGCACATAGCTACCACCGGCAAACTCTCCCTCAGCAATTATTGCCACCTCTTCTCTTTGGCTGCCTTCAGGGTTTTCTGTACCATCAACAAAGTCCGTCATATCTCGAGAGTCTAAATAGCGATACCCATAGGTTTCATCTACAACATCGATATATTCTGCCACTTCCGATAACAGCTTGCGAATGAGGTAAAAATGCAAATCATGACGAGTAGAGTGACAATGCAATAGCACATCAACATCACTACAAGGTGCCACTACATCGCCAGATCCAAGAGTTTTAAATGGAATCAGCTCATTAGGTACACTTTGATTGGTTTTACTCCAAAATCCATGACTAAATGCAATTGCAGCGGTTAAATCCGCCTCAGGCTGCTTTTGATTTAACTCATCAACTAGGGCAGGAACTTTCTTTAGAGCATCAACAACTCGCTGAGGCTCTGATGTAATTTTAAGTTGGACATAAAGTGCAAAAGGCCCAGCTTCTGGAACAATTGCAGACTGAAAACACGACATAGTTTACTTCTCCGATTTTGCACTATTTTAGTTGTAGAAAATAATGACCATAAAACTCTACAACAATCTAAACACGATTGTCCCCATTATTGCGTCAAATAATGTCTAGTGAACGAAAACAATCTCTTACCCTTCTGCTTTTGCTGATATAAATAAGCAACCACAGTAATAACACTAATGTAGTAGCAAGCGGCCAGCTAAACTTTCCACTTAGCAATACAACCTGCTGACCCGCCAATCCTAATTGCATGACAATAAGCAGCAATGTCATCCATCGAGCATGGCTGATAAAGCGGCATACTCTTGGCCTATCTTGGTTTCGTAATCCCATCATCCAGATAAGCGCTAGCGCAGGAAAACCTATAGCCAGTCCAATATAAAACGTAGAGTGAATCGGATAAATGATCTCCAACAACTTCGTCCCTTCTTCCCGACTGGCTCCTGCAACAATAAACACCACCCACGCTTTAGCAAGAAACAACCAGCCTAACCACAACCAGACAGGGAGTTTCAAAAAACCTTGTTTATCATATTCATCAATTAAATAACGCACAAAAGCCTACACCAATTACATCAACCGCTTTAGCCATTCACAACACTCCAATCAAGGGGAAAACGCGCCAAACCTTTTCACTCCCGTACATCACCACAATTGTAAGCAGTCATTATGGTTAAGCGGCCATTAAATAACCTCGAAAAGGGGATGCCATTCCTTCGACTATCTTTCTTGAACTGAACCTATTGATACCGCTCTGAATCCTGCTCCTTGAGGTCACTTGAGTATATGTTAAGCTAACGCTAAGTTTATTTTCCAAAAAGATAGTCGCTGTTATGAAAGCAACAAAGAATAAAGTGTCACAAGAAACCCAAGCTGAATCAATGAAAATCGCCAAAGCAACACAACGTCCCGGACAAACCAAAGAGCAAACGAAAATAATTGCTCAAGGAATTGAAAAAGGCATCGCTCAATACAAGAAACAACAGAAAGAGAAAAGTCGACAAGCCGATAAGGCTAAGAAAAAAACACAGAAAGAAAAAATTATACAGGCTAAAACCGATTCAACTGCTGAAAACACACCAACAAACACCACTACCGAACAAAGCAAAGATAACTCCATGCTTCCTTGGATGTTACTACTCGTTAGCTGGATCGGATTTATCACTTATATTCAAGCGAGTTAGCGCTGACAAAAGGCTATCACCACAACGATAGCCTTTTAAAAAACCGATAAGCCGTTAGTACAGATATTGCTAGCTATGGAAACCAAGAGTCAAGGCTATTTCTCCCTTTCTCTCTACTACCCACTGGCTATCAAATGGTCCCCAATCAGACAAATGATAATAACCATCATTGTGTCGCCGTCCGTCTTGAATAAACATCAACTCAATACCTATACCCGGAAGCGCTTTTAACACATCTTGGATGGTACGGCGGGGCCAACCCGTCTCTTCTATAAGTTTAGGTACGTTTGGTCTTTCTAGATCTTCCACCAATAATGCCAGATATAAACGTCGGGCAAAAACAGGACTTAGCTCCATGACAGCTCCCATACAACATTGCGTCGGATAACATTATTTCGCTTTTTCTATGATTAATTTTGAGTTTGATCAATAACATGATAATTTTTCAATCCACATAGTATTTTTGTGCTGCAACGTCAGGTTTATTGCTATTGGACAAGTACTGATAAATACTCATAGACAATCTATAGAAAGGAATAGACATGCGCATTACCATGTATGGTATCCCGAATTGCGACACCATAAAGAAAGCCAAAAAGTGGCTAACGGAACAACAAGTTACCTTTGAGTTTCATGATTATAGAAAACAGGGAATCGATACCGAGCTAGTGACACTTTTCTGTCAACAGTTAGGATGGGAGAATGTGCTTAATAAACGTGGTACAACATACCGTCAGCTCACTCAAGATCAGAAAGATAATTTAAATGAGCAGAGTGCGCTATCTTTACTAGTGGATAACCCCGCCATGATTAAGCGACCGATATTACAGATAGATGACCAGTTTTATATCGGATTTAAAGCAGAACAATACCAAGCAATTTTTAGTTAAAAGGATTTTCAAGGATGAGTGATAGCCCAGTATTGGCGTTAGCAAAAGATTTAATTAGCCGTCAATCGGTAACTCCAGAAGATGCCGGCTGCCAAGTCGTCATGATTGAACGTTTAAAAGCTCTAGGATTTACAATAGAAGAGATGGTATTTGATGATACCACTAACTTTTGGGCTAGAAGAGGAGACACAGCACCGTTGTTTGCCTTTGCTGGCCACACAGATGTTGTCCCTGCAGGACCTCTAGAACAGTGGCACACGCCACCATTTGAACCGACAATAATTGATGGTCACCTACATGGCCGTGGAGCCGCGGACATGAAAGGCTCTCTGGCCTGTATGATCGTTGCGGTGGAACGATTCATTGAACAATACCCTGATCATACTGGCTCTATCGGTTTCTTGATCACTTCCGATGAAGAAGGCCCGTTTATTAATGGTACTGTCAAAGTCGTCGAAACTCTGATGGCACGTGGTGAAAACATCGATATGTGTATTGTCGGTGAGCCTTCCAGTACTCACGAAACCGGCGATGTTGTTAAGAATGGACGTAGAGGTTCCATCACTGGCGATATCACTATCAAAGGCACTCAAGGCCATGTTGCTTATCCTCATTTAGCCAGCAACCCTATTCACCTAGCACTGCCTGCGCTCGCCGAACTAGTCAATACTAAATGGGATGATGGTAATGCCTTCTTCCCGCCAACCAGCTTCCAGATCCCCAACCTATTTGCAGGGACAGGCGCTTCTAATGTCATTCCAGGAGAGTTTAAAGTTCAGTTTAATATGCGCTTTAGTACCGAGCTATGTAACGACGAGATAGTAAAACGTGTTCACTCTACGTTAGATTCCTATGGTCTCGACTATCGCTTGGACTGGACATTTAATGGTGACCCATTCCTAACCGATAATGGCCCTTTGTTGGACGCGGTGGTTGAGTCTATTGAGGAGATTAACCATAAAAAACCTCAACTGCTTACGACTGGCGGTACATCCGACGGCCGCTTTATAGCCCGAATGGAAGGACAAGTTATAGAGCTGGGCCCAATCAATGCGACAATTCATAAGGTTAACGAATGTGTCAATATCGCTGATTTAGAGAAACTCACCGATATGTATCAAAAAACCCTAGAAAAACTGCTCACTAAATGACACCAGAGCAGCTAACAGGGCGCGTTGATACCCATCTACAACAGATTGATACTGGCTATCAATCTGTTGTGGTACACCACTCTATTATTGATGACTTGCAAGCTCTTGTTAAAGCGGCAACAGCAGAAGGTTTTCACCTTCACATTGCTAGCGGCTTTCGTGACTATCAACGACAGTCCTATATATGGAATCGAAAATACCAAGGTCTTACCCCAATTCTAGACTCAAATAGCCTTCCGTTAGAGGCTGAAAGACTAACCGCCAAAGAGAAAATTTACGCCATATTACGCTGGTCAGCGTTACCCGGAGCCAGTAGGCACCACTGGGGAACAGATTTTGATCTGTTTGCGAAAAACTGCCTTGCTAAAGATGAAACATTAAAGCTTGAACCTTGGGAGTATTTTGATGGGTCACAAAGCGCATTTTACCAATGGCTTATAAGTGAAGCAGGACGCTTTGGCTTTTTCTTTCCTTATGCCAAAGATCAAGGTGGCGTGGCCATTGAACCATGGCATATCAGTCACCGTCTGGTGAGTACACACTGTTTATCTCAGTTATCGTTAACAGATATTAGAGAGTGTTTAGATAAAGAACCTATTTTAGGGGCAGCTCATGTTTTACAACATTTAGAGCATATATACTCAAATTATATTAGTAATATAACCACGGAGATATAATGGAATTTTTAACCAACCCTTGGGTAATCAGCATCGTCATTGTGAGTGTTGTTATTGGTAATATTGCCGCCTTAAAATACACCGCGAATATGAAATTTGGTAAAAGTCAGTCCGTTAAAGATATTGATAAGTTAACAAAGCAGACTGATGAAAATAACCAACAAAACACCCCTGATAAATAACATATACTGCTCTGCACTTCCCTGCTTATCAAGCACTCCCGTCATCTAACCGTCGCTATATTTTCAGACCTTTCTGAATTGTGCCAACATCTGAGCGCATGATAGCTTTCACCACATATATTGTAAGTTAATAGGTGAAATGAAATATGCGCATTAAAACTATGTTGTTCTCCGGGTTCTCACTTATCATTTTTTTATTGGGTATTATCTCTTACCAAGCGATAAGTTCATTTTCTTCTTTTACAGAAAATGTCATTAGTACAGAACATGTAAATAGCATGTCCATGGATATTAAAGAAACGAGAATCGCAGAGAAAAACTTAACCATTCGGTTGGATCAAGAATATATTGAAGACTTTAAAAGTAATATGGCTAAGCTTACCTCTGCCATAAATGTAGAGAAAGACAACATAGAGCCCACACGTTTTAACATGCTAATTGCCAATCTAAAAAAGTATGAGAACGTATTTCTAAACCGCTCTGAACTATTAATAGAAAAAGCGAGTTTATATGACAGCATTGTTGATGTTGCCCGAGAAATAGAGGTAGCCTCGGTAAAGATAAACCAAAAAGCGGTTGAGAGTGATGAAAATGATACGCTCTCAACTCTAGCGGATAAAGTTAGCGTATTAATTAGTAACATTAGAGTTGATGAAAAAAACTATATGTTAAGAGCGGATTATTCCGATATAGAAGTAATAAAAGAGAACGTTGCTGAACTGCAAACCACACTTGTCGCGGTAGCCGAGATAGATTATAAGCTTGAGACATTGAGCCGTACTACACAAAATAAACTGGCACTCTATAGCAGCAAAATCAACAAGTTAGCCGAAGACGTTCAACAATATAATAACTTGGAAAAAGAGATGCTCAAGTATGCTCGAGAAGCCGAAAGCTTACTAAACCAAGTTAACGATAGGAACAACGAAGAACTAGCGCAGTATGCCATGTCGGCAAAAACAACCATTATAATCATTGTCACTATAGGTACCCTTCTATCGCTATTGGTGGCATTTTATATATCGAATCGTATTAACCGTCCTCTTAATCAAATCGTATCTACCATAGATAAAGTGTCTAAAGGTCATTTCTATATCACAGCGGAAATAGACACTAAAGATGAGATTGGTGATATGTCCCGAGCATTAAACAGCCTATTAACCAAACTCCGAGAAGTCATCATTGCCATCAATGAAACATCGGTAAATGTTTCTTCCGCTTCAGAGGAGCTAACCTATGTTATGGGCACCTCTTCTGAAAATGCACAAAATGAACTGTCACAAATAGAACAGATATCAACCGCTATTACCGAATTATCTAGCACGTCGCAAGAAGTCAGTAGTAACGCTGAGCATGCAGAAAAAGCAGCACAAGAAGCTATCGGTAATGTACGACAAGGGCATAAAAATCTTGATGATGCCGTTGCGCTGACTCAACACATCAACACGTCGTTCCATGAGACGGCACAAATGGTTGAAGAGCTTAAACTCGACGCAGCCAATATTGGTGAAGTGACTAGCGTGATTAGCGCCATCTCAGACCAAACAAACTTATTGGCATTGAATGCAGCAATCGAAGCTGCTAGAGCAGGTGAAGCAGGAAGAGGGTTTGCAGTAGTAGCCGATGAAGTAAGAGAACTGGCGGCAAAAACACAAAAATCAACAGAGAATATTCAACAAATCATTGCCAAACTGCAAGGGCAATCCGAACGAACCAGTAACAACGTAATGGAGAATGTTTCAGCTATTCAACAGTCGGTCGCTCTATCAGAAAAAGTGAAACTCTCTTTTGATGAAATCGTTAGCTCGGTGCAATCTATTGATGAAGTTAATACCCTTGTTGCTACTGCGTCTCAAGAGCAATTTAGCGTTACAAAAGGAATTTCAGAAAACACCACGTATACCTTCGATCTGGTTAATCAAAATGTCTCTTCGATTGAACAGACCCAGCAAGCGGCAACCGAGCTCGCACAGTTAGCCGAAGCACAAAAGGCCTCTCTAACATTCTTTAAATTAGAAGAAGAAGTCAGGGTGAGTGAAACAGATAACCTCAATTAATAAACAAACCCTCTCCCAGGCTAAGAGAGGGTTTATTATTATTTTTGCTTATCCAGAACCGCACCAATAACTGGCGCAATTGAATTAAGAACTTCTTCCGCTACAGGTTTACCAGAAGAATCCGTGATATTGATGGATGTACGGTTACCTAAGTCACCAAACAAAAACGTCAAAGAACGCTCATCTAACGACAACGGCTTGATACCAATAGACTGCCAAAACTCATCGTCAGGAGAGAAATAGAGTGCCTTAATGATCCCTTGAGACTGGTTACGCTCTTCAAGTTTAAAACCAATTTCAGGCAGCGTTTTAATCATTCGTTGCCAAAACACATTGTATTGAGCTCGAGCAATAATAACGGGTAAGCCACTTCTATCAGTACCCATACTAATAGGAATGCTCTTCACCAACTCTTCCGCTTTTCGTTGCGCTTCTTCACGCAACTTTTGATCGTATGTAGAGGTGATCATGTTGGTAAGAAAGATGTTGTATCTCTCTCTATTGGTTTTGCTTACTTCCGCTTTTTGACCATTCTCTTGCCATTCGATAAGCGCTATTTTAAACCCAAAACGGTTACTTTTCTCAAAACGCTCAATTCGATAGCGGCTACCGATCTCATACTCTTCATCATCAGAAACCCAAGTCAACCAATCGGTCTCTATGGCAATATCACTACTTTCCAGTAACGCAATGTCATTTTCCTGAGTCACTTCTAAAATGGTTTTCCAGATCTTATCCACTTCATCTTCACGAAGTAACCACATTAAAACTTCGCCATTACTTATTTCTGAACGAGCACCAGGAATAAGTTCCAATATCTGCTGTGGAGGGCGAATATCTACCGATTGACCAACTGGACCATTAAAGTCACCCTCTGGTATTTGGTAGTTAGGATAGAACTCTCTTTTTGCATCAGGTAACACCACCCAAGGCTCAAAATCTGGCGTATTTAAATACTCAAAATCATCTCTCGCCTGACGTCTTTCCGTTGGGCTACCTGAACATGCGCTTAAAACAAGAACAGCCAGTGAGCTCATCACTAGCTGAGAAGAAAACTTCATTGCTACTCCTAATAAAACCGAGCGACAATTCCACTCGGTTAATTTCAATACTTATAATTTATATAAGGCCAGCTTCCGTTATTGTTTGTAAAACAAGTGGTTGTGCTTGTTCAGAAAGCTCTGTAAGCGGTAAACGCAAATGACCTTCTGAAATCAGCCCCATTTTATGGGCTGCCCACTTAACAGGAATCGGGCTTGATTCAACAAATAAATTTTTATGCAATGCCGCAAGACCATCGTCAATTGCTGCCGCTTCTTCAAATCGGCCTTCTTTGGCCAATTTAAATAAAGTGGCCATTTTCTCTGCAGCAATATTATTGCTTACTGAAATAACACCAGCACCACCTAAACGAACAAATTCTAATCCAGTTGCATCATCACCACTTAGTAAGACGAAATCTTCGCCACAAAGTTCACGATGAATGGCAACTCTTTCTAAATCGCCCGTAGCATCTTTCAATGCAACAATTTTATCTAGCTTAGCAAGACGTGCGACCGTTTCTGGTAATAGGTCTACCGCGGTTCGTCCCGGAACATTGTATAGGATAACAGGAACTTCACTTACTTCAGCAATGGCCTTGTAGTGCTGATATAGGCCTTCTTGGCTTGGTTTATTGTAATACGGAGTCACACTCAATACACCGTCAATACCTGAGTCATTTAACAAGCGACTAAATAGTACCGCTTCATGAGTCGCATTTGCCCCTGTTCCGGCAATAACCCACAGGCGACCAGCCGCATACTCAACCACCTTATTAACCACTTTTACATGTTCTTCAACAGTCAGTGTTGCCGACTCACCAGTTGTACCAACAGCAACGATGCCATCTGTACCAGCTTCCACATGAAATTCGACCAGCCTTTTTAAGCTATCATAATCCACTTCACCATCACTGCTAAATGGTGTTAATAACGCCACAATACTTCCTGAAAACATGTTTTTCTCCTTAATTTACGCTTTCTGAATAGTAATGCATGAAACTGAGAAAAGACAAGCGATTAAAGCACTTAGTTATCACTAAATAAGCAATAATTGAGCTTAATCCATTTTACGCCGCAAACAAGCCACCTCAACAATTTGATTCTCATGAATTTATAAGCTCCAATGCCCCTTACAGCGCATGCTCCGCCATAGTTATTTGTTTAAATAACTGTGCTAGTATTCAAACATAAACCATAAACGAGTGAATCAAAATGTCACAACATTTAGTCATAACGGCCATAGGCACTGACAGACCGGGCATAAGCAATCAAGTTATCCATCTGGTCAGTTCGGCAGGGTGCAATATTGTTGACAGCCGTATCGCTCTTTTTGGCAATGAATTTACCCTCATCATGTTAGTTTCAGGCACAAAAATTCAGATAAGTCGAGTAGAAACAACCCTGCCGCTGTTGGGACAAGAACACGATTTAATTACCATGATGAAACGAACGCTTCCCCATGAAGAAACCAAGCACAACTATCGTGTAGAAGTGTTTATTCAATCCGATGATAAACAAGGTTTAACAGAACAATTTACCCAGTTTTTTGCGGACAGAGAGATAGGTTTAGCATCGCTCAGTGCTCAAACCATAGACAAAGACATTGTTCAGCAAAAACATAACCAGTTTCATATCTCTATGCGAGCCAGCGTAGATTCAGAATATAACCTGATGCAACTTCAGGAAGAGTTTAATGACCTTTGCCAACTTCTGTCGGTAGAAGGTTCACTGAACTTTATAAAAAACAGCCAATAAAGGAAGAAGACCAACATGAAAACACTAACAGCGGGTGAGTTAGCCCCGGATGTTTCCCTATTAGATCAAGATGGCAATAGCATTAAGATATCTGATTTTGCCGGTAAAAAAGTACTATTTTACTTTTATCCCAAGGCCATGACACCAGGCTGTACTGTACAAGCTCAAGGGTTACGAGACAGTAAAGCAGAGCTTGATGAACTCGGTATTGTTGTTCTAGGCGTTAGTATTGACCCAGTAAAACGTTTAGGAAAGTTTATCGAAAGAGATAACCTTAATTTCACTCTGTTATCGGACGAAGATCATTCTGCTGCTGAGCAATTTGGTGTTTGGGGGGAAAAGAAATTTATGGGTAAGATTTATGACGGCCTTCATCGCATCTCTTTCTTGATTGACGAAAACGGTGTAATTGAACATGTGTTTAATAAGTTCAAAACCAAAACTCACCATGAAGTGGTATTGGATTACTTAAAACAGCAATCATAAAACAACGCCGCCAATAATTGCTCTCAACTATTGGCGGCGCTTTCTAACAAAAAGAAAAGTTACTCAGCCGTGACTTCCGCCACCTCTTGATACTTAATTGCATTCCAGACCGCTTTTACCAATGTCGCTAAAGGTATCGCAAAAAAGACTCCCCAGAATCCCCATAGGCCACCAAAGACCAAAACAGCGCTAATAATTGCAACGGGATGAAGGTTAACGGCTTCAGAAAACAAGATTGGAACCAAAACGTTACCATCTAATGCCTGAACAATACCGTAAGCGGCTAACAACCAATAAAACTGAGGCTCTAGTCCCCACTGAAAAAGCCCCACAATCGCAACCGGAACGGTAACCGCCGCCGCACCAATGTAAGGAATAAGTACGGACAAACCAACAGCAACCCCCAACAAAGCAGAGTAACGCAGATCCAAAATAACGAAGGTGATATAACTAACTCCTCCAACAATTAAGATCTCCATCACTTTGCCGCGAATATAGTTTGAAATCTGCTGGTTCATCTCCTGCCAAACCCGAGTGGCTAACACTCGATCTCTCGGCAGCATACCCGTTAACGTATCCAGCATCTCATCTCTATCTTTCAACAAAAAGAACACCAGTAGAGGCACTAAAATCATATAAACTGCGATTGCCGCAATGCTCACTAGCGATGCCAATGACCCTTTAACAACGGTTTCACCTAAACCGATAACCTTACTTTTGGTGTTATTTACTATCGATTCAACAATCTGCAAGTTGGCGAGCTCTGGATACTTATCCGGCATGGAGTTTAAAAATTCTTGCAGCCCTGCATACATAACAGGAATATCATTAATTAAATTACCGACTTGGTTCCAAACTGTCGGTATAAGCCCAAAGAAGGCCAAAATCATTAAACCGACAAACATAACCAAAACCAAAGCGACTGACAGCGTCCTAGGTAAGCCCAGTTTTGCCAGTTTGTTTACTGGCCACTCCAGTAAATAGGCAAGAACAATTGCCACTAATAGAGGGGCAATCAAGTGACCGAAAAAATAGATAATGACAAAACCAAACAACAGAATGGCAACTAAACTTACCGCATTTGGATCTGAGAAACGTCTTTTATACCAGCGGTTAACCATATCAAACATCGGAACAGGTACTCTTTTTAATTATCGTTAACAGATAGAACTCACGACTATCATCAACATTTACAGAAAAATTATTTTTATCTAAATAACGGAGGATATCCAACATAGAACTTTTGTCAGAAACATACACATCTAACTGGCCTGAACCTATTTTTTGGCTTGCTCTTTTCGCAAGCAATAGCGCCATGGGACAGCCTTCTTTACGTAAATCCAAAACACAAGGCATCATGCTACACTTCATCAATATCAATAGAAAAGTAACTTATCTCCTGAGCAAACCGACAAACCTATCGCATTCTCACGTCACCGAGTATAAAGCGTTTTAACAAAAAGGGCTTCACTTTCTCGATTATTTATAACAATCTATACCCAGTCATAGATGCTCAAGTGATTTCAAGGTGCATGATTCACCGCGGCATCAACCCGATCAATTAAAGAAAAACAGACACAAAAGTTACTTAAGCAAAGAGAGACACTATCATCCACATAGGCGATAATAAATAAAGGGCTGTTAACCTTATATTAATGATCAAATTATTAATATGAACGAAAAGAAACCATACAAAAATAATGCTGTCAAAGCTATATCGCGTCAGGAGTCATACCACAACCCATGATAAAAAAAACACGCTCTCTCATTGCTCTATTAGTGACAACATCACTAATTACCCCCACGATAGCTAGCGCCAGTGTCGAGCTACCAGATATAGGTACTGCTGCAGCGGGAACGCTAACCATAGATCAAGAAAAAGTCTACGGTGATGCATATATGCGAATGTTGCGGGCAAGTAGCCCTATTATTCATGACCCGGTACTTAACGAATATATAAGCAACTTAGGCCACCAGCTTGTCGGCAACGCCAATGATGTAAAGACGCCTTTTCAGTTCTTCATGATTCAAGATCGGATGATTAATGCATTCGCGTTCTTCGGTGGCTATGTTGCGTTGCATTCAGGCCTCTTTTTACATGCAAACAGCGAAAGTGAACTGGCCTCTGTTATGGCTCACGAAATCGCCCACGTTACCCAAAGACACTTAGCAAGAAGCATGGAGGCACAAGCCCGACGTACCCCAGCGACCATTGCTGCTTTAGCAGGGTCGTTACTGTTAGCCATCGCGGCACCCGAGGCTGGTATTGCGGCGATGACAGCGACAACGGCGGGTTCCATGCAAAGCCAGATTAACTACACCCGAAGTAACGAAAAAGAAGCTGACCGTTTCGGCATCGTCACCTTAGCAAAATCAGGTTTTGACGTACGCGCTATGCCGCAATTTTTTGGTCGTCTTGCGGATCAGTATCGATACGCCAGTACGCCACCTGCAATGTTACTGACTCACCCATTACCTCAAGAACGAATTACTGACTCTCGGGCGCGAGCTCAACAGTATCCACCATTAAAATTGGGACCATCTATTGACTATCATTTGGCCAAAGCTCGGGTAGTGGCTCGTCATGCTCAAATTGAACCTGAGGCTGCATTAGATTGGCTAGAGCGCCGCCTGAAAAAGAGCAGCGCAGAGTTAAAACCAACTTATCAGTACGGTCAGGCTCTGGTATATCTTGATACCAAGCAGCTACAGAAAGCAGAAACCCTATTAACCGCCCTGCTCAAACAAGATGCATTGAATACGTTCTATTTAGACGCCTTATCTGATTTATATATTTATAAAAAACAGCCACAACAATCCATCACGCTATTAGAGAATGCCCTAGCTAAAAAACCGAACAACCCAGTACTGACCATTAACTACGCCAATGCGCTTATAGAAGCAGAACAGTTTAAGCAAGCGGCCAGTTTGCTGCAGAGATATACACATGAACACGCAAATGATATTAATGGTTGGCAACTGCTTGCTGACGCTTATGGCAAACAAGGAAAATCAGCAGAAAACCTAGCAGCCAAGGGAGAGATTTTCGCTTTACGAGGTGGCTGGAACAAAGCATTGCAAAACTTTACTCAGGCAAGTCAACTTGTTGAACTGGGTAGTTTAGAACAAGCAAGGTATGATGCCCGTATTGATCAATTAATGATCCAACGAGATCGTTTCTTAGCATTACAATAAAACCGTGGAACTAAACGGTTACTCAAGGAGAAAACCATGGAAGTCGTGATTTATCACAACCCGAGATGCTCAAAAAGCCGCCAGACCTTACAGCTATTAGAAGAGAAAGGCATTCAGCCTAAAATAGTAAAATATTTGGATGAAACACTTTCAGTAGAGACATTAAAAGAGTTATATAGCCAACTCAAATTGACTTCAGTCAGAGATATGATGCGTACCAAAGAAGCATTATATAAGGAGTTGAATTTAGCGGACAGCTCACTCAGTGATGAACAGCTTTTTATCGCTATGGCAAATAATGCCAAGCTAATTGAAAGACCTATTGTGGTGGCAAATGGTCAAGCAAAACATGGTCGCCCACCTGAGCAAGTGTTAGAGATACTTTAGTAGGAAATGTTATGGAACAATTGGATAACAACCGAACCCAACAATTTAGATACCTAGCATTAATTGGTTATTTATCGCTATTCAGTTGGGTCGCGTTGTGGCAAATTTTCATATCCCCACACCCACACGTAAACCCTTACACCACCGCCATTGCATGGTGTATACCACTGCTGTTTCCACTGCGTGGTATATTAACGGGTAAAGCGTATACTCACGCTTGGGCTAACTTTGTATTGATGCTCTACTTTTTACACTCGTTAACAATATTATATGTTGATCAAGGTGAGCGCTGGCTAGCGTTAGTGGAGTTACTGTTAACTTGTATCGCTTTTGTCGGCAATATCCTTTATGCAAGGAGTCGAGGTAGAGAACTTGGTCTCAAGCTAACCAAACTATCAGAAGTAGAAAAGCAAGAGAAAGCGAGTTACGCCGAGAAAAAATAACCATCTCTAAAGAAAGAGCCGCTATTGCGGCTCTTTCTCTATTAATCTATCCATTCAAAAACAATCGGTTTATTCGCCGTTACATCTTCATTGACCAAACCTGAATCAACATCCATTGACGTCTCCTCAACGACGGGTTGAGATACGTTATTATCAACCTGAACGGGTTGAACAGATACCTCGTCAACGCCCTGCTCCGCAACAAGCATATCGCCAGATTGTGTTACATCACTATTTACATCAATACTCGAACCAACAGAAGGCAACGTATCTATTTCAAATTTCTCTATATTGTCACTCTGTAGCAACTCAGCTTCAAACTCTTCAATAGAGCTTAATAAATTCACCGTAAATGTAACTTCATTCCCTACTACTTTCTGCACACTTAAACTGGCAACTGAGTTCTTCTCTTTCAGTAATTTCTCTAACGTGAAAAAGCGGTTTGATGAGGTGATATTAATAAACTGCACATCCACTGTACCCGTTAATTCTCCAGAGTTTCTCACGGCGCTTTTTTCTGCGTAATAATTACTCACTTCATCAACAACTTGTTCTAGTGCAACATGAGTTTCCCCCCGAGAAAAGCCAGATAGCGGTTGACGCTTAGACTCTTCCATAAACGCGGGTTTCTCATCATAAAGAGTCCAACGAATTGTACTTTGACTGGCAGATTGCTGAATTCTTACCACCAGCACAGCATCTCCATTATATCTTTGGCTAGCCATACTAATCGGTGAAACAAAACCACCCCACAACTCTGGAGCGGTGATACTGACCACATCATCAATATCTCCCACCGGAATAGTTACTGGCAGCCCTCTCAAATCAGCAAAATACTTAAACTGGTTCATCGCACTACTGCCAGATTGCTCCCACAGTATCGCACGTTGGTATTGAGACTCTTCAACAATCCAAACCACTAGGTTTGAACGAACATCAGACCAAAAAGGTAATTCAGCTTGCATTAATAGCGACTGAATCTGAGGAGGATTAAACAACATCTTTAAAGTTTTGCCGCCAAGATGCTCACCATAACTGATCTGAGTAAGATACTGGCTACTCTGACGTGATGCTTTTAACACTACCGGATTAGACGCTGAGTTTTTATCACCAGACGCTTTAATAATGACTTGTTGAAAACCAGCAGCTTTTGCTGCCTTTTCTGTATCAACATCATTTTCATCCAGAACAACCTCTGTTCGATACACATCTACTTTGACGGCGGCATAAACAGGTAAAACAAGTAGTCCCATTAAGAAAATAGCGAGATGGCGCATACTGACCCTAATAATATATTGATAGTGAATAGCGATGATAAGCAACTCTTGCTATAGGAGCAAGGTCAACTGATTCAGTTATGGTAGAAATTGGACATAAAATAGCACACCGCGAATTTCTCATGGTTATGATTACCATTTTCATCTTTTATCTTTGCTAATACTTGCATTTTTAAATGTGATCTTTATCACACTAGCAAATCAGAAATGATAAGGCAATCGATTACATTGGTGGTAGAATCCTGCGAATTTTGTTTTGCACTTCTTAAAGGATGGATTAATGACTAACATACTTCAGGGTACTCAAATGCTCTTCGTTGCATTTGGTGCACTTGTTCTAGTGCCGCTACTCACTGGACTGGACCCTAATGTTGCACTATTTGGCGCTGGCCTCGGAACCCTTCTCTTTCAACTTATTACTCGACGCTCTGTTCCTATCTTCCTTGCTTCTTCTTTCGCTTTTATAGCTCCTATCATGTTCGGTGTCCAAACTTGGGGTATTGCCAGTACCATGGGTGGCCTAATGGCTGCGGGCTTTGTTTATGTATTGCTCGGTGCTCTAATAAAAGCCAAAGGTGTTGAAGTTATTCATAAGTTACTTCCACCTGTTGTGGTAGGCCCGGTCATTATGGTTATCGGTTTAGGTCTTGCTCCTGTGGCAGTAAACATGGCTCTTGGTAAAACCGGAGATGGTGCAGTACAACTAATCAACGCCGATCACGCACTGTGGATTTCTAGTCTCTCATTAATTGCTACTATCGCGATTAGTGTGTTTGCAAAAGGTTTCATGAAGTTACTGCCTATTTTTGGTGGCATTACTGTCGGTTACCTTTTAAGCCTTATGTTTGGTGTCGTTGATTTTTCACCGGTAAGCAATGCCGCATGGTTTGCACTACCTAACTTCACCGCACCAGAGTTCAACATTAATGCCATCCTCTTTATGATCCCAGTCGCTATTGCTCCAGCCGTTGAACACGTTGGGGATATGCTGGCGATATCCAGCGTAACTGGAAAAGATTACCTGAAAAAACCAGGCCTTCACCGCACAATCACAGGTGATGGTGTCGCAACCATGGCTGCCTCAATGTTGGGTGCGCCACCTAACACCACTTACAGTGAAGTAACCGGCGCTGTTATGTTAACCAAAGCTTATAACCCTGCCATCATGACGTGGGCTGCGGTTACCGCCATTGTTCTTGCATTAGTCGGTAAGCTTGGAGCAATACTGCAAACTATCCCTGTACCTGTTATGGGCGGCATTATGATTCTGCTGTTCGGCTCAATCGCTACCGTTGGTCTAAATACCTTAATCAAAAACAATGTTGATCTACATAAATCCCGTAATTTAGCTATTGTTGCTGTTACGCTAGTATTTGGTATTGGTGGTATGGCATTTGGTATCGGTGAGTTCAGCTTACAAGGCGTAAGCCTATGCGGTATCGTCGCTATTGTGCTTAATCTAGTATTACCAAATGACCTTGGTGAAAACCATGTTGTGGATAATGCTCAAATTGAAGAAGAACAAGCATAATATCCAAGCGGCATGCTATCAGAGTCAATTTGTTAGCAAGTCGTTTAAATAGCAAAAAAATAGCGGCGGATGCTTTACACATCCGCCGCTATTTTTTTATTAAACCGTTCCAATGTTTCTACTTTATCAAGCCTCTACTTACCTGACTAAATTGAGTAAAATAACTCTCACTGGACGTTAATTAACGTTTATTTTGTACCAAAAATCTTGTCACCAGCGTCCCCTAAACCAGGAACAATGTAACCTTTATCATTTAGCTTTTCATCAATTGCAGCCGTATATAACTCAACATCAGGATGTGCTTTCTCAAGAGCGGCAATACCTTCAGGTGCAGAAACTAAAACCAATACCTTGATGTACTTACAACCTTTATCTTTTAGCAGATCTATCGTAGCGATCATCGAACCACCCGTCGCCAACATAGGATCGACAACCAGCGCAATACGCTCATCAATATTTGATGCCAACTTATTAAAGTATGGAATCGGCTCTAATGTCTCTTCATCACGATAAATACCAACAACGCTAATACGAGCACTTGGTACATGTTCCAACACACCATCCATCATACCTAAACCAGCACGAAGAATTGGCACCACAGTCACTTTCTTGCCTTTGATCTGATCAACCTCAACCGGACCATCCCAACCTTCAATTGTCACTTTTTCAGTCTCAAAGTCTGAGGTTGCTTCGTAAGTTAACAAGCTACCAACTTCAGTAGCTAACTCACGAAAACGCTTAGTGCTGATGTCCCCTTCGCGCATTAAACCTACTTTGTGTTTAACCAATGGGTGCATTACTTCAACAACTTTCATTTTCATCTCCGGCAATATTTAAATAAACCTTGTGATTATACGGTTTTTTATTGTTTTTGCCGAGAAAATCTTACAGATATTTTTTGTTGCGCAAACGTTTTCCTTCTTGCTGTATCTCGGTTAGAATAGCGCCGACTTTCACATCTTAAATGACATGACGAGGACATCCCGTGAGTGCCAATAAATCTTCTTTAAGTTACAAAGACGCCGGTGTAGATATAGACGCAGGTAACGCTTTAGTTGACCGAATTAAAGGTGTGGTAAAACGCACGCGCCGTCCAGAGGTAATGGGTGGGCTTGGTGGATTTGGTGCATTGTGTGAACTGCCAACTAAGTATAAACAACCTTTACTGGTATCTGGTACCGATGGCGTAGGAACGAAACTTCGACTAGCGCTGGATATGAAAAAGCACGATACCATAGGCATTGATTTAGTCGCTATGTGTGTGAACGACTTGATTGTTCAAGGTGCTGAGCCTCTGTTTTTTCTAGATTACTACGCAACAGGTAAACTGGATGTAGACACAGCTGCCGATGTAGTGACCGGTATTGGTGAAGGATGTATCCAATCTGGATGTGCCCTTATTGGTGGTGAAACCGCAGAAATGCCTGGGATGTATGAAGGTGAAGACTATGATGTCGCAGGTTTCTGTGTTGGCGTAGTAGAGAAAGCCGACGTTATTGATGGAAGCAAAGTCGCTTGTGGTGATACCTTAATCGCCGTAGGTTCAAGTGGCCCTCACTCAAATGGCTACTCACTTATCCGCAAAATTCTACAAGTATCGAATGCAAACCTCGATGAAGAGCTGAATGGTAAAACAATTGGTGAACTGCTTTTAGAACCCACCAAAATCTACATAAAATCGGCGCTTAAGTTAATCGAGCAGCATGATATTCATGCTATCTCACACATTACTGGTGGCGGTTTCTGGGAAAATATTCCGAGAGTATTACCGCAAGGCAGCAAAGCTGTGATTGATAAAAATAGCTGGCAATGGCCTGACATCTTCAACTGGTTACAAGAGAAAGGCAATGTTGATACGTTTGAAATGTATCGCACATTTAACTGTGGTGTCGGTTTGGTGATCGCACTTCCTCAACAGCAAGCAGATAAGGCCGTTCAATTGCTCAATGCTGAGGGAGAGAACGCATGGGTAATAGGTTCCATTGCCGATGCAGATGAAGGTGAAGAACAAGTCGAAATCAAGTAGAGTGATGATAGATACCCCGAATTAAGGTAGTGTAGTATATGCAGAATATTGTGGTGTTAATCTCCGGTAACGGCAGTAATTTACAAGCTATTATCGATACGTTTAATGTTGATGCCTCGGACTCACTCGGCCAAGTTACTGCAGTGTTTTCTAATCGTCGAGACGCTTACGGATTGAAACGAGCAAAGCAGGCAAATATTGACGCTCACTTTGTTGATAACAAAGGGTGTGAGTCTCGTGAAGCATATGATCAACAACTGATGCAGCAGATTGACAGCTATAACCCCGACGTAATCATTCTGGCGGGTTATATGCGTATATTAAGTAGTGAATTTGTGCGCCACTATCGTGGAAAAATGCTCAACATTCACCCCTCATTACTGCCTAAATACCCTGGGTTACACACTCATCAAAGAGCCATCGAAGCGGGTGATAAAGAACATGGAACCAGTGTTCACTTTGTCACCGAAGAGTTAGACGGTGGCCCTGTCATTTTACAAGCCAAAGTACCGGTATTTGCTGACGATGATATCGACACGTTACAGCAACGTATCCAAGTGCAAGAGCACAGTATTTACCCTTTAACGATACAGTGGTATTTAGCCGGCAGGCTTTCCATGCAAGAGGGGGATGCGGTTTTGGATGGTGAGCAGTTAGCTGTTAACGGTTACGCCGCAGATTAGCGAATTAACCGTCTCTCAATCCGTTGCTTGAAACGAATCTTTAACGCCTATAAATGGATGTTTCGTCCAATTATAAGCGTTATTTTTTTAGTGATAAAAGAATAAAACCTACTCTAATGGTGCCGTTGGCGCCTGAGATTTGGGTTTCGCTTCTGCATATTCAATATGCTGTAAGCTCTCTTTATTACAATCAATGACTTCACCAAAGTGGAAAAGATTATACTCTCCCGGCTTCATTCGTCGCCAATTTTCATTATCAGTCAGAGGCTGAGTTGCCACAACAGAAACAACATCATCTGGCGTTGTCTCTTCCTGAAAGTTCACCGTCATATCTTCATCAATCAAGCTCGCTTTGCCGAAAGGAGCTCTTCTAGTGATCCAATAAAGATGATTGGTGCAAAATGTCATTACATACTCACCATCACTCAACAGCATGTTAAAGACACCCAGCCTTTTCAGTTGTTCGCAGCACTCTGCCACGTACTGAAACATGCCACAAAGATCTTGTGGTGGCTCCGGGTATCTCTCTTCTAGCTGATTGAGAAGCCAGCAAAATGCCAGCTCACTATCGGTATTGCCAACCGGACGATGTCTGCCTGTTGCCAAGCTTTCATAATCCGTAAGTTGGCCATTGTGAGCAAAAGTCCAATAACGCCCCCACAGCTCTCTTGTGAAAGGATGAGTATTCTCTAAATTCACACCGCCACGATTAGCTTGCCGGATATGACTAATCACAGAGCGACTTTTTATTGGATAATTTTGTACTAATTCGGCAATTTTTGAGTTGCAGCTAGGATTAGGATCCTTAAAAGTACGAAAGCCTTTTCCTTCATAGAAGGTAATCCCCCAGCCATCTCGATGAGGACCCGTTCTTCCTCCTCGTTGCATTAACCCTGCAAAACTAAAACAGATATCGGTGGGCACATTCGCACTCATGCCGAGCAATTCACACATGGTCTATCACTTACCCTTTATTTTTCCATCTCTTTTTCAATTAGCTGAATAATGATATGAATGATCTTGATATGAATCTCTTGAATACGATCAGCGTAGCCAAAATGTGGTACTCGTATCTCAATGTCAGCCAATCCAGCCATTTTTCCACCATCTTTACCTGTTAAGGCAATGGTTGACATTCCTTTTGCTTTAGCAGCATCAATGGCTTTTAGGATATTACCTGAGTTTCCAGATGTCGATAAGCCAAACAATACATCGCCTTTTGAGCCGACAGCTTCTACATAACGAGAGAAAACAAAATCGTAACCAAAATCATTACTCACGCATGAAAGATGGCTTGGATCTGAAATTGCGATACCCGGATAGCCTGGTCGATTCTCTCTATAGCGTCCTGTCAACTCTTCCGCAAAATGCATGGAGTCACAGTGAGAGCCTCCATTACCGCAAGAGAGTACTTTGCCCCCTTGCTTAAATGAATCCGCAATCATTTTTGCAGCGGACTCAATCTGCTGAATATTGGCATCGTCACTAAGAAATTTATTGAGAACTTCAGCGGCTTCATTTAACTCTGAACGTATTAGATCCTGATACATGATTTTTCTCTCTAATTCTATTAAAAACTATGTGTGTGCACTGCATAGAGTTTTACCCCATTTGATTTTTGCTGTCGAGCATCAAATGGGGTTTCATCAAACAAAAAGATATTGCTCACATCAATTACTTAGGAGGAGGGGTTAACTGCATTTCTGGCAGCGTCACTTTGCGAGTACGCAACTTCCTAATAATAAACCAGATAATTAGACCGATAACAATGACGACCAGATTACCCACTAGAATCGTTAGCATTCCTTTCATTCTAGCGTCTTCTCTGTCGCGGGTAATTCTCTCTTGCTCTAACCTGCGTTTTTTCTCTTCCTGAATTCGTTGATATTCTTTGGTGGATTTCTCAATATCCAATTTTTGCATGACGCTAAACGCGCTCTGTTCAATATTGAACATCAACTCTCGTTGCGCTGCACCTTCTGTCGCATAAATCTTACCACTCCAGACATGTTTGCCTGGAGACATATCATTTTTTATCGTCAATGAGGTAGTTAGAGAATCTTTATCTACCGAAGTTTCAGCAACCACCTTATTATCACCCGGTGAAGTGAGTTCAAAATGTCCGGCAATACTACCCGGAAGAACCATTCCCATCTCGCCTGTAATCATCACGGAATGGTCAACCCCCTCTTCATGAGATTGAACAAAAGTGACCTCAACTGGAGTTGGATAAACTAACACTGTCTGCTCGACCGCTCTTAAAAACACACCATTACCAGACGTAATTTGTGCACGATATTTTCCGGCATCCACGCTAATGGGCAACTCTACGGTAAATACGCCATCACCAGCAACCTCATCTAACCCTGTGCCATCATCCTTAAATGTACCAAGGGATACGATCTCAGGCTCTTCTGTTAGTTCTGGGTTTTCCGTGTCTTGAACATAGCGTATAAAAGAGACTTTCATCCGAACGCGATCGAGAAAATCTTTTAACACTAAAGGATTTCCCTCTTGGGTGAGTCGCGCAGTAAATTTTAATCTTTCATTGTGATATAGGCGATTTGGAAACGAATCAACGCTTAACTTTAAATTGGAAAGAACAATTATATTATTTCTTGGGGTTACTTTTCCCACCGCCTGCCAAGGTCCCGGCATCGGGTTTTCTATAGAAATAATGTCCAAGCCATTCTCTTCGTACCAAGAGACATTCTCAGGATGATTCCAAGCGTAGTATTTTTTACCGTCAGGGCGTACTAGAACAACGGATCGTGAACGTTTCTCACGATAAACAAGAAATGATATTTGATCGACCGTTGGGTCCACTCGAAACCGATTATCCAACAATGACATGGTGGATTCTGTTTGCGACCAACTCAATGGCGTGGCGAAAATAAAAATCAATAAACACAGAATCCTGAACATAGCTTCCTCTATTGACGCCAGAGACAAACACCGGCTTTTTCTACAATATCTAAACGACTTTGGTGGTCATCTAATTCATCGGCCGTTGCCTGTAAAACCTTAAGTGATTTTCGCCCCATCTCAACACGTTTAATGGTTTCTGAACCCGCATCACTATTTGATAGGCTGTTGGCATTAAACTGCAAGGCCGTTTGCCCACCTGTCATTAACAAGTATACGTCAGCTAAAATCTCAGCATCGAGTAAAGCGCCGTGAAGCGTCCGATGAGAGTTATCGATTCCATACCGGTCACACAACGTATCTAGATTATTTCGCTTACCCGGAAATATCTTCTTCGCCATAGCAAGGGTATCGGTAATTTTACAGTATTGCTCTGTCTTACCAATGGCGGAGTCCAGCATGCTAAACTCATTATCCATAAAACCGACATCAAATGGCGCATTGTGTGCAACCAATTCGGCTCCGCTTATGAAATCCAAAAACTCTTGGTGTACGGTGCGATAATTAGGTTTATCTCGCAAAAACTCATCAGTAATACCATGAACTTCAATAGCATCAGGTTGAATCTCACGATCTGGCTTAATGTAGACGTGAAAATGTCGCCCCGTTAATTTGCGGTTAATAATTTCCACGGCACCAATTTCAATAATGCGATGTCCCAAGTATGTTGGGCCGCCTTCTCGGTTCATACCGGTGGTTTCAGTATCGAGAACGATAATACGTTGTTGGTTTGAATTGTTACTAGTATTCATAATGAGTTGTATGTCAGACTATACCGAAGCAAATAGCAATAATAACCAATAGTATCAAATCATGACAAAACAAGTTGAAGTTTTCACTGATGGTTCTTGTTTAGGTAATCCCGGTCCCGGCGGATATGGCATCGTTTTGCGTTACAAACAGAACGAAAAGCAGCTCGCAAAAGGCTTTGAACTTACCACCAATAATCGTATGGAGATGATGGCGGCCGTCGTCGCTTTAAAGTCACTGAAGGAACCATGTCAGGTAACGCTAACCACGGATAGCCAGTATGTAAGACAAGGCATCACTCAATGGATACACAATTGGAAAAAGCGCGGCTGGAAAACCGCCGACAAAAAGCCAGTTAAAAATGCTGACTTATGGCAAGCACTGGACACGGAGTCCGCTCGCCATCAAGTTGAATGGAAATGGGTTAAGGGCCACGCAGGGCATAGAGAAAATGAGATCTGCGATGACATAGCCAGAGCGGCTGCAGAAAACCCTACCGAGATAGACCAAGGCTATATAGCAGCCAATAATAGCTAAAAATCTATCGAATTCGGCAATTTACTCCCACTGGTGACAATCTTCTTTTTAGTCGCCAATGGGGCTTTATGAGTTTAAGCGGATAGGTTCTTTTTCTTGCGACAATAAAATATAAGCTACCGAAAGGTGTTATACAGTCCCCTAGCCCACTCTCTGCCCACGTCCAGACAGGATGATTCCAAGGTAAAACCGCATACTGATCTGAGTGAATCACTTGATAGTTAAGTAATCCCAACCAATCACGTATCCGATTTGGCGTAAACATTCGTCCACTCCAAGGTAAATTATTTTTTCGCCATGGCATTAAGCTATTTACGCCAGTCAGGCTTATTGGATTAAACCCCGTTAATATCAGATAGCCGTCATCAATCATTACCCTATCTATTTCTCTTAATAAACAGTGGGGATCATTGCTGTAATCCAGTTGATGAGCCAGCAAAATGACATCAAAACTTTTCTCTAAAAATGGTAAGTTGCAGCTATCAGCGATAACATTATGCAAAGGGTTTTTTATATCGACATTAACTTGATGTTGTATATTGCACATACTACTGGCAATCTCACAACTTAAACCACCAAGTTTAAGCATATGATAACCAAATAACTTAGGGCACCATTCATCCAATCTCATTTGGATAGATTCGGATACCCATTGGCCATTTTTTAATTGCTGCCATGAGTGTGGTTTCTCAAGTTTTCGTGTAGTACGAGCTGGTTTCATCACTTAATTTCATCATTCCGTAGCTGGAGAACAAAATGTTAACCATCAAGAGCATACCCGCATTTAATGACAATTACATCTGGCTAATTCAAAATCACGATTTACGTTGTGCAATAGTTGATCCCGGAGAGGCTCAACCCGTTTTGAATTACCTCAATGAACATGGGTTAACATTAGAAGCGATACTCATCACTCATCACCATCAAGACCATATTGGTGGTATTCCAGCACTAAGATCTGAGTTTCCTCATATCAAGGTGGTTGGTCCTGAAAACGATAATATCGAATCACTCACCCATCCGATGCCGGCGGGAAACCAATTCTCTCTATTCGATGAAACATTTCTGGTTATCGACCTACCTGGCCACACAAGTGGTCATATCGGTTATGTTGGCGATGGAAAACTGTTCTGCGGCGATGTTCTATTCTCAGCAGGCTGTGGCCGTGTTTTTGAAGGCACAAACGAGCAGATGTTCGAGTCGTTAAATAAGATACTCTGTTTGCCAGAAGAGATTGAAATTTATCCTGCTCATGAGTACACCACCAGTAACATCGCTTTTGCGTTAGCGGTAGAACCCGATAACCAACAGCTTCTTCAGTACAGAGAAGAAGTTTATCGCCTTAGAAGTGAAAACAAACCCACTCTGCCCACGACATTAAGGCAGGAGAAGTGGATCAACCCATTTTTAAGGGTAGAGCAGCCCAGCATTATAAACTCCGTATCAAACAGAGTTAGGGACACCCGTCCTGTGACTATCTTTAGCGCACTCAGAGAGTGGAAGAACGCATTTTAACATTTTCTGCCTTGTATCAACAATTGAGCACAAGTATCATCAGCAGCCAATTTTGAAAAAGGTTAGATTAATGAGAATTCTATTTAGTTGGGCTGTAGTGCTGCTCTTGGCTGGTTGCCAATCAGTCCAACAAAATGATGCGTCGACACATAGTGCTGAAAATCGCGATACAAATTCTATTAAAAATCAATCTGATGTTATTGACGATAACAGCGGTATTGCGACAACAGAACACTCCGCGTCAGATGCCAATTCGGCCTCTCTCACCGTAGAATATCCCACTGCTGCAACGCCATGGCAGCAAGAAGATATTTGGCAGCGAATTGCAATGCAGCTCTATCTACCTGTGCCAGATCACAAAACGATAGATTACTATCGTGATTGGTATATTAAACACCCCAAGCACCTCGCAACGATTTCACAACGCGCTGAGCCTTTTTTATATTTGATTGTTGAGAAAATTGAACAGCGCCAACTGCCATTAGAGCTAGCACTGCTACCTGTGGTTGAAAGTGCCTTCGATGCATTTGCATATTCACACGGCAGTGCTGCTGGGTTATGGCAATTCGTTCCTGGAACAGGAAAGATGTACGGCCTAGAGCAGAATTACTGGTATGACGGCCGTCGTGACGTCGATGCGGCAACCGATGCAGCTCTTAACTACCTTACCTACTTAAATAAACGCTTTAACGGTAATTGGAGCCACGCGATCGCAGCGTATAACAGCGGCGGTGGACGCGTTTCTAGAGCGATTACCAAGAATGAAAAAGCCAACAAACCTATCGATTTCTTCTCATTAGATCTGCCTAAAGAAACCAGTGGTTATGTACCAAAACTACTCGCATTGGCTGATGTTGTCGCAAATCAAGAGAAATACGGTATCACTATTCCTGCCATTGCAAACAAACCCGTTTTGGAGTTAGTCGATCCAAAAGAACAGCTCGATTTAGCCATTGCCGCTAATTATGCAGGCCTAAGCGTGAAACAGTTACAAAGCTACAACCCTGCATATAATCAATGGGCAACAGCACCAGAAGGCCCACACCACTTTTTGATTCCTGCCAGTAATGTTGAACAATTTAATAAATCTGCGCTTGAAAACCGTGGCAAAGGCGTCAAGCTTGTTCGCTACAAAGTAAAAACTGGTGATTCAATTAGTGTTATTGCCAGAAAACACAATACGACAGCCAAGATTATTCGCACCGCAAATGGTTTAACTAATAACAACATACGCGCCGGAAAATTTTTGATGATCCCTACCTCAACAGGTAGCGACAAAACCTATACCCTGAGTGCCAAAAATAGACTAGCCAAAACTCAGTCTATTGCCAGAGGCAAATATAAAGTCACTCACACGGTGTTATCAGGTGAAAGTTTATGGAGTATCTCTAGAAAAAATAACGTTTCTTATCAGTCACTAGCAAAGTGGAATGGCATGGGACCAAGAGATACATTGCGCGTTGGGCAAAAAATAGTTATCTGGAAAAACAGCAGTGATGGCGCCATCATTCGCACCGTTAATTATAAAGTTCGCAATGGTGATACCATCAGCGCAATAGCCAATAAGTTTAAAGTAAAAAGCTCAGATATTGTTAAATGGAATAACCTTACTAAGCAGAAATATATTCAACCAGGACAAAAACTAAAACTGTACGTCGATGTAACTAAGGTAAGTGTATGATCATTCCATCTAGCAATCCGCTCATTATGTTGCTTGATATATTCCGAGCGCCAACATCCTGTTTTTCCGCACTCTATCAAAAGGGGATGTGGGGATGGCAGATCTACATATTATTGCTTATCAGCCCATTTCTATTTTGGGGAGCCTATTTCGATGTCGTCGATTTTGAATGGCTAAAAGCCGCTCTTATCAGTCAAACCGATCAAAATATCGTCACTCAATTAGACGCCAACACGTTGATGGCAAGTGAGATTATTAACGATATTTTAAATCGTACTCTTGTGATTGGTTTGCTGGCTTTCTGGTTTATGCTTGCAGCCAAGCCAAGTAAGTATCAGCACGGTTATTGGAAATGGTTTGCAGGGGCATCGGTAGTTATATTCCCTGCGGTTTTAGGGGACCTTGCCAGCTACGTCAATCTATTGGTAAACCATGGACAAGTCATGAATTATGCTGCGGATCTAAATAGCTTGAATGGCTTGCTAAAACTGCCTCTAACCAGTCAATGGTCAGGATTTGCCAGTGCTTTTCCTCTGCTTTTACCTTGGTATATTGTATTAGGCTATGCCGCCATTGGTGCATGGACAGAGTTCACTCAACGCCAAGCATTGTTAATCGCATCCATACCGTGGCTGGGTTACTTTATTATTTGGGCTTTGTATATCCTGATATTCTAAGTTCAACCAGCATAGGGTTATGATCTGAAGCGTCCGTGATGGGCGCTTTTGCGTTGATAACGTCTAAATTAGCGACAAAAATATGGTCAAGGGGCAGACCTGTAATAAAGCGCTTACGATCATCAGGCTTAAACGTCACCTCTTTTAACTTTAAAGATCCCGTCACTTGCCGAACAGACGCCATTCTTGACTCACTCCAAGTATTAAAATCTCCAGCAAGAATAAGCGGACCAGCATGACGCTGAACAATTCGACGTAATGTATCTATCTGCTTTTGGTAGTCAGACACGCCAAAAGTAAAATTGATAGCATGAAGATTAATCACGGCTAAGTATTCGCCATTACTCAGTCGATAACGCGCATAGAGCGCCGATTTTGGCAGACGTAGCCAAGGTTCTACTTGAACATACGCACACGCTTCAGACGGCATCTGAGAGGCGAGATTCAATACGCCGGCACTGGTATCAAAAACTTTAAATGCGTTTACGTACTGGCTCCCCCAAGGCTTGCTAGACAGCCAAGATGCAAACTCATCGGTTAAACTGACTTCCTGTAACAAAATTAGTTGACGCTGCTGGCTGTAACGGTCTAATTCTGACCGCCAAGAAGGGTTGTTTTGCTTATAGAGATTCCAAACTAACAAGGAGATGGTGCCATTGTCATCAATGGGCTTAGACGTAGGGTTTTTATAACACTGCTTTACCTCTGATGACGGGTTCTCGTTAGGTAACAACAGTTGTGGTTGTTCTGGTATATTAAACAACCCTCGAAATAACAGCAAAAATATCAGTGCCGAGCAGCTCAACACTGCCACTATTCTTGCGTACCACTTTGTCATTAAAAATCTCCTAATAAAAAAGGAGCTTTCGCTCCTTTAAAATAGTGATTGGAGTCACTTGAGGATATCCCCAAGTGACTTTCTATAATCAAAGAACTAAATAGCGTCTTCGTCTTCTTCGCCGGTACGGATTCGAACCACTCGTTCAACGTCAGTGACGAAAATTTTACCGTCACCAATTTTTCCAGTTTGCGCCGTTTCAATAATGGTATCAATGCATTGTTCGACCACGTCGCCATTCACTACGATTTCCAGTTTTACCTTAGGCAAAAAGTCCACCATATACTCTGCACCACGATACAGTTCCGTATGGCCTTTTTGACGACCGAAACCTTTTACTTCTGAAACCGTCATACCAGTAATACCAACTTCAGCCAATGCTTCACGTACATCATCTAATTTGAATGGCTTAATGATCGCTTCAATTTTCTTCATTTTAGTCCCTTAATTAATACCTAATCTACTCAAATAACTTCAAGGAGCTTATTCAGCAACGATTACTTTAGTGGCGATTACTTTAATGACGAATAGTAAGCCGCTAAGTTCTCAATATCCTGATCATTTAACAACATAGCTTGAGCTTGCATCACAACGGCTAACCCACCGTTTCTTTGCTTAGAACGATAAGCTTTAAGAGAAGATTGAATGTATGCCGAATTTTGACCTTTAATGTTTGGATAGCCATCAATAAGAGCCATTCCATCCGCACCATGGCAGGCTGCGCATATTGCTGATTTTGCTTTCCCAGCGACAGGATCACCAGCAGCCATTGATGATGCACTAAATAGAGCCGTTGCCAGTAGTAGTCCTGTGGTAATTTTATTCATCGTTATTATCCTTTTAAACATTGCTATTCTTACTTATTTATTTTCTTATACTTTATTCCATACTATTTCACAATCATGACCGTGAAAATTTTTGTCTACAAACAGATCACCAACCATGGCAATTTTGTCGTTATACATAATTATAGGCGTTCTTTTTCTCAGCCAAGTCGGTACGCCATACTCCTGATAAAGTTTTTTTAACTTACGACTGTGAGTTCTGGTCGCAGGATGAGCCAATAGCCCCTCAGGTGCAAAAGTGACAGAGACGGTTTCTTCTTCACTAGGCGTGCGTAGCGTCATTTTCTCTACTCTCTCATTAGCCGTCCCTTCAGCTTGCGATCTTTCTATAGAGACAAACAGCAACTCACCTAAATTGTCAGGTAGCTTAAGAGGCTGTTGCCAGTGAAGCTCTCCAGTCCAATGGCTTACATCGCAATGTGGTGCAACAAAATAGAGCGCATGTTGAAACCGGCGAATGGTGCCACTTGCGATACCAAGTGTTGGATTCGCATCCTTTTTAGCTTGCGCCACTTCCGACCAAATAAGCTCCAACTGTTTATATGAAGGCATCAGACAAGACTGTCTTTTCAGCCACATACGAATAAGCTGTTTACGAGCTAACTCGCTCTGCTGAGACAAAGCATCAATCGCCAAGCTCTTATCAGCTTGTAGACAGAAACTCAGCTTCTCTTCTAACAGTTCGTTTACTAATTGTTCTTGCTCAGCACACAGCTTGGCACTGCGCCCTACTGACTTTTCAATCTCAGGCCAGCGTTCAGTAAGTACTGGAACAACATGATGGCGAAGGAAGTTACGGTCAAATTTTATATCGTTATTACTTTCGTCTTCTAACCAATCAAGCTTCTCATCCTGTGCAAATTGATACACTTGCTGCCTAGATATCGCTAATAAAGGTCGAACAAGATGACCTTGAGAAAATACCGTCGATACAGGCATTGAAGAGAGCCCTTTTGGACCGCTACCTCGTTTTAATGCCAACAAGAATGTCTCTACTTGATCCGTCGCATGCTGACCCGTTAATAGCACATCACCTTCAGCGACATATTTCTCCAGCACCTGATAGCGGTGTACTCTAGCTTCTTGTTCTGTACTTATTTGATTGCCAAGATTGAGGGTTACGCGCTCTACTTTAAAATCAAAACTATACTCTTCACACCATACCGCGCACTGCTCACTCCATGAGTCAGCATTGTCGCTAAGGCCATGATGTACATGAACAACTTGGCATATTAGAGAAGGATGTTTGCTCCGATAATGAGCCAACAAATGCAGCAACACGCGGGAATCCACACCCCCGCTAAGAGCCAGCACAACTTTGCCATGTGTGTGCAGGGTAAATGAGTCAAGAACAGAGCTGAAATGCGAATAAATCAATGCAGGGCCTATTATTCAGTAAATTAAATAGCTATCGGGTCAATTATACGGCCAAAATGAACTCAATCACTCGAAAAAGTCCAACAAATAGAAAAACAGCAATAAAAAAGCGGGCTTATCACCCGCTTCACTTTCACTGTACGTCTATCACAATCGATTTAACAATAGCTAATTTATCAACAGTAGCCGTAGCTCATCAAACGTTGATAGCGACGTTCTAGTAAAGTATCGCTATCGAGTTGCTGCAGATCTTCCAACTGTTTTAAAAGCGTAGCTTTAATATTTTGAGCCATCTGAATTGGATCTCTATGAGCACCGCCTAATGGTTCTTCAATAATCTCATCAATCAGTTCTAACTCTTTAAGACGGTCTGCTGTTAACCCCATAGCTTCTGCAGCTTGTGGGGCTTTATCCGAATCACGCCACAGAATAGAGGCACAACCTTCTGGTGAAATTACCGCATATGTAGAGTACTGCAGCATATTAACGTAATCACCAACGCCGATAGCCAATGCACCACCTGAGCCACCTTCACCAACGACATTACAAATCACCGGAACCGTTAGGCCAGACATAACTTTTAGATTCTTAGCGATAGCTTCGGATTGTCCACGCTCTTCCGCCCCAACGCCTGGGTAAGCACCCGCAGTATCAATGAAGGTGATAATTGGCATGTTAAATCTTTCTGCCATCTCCATTAAACGCAATGCTTTTCTATAACCTTCAGGCTTAGGCATACCAAAGTTTCTAATTACTTTCTCTTTGGTTTCACGTCCTTTTTGATGTCCAATAACCATCACTGGTTGTCCATCTAAGCGAGCGATACCACCAACAATCGCTTTATCATCAGCAAAAGCACGATCACCAGACAAGTTATCAAACTCAGTAAAAACGCTATCGATATAATCTAACGTATATGGTCGCTGCGGATGTCGAGCAAGCTGTGCAACTTGCCACGCGCCCAAATCACTAAATACTTTCTTTTTAAGCTCTAAGCTTTTCTCTTCAAGTTGTGCGATCTCTTTATCCAGATCCACAGATGTATCACCACCGTGGCGTGAAACATCGCGAAGCGCTTCAATTTTTGCTTCCAACTCTGCTATAGGCTTTTCAAATTCTAGAAAATTCAGGCTCATCTTGAATCCTTTTATATTCCGTTGCTCTGTAAGCAGCGGATCTTAGTTAAATTCGAGTTCTACTTGGCTTGATCCAAGTAGCAGTTTCAATTCATCAATTAAATTGTCATTTGGCGTAACACGCCACTCAACCCCCAGAGCGAGCTTCACTCGAGCATCTGGCCGTTGATAATAAACATTAACAGGTATAGTACCCGCTCTATGCGGTTCCAATATTTTGCTAAATTTGTCAAAAAATTGCTCATCTATCTGCGATTGACTTATGGAGATGGAGAGCGCTTGAGCATATCTCTCTCGAGCTTCACCTAATTCCATAACTTCGCGAGCGGACATTTTAAGGCCACCATTGAAGTCATCAAAGCTGACCTGTCCAGAAACCACTAAAATTTTGTCTTTTTCTAGTAGTTCAGCATACTTATCGAGAGAATCAGAGAACAACATTACCTCAATTCGTCCCGAACGGTCATCTAAAGTCATTAAACCAATTCGACTTCCACGTTTAGTGGTCATCACTCTAGCCGCTATAACCAAACCAGATAAAGTAACCGATTGATCTCTGCGAGTCGGTGTCGCATCTTTAAGTCGACAACTGGTGTATTTAGAAAGTTCCTTTATATAGGCATTTATCGGATGTCCGGTTAAATATAAGCCTAGTGTTTCTCGCTCCCCTTCTAACCACACTTTCTCTGGCCACTTTGCCACTTGAGCATAAGCTTGCTCTACCGCTTCGGGTGCGTCAGTTAATACGCCAAACATATCCGCTTGGCCAAACGCTTCTGCTTGGTTGTGCTGACCCGCAGCTTTCACTGCATCATCCACAGAGGCCATCATTGCCGCCCTATGTGGTCCAAGCTTGTCCAACGCGCCTGCTTGAATGAGCTTCTCAATGACTCTTTTATTCACTTTCTTAAGATCAACTCGGGCACAAAAATCGAACAGATCTTTAAAGTGGCCATCCTTTGTTCTTGCATCAATGATGCTTTCAATAGGGCCTTCACCTACACCTTTAATGGCACCGATACCATAAACAACAGCACCATTTTCATCAACATTAAAACGGTATAAGCCAACATTTACATCCGGTGGCGATACAGTAAGGTTCATCCGTATACATTCATCCACCAAACCAACCACTTTTTCAGTGTTATCCATATCCGCCGTCATTACTGCGGCCATAAATTCAGCTGGATAGTGGGTTTTTAGCCACAAGGTTTGGTATGACACTAAAGCATAGGCAGCGGAGTGCGATTTGTTAAATCCATAACCGGCGAATTTCTCCACCAAGTCAAAGATTTTCATCGCCAACTCGCCATCAACGCCATTGTCGATAGAGCCTTGCTCGAAAATAGCACGTTGCTTCGCCATCTCTTCTGGTTTTTTCTTACCCATGGCACGACGAAGCATATCCGCTCCACCCAAGGTATAACCAGCAAGAATCTGAGCGATCTGCATAACCTGTTCTTGGTATAAAATAATGCCGTAGGTAGGTTCCAAGGTCTCTTTTAACGATTCATGTTGCCACGTTTCATCTGGGTATGAGATCGCCTCTCTACCGTGCTTACGATCAATAAAGTTATCTACCATTCCTGACTGCAGAGGGCCGGGACGGAATAGTGCCACCAAGGCGATAATATCTTCAAATGAATCAGGTTGTAGACGCTTAATGAGCTCTTTCATTCCCCGGGATTCCAACTGGAATACCGCAGTAGTTTCGGAGTTTTGCAATATCCTAAAGGAAGCCTCATCTTGCAGAGGAATAGACTCGATACGGACTAAAGATTTACCCTCTCGCTCCATACGTGGATTGATCAAGCCTAACGCCCAGTCAATGATGGTGAGGGTTCTTAAGCCGAGAAAATCAAACTTAACCAAACCTGCTGTTTCAACATCATTTTTATCAAATTGTGTTACGGGGAAGTTGCCTTCCGCATCGCAATAAATTGGGGCAAAATCGGTAATTGTAGTGGGAGAAATAACCACACCACCAGCATGTTTACCGGCATTTCGCGTCACACCTTCAAGAATGCGACACATATCAATCAGCTCTTTTACCTCTTCATCTGCTTCATAGACTTGAGGTAACTGAGGTTCCGCTTTAAACGCTTTCTCTAACGTCATCCCCGGATCAGGTGGCACCATTTTAGAGATTCGGTCGACAAAACCATATGGATGCCCTAGCACCCTACCCACGTCTCGTATTACTGCTTTTGCCGCCATAGTACCAAAGGTAATGATCTGAGATACCGCATCACGACCATACATTTCTGCCACATGGTCAATAACTTGGTCTCGCTTATCCATACAAAAGTCGATATCAAAATCGGGCATGGAGACACGTTCTGGGTTAAGGAATCGTTCAAATAGCAGGTCATATTCTAACGGATCAAGGTCGGTAATTTTAAGCGCATAAGCCACTAAAGAACCCGCACCAGAACCACGCCCGGGACCAACAGGCACATCGTTATCTTTTGACCACTGGATAAACTCCATTACGATAAGGAAGTAACCGGGGAAGCCCATTTGGTTAACCACATCCAACTCAATTTGCAGTCGCTCATCATATTCTGGACGTTTTTGCAGGCGTGTCTGAGGATCAGGAAAAAGAAACTCTAATCGTTCCTCTAGCCCTTCTTGGGACTTTTTAACCAAATAATCCTCTATCTTCATCCCTTCCGTTGGGAAGTTAGGAAGAAAGTACTCCCCTAGGCGCACGGTAACATTACAACGTTTCGCTATCTCAACACTGTTTTGTAACGCTTCAGGAATATCAGAGAAAAGCTGGCACATCTCTTCTTCAGTACGAAGATATTGCTGCGCACTGTAGAGTTTTGGTCGGCGAGGATCGTCAAGGGTAAAGCCATCATGGATGGCAACACGAATTTCATGAGCATCGAACTGGTCTTCTTTTAGAAACATCACCTCATTAGTGGCAACGACTGGTAGTTCCGTCTCTTCAGCTAACTCAACGGCAAAATGGAGATAGCTCTCTTCATCAACTCGACCCGTTCGCGTGACTTCTAGATAATAGTGATCAGGAAAATGGCGCTGATAAAAATCAACACACTTATTTACTAGTGCGCGGTTGCCTTTTAACAGCGCTTTTCCGATATCTCCTTGCTTTCCGCCGGACAGCAAAATCAGCCCTTCGGAATGCTCAACTAACCAAGACTTATCAATAACGGGTTGATGCTGTACATGCCCCCTCTGATAGGCTTCAGAGATTAGCAGCGTTAAGTTATTGTAGCCCTTATTATTTTTAGCCAAAACCGTCAAGTTGGTTAGCTCATCACCAAATTCCACTGATTGGACTTTGAAGTCAGCTCCGATAATAGGCTTAATACCGCAATTATGGGCGGTATTATAAAATTTCACCAAACCACATAAATTAGTGAAATCTGTCAAAGCCATTGCAGGCATACCAATTTCTGCCACTTTTTTCACTAATGGAGGAACTTTGGATAGTCCATCCACCATGGAAAAGTCACTGTGTACGCGTAAGTGTATAAACTTTGGATCTGACATCTATTTTACTGCTCAATCATTAATTATTGTGGTGGATTAGCTATCGCCTCAAACGTATAGCCAAGCAATGGGATCATTCTAACCCTAAAGCTCTCTTTACCGGTTTAAAACTTTTTCGATGTTGTGCGATAACACCATGTTTCTCAATTGCTTCAAAATGGGCTTTGGTTGGATAGCCTTTATGCTTGGCAAAGCCAAATTGAGGATATTCAATGTCCAGCGCTTCCATCTCTTTATCTCTGACAACTTTTGCGATTATGGATGCCGCACTGATCTCTGCCACTCTGAGATCGCCTTTTACCACAGCTTGAGATGCCATCACCAAATCAGGAGTTCGATTACCATCAATTAATACGAAATCAGGTTGAAGCTTCAACCCTTCTACAGCTCGTGTCATGGCTAACATGGTAGCGTGTAAGATATTTAACTGATCTATCTCTTCTGGTGAGCAGCGACCCACCGACCAAGCCAGTGCTTTGTGTTGAATTTCTGGAAACAGTGCCAGCCGTTTTTTCTCAGACAGTTTTTTCGAATCTGTCAAACCTTCTATCGGGTTATTAGCATCAAGTATCACAGCAGCAGTAACAACATCGCCCACTAACGGGCCTCTGCCGACTTCATCCACACCCGCAAATAATTGATACCCATTCGGGTATTCAAAAGGAGGAAGATCTTTGGTCATCTCATTTTCCAATTAAGTTTAATACTGCATTTGCCGCTTGAGTATCGGCATCTTTTTTTATCCATTGATGCATTTCAGTGAACTTGTCTATCAATGGCTGATTATCACTTGTTAGCAATCTATCTACTTCGTCACAAAGATTTTGAGGATTACACTCTTCCAGCAAAAACTCTTTAACCAACGGCTGTTCAGCCAGAATATTTGGTAAGGAAACATAATCTGTCTTTACTAATCGTTTGGCAATAAACGCGGTAATTCGGTTCACATTATAACCGACTACCATTGGTCTTTTTATCAGCATACACTCAAGCGCGACGGTACCTGATGCCAGCATAACGGTATCCGCGGCTTGTATAATATTTCTGGCCGTCTCTTCCACTAAGACAAATGAGAGTTCAGGAGCAATACTTTTCCACACCTGCTCGAATTGAGTTTTGCGTTTGTTATTAATTACCGCAACCACGAAACCTAAATCCGGATGACGCTGGCTCAACATCTGGCACGCCTTAATAAACGGCTCTGCCAGCATAGAGACTTCCGAACCTCGACTTCCGGGAAGAACGGCTAACCAGCGCTTATCTAACTGTAAGCCTAGTTTTAGTCGTGCTTCATTCTTGTCACTTTCAAGTGGAATAGCATCGGCCAACGTATGGCCTATAAACTCACATGGTACGTTAAATTTGTCATAAAATGCTTTTTCAAAAGGTAAGAAAGCCAGTACCAAGTTTGTCGCTGCCGCAATTTTGTAAATTCGCTTCTGCCGCCATGCCCATACCGACGGACTCACGTAATGGACCGTTTTGATGCCGGCATCTTTTAGATCTTTTTCTAATCTCAAATTAAAGTCTGGCGCATCAATACCAATAAATACATCAGGTGGGTTTTGCGTAAAATGACCAACAAGCTCAGCTTTGACTTTAATTAGTCGAGGCAATCGTCCTAACACTTCAACCAGCCCCATCACGGCTAGCTCTTCCATATCAAATAACGATTCACAGCCTAGTGCTTTCATTTTAGGGCCGCCAATACCGACAAATTCAGCATTAGGGTAGCGAAGCTTGATCGCTTTTATAAACCCTTCGCCTAGGGTATCTCCCGATAGCTCACCTGCGACAATACCTATTCTTAATTGAGCGTTATCCGACATTCGCTTTTCCTGCTGTTATTAATCTATCCGATTTGAGATTAGCTTATATCAATCGTATCAAGGGCTGAATGGTAGCTTAATCATAATGACTTTGATTAAGCAGAGTGGATATAAACAAAAAGATCGCAAAAGGGCGATCTTTTTCCATCATGACTGTCAGCCAACGTGTCATTCGCTATTACAACTTCACTACTAATTAACGAATAATTCCACGTTCTGATTTATCTAGGAAGTTTAAGAACAATTTCACACCGTCAAACTGCTCTGCTTCTGCCGCGATATCCAATTTAGCTTCTTCAACGGTTTTTCCACTGCGGTAAAGGGCTTTGTAAGCTCGACGAATGGCATGAATCTCTTTCTTTTCAAAGCCACGTCTCTTCAAACCTTCGATATTAATACCGAATGGTGCGCAATGATTACCTTGAGCCATAACATATGGAGGGACATCTTGAACAACAATAGACCCACCACCAAGCATGGCATGATCACCTATATGGCAAAATTGGTGTATTGCACACATACCACCAATGATGGCATGGTCACCAATTTTCACATGACCGGCTAGCGTAGCGTTATTAGCAAAGATACAGCGATCGCCCACAACACAATCATGAGCAATATGGGCGTTAATCATAAACAGATTATCGCTACCTACGATAGTAATACCGGTATCTTGTACCGTACCACGATGCATTGTGACACTTTCACGAATCGTATTACGGTCACCAATGACAAGTCGAGTATCTTCACCAGCGTATTTTAAATCTTGGCAAGCTTCACCGACAGAAGCAAACTGGAAAATACGGTTATCTTTGCCAATGGTTGTCGGGCCTTTCACCACAACATGAGAAAGCAGTTCAGTTCCTTCTCCAATTTCAACTTTACTATCGACAAAGCAAAACGGGCCAATTTTTACATTTGCACCAATAACTGCGCCTTCTTCAACAATTGCTGTTGGATGAATCTGAGCTGTTTCATTTATCATATTAAAATTCTCTACGCGCACATTTAAGTTCGGCTGAGCACACGACTTCACCATCTACCTTGGCAACGCCATTAAACATCGCGATGCCTCTGCGCTCTTTCAAAAACTCAACTTCAATTATTAACTGGTCGCCAGGGCTTACTGGCTTACGAAATTTGGCTTTATCAATGCTAGCAAAATAGTATAGTTCATTTTCACTTGGCGCTCCGAATGTCGCGAACGCTAACAAACCTGTAGCTTGAGCCATTGCTTCCAAAATAAGGACACCAGGGAATATTGGAAGTTTCGGAAAGTGGCCTGTAAATTGAGGCTCATTGACCGTCACATTTTTTAAACCAATAAGGTATTTACCTTCTTCATAATCGGTTACGCGATCAATAAGCAAAAATGGATAACGGTGAGGAAGCAATTCCTGAATTCGAGTGATATCCATGGTTTTCTTTTCAGTAGTCAAAGCCAAGTTCCTATTTACATATCAATTTATTGATAATCATACATTTGAATATAATTGAAAAAGGTCCGCGATAAGCAGACCTTGTATGAGAATAAACCCGTTACATCTCCAGTTTCTTCTCTACAGATTTTAGTCGTTTGTTCATTTCATCAATTCGATGAACACGAGTTGCGGTTTTTCGCCACTCTTTATTAGGCTGAAGAGGTACGCCAGAAGAGTATATTCCTTTTTCAGAAATACTTCTCATAACCATACCCATACCCGTAATCGTAACACCGTCCACAATCTCAATATGACCGTTAATTACGCAAGCACCGCCGATAATACAGTATTTACCAATTGAGGTACTTCCCGCAACCACAGTACCACCAGCCATTGCTGTGCCATAACCGATATGCACGTTATGCGCTATCTGTAATTGATTATCCAGTATGACGTTGTCTTCAATAATGGTGTCGTCTAAAGCCCCTCGATCAATCGTGGTACAAGCGCCAATTTCAACTCGGTTGCCAATTTTTACGCTACCTAATTGAGGAATCTTAACCCACTCACCTTGATCATTTGCATAACCAAAGCCGTCAGCGCCAATGACTGTTCCAGACTGTACCAAACAAGACTCACCAATTTGTACGCCATGGTATATGGTCACATTTGCCCACAGCTGACTATTGGCAGCAATAGTGGCATTTTTACCAACAAAACATCCTGCGCCTATCGTCACGTTATCACCTAACGTAACACCAGACTCAATTGTACTATTGGCACCAACCGCAACATTCTCACCAAGAACGGCGTCAGATGCGATAACAGCAGTGCTATCGATTCCAATAGCGGCAGCTGGAGTGGTATCCAAAGCTTGCGCAACTAGAGCATAAGCAAGATAAGGATCATTCACTACCAATACGTTGCCGTTGCAAAGATCTTTTTCAGACTCTTTCACCATAATGGCTGAAGCAACACACTCACCCAAACGCTTTTTGTATTTAGCATTAGAGAGGAAGGTGATATCACCATCTTTCGCGGTATTCATTCCCGATACCGCAGAAATCATCACCGAACCGTCACCATAAAGTTGGCCGCCGGTGATTGACGCTAATTCTGCAAGAGAGATTTTAGACATAGTATTTACTTAAGTTCAGCGAGTACTTTATCAGTTAAGTTTAGATCCGGATTGGCATATTGCAGCGATTGCGCGTCAATAACCATATCAAACCCTTCTTTTTTAGCGATCTTCTCAACAGCTTTCTGAATCAGCGCCAATGTTTCGTTTCGAGCTTGAAACTCAAGTGCTTGTGCTTTCTGTTGGTACGCGTCCTGCTTGATCTTACCTTCCGCTTGTAAAGAGCTGATCTCAATTTTCAGTTTCTGAACACCTTCAGCACCCAACAAAGCGCCATCACGCTCAATTTTCTGGGCTTTCAAATTGATATCTGCGCTAATTTTTTCTAACTCAGCTCTGTCATCTTTCAGCTCACCTTGGAGCTTACTCATAATCGCCTCACGCTGTGGCATATTTTTAACGATATACGCAGTACCGATATAACCCACTTTTTGTGCTGCTTCTGCTGCATTTGCAAAAAAAGAACAACCAATTACTAGACTAACGCCAGCCGCTTTAACGATATTTTTCAAAATGTATTCCTTTTAGAAGGTTTTACCAATAGTGAATGTGAAGAACTCCTCATCATCCCCTTTGTATTTTTTAACTGGTTTTGCAACAGAGAAAACCAGCGGTCCCATTGGGGACATCCACTGCAATGCAGCTCCATATGACGAACGATAATTCATAGGATCTGAATAATCATAATAATAGTCTTTACCCGACATGTTGGCATCTGGCGTACGATAATTAAACTCCGTATCCCAAACACTTGCCACATCAAAGAACACACTTGTTCTTACTTGGCTCCTCACCCCTTCAGAGGCAAATGGAGTAGGTACAATTAACTCAACACTGGCAAGCGCGATAGCATTACCACCAACCGAATCGTCGGTCGCTATATAGTTAGGGTTATTACCAACCCCTTCGTTATAGACAGCTTTCGGACCTGCTGAGTTCGAACTAAATCCACGTAAACTGGTAAAGCCACCTGCATAAAAGTTTTCATAAAACGGATACAGGTTATCATTGCCGTCGCTGCCTTTACCATAACCATTGCCATAACCTAAGCGTCCACGTAACAGTAACGTAAACTCATGCTTTTGAGTTAGTGGAATATACTGTCTAACATCATACTGAGTTTTAAAATACTGAACATCTGAACCCGGTATTGTCATTTTATACGAAGCACTTTGGTGGTTACCCGCCGTTGGGAAAAAGCCTCGGTTTAAATTGTTTCGACTCCAAGAGATTGAGAAATCAAAGTCATCAACCTTCAAATTACCATTACTGTCGATATTACTCTTTTGAGAGGCAAGGAATTGCTCAATCTGCACATAAGCATCGAGGTTAGAGATCTTGTTGTGCTTATACCCAACACCAAACTCAAAGAAGTTTAGTTCATCGAATGGGAAGCCCCAAGTTAACCCCGTTCCGTAGCTCTGGTTGGTATAGTCAACGATACCCGCTTTAGCCGCTTCAAATTCACTAAAGAACACCCTGCCACCTAAACTAATACCATCTAAGTTCCAGTATGGGTCACGATATTCTAGTGTTAAATTTTTCTGGTAGTCATTCATCATGGCGCTGATACCAACGCGATCTCCAGAACCGGCAAAGTTATCCTGTTGCAAACCAACTTGGAAACTCATACCCGACTCAGTACCATAACCGATACCGAAGTTGATACTACCTGAGTTCGCTTCTTTAACGTTGTAGACTAAATCAACCTGATCATCAGTACCTGGTACTCTAACCGTTTGAACATCAACCGTTTCAAAGAAGCCAAGACGGTTTAAACGATTTTTACTGGTTTCTAAAGATTTAGAGTTTAACCAGCTGCCTTCCATTTGACGCATTTCACGACGTAAAACTTCATCTTTGGTGGCATTATTACCAGTAAAACGAATATCTCTCACATAAATTCGGTTGCCAGCTTCAACAAAGATCGTTAATTCAACCTGCTGTTTGTCATCATCGAATTTAGGCTGAGTATAGACTTTAGGGTAGGCATAACCAGCTTCACCTAGAACCTTTTTGATGCTCTCTTCAAGTTGAGTAACCAAAGAGCCGTTATAAGTGTCTCCAGACTTGAACGGAACCAGTTTGTTAAACTCCGCTTCCTTACCAATCAGCTCACCTTTAAAACTAACACTGTCTACGGTATATCGCTTTCCTTCATCGATATTCAAGGTGATATAAACACCTTTTTTATCTGGAGAGATCGACACCTGAGTTGAGTCAATTTTAAACTTCAAATAGCCTCGATCCAGATAGTAAGAAGTGAGTTTTTCTATATCACCAGCCAGCACTTGCTTTTGATACTTATCATCAGAAAGAAAGTTCCACCAAGAGAGATCAACGTTAAGATCAAATAGGTTTAACAGCTCTTCGTCGCTAAACAGTTCATTGCCAATAAAGTTTATCTGCTGAATTTTTGCAGAAACCCCTTCAGAAAAGACAAATTTAAGATCAGAACGGTTTCTTGGTAAAGGCGTCACAACCGCCTGTACAGAAGCATTGTATTTACCAACACTGTAGTAGAAATCTTCCAGACCCTTTTCAATTTCACTTAGCGTAGTTCGATCGAGCGCCTCTCCGACACGAATGCCTGATGCATCAAGATTTTGCTGCAGTTGCTCTTCTTTAATCGCTTTATTACCCGAAAAAGAGATGCTTGCAATAGTCGGCCGCTCTTTAACCCGAATGACTAATACGTCATTGTCACGTAATACGGTTACGTCTTCAAAATTGCCTGAGGCATACAAGGCTTTGATGATCGCTGAGACATCCGGTGTACCTAAAGAGTCACCAATTCGAACTGGGATTTTTAGCAACGCCGCACCCAGTGCAACACGTTGTAATCCTTCGACCTTAATATCTTTCACGACAAATTGTTCAGCACCACTAACAGCTGAACTCGCAACAATTATAGAGGCGAGTAGTAATTGCTTAATTGCCATACCAGTTATGAATATTCCTTGATATTTCTTTTTGCTATCTGTTAATCCGTTGATATCACAAACGCATAAAATCATTAAAAATCGCGACGGCCATAAGGGAGAAAATAATCGCCCCTCCAACACGAAACCCCATCTCCTGTAGCTTTTCTGGAACAGGACGTCGTATCACAGCTTCAATCATGTAAAACAGTAAATGGCCGCCATCTAAAATAGGCAGCGGCAATAAATTAATAATTCCTAGGTTAACACTGATCAATGCTAAAAAGCCTAAGAAATAGACCAAACCAAATCCGGCGGTAGCACCTGCCCCTTTAGCAATAGAGATTGGGCCACTAAGGTTGTTCAATCCCACGTCACCAAAAATAAGCTTCTTAAGCATATTAAATGTTAAGGCAACGATTTGACCCGTTTTCTCTACCGCTTTACTAACGGACTCAATAGGACCAAATTTTTGCTCAAATTGGTATTGTTCCGGCCACTCTGCTCTAGATGGGCTAATACCCGCAAATCCGATCTCTCGTCCATCCGCTAATGTGCGACTGTTTGGTGTTAATTCTAACGTTAGCTGCTGAGTATCTCGCTCAACCAGCACTTTCATTTCTTTATAAGGAGATTGTTGAATCATATCAACAACCTGCTGCCAGCGGCTAATACTCTCTCCATTTATAGCGAGAATTGTATCCCCTGCCACGAACCCAGCTTTCTCAGCTGCGCCACCTTCAGAAACAACCGAAAGCCGAGTATAGATTTCCGGAGTATAAGGTTCAAACCCTAGCGACGTCATCGCCGATTCTGTTTCAGGGTTAAACTCCCACTGACGAATATCGACAATCTTAGTTTCTTCTAAGCCATATTCATCAGCAGGCTTAACCGTCACTTGTAGCTCATCATCCCCAATATGAGACACCAGCCCCATATTAACTGATTCCCAATCAGGCGTTTTGCTACCAGCAATAGAGGTAAATTCCATTCCCGGTGTGATACCCGCTTGAGCAACGATGGAATTTGGTGTCACTTCTCCGATCACCGGTTTCACTGCCGGAACACCAATCAAGAAGACTAACCAATAAGCAAAAACGGCAAATATAAAATTAAATATAGGGCCAGCAGCAACGATGGAACTTCTCTGCCATAGTGGCTTTTTATCAAATGCCAGATGCTTCATATTGTCGGGAACATCATCTGTTCGACCGTCCAACATTTTGACATAACCGCCTAACGGAATGATAGAAAAGTTATACTCTGTCCCGTCTGAACCTATTTTTTTCCAAATTGACTTACCAAAACCAATAGAAAACTTCTCTACTTTTACGCCACATTTTCGTGCAACCCAAAAGTGACCAAACTCATGAACCGCAACGAGAATACTCAGCGCAATAACAAAACTGGCAAAGTTCCACAAAATATCTATCATAATGAACGTTCTCTAACGGCTTCTTCAGCCAACAATCTAGCCATTCTATCTAGCTCTAACAGGCTTTCCAAGTTATCTAAACTATTGTGGCGCATTTCTTTGCACACTTTGGATAATACTCGTTCATTGACAACAGCAATATCATTAAAGTTCAGCTGACTTTTTAAAAACGCGTCAACAGCGACTTCATTTGCTGCATTTATAGACGTAGTTGCATGCTGACCTTCATAACAAGCATTAATAGCCAGCTCCAGACATGGATAGCGAGCAAAGTCAGGCTGTAAGAATGTCAGCTCCCCTACCTTGGTAAAATCGAGTGCTGAAACACCCGATGAGATTCGCTTAGGATAGGACATAGTCAGTGCGATAGGGGTGCACATATCAGGCTCTCCCATCTGAGCCAATACTGAACCATCTTTATACTGCACCATAGAATGAATCACTGACTGAGGGTGAATAATGACCTTTAATTGAGAACGCTGACAATTAAACAGCCATCGCGCCTCAATATACTCAAGCCCTTTATTCATCATAGTTGCAGAATCAACTGAGATTTTAGGCCCCATAGACCAGTTTGGGTGTGCAATCGCTTGTTCAGGAGTCACTAAAGCAAGCTTTTCTACGTCAGTATAACGAAACGGGCCACCAGAACCGGTAAGCAGTATGCTGTCTATCCCTTCGCTACTTAGATCGCAACGACCCAAAGTTGTCTGAATTGTTTCTGGCAAACATTGAAAAATAGCATTGTGCTCACTGTCGACAGGCAGTAGTTCTGCACCATACTTTTCTACCGCTTCAATAAATAGCTTTCCTGACATAACCAAAGCTTCTTTATTAGCCAGTAATATTCTTTTGCCTGCTTTGACCGCCGACATGGTTGGCACTAACCCAGCCGCACCAACTATCGCAGCCATGACAGTATCAACTTCATCCAGAGAAGCGACATAACACAGCCCCTCTTCACCTGAAACGACGCGGGTAGGAAGCGATAATGCGTGCAACTGCTGTTCAAGCTGTTTCGCTGCTATAGGGTCCGCCATAGCGGCATAAAGGGGACGCCACTGAAGACATAGAGCTTTCATTTGCTCAACATTCGAACCAGCTGCTAACGCAGTCACAGAAAACTGCTGGGGATTTTCGGCGATAACCTTGAGAGTACTGCGACCAATAGAGCCTGTGGCGCCTAGAATCGTTATGTTTCGCATTAAGTATTAACCATTAAATTTAGCTGACTAGAAATAAGAACTAACAAAGTTCTGCCAAAACCACTATAGCGTAAAGTAGAGCAGCGCAAACACAGGGAAGGCCGCGGTTAAACTATCAAGTCTGTCCAGAATGCCTCCGTGTCCGGGAATAATATTGCTGCTGTCTTTTACCCCAGAAACTCTCTTAAGCATACTTTCTACCAAATCACCTAACACAGAAATAACCACGGTCACTAGAGTTATAACAATCATAGCGGGTGCACTTGAAAAGGTAATATCAAGCACATCGGCAGCAACCCAACCAACTAACAGTGCTACGATAATTCCACCAACTAAACCTTCAATGGTTTTATTCGGGCTAACATTAGGTGCCATCTTTCGTTTACCAAAACTTTTTCCCGCAAAGTAAGCCCCGCTATCCGCGGCCCATACCAACAGGCAAACAAACAAGACTAAATTAGCACCATGATACGGTTCCGTTTCGATATGTTGAGCTCTAAGTAGCAGCATGCTCCAGAAGAAAGGAATAACGGTAAGCATACCAAACAGTTGACGCAATACTCTTGAGTTCTGCCAGCCGCTAGTTTTGGGGTAACTAATGGCTAAGTAACTGGCTATCACCCACCAAATTGTGGCGATAACAAGCATCAAATAATGAGCGGGTGCAATACGATTAAAGCTATCTACATCAGATGGAACAACAAGATAACTGAGCACAAAAACAGCAACAGTAGGAACCATTGCAAGGTAACGAGAAGGGCTATTTACAAACTGGGCCCATTCCCAAAACGCTATAATACAAATCGCTGCAATCACTAACAAAAAAAGAGGAAATGAAAGTTTAAAAATTGCTAGTGCTGCAAGTGGCGCTAATATTAGTGCCGTAATTATTCTTTGTTTCAAGTGGGTTACCTTAAACTAATCCATTAATGCTTTAATCTGTTCCCCGGTACAACCAAATCGTCGTTCACGACTAACAAACCAAGAAACCGCTTCAGCTAATTTATCTTCATTAAAATCAGGCCAAAATTCAGAGGTAAAATAGATCTCTGCGTAAGCAAGTTGCCAAAGCATAAAATTACTAATTCTACATTCACCGCTTGTTCTAATTAAAAGATCCACTGGTGGCAAGTCGGACATGGTTAAATGTGAGTTAACTATCTCTTCTGAGATATCTTTGGTCTTTAATTCACCATTTTGTACTTTTTCGGCAATCAATCTGGTGGCTTCGGTTATATCCCACTTACCGCCATAATTGGCAGCAATATTGACCACCATGCCGCTATTATTAGCCGTCAACAGTTGTGCTTCTTTGATTTTTTTTTGTAACCGTGGAGGAAATTTAGAGATATCGCCAATAATTCTAAGTTGCAAATTATTGTCATTAAGATTTTTTACTTGTTTGGTTAATGCCGCAACAAAAAGATCCATTAGCAGGCTAACTTCATCTACCGGCCTACGCCAGTTTTCGCTACTAAAAGCAAACAGTGTTATGGCTTTGATACCAAGCTTGGCTGCACCTGCGATGGTTTTCCTAACCGCTTTTGCTCCGGCTTTATGTCCAAATACTCTAGGTTTACCTTGTAGCTTCGCCCAGCGGCCGTTTCCATCCATAATTACAGCAATATGTTCGGGAAGGTGCTCAGTGCTAATTTGAGAGTCAGACATCATTAATATCAATAGGTTTTAACAGGGTGGGAATAATAGCATAAAAAAAAACGCTGTACCGCAGATACATAATTTCAGTAACTCGCACAGCGTTAATTTTCTAGAAGAGTATCTAAATTGATTACACTTCCATTAGCTCTTTTTCTTTGCTCGCTAATACATCGTCTACACTTTTAACTGCAGCATCTGTTAGCTTTTGAATCTCATCTTGAGCTTTACGATCTTCATCTTCAGAAATTTCTTTCTCTTTTAGAAGACCTTTAAGATCGCTGTTTGCATCACGACGAATGTTACGAATCGCAACACGACCACCTTCAGCTTCACCACGAACAACTTTAACCAAATCACGACGACGCTCTTCAGTTAACGGAGGAAGAGGAACACGGATTACCGTTCCTGCAGACATTGGGTTTAAACCCAGGTCAGATGACATGATCGCTTTCTCTACTAATGGAGTCAGCTCTTTATCAAATACCGTAATAGCCAATGTACGTGCATCTTCTGCAATTACGTTAGCAACCTGATTAAGAGGAGTTGGCGCGCCATAATACTCAACCGTAATACCTGAAAGTAAGCTAGGGTGAGCACGACCAGTTCTTACTTTTAGCAGATTATTTTTAAGTGCTTCAACACTCTTATCCATGCGCTCTTGCGCGTCTTTTTTGATTTCGTTAATCACTTTTTCACCTTAATTCAATCTTCGCTTGGTTTCGCGATTATTACTCGGCATCACTAATTAATGTGCCTTCAGCTTCACCCAACACCACGCGACGTAATGCGCCTGGCTTGTTCATATTAAATACACGGATAGGCATTTTATGGTCACGAGCCAATGTAAATGCAGCTAAATCCATCACTTTTAGTTCTTTTTCAAGAATAGCATTATAAGAGAGCTTATCATACAGCTCTGCATCTGGGTTGGCTACAGGGTCAGCAGTAAATACACCATCTACTTTTGTGGCCTTAAGCACAACATCTGCTTCAATTTCAATACCACGTAAACAAGCAGCAGAATCTGTCGTAAAGAATGGGTTACCTGTGCCAGCAGAGAAGATCACCACTCGACCTTGACGAAGCTGTGCAATAGCATCCGCCCAGTTGTAATCATCACACACACCTTTTAGAGGAATAGCGGACATTACACGTGCATTAACATAAGCACGGTGAAGAGCGTCACGCATTGCAAGCCCGTTCATTACCGTGGCCAACATGCCCATGTGATCACCCACTACTCGATTCATTCCTGCTTCGGCAAGTCCTGCGCCACGGAATAAGTTTCCACCACCAATAACAACACCGACTTGTACACCCAACTCTACAAGCTCTTTAATCTCTTGAGCCATTCTGTCTAAGATAGCTGGGTCTATACCGAAACCTTCATCACCCTGAAGCGCTTCACCACTAAGTTTCAAAAGTATACGTTGATATGCTGGTTTAGGATTTGTTGTCATGGACTATACCTTCCGATGTAGAGTTATCTGTTAACTGTCATAGATAAAAACCATTAATTAGAGTTAAGACGTACTCAATTCTTGATTCTCATTTATCACAACTAACCGCACCTGTAGCAATTGCAAAACCAACCATTCGGTTTTTGTTATCTTGCAATGACTCAAAATGATCTTTTTGCCATTATTTTTACAAAAAGACCGCAGCCTTAGCTACGGTCCTTTTAAAGCAAGAGCACAAAAGGATTACCCTTTTTGTACCGCTGCTACTTCATCTGCAAAGCTCATTTCAGCGGCTTTCTCGATGCCTTCACCAACTTCTAAACGAATGAAGTTAGTGACTGTCGCGCCACGCTCTTTAAGAATGTCGCCAACAGTTTTCTTAGGTTCCATAACGAACGCTTGACCAGTCAGAGAGATTTCGCCAGTGAATTTCTTCATACGGCCGATAACCATTTTCTCTGCGATTTCTTGTGGCTTGCCTTCGTTCATTGCGATTTCAACTTGAACCGCTTTCTCTTTCTCTACTACGTCAGCTGGTACGTTAGAAGGGTCAAGATACTCTGGCTTAGATGCCGCAACGTGCATAGCTACGTGCTTAAGAGTTTCAGCTTCGCCTTCACCTGCAACAACAACACCAATTTTCTCACCGTGACGGTAGCTAGCAAGTGCAGCACCTTCAACGTACTCTACGCGACGGATGTTGATGTTTTCACCGATCTTAGTGATAAGTGCAATGCGAGTCTCTTCAAATTTAGCTTGAAGTGCTTCAATGTCTAGTTTTTCAGCTAGAGCAGCAGTTGCTACTTCATCAGCAAATGCTAGGAAACCAGCATCTTTAGCAACAAAGTCAGTTTGACAGTTAACTTCAAGAAGAACTGCAACGCCGTTTGCATCTTTAATGATGATTGCGCCTTCAGCTGCAACATTACCAGCTTTTTTAGCTGCTTTTGCTGCGCCACTTTTACGCATGTTCTCAATCGCTAGCTCAATATCGCCATCAGCAGCAACAAGTGCTTTTTTACATTCCATCATGCCAGCGGCTGTGCGCTCGCGAAGTTCTTTTACTAGAGCAGCAGTAACAGTTGCCATTCTCTATTCCTCAGTTGATTCCGGATAAGATAAAAATCAGGGGCCGAATAATTGGCCCCTGATACTAACTATACCTTAGTTTGCGATATGACCATGTCGTTACAAACTAAGTAGACGTCAGAGTCCGCTATTATTCAGCTTCTTCTACGAAACCGTCTTTTTCTGCAACAGCAGCAACTACGTCTTGGTTACGACCTTCTTTAACAGCATCAGCAGCAGCGTTCAAGTATAGTTGAACAGCGCGGATTGCGTCGTCGTTACCAGGAATGATGAAGTCAACACCATCTGGATCAGAGTTAGTATCAACTACAGCGTAAACTGGGATACCTAGGTTGTTAGCTTCTTTAACTGCAATGTGCTCGTGATCAGCATCGATTACGAATAGTGCGTCCGGTAGGCCGCCCATATCTTTGATACCACCAAGAGATTTCTCTAGCTTCTCCATTTCACGAGTACGCATTAGAGCTTCTTTCTTAGTTAGTTTATCAAAAGTACCGTCTTGAGCTTGAGCTTCAAGTTCTTTTAGACGCTTGATCGACTGACGAACAGTTTTGTAGTTTGTTAGCATGCCGCCTAACCAGCGGTTGTTAACATAGTACTGGTTGCTGTTGATAGCAGCTTCTTTAACAGCTTCAGATGCAGCGCGTTTAGTACCAACAAAAAGAACTTTACCTTTTTTCTCGCCAACTTTAGCAATTTCAGCTAGAGCATCGTTGAACATTGGTACCGTTTTTTCTAAGTTGATGATATGAACTTTGTTACGAGCACCAAAGATGAATGGCTTCATTTTTGGGTTCCAGTAACGAGTTTGGTGACCGAAGTGAACACCAGCTTTAAGCATATCGCGCATTGATACAGTTGCCATTTTAAAATCCTCTATGGGGTTAGGCCTCCACATACCCCATGATTCCGACTTTACCCACTATAATAAGATAGTGATTAAGCACCCCGGAACATGTGTCGGTACGTGTGTGAGATAAAAAATATATGTGTATGGAGAAAAAACCGCATCGCCATCTGATGATGAAGACAACAGTTCTGCACTCCGGCGCGCTTTATACCACAAAAATGGCCTTCATTTCCAGCAAAAACACTCTAATGATCTGAGTAATTTGTTAGTTAAATGATAACGGAATTCAATTGCACTTGGATATCGCACTGGTAGAATAGCCAAATTGCATTAAAAATGCCGACTAGCATCGAGATAGATAGATGACGATTAAAATTAAAAACCAACAAGAAATCGCAAAAATGAGAATTGCCGGTAAGCTCGCTGCCGATGTTCTTGAAATGATTGAACCTCATGTAAAGCCAGGGGTTACAACAGAAGAATTAGATCAAATTTGTTATAAATACATAATTGATAACGGTGCTTACCCTGCACCTTTAGACTATCACGGCTTTCCTAAATCCATCTGCACATCAATTAATCACATTGTTTGTCACGGAATACCCGCCAGCAAAGATGAGATAGGAACAACCGGTAAAGGCAAACCTGCTGTACTGAAAGATGGCGATATTGTTAACGTCGACATCACAGTGATTATTCCTGACGACAGCAATGCCTCTCTTAATAGCCGCCCTGCCGGTTATCACGGTGACACATCAAAAATGTTCAATGTTGGCAATGTTTCAGCCGCAGACAAACGACTCTGCATGGTGGCGCAAGAATCATTGTACGCAGCAATGCGCAAAGTGAAACCCGGTATCACCGTTGGCGACATAGGAACGACTATCCAGAAATACATTAAAGGTGTGACACCACGATTCTCCATCGTAAAAGATTTTTGTGGTCACGGTATAGGTTTTGAGTTTCATGAAGAGCCTCAAGTAGTTCATTACAAAAACAGTGATAAACGCATCTTACAACCTGGGATGATCTTCACCATTGAACCTATGATCAATGCAGGTAAATTTGGCTGTAGCGTCGATTCAGAAGATGACTGGACGGTATATACTGGCGATGGTAAGAACTCTGCACAATGGGAACACACCATATTGGTGACCGAGTCAGGCTGTGAAGTGTTGACACTTCGAGAAGAAGAGACCATTCCTCGGGTTATGATCAACAAGTAGATATTTAAAAGCCTCTGTCATTTTTGCAGAGGCTTTTTCTTATATAATACTCACGACAATATTAAAAATGACATAGCCCCTTAACAGTACCAACTAAAAGCAACGGATTGCGATTAATGCCTTATTTATCTCCGCTAAAATTTGATGACGCTGAAATCACCTGTATCGATATAAAGCAGCAGCTAGACAAATTTACTCATATTCAAAAAGACGCTTTTTTAAAACGAAACTCCGTTACTGAACTAGTTTTTGAGCGTTCAAACTATATGGACCAACTGCTGCAACGATTGTGGCGTTATTATCAATTTTCCGATCGTGAAGACATCAGTTTAATCGCGGTGGGCGGTTATGGTCGAGGTGAGCTACACCCATTATCCGATATCGATATCTTGATACTCACTCAACACCCTATGACCGATGATATCGCCGCTAAAGTTAGCGAGTTCATCACCTTATTGTGGGACTTAAAATTAGAAATTGGCCATGCAGTAAGAACCATTGAAGAGTGCACTTCAGTAGGAAAAGAAGACCTAACGGTTGCCACTAATTTACAAGAAGCGCGCTTTTTATCCGGCAGCGAAGAGACATTTCATCAACTGAAGCTACTGATCCACTCTGAAAATTTTTGGCCAAGTGCAACCTTCTATCAAGAAAAAATAAAAGAGCAAAAAAGCCGCCACGCTCGTTACCACGATACCACTTATAATTTAGAACCAGATATCAAGTCTAGCCCCGGTGGCTTACGAGATATTCACACATTAAGCTGGATAGCTCGTCGACACTTTGGTGCAACATCTCTATTGGAAATGAGTAAATACGGTTTCTTAACCGACGGGGAGTATCGAGAGCTTCAAGAGTGTCAGGATTTTCTTTGGCGTGTTCGCTTCGCTCTTCATATCGAACTAAAACGTTACGACAACCGCTTAACATTTGCCCATCAAGCACAAGTTGCAGAAAATCTCGGTTTTACTGGCGAAAACAATATTCCTGTCGAAATGATGATGAAGGAGTTTTACCGAACTCTACGACGAGTGGCTGAGCTCAATAAAATGCTGGTTAAACTGTTTAATCAAGCCATTTTAAGTGAAGGCGAAGAAGTTATCGCTGAAATCATTGATGACGACTTTCAGCGCCGAGGGCCATTAATAGAGGCAAGAAAACCGGCGTTATTTCAAGCTCGACCGGAAACCATACTGGATATGTTTATCCATATTGCTAACGACTCAAGCATTGACAGTGTTGCCCCTTCCACACTAAGGCAACTGAGAACCGCACGACGACGACTCAACAGGTTTCTTCATACCATTCCCGAAGCTAGGGAAAAATTTATGTCGCTGTGTCGCCATCCCAATGCGCTGCATCGAGCCTTTACCTTAATGCATAAACTGGGTGTATTAGCAGCTTACCTACCGCAGTGGAGTCAAATTGTCGGGCAGATGCAGTTCGATCTATTTCATGTCTACACCGTGGATGAGCACAGTATGCGGCTGCTAAAGCATATCCATTCATTTAGCCATGCTGATAATCACCCCAAGCACCCTATTTGCTGTGAATTGTACCCAAGAATTCAAAAGAAAGAATTGCTGATCATTGCAGGGATATTTCATGATATCGGCAAAGGAAAAGGCGGTGACCACTCTAAAATAGGGGCAGTAGAAGCGTATAATTTTTGTATTGAGCACGGCCTTTCCAAACCCGAAGCAAAACTCGTTTCTTGGTTAGTTCTCAATCACCTTTTAATGTCTGTTACGGCGCAGAGAAGAGACATTTACGATCCAGATGTCATTGCTGAATTTGCAAAAACAGTACGTGACGAAGAGTATCTCGACCATCTTGTCTGTTTAACCGTGGCAGATATCTGTGCCACTAACCCAGAGCTCTGGAACAGTTGGAAACGAACACTATTAGCGGAGCTGTATCATTCCACTCAACGAGCATTAAGACGTGGGTTAGAAAACCCTGTTGATGTGCGTGACCGTATCCGCCACAACCAACAACTGGCATCAGCTCTATTACGAAAAGAAGGCTTCTCTGCACGAGAGATCGAACTACTTTGGCAACGTTTTAAAGCGGATTATTTCTTAAGACATACCCATAAACAGATTGCTTGGCACGGTAGCCATTTACTGGGCCCAGACAAAGAGAAACAAACCATTGTTTTAGTAAGTAAAAAGGCCACCCGAGGCGGCTCGGAAATTTTCATTTACTGTCAGGATCAACCTTCTCTCTTTGCTACCGCCGTCGCCGAACTCGATCGACGAAACTTAAACGTCCATGACGCGCAAATTATGACCAGTAAAGATGGCTTTGTTCTCGATACCTTTATGGTGTTGGACCAAAGTGGAGAGCCTATCGATGAGCAGTATCACCAGCAGCTTATCGATAGTTTGCAACAGGTACTGGAAGATACCAGTAAACGAAAAACACGATTACGCAGAACACCACGTAACCTTATGCATTTTAACGTAAAAACCCGTGTTGACTTTATTCCGACCAAAACCAATAAACGAACATTAATGGAGTTCTTTGCATTAGATACCCCAGGTCTTTTAGCGACGGTTGGAGAAACGTTCTCATTATTAAATATTCACCTTCATGCAGCCAAGATTACCACCATGGGTGAAAGAGCTGAAGATCTCTTCATATTGACCTCTCCTGATGGCGGCCGATTGTCAGATGAACAGCAGCAAGAGCTACGGGAAATGTTAGTGAAAAATATCTCTGAACTGGCTCCGTAACAGCAGATAATGTTGTGACGAGAATGTAAAAAACGATCTCGTTCACAACTCTCCTTTTTGAGCGAAATATCAACTATCTACCACGCAAATAGGCTGCTACAGTTAGATTAAGTTAACTTAATGAACTGAGCTAACCTACACTTAACTAACACGACTGTTTACGAGGTAAAGTATGTATCCAAACCTAACAGGTCTTGGGATTCATGATCCTAAACAAATAGAGCGTTATTCATTACGCCAAGAAGCTCACAAGGACGTGTTAAAGATTTACTTTCACAAGCAGAAAGGAGAACTGTTTGCGAAAAGCGTCAAATTTAAGTATCCAAGACAGGTTAAAAATGTATTGGTAGACAGTGGTACTCACCATTACAAAGAAGTCACCGAGATCAACCGGAACTTAACCCTTGTCATTGACGAACTCAACAGTATTACTCGGCCTGCCATGCTGAAAGAAAAGGATTTAAAAAAGAAAATTCTTTCAGACTTACGCCACTTAGAAAAAGTCGTCTCGAGTAAGATCCATGAGATTGAATCTGATCTTGAAAAGCTAAAATAACACGCCTTATTTTAGCTTCATTCAGGGTATCTTAGCTAAAAGGCGCTTATTAAAGCGCCTTTTTATATTTACAAACCTAGTTTAATAGCAGATAGCCTCTTCCCAGCCAAACTGATGTAATAAACTCTGCCAAACATCATCTAACCCTGCTTTTATCACGACGGGCTGATCAGTAAACGGGTGAATAAAGGCCAGTTCAGAGGCATGCAATAATAGTCGCTTCGCATCATAGTTCTGGCGAAAGAGACGATTATGTTTACCATCACCATGAGAAGTATCACCCACGATCGGATGCCTTAAATGAGCCATATGCCGTCGCAACTGATGCTTTCGACCTGTCTTAGGTTTCAGCTCCATTAAACAGTAGCGGCTAGTTGGAAACCGTCCTGTGGAATAAGGTACTTCAACCTTAGCCAAAGGACGATACTCTGTCACAGCATCTTTGGCTGGCTGATCGCTGTTTGCAAACTTATCGGCAATCTTATCCAACTCCTCTTTTAGCGGATAATCTAAAACCGCCCCCTCTTCAATCCAACCGCGAACAATCGCATGATAGGTTTTCTGCATCTGATGATTGGCGAACATAGGCATCACCTGAGAGGCAACATCACTAGACAAAGCAAAGACCAAGACACCAGAGGTAGGTCTATCCAAACGATGTAAAGGAAATACATGTTGACCAATTTGATCTCTCAAAGTCTGCATCACAAATTGAGTTTCATGTTTATCCAACCATGAACGATGCACCAACATGCCAGCGGGTTTATTGACCGCAATAAGAAACTCATCTTGATATAGAACATCCAACATCATCGGCATCCATTATCTATACGGTATAACACATCCAATACCTCGGTTTTATGATGATCTGATTTCCAAACCTCTTCAAAATAAGGAGAGATTGAAAATCCACTAACGACTTGCTGGTTTTGTAACATCTCGGATATCTTTGGAATAAATACCCATTGCAGCCACTGTTCTGGCAAAAGAGTATCTAAAGCGAATGGTTGTTGGCTATTTAGCTCTTCATCACTAGGAGGTTGACTCTGCCACATTTGACACTGTTTTAACGACTGTTCTAGTTGAAACAACAGATCAACAAGAGGAATTGGCTCTTTCATCGGTTTGATTTAGTTTGCTACCTTGAATTTTGCGATAAGAGTACCATTTATACTCAAGTGACCTCAAGATACAAGATTCAGAGCGCATACAAAGGGCGAGTTTTATAGGCTCCTGCTGAACAGACACTTTACCTGTTACTTGAGTATAAGACCCTAAGACCCCATGTATTAATCAAAGATGAAAGAGTAAATAAGCCGTAGCGATGGAAAACATACAAACCCTGACTCAACTGCTCACCAACAGTGAGTGTGAATATAAGATTTTTGATCTTGGAAGACGAATTCTTCCAATTAGCAATGCACTATTTTCTAATGTTGAGCAAAGCCAGCAAGCTTACCCTTATCCATTGCAACGGCATGCCCACTTAGCCATAGCTTATTGGAATGCAGAGAAGCAGCCTTGGATTTGGTTTCTAAAGTTCCCTTTAGATGAGCGCGGTTTATTTAAGCAATCGGATATCGGCAACTTTATTAAATATGTCGTTGAAGCAATGGGAACTCGATTGGCAAATAATCTTGATGAAAGCCAGCAACAAAAACTGGCCAATAACCCATACACCTTTAAACCGACTGAAGACAAAATGGCTCTATTTCATAGTCATATTAGAGCTTCGCTTGATATGCCTACTAGCCAATACTATGAGCATGCACAACACTACTTCTCTGGCGGCTTAGGTTGGAATAACTGGCAAACCGTTGGTATTCAAGGAATAACTGATATCTGTGCTCGCCTCTCTAGTGAAGAGAATGGCGTGGCAATAAGAAAAGCGCTAAAGCACCTACCTAATGAACCAAAGTATGCCCTTTTAGGCGCACTTGAGCATATCGAACTGCCTAAAAAGCTGGCTTTAACGCTTCAGCAAATGGCGGATGATCAAATAACAAGTTCAGAGCCGGATCTGTTTTTACTTGCGGCTTATAGCAGAGCATTAGCGGGCAGCGACAGCAAGATTCGCGATACAATAGTCACCGATATATTGGCGAGCCCTAGACTCAGCCATCAAGAAGTTCTGATCGCCATTGCAGGGCGTTGCTGGCTGTCACTGGAAAAGCAAGATTTAGCTCAGCAATTTCTACTTCGCTTAGCTCAAACGGGCAATCAAACACTGTTTAACCAAATATTTGCCGATTTAGTCATGCTGCCATCACTAAGAATGGTTTTGCTACCGCTACTTAATAGCAATCCGTCAGAACAGTTAGCTGACGCTCTCATTCAATTACAACAATCTACAAAATCAGGGAAGAGTTAATGATCGATAATTTGCTGGCTATTTTTGCCCTATGTTTTGCTTGCTTTCTTTTTTGGCAACAGAGGCGTCAATCTGAGCTGGCAAAAGCTGCGATATCCAGACGATGCAAACAGTTAGATTTACAGCTACTTAGTGTCTCTCTTGGTGCTCATAAATTTAAAACAGCAGATGGCCGTTGGCGATGGCATACGGTGTACAACTTTGAGTTTTCTGCGCTAGGGGATGACTACTATCAAGCGCGAACAATCATGCAAGGCTTTCGTGTCGTTCACTTTGACATTCCCCCTTACCGAATGTAATAACTCATTTCTTCACCTACATAGCGCCTTACTCAACTTAAACAATGAGCAACTAGCGAGACGTCATTATCGTATTAACCTGACAACCAGTGAACCGGGAGCCCTTACAGACTCAACGTTGTGACTGATAACGGTTCCTTCACTAGGTGACGGGTAGCTGGCTATCTCATCACCAAAACTGTTGTATTGAGTGGCTAACTTCTGCCCTTCAACAACCGTATCTAATAAAGATACATGGCAGATAACAAACCCGCCTTGCTCTGCCCTCACACTTATTATTTCATTTCCTTCAATACAAGGCGCATCAAGCTCATCAACCGATCCGTCTATTATTTGGTAAGACTTTAGAATATTTAAAATACCGTTACTGGCTCTCTCTACCATAGATAGATCGGAGTAGCGACCAATACCAACTTCAATGGTAATAGAAGCAATACCCGCGCGGTTATATACCGTTTCAAGAATCCCCGGATCACCGGGATCATTTAAAATCACATCTGGGTTCACCAATCTAGCCATTCGAATGGCATCGTCTAGACGGTAATCAGCAAAAACATACAGTGGGTAAGAGGAGCCACTGGTTTGAGAGTGTAAATCAATCGCTAAGTCCGCATTAGGCTTTAACAGATTCTGCCACAAACTATGAGCATAACGGTTAGCATCATCCCCGTTAGGGTTACCAGGAAACACTCTATTTAGGTTCGCTGAAGAGCTATCGGGTGCCGCAGAATGAAAATCTCGGCTATGACGGGCAATACCAGAAAGGTTAACCGTTGGCACAATAGTAACAACGCCTGATATCTCTTTTCCTTCCAGCAAGCGAGCTACACGTTGAGCAGTTAAAATACCATTTTGCTCATCGCCATGAACTCCTGCAGTAATCAGGATTCGTTTACCCGCTGAGCGTCCTTTAAATACACGTACTGGCAATGTTTGCGGATGTCCGATTGCATCCGTTGCTACCGCAAACCAAAACTTATGCTCACCCGCGCTTAATGTATCAACATCCAATGACTGAATCGTTGGATACATAGGGACAATAGATTCATTAAGTCGTTTATTCATCATGACCTCTAGCCTAAAGGTATAAGTTAATTTGCAAGTAGGTAGTGTTCTTAAACGAACAGGACAGCGGATAATACCATGTCGCGCCAGAGGTAATAGCAACAGAAAAATCACAAAAAGAAAAGCCCCAATGCTTTCACATTGGGGCTATAGTCTTACTCGCAGCAATCCGGCTACTATTTATGCTCCATGCATCATCCGTAATAGTACTGAATCCTTCAGTATATCCTTCATCGCCGTCCTGACGGTGTCCTGATATTCCGTATCACTAACATCCTAGTTAGTTCACTTCACTTGGTCCTTGAGCGGTGTCCCTTACATCATCCTGATGTTGTCCTATGCCCAGTCCTTTTGGTGTCCTTTGCAGTCCTTGCTGCCAACTTCCCGTTGACGCTAGCTCCAGCTAGTTCCTTCAATCCTTGTAGGTCAATATCCTATCAACCTGCCTTCATCCTGAAGATAACCTATTCCGTGGTTATTCTTAAATCCTAGTCCACTTCCTGTCGACACAAACTAGAATACGTTGAATAGAATCTTATACAAGCCAGTTTTTTATTCATTATTTAACTAACAAACAACCTAATAAAATCTTATCCTTATTAAACAGACAGTTAGAACAAAGCATCATCTAATTCACCACCATTTACTCGACTTTTCCTACAAGTCTTGTAAGAGATATCTCACAAGAAAAATATCAAATATAACGATCGAGAAATGTCAGCAATTTATTCCGCTTGCCAGTAGAATAGCCAAATAACAACCATGACTTAGGCAACTCACCATTAGGAGCCAATTAATGATGACCAAAGATGTCTCCGCAGAAATAGAAAAAGCTCTGCAACTTCTCACCGACAGCGGTAAACAGCCCACTGTCGCTTTAGTAAAATCTCGCCTAACCAGTAATGTACCAATGCCCGCAATTATCGCTGCAATTAAAAGTTGGAAAGGTAATAAGTCCGTTCCAAAAATTGAAGTGACTGATACACCATTATCCGCAGATGACAAAATCGCCCAATTAGAAGAGAAAATTGTAGCGTTAACGAAACGCATAGAGATGTTAGAGGCCAAACAATGAAAATATGGGTTGATGCCGATGCGTGCCCAAAAGTAACACGCGAAACACTATTTAGAGCAGCAGAACGCACCGGAGTTGAGTGCACATTTGTGGCAAACCATAGGATCCCGCTACCTAATAGAAACAATATTAAATCCATTCAGGTCGAGAGCGGATTTGATATTGCAGATAATGAGATTGTTCAACGAGTTGAAAGTGGAGATTTGGTTATTACCTCAGACATACCACTCGCTGATGAAGTCATCACCAAAGGGGCGCTTGCTTTAAATTCTCGAGGTGAACTTTATACCAAAGAGACCATTAAATCGCGGCTAAACATCAGAGATTTTATGGATACAATGCGCGCCAGTGGTGTGCAAACTGGTGGCCCCAATGCTCTTTCTCAAACAGAACGTCGGGAGTTTGCCAACCATTTAGACCGAATTTTAGCTAAGAGATAAGCGATATTTATTTTCTAAGCACACTTACCGTCTTACTACTTGAAGATGCATAGTAGCAGTGTCTTAGCAACTTCAAGTAGCAATCCCCTACTAACGTGTGAGAAGGGAAAATATCTGCTTACTTTAATATATCCCAAGAAATATTAGACACTATGCGACATGAGTGACATTGAAAATAAAACACATCATGCAATGGTTCATCCAATAACCACTCACCACCACATTTAGGGCATTTTCTCTCTTTCTCTTGCTGCAAGCTCTCTCCACCAACACGATATTGGTAGTAATAAGTAGGAATGGCTGTCAGATACTCGATTCGTCCTCTCAAATCCCATCCACGACGAAAAAGATCACTCGATATATTAGTGATCTCATTAAGTACCGCATGTTCGGCTTTGCATCCACCACCCATTTGCAACTCATCACAAGCTTGCCACTCTGTTTGCCACTTAATCACCGCTTTGTGATCGCCATTTAACGTGGCAGGATTTCTATATAACGGAATAGGCAATAACGACTCACCACTACGTAATGGAGAGCAAGTGTGAACATAAGTTGTATAAAGAACCTGCCATGCTGGTGATGCTTCTTCTGCGGCCTGTTCAGAATTAATATCACGCCCCAACAGACGTATCTTTGGCGATAATAGAGCAGCGTCAGACAGTTTTTCGATACTGAATTTAACGTAATCTGAGTGGTTATCTGGGTGTAAACTATCTTGCTCCGGACACACCAATCTGACAGTAAATGTTCCCTCCCCCATCACCAGAGGAAATTCGCGCCCCAGTATTTGACCATTAAAACGTAATGCTTCCATCAGGCCATTAATGGCTTTATCTACAGCGGAAATCGTCGTGTTATCAAAGCACTCAAACTCAAGTTCAACAACAAACATCGATTAAACCTCTGCCTTTATTTCAGACAAAAATTCCGTCAAATTCTGCGCCAGAACATCTCGCTGACTGGTCCCTAAGCGTTCAAGGATAATATTCCCTGTTAGATTACAAATTGAGATAACATCCATATCAGCATCCGTGGTGCCAATAAAGACCGTTGGCTTGAGTTTTAGACGACGTTGAGTCACCAAATGACCAAGTATGTTCTCCTGTAAACGAACAAAGTCATCATCACTCCACACTTGCAGTAGCACGAATGATTTTCCTTGCCACGTTGCCGTCATGTCTGCGCTATATTGGCTGCCATAAAATGTTTTGATGTCTTGCTGTAAAGCGAGATCGATACCCGCCTCTACATTAGAAAAATCAGCAGGTACTTCGCGTATCACAGGTTTCCAATATACGGCATCTTCATCTGTTTTATCCGCACATACAGACGCTAAACCAAACATCTCTTCGCTTTTGGGCAAACTGTTATGGTTATCTTGCCATGCATCGACAAATTGTTGAGAGAAAGAATGCAAAGCATCACGGACTGATTGAGTCATGTAAACTCCTTGAATTAATGACAGCGTATAGAGGATTAAGTAGAATTCCCCTATTCTAATCGATATTTGAAATGAAGTATGAGCAAATATTCAAATGCAAAAGCGCTTTCTGGTTTAACCCTTGGTCAAAAAACCGAATACAGCAACCAATATGATGCCTCTCTATTGCAACCTGTACCACGCAGCCTAAATAGAGACGACCTTAATCTCACTGACGATCTTCCTTTTCAAGGAGGAGATATCTGGACTCTGTATGAACTATCATGGTTAAACGACAACGGTCTGCCACAGGTCGCTATTGGTGAAGTCTACATCCCAGCAACCAGCCCGAATTTGATCGAATCCAAATCATTTAAGCTATATTTGAACAGCTTTAACCAAAGCCACTTCTCCCACTGGGAACAAGTTCAAGAAACATTAACAAAAGATCTCTCTGCATGTGCGGCAGCAGATGTTGATGTGCAGTTGAAAGCGTTATCTGAGTACAACTCACAACCGATCGCCGACATGAAGGGAGAATGTATCGACAATCAAGATATTGTCATTAGCGATTATACCTTCAACCCGCACTATTTAAATAATTCGGTAGGCGATGATTGCACAATAGAAACCTTACATAGTCACCTATTAAAATCAAACTGCTTAATTACTAATCAGCCCGACTGGGGCAGTGTAGAGATCCAATATACGGGTAATAAAATCGACCGAGAAGCCTTACTCCGCTATATTATCTCCTTCAGAGAGCACAATGAGTTCCATGAACAGTGCGTTGAACGAATATTCACTGACATAATAAAGTATTGCCAACCAAAAACGTTAACCGTGATGGCACGCTACACGCGACGAGGTGGCTTAGATATCAACCCTTATCGCTCAACGTGCCAGTCTAAACCCAATAATAATGTGCGGTTAGCTCGCCAGTAAAAAAGGTTTGATTGAAGGAATGAACAAAAGATTTGCTACCATAATTTCTCTACTGTTTTTCAGCATCACTGTATCTGCACAAGTTGAAATATCATCCAGCTCAAAAATTCTGGTTGAAGCAGAACGACTGGTTGAGGTCGTTCCAGAGCAATCAAAACAGATCGCGCAAAAATTCCTGACATCTCGAACACTGACCAATAAGAAAAAAAATCAATCATCCAACTCAAGAGATGAGGCCAACAATACGTTAAGAACTCCTAACACCAGTATCGATGCGTTACACATCATTGCCAAAGCTATGATGATATTAGGGGACAACAAAGGGGCGATTGATAGTATCGAACAGGCGGAAGTACTGGCTCGAAGCTATCAATTGCCTTATGTGTTATTAGAGACTCAGATCTTAAAGGCCCGGCTATTATGGCAAATAAGCAAAGATAAACTGGAAGTTCAACCTATCATCGATAACTTGGATGATGCTCTGTCGACGGCCAGCGATGTACAGCTTCTAGACAACAGTCTTCACTACCAACTGTTTATGTTAAAAGCAGACATCGCATCTTACTATCAACAAGTTAGTGATGCAGATAAGTTATACCAACAGGCAGAAAGCTACCTAGATGCAAACAGCAACAAGATCATTTATGTCGACTACCAAATTCAGCTTGGTGAGTATTACCTAAGTTATCAGGAGTACAACAAAGCGCTATATCCTCTTCTTTCCGCTTACTGGACTTCCGTAGAGAATGATATGCCCATCCAGCTCGCTAAAATAAATCAGATATTGGCCAAGCTGTTCTATCAAAAACATCTACTCGACAAGTCATTAGAGCACTTATCTCAAGCTGCTGATTTTTATGACAATTACCAAGACTCTCCCATTCTTCCCAGCGTTCTTAAGCAGATGGCAGATATCTATTATGATCAAGGAAAATTTAATTTAGCTCTAGTGCATTACTTTAATGTTCTGGATGCCGAAACGATAAGCAGAAATATTGAAGATGTTATTGAACTCCGATTAGATTTGGCAAAAACATATCTGCAACTATATAACTACCCATTAACAGAACAGTATATAAAAAGAGCAAATGCATTATTGTCCTATGCTAATTTAGACAGATTAGATTCACTGTCGTTATTATTACAAGCAAAATTATATTTTCTAAAAGGGCATCATGAAGATGCGATTAAACTGGCTAAAAAGGCATTAAAGATTTCTAGCAATATAAATAATATATCTTTGCAAATTAATGCGTATTACTTGTTAACAAATGTTTATGAAAAGAAAAATGACTTCTCTAATGCTTTTTATTATGGCAAACAATATAACAAGCTTATAACGACTAGCAAAAATCTATTGATTGACCTTTCTGAAAATGACTTCCGTCAACAAAAGCTATTTATTGAACGTTCTTTACACTATAAAGACCAAACCGAAGAACTGGCGATTCGAACGCAAAATATCACTCGATATCGCTACTCAACAACTATCTTGTTCTTCCTGTCGATGCTACTGGTCATTTTATTCATTCATCGCGGTGTAAAAAACCGTCGCATGCATTCACAATTGAAAGGACTCTATCAGGATCACTATACTCATCCTCGTTCCGGCCTACGTAATCTGCGTTTGCTTAACAAGAAACTGCCTTCTTCACTGGAACAGAGCAGCGCAAACTTTGAACAGTGGCAAATAGGTGAACTGATCAATGAGCCGCTGCATGATAAGTTACGATTCATGATGATAGACCTTCCTTTTTTAAGGACAATGTACCTAAGAAAAGGCTACAACGCAGGGTTGGACTTAGAGGGTGAGTTCGGCAAATATATCAGCACAAAAATAGTTAAACCCGCTCGCTTATATCATTTTTCCGACGCCATGTTTTTATATGTTGAGCCAAACACAAATCCAGATAAAACAGCAGAAGAGTTATTCGAACAAATAAAGCAGTGGGTAACAGAATTTGATGCCGATAAAAACATCGCTAAGATAGTTAGAGCTGGTATTGCAGACTATCCATTTTTACCACGAGCATATACCGCCATAAATGATAAGGAATTAATTGATATACTACTTATGGCATCTAATATGGCGAGAAGTTTACATATAGAGCTAGGTGGAAATCAATGGGTTTGCCTACGAGCAATAGAACATGCCCCTGCTGCGAGTTTCGCAAATGAGAATATTCGACAAGCTTGTCAAGATGCGATAGAAAAAGGATTGATTAAAATCGATTCATCTAACAAAATTGAGGACAACATCATAAAATCTAGTATTATTGATTAGTTTGTTAAGAGTTGTTGAATAAATAGAATGACCTTAACTGATATTTTGTTATTATCTTTTAGTTCGATTTAATTAGGATAGTTTTGCCTTTTTTTATATATGAGTGAGAAAAAACTCACTGGTCGCGAAGAAATCTTTGCACAAATAGACCAGTTAAAATTACAACTTGAACGAGCAAAACTAAAACATAGAGACGCTTCGTTCAAGCATACAAGAGAATCAAAGGTTCTAAAGCGGGTAGTTGCTAATCTTAGCGAAGCCTGCCTAGGATATAATGACGATCTTGATAAAGCTGTTCTATCATTAAAAAGTGAATTTGAAAAACGACAAGATGTCTCTAAGCTGATTCCTCGCTTAGCCATTCTTGAACGGATGTTAAAACAAAACTCTTATGCGATGGAAAAGAAAAAAGTTCATTTAGATGAAAGGGTAAAACATAGCGGTGAAACACTGCAGCGAATTCCGGGGCTCCCTGCTCAACTAAAACGTGACTTGAGAAACTTATTAAGCTTTCCATCAATAAAGAATCACAACCAACTCGATCAAGCAACGCGCCTTTTAGCTATCTATGAGCGCGCCATTAAGATCATTACTTCCAACACTTCTCACACATTGCAAAATGACCCTGCGCTGAATAAAGAGTTGCTGGCTAAGTTATCTGAAGAGCTGCAACATTTAATCAGTGAACTGGATTTTGATGGAGAGTCTGGAGATCTATTAAGTGATATCCGCATTAAACTCTTGGTTGGTGTCGACAGTGACGCTTTACTTGAACTGACTCTGCAAATATTAAAGTTAGTTATTCAAGGCACTCACTATGAAAGAAAAACATCAGAGCAGTTTCTCAGTCAAGTTAACAGCTCATTAGATAAGAGCATTAAAAGCTCGGTAAAAAATCTAGAACAGAGTGAGTCTTACGCAAAACATCGTCAGCAAATGACCAGTGAGCTTGTTGATATTACGCAAGAGACAGAAACGGCGCTGGAAAACGCAGAAGATCTCGATACCGCAAAATCCGCCATTAAACCTTTGCTAGAGCAGATCAACATGCTCACCGAAAGGTTAAAACACAATGAACAACGAGAGATGGCCATATTAGAGCGTGTTTCTCACAACAATAATCAGCTAGTCGGATTACATCAAGTCACACAAGATCACCGCAGAAGGCTTGAAGAACAATCACATAGAATGTTGATTGACCCACTGACAAAAGTCTTTAACAGAGCCGCTTTCTTAGAAAGACTAGAGCTCGAATACCACCGCTGGATTCGCAATCAGCACAACCTTCGTATTTTGCTGCTGGATATTGATAACTTTAAAGCTCTCAATGATAGTTTTGGTTATGCTGCGGGAGATAAAGCATTAAAAATTATCGCACGTACTATTTCTAAACAGATCAGAGAAGAAGATATACTGGCGCGCTTCTCTGGCGAAGAGTTTATCCTGCTGCTGCCAAACCTTGCCGATAAAGAGTGTCAAAACTTGCTGCAAAATCTACAGCTACAGATCAGCAAGCTGCCGTTTAAGTTTAAAGATCAAAACATTACGGTAACAGCATCAATCGCATTATCACAATTAAAGGACTCTGACACTCCTGAAGAAGTCCTCGACCGTCTAAACCTTGCACTTAACGAAGCCAAGCGTAGAGGCAACAACCAAATCGCTATCAAATAGCCCTCCTTACTTCCGCCACAATACTAATTTTTACTATTTTTCCTTTTTTTTCTTGTAGTTATCACTGAATTACATATAAGGTAGTTATATAACAAAATATTATTTAACCCTTAATTTTCTGTGGTTAAATTAATATATAACAAGGAGGAGATGATGATTACACATATTAGTCCTGCTGGTAGTATGGATTTACTCTCTCAGCTCGAAGTACAACGATTAAAAAAAGAAGCCACTAGCGACCTTTATCAGCTATACCGAAACTGCACGCTTGCGGTGCTCAATTCCGGTAGCCACACAGACAACTCACAAGAACTGTTGGATAAACATAAAGACTTTGATGTGGACGTCGTTAGCCGAGAACGAGGCATTAAGCTCGAGCTAACCAACCCGCCAGAAGAAGCCTTTGTGGATGGAACCATCATAAAAGGCATTCAAGAGCACCTCTTTTCCGTTCTTAGAGATATTGTCTACGTAAATATGCATGTAGCTCAGATGCATCAAGAGAACCAACATGACCCGATCCATATTACCAATTTAGTCTTTGCTATTTTGCGTAATGCGGGAGCTCTCCATCCTGGAATAGAACCGAACTTGGTAGTTTGCTGGGGTGGCCACTCCATCAATCCTGTTGAATATCAATACACTCGAGAAGTTGGCCATGAATTAGGCTTACGAGATCTCAATATTTGTACCGGTTGTGGCCCTGGCGCCATGGAAGGACCAATGAAAGGGGCAGCCATTGGCCATGCAAAACAACGTTTTGATGCCCAACGCTATATCGGGTTAACAGAGCCATCAATTATCGCAGCAGAGCCACCTAACCCTATTGTTAATGAACTCATCATTATGCCTGACATAGAGAAGCGTCTAGAAGCTTTTGTTCGTATGACGCATGGCATAGTCATCTTCCCTGGCGGTCCTGGAACCGCAGAAGAGCTGCTCTATATTCTTGGTATCATGATGCACCCAGACAATAAAGATCAGCCTATTCCTATTGTTCTAACGGGGCCAAAAGAGAGCGAAGCCTATTTTCGTTCCATTGATGCTTTTGTTGGCGACACTCTTGGTCCAGAAGCACAGGCACACTATCAAATTGTCATTGATAACCCTGCTAAAGCAGCACAAATAATCAAAGAAGCCATTCCAGATGTGCGTGAGCATCGGAAGCTAACCGAAGATGCCTACAGCTATAACTGGTCACTCACTGTACCTCATGAGTTCCAAGTACCATTCGACCCGACTCATGACAGCATGGCCAATTTAGATTTGCACATGAATCAACCCAAAGAGGCGTTAGCATCTAATCTTAGAAAGGCGTTTTCGGGTATTGTTGCTGGTAATGTGAAAGCTGAAGGGATAAGAGAGATAGAAAAACACGGGCCATTTGTTATCGATGGTGATCCTGAGTTAATGGATAAAATGGACAAGCTGTTGAGTGACTTTGTTAAACAACAAAGAATGAAACTGCCCGGTTCAACTTATACACCATGTTATAAAATCGCAGCAAAGTAATAATGACACTATAGCCAAGCCGTTAAGGTTAATAGTGCCAATTTATAGTTGGTTGGGTGAACCGGTAAATAGGGTTATAATAGGGGCTGATTTAAGCCCCTGTTATTTATTGGAATACTATGTCTATTCATCTTGTGATCATTGATGCGCTAAACCTTATCCGTCGAGTCCACTCTGCTCAACCCGATCCCACCGATATCGCAAGAACAATAGAAACCACAAAGCGTACAATAAACCGTATCACCAGCGAATCACAACCAACCCATATTATCGCCGTATTTGATCACCATCAGCAAGATCGCGGTTGGCGTGCTGATGTTCTGCCCAGTTATAAACAGAATCGTAAACCCATGCCTGAACCACTTAAAGAGGGCTTAGAGTCTATACAGGATGCTTGGTGGAAACTCGGTATTGATTCTCTGTTATCGGAAGGAGATGAAGCTGACGACTTGATTGCAACGCTTGCGGTAAAGGTCGCCACGCACGGTGAGACAGTGACCATTATCTCTACCGACAAAGGTTACTGCCAACTCCTTGCACCAACATTGCAAATACGTGACTACTTCCAACACCGCTGGTTGGATGCCGATTTTGTCGCAAATGAATTTGGTATCAAGCCACAACAGCTCACCGACTACTGGGGGCTTACTGGCATCAGCTCTAGTCAGGTTTCAGGTATTCCCGGAGTTGGCCCCAAGGCAGCAAAGGAGATACTCACTCAATTTGATGACATTGAATCCGCCTACCAGTCACAAGAGTTAGTAGAAAAATACCGAAAAAAATTAGATGAACATATCGCCTTAGCCAGAACATGCAAAACCATTGCGACATTAAAAACGGATATAGAACTTGGTTTTAACCTACAAGATCTTCGTTATCAACCGAGTTAACTTTACCCAAGACAACTGCCATCTTTCGAGTCTATCTGACTTCGCTTGATACCGATCTAAATTGATTAGGTAAACTTAGGACTAACTAGGTAATGACAACAGGAATGTAGGTAGAGAGACAGTATCAGCAGAAACATAGAGTTAACCATGCTTCTGCTCACTTAGCGGACTAATTATCTTGGAGAGATATTAGATAAACACTGGATATGAACCGTGATCTCTTCTCGATCATGATATAGGTGCTTCGCTTGAAGCTTATATTTCACATCATTATCAGTCAGAAACTGCTTTAGTGTTTCAATATCTTCCAACACTTCATCATAGCGACCTTTCATCGGCAATTTCAGGTTAAAAATGGTCTCTTTTGCCCAACCACGATAAATCCATTCACCAATAAGTTTCGCCACTCTTGATGGCTTTTCTATCATATCGCACACCAACCAAGTTACGTTTTTTCGGGCTGGTTCAAATTTGAAACCATCCACCATATGGTGCTTCACTTGCCCAGTATCCATTAAACTATCTGCCATCATGCCATTATCAATCGCATGAACAAACATGGAACGCTTCACCAACTGATAAGTCCAGCCTCCGGGACACGCCCCCAGATCAACGCCCCACATTCCTGACGCTAATCGTGTCTCCCACTCTTCTTTTGGAATAAACACATGAAATGCTTCTTCTAGCTTTAGAGTCGAACGGCTAGGCGCGTCAGAAGGAAATTTCAATCGCGGTATGCCCATAAAAAATTGAGAGTTATTACTGGTATAAGAGTAACCAACATAACAATGACCGGGAGCGACGAAACAGACATGCAGTACAGGCTTCTTAGCGTTATCTTTCTTATACAGTAACCCTTTACCTCTCATTGCCTGACGCAATGGAACCGTAAATTTACGACAAAACTTCAACAGCTCTTTTGCTTCATTGGTGTCCGGTGTTTCAACTCGCAAGTCACCACAAACAGGAAACGCGTCACTGTCTGCCAGCTCAACCAATATTGGTGAAATACGGTCATCTTTTGGCAACTCACTAAATTCTGCTGCAATGGCAAACATTTGACGGGCAAAAATAAGTGATTGAAAATCGATGTTCTTAATTAGTCGATCAGCATCACCCTGTTGATAACATTCAAACAGCACATAACCGGTGTTATTTTTTACGCGCGGAAACCCAAACACTTCTAGCTGAGTCGCTTTATCTTGAATTTCTCCAGCACACTCTTTTTCAAATCCAGAGCGACAATACAGCATTACCTGTTTCATTGGGTATCCTTAGTAAGCTTTAGGGCAGAGAAGGTAAACACTCCCCAACCAATAATAAACATTAATCCACCAAACGGAGTGATTGGACCAAACCATTTAGCACCAGTTAGTGCTAGCCCATAAAGACTGCCACTAAAACAAAAGATGCCGATGATAAAGCAAATTGACGCGCTGAAAAGCCCTTTTTGCACTTTCGGGCAATTTACTCCTCGAATCAGCACCGCACAGGCGATAACCGCAAAGGTATGCCATGCTTGATACTGAACTCCGGTCTTAAACACCTCTAATAGATAGTCTGACAACACCGATTTCAGTCCATGTGCAGCAAATGCCCCTAGCCCAACCACCATCATTCCGGATAGGCCGGCAAATACAAGTAAATAAGCCCAACGATTACTCATCAATCAACACCTCTTGCTCACTGGCCGCTTTTGCCAACATCCAATCCCTAAATGTCGCGATCCGACCAGATTCCGCTTGCTTATCATGACACACAACGTAAAACGCATTCTTACTCACCAGAACTTCATCAAATGGCGACACCAGACGGCCTGCATCGAGCTCTGGCTGGGCGAGTACGTTATTTCCTAGTGCCACACCTTGTCCGTGTACTGCGGCTTGTAGCACCATTGTAGAGTGGCTAAATATCGGGCCATGATTAACATTAACCCCCTCTATCTGATTCTGCTTAACAAACTGCTTCCACTCTTTTCTTGAGGTATCGTGCAGCAAGGTATGGTCTTTTAAATCCGCTAAACTCATCAGTGGTTTTTTAGCCACCAATAACTTAGGAGAACATAAAGGAACTAAGTACTCCTGATAGAGCTTGTCAGCCTTAAGCCCCGGCCAATGTCCACGACCATAATAGATGGCAACATCCACATCGTCTGTCAGCGACCCTTCATCAAGATCAACCGCTTTAATTCGCACATCAATGTCAGGCTCTTGTTGATTAAAGTCTGCCAACCGCGGAACTAACCATTGAATAGCAAAGCTGGGTGATAAACTAATCGTTAACGCCCCCTTCTCATGCCTTTCAAGCACCTTATCCGTCGCTTCGGCAATGGCACTAAAAATATCCTTGATATCCAAAAAGTAACTCTGCCCCTCTTCGGTTAATAACAGAGAGCGATTGCGGCGCCGAAACAGCTTTATACTCAAAAATTCTTCTAATGCTTTTATTTGATGACTAACCGCTGCCTGAGTCACAAATAACTCCTCTGCAGCACGAGTAAAACTTAAGTGTCGAGCCGCTGCCTCAAAGACTTTCAACGAGTTTAGCGGGGGCAATCTTCTGGACATTTATAACCTCTGGTTAACACATTAGTTTTTTTTATCTGAAACATTATAAAATGTCCATTGCCTGACAGCCAGAGAAATTCTATATTTCGCTTCGCAGCTCATTCCTGAACGGCTTGATTCTTTGAATCAATTGGTTTGATGTTGCGATGTTGTGTTTGCAAAACTCGACTTCGAGTTGAGGTAGAATTCTACCACTGTGTCTTGCTTCAAACCCTTGTGGCCTGATACATACTTCCTGTATAAATTTGACCTGTCTGTCAAAAAATTTATTTTGCACTGCCTTATGGCGGTGCTTTTTTTTGTCTCAATTTCTAGCCATAAAAAAACGGCCAACCGAAGTTAGCCGTTCAATATCACAATTTTGCTTTTTAATTAAGGACGATACACTTTCACATTGTTAAATCCTTGATCTTGAAGATAGAGTGCTTGCAAGCGACTCATCACGCCACGATCACAATAAAGCAGATACGATTTAGATTGGTCCAGATCGCCAAACTTTGTCGCTAGCTTATAAAATGGTAGGTGTTTTACTTCAACACCATCCAACTGCAACGGGTTATCGTCTTCTTCATCAGGGCTACGAATATCTAGAACAATGGCGTGCTCTTCAACCGCGGTCACTAACTCCACGTCAGGGACTTGCTGTTGGGTCTCTTTTTCTATATCACGGATATCCATTACCCGAGCGTTGTACACCACGTCATCAAGAATAGAAAAATCGAACTTCTCTTCTTCCGCTTCCAGCTTAGACTTTATCGCTTTAACTGTCGGCTTCTTCGAAATAACACCGCAATACTCAGGCATTACTTTTGCGAAATCTTCGGTACCAATCTTGCGAGCGAGATCAATGATGTCTTCTTTATCCCAGTTAATCAGTGGGCGCAGAATTAAGCTGTCGGTTACTCCATCAATATGGCGTAAGTTAGTCAAAGTCTGGCTGGATACTTGGCCTAATGCTTCACCCGTAACTAATGCTTCAATGCCAAACTTCTCAGCAATCATGCCACCTGCGCGCATAAACATACGCTTAAGCACAACGCCCATCTGGCCATCGTCAACTTTTTCTAAGATTTCTGCCACTACAGGTTCAAAATCTACCGCAATAAACTTCACCTTGGCCGATGAGCCGTACTTATTCCATAAGAAATGAGACACCTGCTTCACGCCAATTTCGTGCGCAGGACCACCCAAGTTAAAGAAGCAGTAATGCGTTTTAGACCCACGCTTAATGTGTAGGTAACTGGAAACACCAGAATCAAAACCACCAGAAATAAGGCTAAGCACATCTTCCTGAGTACCCAATGGAAAACCACCTAAGCCTTTGTGGCGAGCCAATACCTGATTGAGCTTCTCATTGGCGACCTCAATATTGACCGTCACCTCAGGTTTGTTCAGTCTTACTTTGGCACTTTCTACTGCTTGGTTTAAACCACCACCAACGTAGCGTTCCAGTTCAATAGAGGTAAACTCATGCTTGCCGCGACGCTTAACACGTACAACAAAGGTTTTTCCTTCAATTTTTTTGGCGCTCAGCTGAAGTACTTGCTCATAAATATCATGCATGTCTTTAAATTCAGACTGCTGAACTTCTAGCACATGATGAATCCCGGGAGTATGAGTTAGCACCGTCAGAACTTGCTGATAAAACTCATCACTATTAGCGGTGACTTCAATATGATCACGTCGATTAAAAACGGCAACCGATTCGGCTCGCTTTTGAATAATATTACGAATATTACATTCTAGGATGCGAGTAAATCGCTTACGGACAGATTCGCTTTTAACAAAAATTTCCGGATGAGGTTTAACAATAAATTTCATAAGTGGATTCGCTATAAAACTGAGGCGCAAAATTATACAGAAAAAGGGGGAAGACACCAAGGTATCTTCCCCCTATTAAACAAACTAGCGATAATTTAACTTATCTCCAGCTAAGGTTAATTTGTTTCAGGCTGCTGTACGCTAACTTCATCGCTATATTGTGGTTTACCTTGCAGTATACCAATCTCTACTCTTCGGTTCTGTGAACGTTGAGTCGGCGTTAAGTTACGATTTAACGGCTCTGTGTCTGCCATTCCCCTTACGCGTAATCGCTGATGATCAAACCCTGCCACTTTTTCCATCTCTTGGGCGACGGATACCGCTCGTTGTGACGATAAATCCCAGTTTGAACGATAAAGTTCAGAGTCGAGAGGTTGATTATCGGTATGACCCGATACTCGTATGACACCAGGTACGTCTTTCACTAAATCCGCGATTTGTCTGACCAAAGGTCGGAACTTAGGCTGTAAGAAAGCAGAACCTGCAGGGAATGCACCTTTTTCACGAATGCGGATAATGATCTCTTGCCCTAAGTTTTCGACTTCTAATGCGCCTTGATCTATCTCTCGCTCCAGTGCTTTCTTAATCGTCTCTTCTAACGCATCGGATTCCGTTGCCATAGAATCAGCTTGAGCTTCACCTTGTGACTCTTGGTCTTGGTCTTGCTGTTGCTCAGATTCTGACTGGGTGTTCTGATTCATTTTTGTTGAAACTTCAGGAGATTGACCGCCCGTTTGTTGTCCTGCATCTCTGTTCTTACCACCCGCTTTATCTGACTCCCCTTCATGAAAATCAAGAGTGGGCTGAGTGATATCAATCGTTTGCTGCATAATGACATCAATAGGCGTAGGTTCAGGTCGCCCTGGTCGAAACTCCTGTGCAATCACACTCGTTCCTTTAGGAATATCTTTCACTTCAAGGCGATTTTGCACACCAAAAGCAAATTTCATCGAACCCGCGATCTGCTTAAACTTCAGTACATCCATTTCAGAAAAAGAAAGTAAGAGTACAAAAAAGCACATCAACAGTGACATCAGATCAGAGAAGGTAGCCATCCACAATGGCGCGCCGGGGGGCGGACATTTGCAATCTTCTTCTTCCATTACATCTTTTCCTTACTCATTATCGACATCAAGAACACGTTTCTTCTCATTGAGATAGTTCTTCAGATAGCTATCGATAACACGAGGGTTCTGTCCATCCTGAATAGCCAATACACCATCCATAATCAAACGGCGATTTAGCTTTTCTTGTTCGCGACGCAGTGACAATTTGTCCGCAATAGGGAAAAACAGCATGTTTGCCAGCATGGCACCATAAAGTGTGGTTAATAGAGCAACCGCCATTGCAGGACCGATGGATTTTGGATCATCCATGTTTGATAACATGGCAACCAAACCAACCAATGTACCAATCATACCCATCGCTGGTGCTACATCACCATAAGCTCTAAATACACCACTTCCTTGGGTATGACGTTCATCAGTTAATGATATATCTTTCTGCATCGCCGCTCTAACGACTTCAGCATCATGCCCATCTACAAGCAGGTCGATCCCTTTCTGCATAAAACTGCTGCTGATTTCCATCTCTTCAAGAGCCAAAAATCCACCTTTACGAGCAGCGTCAGCCATCTCTACGATCTTCGCAATAAGATCTTCTGGATCATCGGTTTTAAACAGAAATGCTTTACCCGCAATTTTAAAAGCACTAAAGAACTGCGCTAAGGTAAATTTCATCAAGACAACACAACTCGAGCCGCCTACTACGATCAAAACTGACGTAGTATCGAAGAACATACCAAGGCTGCCACCTAAAATCATTGCCATTACGACAAAGGCAAAACCGCCGATTAAACCTATTAATGTTGCTAAATCCACTAAGCACCTCTTATGCTAGTTAGTTGAATGCAGTTAGTGAGGGAATAGTCATGCTATCGGCAATACTCTATGATTATTTAATGATTTGTTTGAAAAATATCATATTTTGCCAATTATTCTTTCGTTTACAGGATAAGCCCAGATAGAGGAATTTCCAAGTAACTCTTTCCCTTCTATGCCCTCTCAGAGCACATTCCTGCATATATAAGGAAATAGATTATCGATACTGGCAATCTATACATGCGTACTGAGGCTAAATGGGTATATAATTGACTAACTATACAAGATTATAATTTACAAGACTGTTAACCTTTCTCGTTTGACCCTAATCGTGCACTAAGGTAACGTTCTAACACCTCATTAGAAGTAGAAAAATCATGGCAAGCAAAAAACCTGAAAATATGACGTTTGAAGCAACATTAAACGAACTGGACACGATTGTTGAGCAGATGGAATCTGGTGATCTTGCCCTCGATGATGCGCTAAAAAACTTTGAACGTGGCATTGCTCTGGCACGTGAAGGGCAAGCAAAATTAACTCAGGCAGAACAGCGTGTCTCTATTTTGTTAGAAAAGAGCGACGATGCCAATCTTGACGCGTTTCAGCATACTCAATCAATAGAAGAGTAATCATGAACGCTAGATACTCCCAATATCAAAACAGAAACAGTGCCGAACTGGAATTTTGGTTGTCTCAATTTGACCATCAACAACAATCATTAATTCAAGCAATGCGCTATGGTCTGTTGCTTGGAGGAAAAAGAGCTCGCCCTTATCTGGTCTATATTACCGGAGAAATGCTAGGCTGTGAGTTAACCGCTCTAGATACACCGGCCTCAGCCATCGAATGCGTGCACGCTTACTCTCTGATACATGATGATCTTCCAGCAATGGATGATGACGAACTTCGTCGTGGTAAAGCAACCTGCCACATTGAGTTTGATGAAGCCACTGCGATATTAACGGGTGACGCGTTACAAACCTTAGCCTTTACTATTCTTTCTGAAGGCAAGCTGTCGCAGCAAGGTGAAGCAAAACGTATAAAAATGATTCAGCTTTTAGCCAAGGCTTCTGGTGCCAGCGGCATGTGTCTTGGACAAGCTTTAGATCTTGAAGCAGAAAACCGCACTGTAGAGTTAGACCAACTAAAAACCATTCATAAAAATAAAACCGGCGCACTCATTAAGTGTGCAATCAGAATGGGCGCCCTCGCAGCGGGTGACGCAGGAGAAGCGATACTTCCTCAACTGGATCGCTACGCAGAGGCATTAGGGCTCGCGTTTCAGGTTCAAGACGATATCTTAGATATTATTAGCGATACTGAAACCCTTGGAAAACCACAAGGCTCAGATCAAGACTTAAATAAGTCCACCTATCCATCACTATTGGGGCTAGAAGGTGCTCAACAAAAAGCACACTCTCTATTGCAGGAAGCACTTCATGCTTTAGAGTCAATCCCATACAATACCTCATTACTTGAAGAGTTCGCCCGATACGTCGTCGAGCGCAAAAACTAACCACCATAAGCGCTGAATACTATGACTCTTGATATTTCAAAATATCCTACACTAGCACTAGCAGATACTCCGGATGAGCTTCGCTCATTACCTAAAGAGACACTGCCTAAATTATGCGATGAACTGCGTACCTACTTGCTCAATTCAGTAAGCCAGTCAAGTGGCCACTTAGCCTCAGGGTTAGGTACTGTCGAACTAACCGTAGCACTACATTACGTTTATAATACCCCGTTTGATAAACTTATTTGGGATGTTGGCCACCAAGCCTATCCCCATAAAATTCTAACGGGTCGTCGAGATCAACTTCCAACCATACGACAAAAAGATGGGCTTCACCCATTTCCATGGCGAGAAGAGAGCGAATACGACGTACTTTCTGTAGGCCACTCTTCAACATCCATTAGCGCCGCTTTAGGTTTAGCCATCAGCGCAGGAAAAGAAGATCTCGGCAGAAAAGTGGTTAGTGTGATTGGTGACGGTGCGATTACAGCCGGGATGGCATTTGAAGCGATGAATCACGCTGGAGATGTCCATTCTGATATGTTGGTGATACTCAACGATAATGAGATGTCCATTTCCGAGAATGTTGGCGCTCTCAATAACCACCTAGCGCAAGTATTATCTGGCACTCTCTACACCTCCATTCGTGAGGGGGGTAAAAAAGTACTCTCTGGTGTACCACCTATTAAAGAACTGGTTCGTCGTACTGAAGAACATCTAAAAGGCATGGTTGTTCCGGGAACCATGTTTGAAGAGTTAGGCTTTAACTATATTGGTCCTATTGATGGGCACGATGTCAATGAGTTGGTGAAAACTCTAAAAAATATGCGTGGCCTTAAAGGACCTCAGTTTTTGCATATTATGACCAAGAAAGGCAAAGGCTATGAGCCTGCGGAAAAAGATCCTATTGGTTATCACGGCGTACCACGATTTGACCCTAAAGAGAGCAGTTTGCCAAAAAGTAACGGAAGCAAACCTTCTTTCTCTAAAATATTTGGTGATTTCCTGTGTGATATGGCCGCTCAAGATCCCAAACTTATGGCCATTACTCCTGCCATGCGTGAAGGTTCAGGCATGGTGCGCTTCTCAAAAGAATTTCCAGAACAATACTTCGACACTGCTATTGCAGAACAACATGCTGTAACACTCGCGACAGGCATGGCGATTGCAGGTAACAACCCCATCGTCGCTATTTACTCCACCTTTTTACAACGAGGGTATGACCAGCTAATTCATGATGTCGCCATTATGGATCTACCGGTTATGTTCGCGATCGATCGTGCTGGTATTGTGGGTGCAGATGGTCAAACTCACCAAGGTGCATTTGACTTAAGCTTTATGCGCTGTATTCCCAACATGGTGATAATGGCGCCAAGTGACGAAAATGAATGTCGGCAAATGTTATACACCGGTCATAAACATACCGGACCGAGTGCTGTTCGTTACCCTAGAGGAACCAGTATAGGGAGCAAAATTGAGCAGCAAATGACCGCACTTGAGATAGGTAAAGGAAGAGTGATCCGTACTGCTAAGCCAGACACAGATAAAACCAGTGTGGCTATTTTGAGCTTTGGTACCATGCTAGAGCAGACGCTTATCGCCGCGGAAGCAATAGATGCCACCGTTGCAGATATGCGTTTTGTTAAGCCGCTAGATACCGCGCTGATCACTGAATTAGCGAAGCATTACGATGTGCTTATTACAGTAGAAGAAAACGCTATCGCTGGCGGTGCTGGTGCTGGCGTGGTTGAGTTCTTAATGAAAGAAAAACTTATTAAGCCAGTATTAAACCTCGGTTTGCCGGATCAGTTTATCGCTCAGGGTTCACAGCAAGAGATGCTACACGAACTCGGTTTAGATGCGGAAGGGATTGAACAGTCGATACGCGACTACTTGGTAAAATAATCTCACGCTAGCATAAATTAATGCTGGGAGAACAGAGATAAAAACCACACAATAACCTGTTTATTGTGTGGTTTTTTTAAAAATAAACGTTTCGCCGCTAACTCATTAACGAGTTAGACTAACCACCCTGCATAACGACCCACTAGATAAAGTGCTATTGCCGCCATTATTCCGGCAACAACGTCATCTATCATGATCCCTAATCCGCCGTGAATGCGCTTATCCAGCCAACCGATTGGCCACGGTTTGACCATATCAAAAAAGCGAAACAGTATGAATCCGGCAATCAACCACTTCCACTCTGTCGCAGGGATTTTAAGCATTGGAACAATACTCATGGTTATCCAAAAACCGACAAACTCATCCCAAACAATTGAACCATGATCATGAACGCCCATATCATCTGACGCCACTTGGCAAATTTTCACCCCAACAATACCCGTGATAACAATCACCAGTAAATAAACAGGTAACGAAGCTTGTACCAGTAAAAGATAAAGAGGAATTGAGGCTAACGTCCCCATGGTACCGGGCACCACAGGAGAAAGGCCACTACCAAATCCTGTCGCCAACAAATGCCAGATATTTGATAAAGAGAGTTTATCTAAAGGGTTCATCTAGTTAACCTCAAAATGATCATATCCATTAAGTTCCCAATTAAGACGTTTGCCCTGTTTTGATAGCTCAAATACCCCTTGTGGGCGTATCTGACCGATACAAGTAACCGTAGTGCCAATATGAGAAAGAGAGCTGTCAATGCTACCACGGAATTGCTCTGGCACCGTAAAACAGAGTTCATACTCTTCACCACTGGTGAGCGCCATTTTTTGAGCGGCTTCATGGTCGCCACAATATTCAATCAAATATTTAGACAGAGGCAGGTTGTCCACATCAATATATGCCCCTAACTGAGAGCGATGTAAAATATGGCCGAGATCCGCCAATAAGCCATCAGAAATATCAACGCAAGACGAAGCAATGTTCAACAGAGATTGTCCGGCTAAAATTCTCGGAGTGGAAAGATAATGGGCTTGCTCCAGCTGTTCAGCAAATGGACGGCTACGCTTAGTTTCATCTAAAATAACCTGTAAACCGGCCTTACTGCTACCAAGATCGCCAGTCACATATATCCAGTCACCCAATTGAGCACCATCGCGACGCAGAGCTTGGTTTTCGGGTACAAATCCTTGAACGGTTAAGGTTATCGCTAATGGCCCTTTGGTGGTGTCCCCTCCAATAAGCTGGATGCTAAAATAGTCTGCCAGCTCAAAAAATGCATCACTAAACTTCTGTAACCAGACATCATCTTGTTGTGGAAGTGTAAGGGCCATCGATGCCCAAGCAGGCGTAGCTCCCATTGCAGCAAGATCGCTTAAGTTCGATGCTAAAGCTTTATGTGCAATCCAAGCAGGGTCAGCATCAAACAAAAAGTGAGTACCTGCTACCAAAGTATCCGTAGTAATCGCAATTCGTGCATTTTCAGGCGCAGTAACAATGGCACAGTCATCTCCCGCAGCAAGCAGAACATCTTTCCGCTGACTTTGACGATGAGTAAAATACTTTTCTATTAAACTAAATTCACCAGACATAATTTCTTAACGTGTAATGTGGAATAGAAATGAGATCTAAATAACTTTAACTCGGGATAAGAAAGTCAATATATCTTGTATTTTCATTAAGTTATAGGTCAATAAGACTCAATATGGCAATTTTAGCGCTGTTAGACGCTAAAAGGGCTGTGCTGAGAGACTTAAATCATCCCGTGTTGAGGTTAAATAGGTTAGCAAAAAATAAGGCCAGCAAGTGCTGGCCTTATTTCGTTTTATTACTTATTTCTTGCGAACATGTGGTGCGGCTTTATCCAGCACCCCATTAACGAACTTATGACTATCTTCTGCGGCAAACACTTTTGCCAGCTCTATCGCTTCGTTGATAACCACTTTATATGGTACATCGTCACGACGAGTCATTTCATACATTGCTAATCGCAATAACGCTAACTCCATCATATCCAAATCTTGCATAGGGCGAGAAAGGTATGGGCGAAGTTTGCTATCGAGTTCAGTGTGACTAAGTACAACACCAGTCAACAAATCACGAAAGTAAGTGACGTCTGTTTCTGGAGCAAGTAGTGCAGGTTCATCAGCTTGATGTTCCTCTTCACTATACTTATCACCAGATAAGAACTGTTCTTCAAGTGTGGCAACATTTTCTTTGGTTACTTGCCAAGAATATATTGCTTGCAAAGCAAATTGACGTGCATTACGACGTGCGGCTGGTTTCACACTGGCCCCCATTAGGAATCGATTTCAGAAAGAACGTTGATCATCTCAAGTGCGCTTAGTGCAGCCTCTGCACCTTTATTACCAGCCTTGGTTCCTGCGCGTTCAATGGCTTGATCAATAGTATCAACGGTAAGTACGCCGAAAGCTACTGGAAGACTATATTCCAGAGAAACCTGCGCTAAACCTTTATTACATTCACTACATACATAGTCGAAGTGTGGTGTACCACCACGAATCACAGAGCCCAAAGATACAATTGCATCAAACTTACCTGTTTTGGCAACACGTTGAGCTGTAAGAGGTAGCTCTACTGCACCGGGGCAACGAACAACAGTAATGTTGTCTTCGTTTACTTGTCCATGACGCTTTAAAGTATCGATAGCACCAGAAAGTAAACTTTCATTAATAAAGCTATTGAAACGAGAAATAACGATAGCAATTTTTGCATTTGGAGCCGGGAATCCACCCTCGATCACTTTCATAAGCCTTCCTTCAACTAATCCATAAAGTGAGAATCGCCGGATTCTAGCACAAATTTGTGAGCAATATCTACAAAAACTAGAGGCTCACACCAATCCGGCACGTTCTTTTATTACTCGGTTACGTACTCAACCACTTCCAGCCCAAATCCACCTAAAGCATGGTAACGCTTATCATTAGAAGAGAGCAGTTTCATTTTGCTCACTCCCATGTCTGACAGAATTTGAGAACCGATTCCAACACGGCGTGAAGTACCTTGTTTCTTCGCCATTGTTGGTGCATCACCTTTATCTTGTTGCTCAAACATCTTCACTCGGTGAACCAGAAGATCGGTCGGCTCTTCGTGACCAAGAATCACCAACACACCACCTTCATCCCCAATACGCTTCATGGCAGTATCGAGTGTCCAACTGCGCTCAGCGTTACGATTTGAACGAAGAAGATCAGTAAAGACATCATGTAAGTGAACACGCACCAGACAAGGTTTCTCTGCCACCACTTCTCCTTTGCGAAGAGCATAGTGTATTTCGTTGTCTATGGTGTCGCGGTAGGTCACCAAGTCAAAATCACCAAACTCAGTTGGCAGTTTACACTCAGCGACTCTCTCAATAGTGGTTTCGGTATTGTTTCGGTACTCAATCAGAGAAGCGATTGTTCCCAATTTAATGTCGTGCTTTTCAGCAAAAATTTCCAAGTCAGGACGACGCGCCATGGTGCCATCATCATTTAAAATTTCCACAATAACCGATGCAGGCTCTAGCCCAGCAAGACGAGCCAAATCACACCCTGCCTCAGTATGCCCTGCGCGAGTTAAAACCCCGCCTTCTTGAGCCGCAAGAGGGAAAATATGACCCGGTTGAACAAGGTCAGCGGCTTTTGCATTCTTAGCGACCGCGGCTTGAACAGTGACAGCACGATCCGCAGCAGAAATACCGGTTGTAACACCTTCGGCAGCTTCAATGGATACGGTGAAATTGGTGGTGTATTGAGCATTGTTATCTTGGACCATTGGCGCCAAACCAAGATTAATACAGCGCTCTTTAGTCAAAGTTAAACAGATAAGGCCACGCCCGTGCGTCGCCATAAAGTTAATCGCTTCTGGAGTAATATGCTCCGCGGCCATAATGATATCGCCTTCATTCTCGCGATCTTCATCATCCATGAGGATAACCATTTTTCCTAAACGGATATCTTCGATAATTTCTTGTGGCGTACTAATTGGCATTGTTCTTTGTCCTATATATTTTCGAAAATCGTTACTGGGTACTTCCCCCATAAGAGGTTCACCGCTGATTTTCTCTATTATGCAAACCCGTTTTGTTGCAGAAATTCCATGGTCAGTGCTGACTCTTTTTTTTCTGTACTGCTGTTACCTTGAAGCAGACGTTCCATATATCGAGCAAGAACATCTACTTCTAAATTCACTTTTGTTCCGACCTGAAAATTATTGATGGTCGTTTCATCAGAGGTATGTGGCACTATAGTTAGCTTAAAAGCCTGTTTTCTTAAATCATTCACCGTCAGACTTATGCCATCGACTGTGATTGAACCTTTATGGGCGACATACTTAGTTAGCTCTTCAGGTAGCTCTACCCAAAATTCTATAGAGCGACCCACTTGATTACGTTCAACAATGATGCCGACACCATCTACATGCCCAGAAACAATATGACCGCCAAATCGAGTCGTAGGTAACATGGCTTTTTCTAAATTCACCTTGTCACCCACTTGATAGTCGGTAAATCCCGTCATTTTTAATGTTTCTAATGAAAGATCGGCGGTATAGCTATTTTCTGTCATAGCGACAACCGTTAAGCAAACACCATTAGTCGCAATACTGTCGCCTAATTTAACATCTGACATATCCAGTTTTCCGCTATTCACCGTTATGGAGATATCATCCCCTTTGGGTGTGATGGCAGCTAACTTACCCACTGTTTCAATAATTCCAGTAAACATATAACTCTTACTTATTCTTTATCTGTGCAATTAATCGGATATCGGTTCCAACCATTCGCATATCTTTAATTGTTAGATCTATCGCTTGATGCATACTTTCTAAGCCAAGGATATTCACCAACCCTCTTCCATCTGCGCCCATTAATTTAGGTGCTAAATAGATAATCAACTCATCCACTAATCCCTGTTCAATAAAGCTTGCAGCCAGTGATGCTCCGGCCTCCACCCAAATATGATTAGTGTTGTATTTGAGACACGCCTGTTGCAATACTTGCGACAGATCTAACTGCCCACTGTTATCCAAATCAACCTGAAGGTCTGCGACTTCAGTATTGGCTACGGTAACTATAGTTCCATCTCCATCAAACAGCTTCAGAGATTCTGTTAACTTATTTTTGCTGTCTAATATGATACGGATAGGTTGTCGCACATCCTTTTGAGGATAGTGATGTTGAATCGAACACGGCAGATCACTCCAGCGAACATTGAGCGAGGCATTATCATCAATAACCGTTTTACTGCTTGAGAGAATAGCGTCTGCTTGGGCACGAAACTGCTGAACGTCTTGTCTTGCCTCTGGAGAGGTTATCCATTGGCTAACACCATTACTCAGCGCAGTGCGCCCGTCTAAACTGGCTGCCAATTTCAATTGAACAAACGGCGTTCCGTGAGTCATGCGTTTAATAAAGGCAGGGTTTAATGCTGCAGAATCTGATGAAAGCAAGCCGACTTCGACCTCTATTCCCGCTTTGCGAAGCATGGCGACTCCTCTGCCCGCCACTTGTGGATTAGGATCTTCCATTGCACAAATAACTTTAGCAACTTTGGCGTTTATTAACGCTTCAGCACAGGGGGGAGTTCGGCCGTAATGCGAACAAGGCTCTAACGTGACATAAGCGATTGCCCCTTCAGCGTGTTGCGCTGCTTGACGCAGTGCAAACACTTCAGCATGAGGTTGTCCTGCTTGATAGTGATAACCTTCACCGATAACAGCGCCATCTTTAGCGATCACACAACCAACATTTGGATTAGGGGCAGTAGTAAAACGCCCTTTCTTCGCTAAATAAATGGCACGAGACATCATGTCATAATCGAAGCAGGTGAAGCGTTCACTCATGGTTTAATCTTCCAGCTTGGCTATCTCTTCGCCAAACTCTTTAATATCTTCAAAGCTACGATAAACCGAAGCGAAACGAATATAGGCAACTTTATCCAAAATTCTCAGTTGCTCCATAACCAAATTACCGACCATAGCACTTGGAACTTCTCGCTCACCGGTTGCTCTTAATTTGGATTTAATATTACTAATCGACAACTCTATAGAATCTGCGCTGACCGGACGTTTCTCTAATGCTCGCTGAACGCCACCAACCATTTTATCTTCATTAAATGGTTCTCGATTACCATTAGATTTTATCACCTTAGGCATAACAAGTTCTGCGGTTTCAAACGTGGTAAATCGTTCATTACAAGCTAAACATTGACGACGACGGCGAACTTGATGACCATCTGCAACTAATCGTGAATCAATGACTTTAGTATCATTCTCTGAACAGAACGGGCAATGCATATTACCTCCATGGCACTATTGTTCCCCACTCTGAGAAAGAGCTAGGGGTGATTATTATCGAATTGTCGACACAGTGTAACGGAATAAAAAAACACTGGCGAGAGAAACCAAAAGGGCTCTTGTGATAGAGCCCAATATTTTATCGTTTTTTAAGGTCTTGCCAAGTAATTCGCTTTGCCGACCCACTTGTAACTGGTCAGTTCTTCCAGTCCCATTGGCCCTCTGGCATGCAGCTTTTGTGTTGATACTGCGACTTCCGCACCTAAACCAAATTGCGCACCATCGGTAAAACGAGTAGAAGCATTAACATACACCGCGGCAGAACCTACGGAGTTAATAAAGCGCTCTGCGTTTTCAAGATTATTTGTCATGATCGCATCAGAATGACTCGCGTTATGCACTCGCATATGTTCAATCGCATCTTCTATTCCGTCGACCACTTTGACGCCAAGAGTGAAACTTAACCACTCAGTATCAAAGTCACCGTCACCAGCATCACGTAGCAATTCGGTATTATTAAACTCACAGTGACTTAAGATAGTCTTCGCTCTCGCCTCAGCAACAAACGTCACTTTCTCATTCAACTGACTGGCCAGCATTGGCAAAAATGACTCTGCTACCGTTTTATCAATGAGCAAAGTATCCAAGGAGTTACACGCTGAAGGACGCTGAACTTTTGAGTTCTCGACAACTTTCAGTGACTTTTCTAAATCCGCGCTGCTATCAACAAAGATATGGCTAATACCAAAGCCACCAATAATGACGGGGATTGTGCTGTTCTCTTTACACATTTTGTGCAAACCAGCACCACCGCGAGGAATGATCATATCCACGTAATCATCGAGCTTAAGCAGTTGAGAGACCAACTCACGATCTGGCTTCTCGATATATTGTACCGATGCGGCAGGTAGTTCAGCCTTTTGCAACGCAAACTGTATCACCTTCACCAACGCCATGTTGGAGAAAAAGGTCTCTTTTCCTCCACGTAAAATACTGGCATTACCGGTTTTAAGGCACAAAGCCGCGATATCAATCGTCACATTGGGACGCGCTTCATAGATAACGCCGACAACACCAAGCGGAACGCGGCGGCGAGAGAGAGACATGCCATTATCGAGCACTTTGCTATCTAACTCACTACCCACAGGATCATTCAAACCAATAACATTCCGAACATCGTTGGCTATACCGTGAATCCTTTCAGGGTTGAGCAACAACCTATCTAGCAGAGCATCAGATAACCCCGCTTCGCGGCCTTTATCAATATCAATTTTATTAGCAGCAAGAATATCTTCAGCGTTAGCTTCAAGTTCATCGGCAATAATCGCTAATGCGCGATTCTTTTGTGCTGTTGGCGCGGTGGCCAGATGAAAAGCGGCATCTTTGCCTGCTTTTCCCATTTGAATGAGTTCCACGTTACTTTCCTTATTCATGAATCACCACCAGATCGTCTCTATGAATCACTTCTGAACCATAGTCATAACCTAGTGTTGAACCAATATCTTTACTGTGCTTTCCAGCAATTTTAACTAAATCTGAACTAGAGTAACTAGACAAACCTTTAGCAATCAGCTCGCCATTACTATTTCGCACTCTTGCCACCTCACCACGAGCAAAATGACCGGTAATTTTTGTTACCCCTTTAGCTAGCAAGCTACTGCCTCTTTCGACAACCGCCTTTATCGCGCCATCATCAATGGTAATATCACCGGAGGCGATTGGCCCTGCCAGTATCCAGCGTTTTCTATTTTCCAGCGCCTCTGGTAATGGCAAAAATCGAGTCCCTTGAGGTTGTTCGCCCAGCGACTGATAAATCACATTTTCAGCACTACCTGCTGCAATAATAACCTCAATACCTGCTCGACGAGCAATATCTGCCGCTTGAAGTTTGGTCGCCATGCCTCCCGTACCCAATGACGAGCCACTGCCACCTGCTATTTTGCGTAATGTTTCATCGATGGTGCTCACTTCACGAATAAGCTCAGCATTAGGGTTACTTCTTGGATCTGCGGTAAACAGTCCCGGTTGGTCAGTCAACAGCAACAGTTTATCTGCACTACACAGAATCCCGACTAAAGCGGATAAATTGTCATTGTCACCCACCTTGATTTCGGAGGTAGCCACTGCATCGTTTTCATTCACAATAGGAATGATATCGTTATCGACTAAAGCATTAATGGTGTCTCTGGCATTAAGAAAGCGCTCTCTGTCTTCCAGATCCGCTCGGGTTAACAGCATTTGACCAATCTTAATATTATAGATGGCAAATAACGATTCCCAGACTTGGATTAACTGACTCTGTCCAACCGCAGCCAGCAGTTGTTTGCTAGCCATTGAATTCGGTAATGCGGGGTAAGCTAAATGTTCTCGACCAGCGGCAATCGCACCAGAAGAAACCATAACAACAGAGTGCCCTAGTTTCTTCAATTCCGCACACTGTCTAACAAGCTCAACCATATGAGCTTTATCTAGTTGGAGTGTGCCTCCGGTTAGTACACTGGTACCAAGTTTGACGATAATTGTCTTGGCTTGCGTCGTTTTCTGATTTTGTGCTTTGCTTGTCATACTGATTACATTTTGAGAACGGCATTAGAAGTGATGTTTTATCAATCAAGCGGTGATTACACAAGCAGAAAAGGCGCTAAAAAGCGCCTTTTGATACAAATAATAACTATTACTTAGAAAATCAGGCAATTTCTTCTGATTCTTTCGCTATTTCCATCTTTAATTCAAAGCGCTCTTGCAGCACTTTATCTAACTTAGCAATAAATTCTGTTTGCGTTCTCGCGGTCTCAACTTGGGCAGCTTTAGGGAGCGTTTTAGCAACCCAATCACCTTGTTGGTTATAAATACCAAACCGAAACATCGCGATATAACTGTTTTGACTCTCTGCTGCCGGAGCCGCATCGAGTTCCATCCACCAACCCCAAAATTCCCGCTCTTCAGGTGATTTTTTGTCATCCACGCAAACCGACAAACAATCAAATAGGTAATGCCCTTCTCTAGAATCTGACTCTCGCAAATATGGCCCTATTGCTCTTAACGCACTAAGCAATCTGAAGTGTGTTGGTGCTGCCGCCAATTCGGTCATATAAAAACTCCATTTTTTTATACTTAAGGTGATTTCCTAATATACTCAAGCAACCTCAATATGTTTGTTCAGCGAAAATAGTAAGGAAAGCCATTCCTTCTGTTATTTTATTGGTTCTGAACACATTGATATTGTTATGAATCCTTCATCATGAGGTCACACTGGAATAACTATATTAGTTTCTCACAAAATACTAACATAGTCCCCTATGCTACACACAAAATGAAGAGCCTGTCATTAGATTAATTCATCTTCCAGCCATTTAATCGCTAAATCTAGCGATTGTTCATAACCTACGGAGATGGATTTAGAGGAAATTTGTTTCGCTTTACCGTAGTGACTAAACAGTGCCGCCAACTTATTGTCTGAGTACGGCGAGACGGGATCACCTTCTAAAGCAAGCGCCAATACAGGTACTTTGGTTCTCTTGCTGCTTAAAAACCCTTGAACTTTCAGAGACCAGGCCATCATTTGTCCAGCTAAGCTGTTTACATCCACAACATTTTTTCCTAGACGCGACGCTAGAACATCCAGATACATCTTTGGCATATTCTTCACTTTATCTGCCGAAGAGAGGGTGTCATGAATAGGAGCCCCCAAAGCTACACACGCTTTTATTTTGTCCTGCTCAATAAACGAAAGTCTCAGCATGGCATTTCCACCAAAGCGATAACCCAGCAAACCAACACTGTGGTGGTCAACCCAAGGTAAGTGAGCCAACTCTTCGAGAACAGCCCGATGCAGTTTGCATGAGTCTTCGGTTAACTGCCAATGACTGCTGCTGCCAACCGAAGGCATATCTACCGTCAACATAGCAATCTCTTTCTCTGCTAGATAATCCCGAAAGATTCGCCACAGATCCGTTTGTAAGCTATCCAAACCAGCACTCACAATAACCACAGGAAGTGGACGTTCGGTATGAGGAAGGTGCAGATTGGCTTGAATGCTTTTTCCTTGGAATGGAACACTAATTTGACGCGTAATATAACGGCTATTTTTCATTGCTTCTTCATAAGCAGAGCTCGCTAATACCTGCGCCTGAATAGCCAGATTATCCCCTTTTAAATGTGGGTAACCGGCAATACTAAAACATAAACTCGCAGTGAAAAACTCATCTGAAGCTTCATCCCCAGTAAGATCTGCCGCTCTCTTCTGGTGTCTCATGCCCAAGCTAGTCCACTCATAAGCCCAGTTTCCCGGGCGATAGCCAATCACCGTATCTAACCATTGGTCTTCAGTGCGTGAATGTTCAGAGGAAGCGATGCGTGCTAACACTTCTTCCTGCTCTATCGGGTCAATACCTTGCCATATCCACTGATATCGACGAAGGTTTCGATACCATGAGTACTGTTCCTGCTGCTTTTTTTCCGCTAGAAACTCGAGACTACTAGGCATATATTGCGTCAAACTTGACGTCTCTTTGCCCTGACGATGTTTCTTAAACAGTTTTTCTGATAGATTTTTTTGATTTTCAGACATGGTAATACATACAAAAATAGCGAAGATAACAATATAATATACCAATGGCATTAATTATCTAGCCAGAATAAACCCAAGCCCACAAACCGTATATCCTTCTGCAACCATTCATTTCATTCAACAAACCACATCTGCTCGAGTAAAGCTGTATTTTGCTTTAACAACATTGTGTTTGTGTCTGCTCAAACGCAGTTAAAGAAGCGCAGTTTTATTTACCGAACAAACAAGTATTAACCGAACAAGCAGTATTAACAGGCTGCACAAATTCGTTGGGCAAAAAAAATGCCCCTAACGGGGCATTGTTAAATTAGTTCAATAAAGTCACAGTTAAGGTTTATTGATAGGATCTACGTATGCGATTTCCATGTCCCACGGCTGTTCAATCCAGGTATCTTGAGGAATAGAAACAATGTATTCATCCACAAGATCAGCACCCGCAGGTTTTGCACATACAGTAATCAGTTTCGCTTTAGGGTACATTTCACGAAGTTGACGAGCGGTATCGCCACTGTCAACTAAGTCATCAACCACTAAGTAACCTTCACCATCACCTTCTGGCGCTTTAAGCACACTCATATCACGTTGATGATCATGGTCGTAACTTGAAATACAAACCGTGTCCACGTAACGAATACCCAATTCACGAGCGAGAATTGCAGCAGGTACTAAACCTCCACGGCTCACACCGATAATACCTTTCCACTGTTCAGCAGGCATTTGACGCTCTGCTAACTGGCGACAATACACTTGCATGTTGTCCCAAGTAATGATGAATTTATTACTCATATTAATAATACCTGTTCTGGCTCGATAAATAGCAAAGCAATAGCAATTACGCTAGAGCAAATTTAAGTGCAAAAATGACAGCTAGAACCCAGACGCTAATAGAAACCTCACGGCCTTTACCACTAAAGCCTTTGATCGCCGCATAAGCAATAAAGCCAAGCGCAATACCATCAGCGATAGAGTAAGTTAACGGCATAAGTAGGCAAATAACCACCACTGGAGCTGCTTCTGTTAAGTCGCGCCAATCGATTGCTACTAAACCTGACATCATCAAAATCGCTACATAAAATAGCGCGCCTGATGTTGCATACGCTGGGATCATACCTGCTAATGGCGAGAAGAATAATGCAAGTAGGAACAAAATGCCAACCACAACTGCAGTTAATCCGGTACGGCCACCCGATGCGACACCAGAAACACTTTCAATATAAGAAGTTGTGTTTGAGGTGCCAAGCAAGGCCCCTACAGAGGTTGCTGTAGAATCAGCGAGTAATGCTCTGTTAAGACGAGGAATTTTTCCATCTTCTTTAATTAGATCCGCTTTGGTTGCAACACCAACTAAGGTTCCTGCAGTATCAAACAAGTCAACAAACAGGAATGCGAATACGACAGAGATCATACCAACATCAAACACAGCAGAAATATCTAGCTGCATAAACGTTGGCGCGATACTTGGTGGTGTAGAGATGATTCCACCAAATTGAACATCACCAAACAACACACCTAATGCGGTAACCACCAAAATTGCAATCATTACCGCCGCTTTAAAGCCACGGTGAACTAAAGCAATCGTTAAAAAGAAACCAATCGCAGCCAAAATACCTTGTAGTGAGGTCACTGAACCCAAAGAAACCAATGTTGCCGGGTTGTCACCAACAATACCTGCGCCTTGAAGAGCAATAAACGCTAAGAAAAGACCGATACCAGCAGAGATACCTGTTCTTAAAGACATAGGAATGGAGTTAATGATCCACTCACGAATTTTGAATACGCTCAATAGGATAAACAAAATACCGGAAAAGAATACTGCCCCTAAAGCCACTTGCCAGGTGTACCCCATGCCAAAAACAACAGAGTAAGTGAAGAAAGCGTTCAACCCCATTCCCGGAGCTTGAGCGATAGGATAATTAGCAATAAGGCCCATGATGAAACAACCAATAGCCGCGGCCAAACAAGTTGCTACAAAAACGGCACCACGATCCATGCCTGTTTCAGACAAAATGGCCGGGTTTACAAAAATTATGTAAGCCATGGTTAGAAAAGTGGTCATCCCTGCGATCACTTCAGTGCGAACATTAGTCCCATTTTCACTGAGCTTAAATAGCTTTTCCAGCATAATAAGTTTTCCCTAAAACTAAATTTTAAATTAAATAGTAAACGATTGCGTAAACGATTGGCGCGAATTATAAAGTTATCAAATTACAAATTCCAGCCTCAATTTATATAAAAGCAGTAAATTTAAAGAAAACAATGTTTAACAACATATCAGTCAATGTTAAAAATCATCATAAGAGACTGATTAAAATCAACATATTGTTATTTATTAGCCTGAGACCACAGTGATGTTTATTTGTTCTATATCAATATTTAAAAGCCATTAAAGGCTAATTAATTGCCGTATAATCGCTTCATTTGGCTCATATCTTCATAGCCAATGCAATAACCCTCATAACAGAACAAAAATGTAATGGATTACATTTTAAAATAAAAAAAACGCCACTCAAACTGAAGTGGCGTTAGAATATTTTCAACCAAATGGGTTGTAATAAAATTCCAATATATGGGGGTTGAACTTAACGTTCATATCACAAGTAATTGCGAATTTTGCTTAGTATCCGAAGCTAGAAGGATACTGGAAGTTTTGAGTGTAAACTGATGAATTAACCCAAAACTCTGAAGAAACTAAACCTTTCATATTTATCACCTTTTAATCAATTAATGTTGTTTGACTCTCGGTTCCCTGGAGGCGATGTACGGGCTCTTTTCCTTGAGCATTTACTCTTCGTCTCAGAAGATGGTGCTACCATATCATCATGAAATTTAATTACAACAAAAAAGTGACGAAAGTCACATTTATTTTATTGAAGCTATATAAAACCGCATTACATGTAAGTTAATTACAGAAAGTGACTGGGTAATCAATAATCGTTACAACTTAGTTCAAGACTTTTCCAATCAACCCTTCTGTCGTTAGTTTCTCAGTGATATGATGCAGCCCTTAACAAGTTTGACTATATATAAATAAAGGTTTCAGGCCTTTAAAAGGAGTAATCTGTGTCTAATTATCATTCGGAAATAAGCACTCTTTCGCCAGAGCCTGTTTGGCAGTTTTTCGATAAAATTTGCTCTATTCCCCACCCTTCCAAGCATGAAGAAGCATTAGCACAGTACATTGTTGACTGGGCTAAAGAGCAAAGCCTTGATGTAAGAAGAGACGCCACTGGTAACGTATTTATTAAAAAGCCAGCAACAGAAGGGATGGAGAACCGTAAAGGTGTGGTTTTACAAGCCCATATTGATATGGTTCCTCAAAAGAATGAAGACACAAAACATAACTTCGAAACCGATGCGATTCAACCTTATATCGACGGTGATTGGGTAACAGCAAAAGGAACCACTCTTGGTGCCGACAACGGCATGGGAATGGCATCTTGTTTAGCTGTGCTCGCTTCTAATGAAATTAAACATGGCCCTCTTGAAGTGCTACTTACCATTGATGAAGAAGCTGGCATGACAGGCGCATTTGGCCTTGAAGAAGGTTGGCTTGAAGGCGACATACTGCTTAACACTGACTCAGAACAGCAAGGCGAAGTTTATATGGGCTGCGCTGGTGGTATCGATGGCACCATCACTTTTGATGTTAAACGTGAAAAAATTCCTGCAGGTTATGTTACTAGAGAACTGTCTTTGAAAGGTCTAAAAGGCGGACACTCAGGTTGTGATATTCACACTGGTCGTGGTAACGCCAACAAGCTACTTGGCCGATTCTTAGCGGGTCACGCAGAAGAACTAGAATTACGCATTATTGATTTCCGTGGCGGCAGCCTCCGTAACGCCATTCCACGAGAAGCCTTTGTTACTGTAGCGGTACCTATGGTCAATGAGGGGCTGTTAAATGAACTGTTCACCAAGTTCATTAATATTCTTAAATCTGAGTTAGGTAAGATTGAAACCAATATCCTTCCGCTATACGAAATTGTTGAAACTGAAAATCAGATGTTTGCACAAGAATCACAAGATCGTTTTATCGCCGGATTAAATGCCTGTCCTAACGGTGTAATTAGAATGAGTGATGATATCGAAGGTGTTGTAGAAACTTCCTTAAACGTCGGTGTTATCACGACTAAGAAGAGTAAAGTTATTGTTCACTGCTTGATTCGTTCCCTTATCGACTCAGGACGTAGTCAGGTAGAAGGAATGCTCGCTTCTATTGCCAAACTAGCAGGTGCAAAAGTTGAGTTTAACGGCGCTTATCCTGGATGGAAACCTGATGCCGACTCTGAAATCATGCATATCTTCCGCGATGTTTATGAAGGCATTTACGGTAACAAGCCAAACATTATGGTGATTCACGCTGGTCTAGAGTGTGGCCTGTTTAAAGAACCGTATCCAAATATGGATATGATTTCATTTGGCCCAACGATCAAGTTCCCTCACTCTCCTGATGAGAAAGTAGAGATCAGTACAGTGGCACTATTTTGGGAACAAATGGTTGCTATTTTAGAGAATATCCCTAAGAAATAGTCCATTTCTCAATAACCTTAATACTGAATGCAAAAGGGCCTGACATCATTAAATGTCAGGCCCTTTTTTAATCTTTAAGCATTACTCTTGATCAGCTTTACGCATCGCAGATTTGCGTTTATTACGATCAGCTTGCAGAGCAATAAAGCTTGGTAGCTCTTTTTCTGCCCAAGCAATCGCATCGGCTTCTGATTCAAAGCCCATTTCTCTTTTCGATACAACACTACGCTTTGAAGAGACTTGGCGTACAATTTCTGCAGTCCAGCCACTACGTTTTTCAACAACATTATAGCTAAACTTCTTACTGCTACTCATTTTCATTCCCATTACTGTACATAAAAGAGCCAATGCTCCTTTTTATGGGCGCATTTAAACATATTCGTCCGTAAATTGCTGCAAATAAAAACACCAATCAACAATTGCCGGTTTGAAACAAGTAACCGCCAGTTATTAAAAAGAAAGGAGTGTAGGCTACTAAATTCGTAATGTCTGTTTGCCGAAGGTTCATATCGGTTTAGAACAAGTGACGGCCACCAGATCAAGGAAAAGGCGCGCAGTTTACAAGTGTAAATGAGCATCTGTTTAAGCGTAATTGGTGTCATTACGAGGTTTTTCCAAAAACTTAATATCGGTTTAGAACAAGTGACGACCACCAGATCAAGGAAAAGGCGCGCAGTTTACAAGTGTAAATGAGCATCTGTTTAAGCGGAATTGGTGTCATTACGAGGTTTTTCCAAAAACTTAATATCGGTTTAGAACAAGTGACGGCCACCAGATCAAGGAAAAGGCGCGCAGTTTACAAGTGTAAATGAGCACCTGTTTAAGCGGAATTGGAGTCATTACGAGGTTTTTCCAAAAACTTAATATCGGTTTAGAACAAGTGACGGCCACCAGCTCAAGGAAAAGGCGCGCAGTTTACAAGTGTAAATGAGCACCTGTTTAAGCGGAATTGGTGTCATTACGAGGTTTTTCCAAAAACTTAATATCGGTTTAGAACAAGTGACGGCCACCAGCTCAAGGAAAAGGCGCGCAGTTTACAAGTGTAAATGAGCACCTTTGACGCAGAAATGGTGGTCGTCACGCCGTTATCAACCGATATTAACGCGCACGTTACGGAACATCCGCATCCACGGCCCACTCTCACCCCATGAATCAGGAGCCCAAGAGTTAGCAACCGTACGGAACACACGCTCCGGGTGAGGCATCATGATAGTCACTCTGCCATCTTTAGTTGTTAAACCTGTAATAGCATTTGGCGAACCATTCGGGTTATTTGGGTATTGCTGAGTAGCGACACCGTTATTGTCTACATATCGCAGCGCGACCGTTGCCGATTGTTCAATTGCAGATAGATGGTCACTATCGCGAACCTCCACGCGTCCCTCTCCGTGAGAAACCGCAATAGGTAGACGAGAACCTTCCATTCCAGCTAAAAATAGTGAATCTGATTTTTGTACTTCAACTAGACTAAAGCGCGCTTCAAAACGCTCAGACTCATTGCGGACAAATCTTGGCCACAACTCGGCTCCCGGAATAAGATCATGTAGATTTGAGAGCATCTGACAGCCATTACAGACACCTAATGAGAAGGTATCTTTTCGATTAAAGAAGCCTTCAAACTGATCTCGCGCTTGGGGGTTAAATAGAATGGATTTAGCCCAACCTTCACCAGCCCCTAAAACATCACCATAAGAGAAGCCACCACACGCGGCTAATCCATGATATTCATCTAGTACTGCCTGTCCTGTTAAGATGTCGCTCATATGGATATCAACACTATCAAAACCGGCACGATTAAATGCAGCGGCCATCTCTACATGAGAGTTGACACCCTGCTCACGTAGTATCGCCATCTTAGGTTTTGCACCTTTAGCTATGTAAGGTGCTGCAACATCTTGGTTTACATCAAAGGTTAAATGTACATTTAAGCCGGGATCATCCTTATCGGATTTAGCGGCAAACTCTTGATCTGCGCATTTTGGATTATCCCTAAGCGCTTGCATTTTATGAGTCGTCTCAGCCCAAATCGAACGCAGCTCCGTTCTAGAACGCAACACCACATTTTGACCGTTAACAGCAATGCTTATGCTATCACTCTGCTCCACTTGACCAATTATGTGGCTGCAATCTGCAAGCTCAAATGAGTTAAGCACTGACATAACATAATCCAGTTGGCTATTTTCAACCTGAATAACCGCCCCTAACTCTTCATTAAATAGTACGCTAAGCGGAGAATCACCTAGTTCTTGGATGTCTATATTTACACCACAATGACCAGCGAACGCCATTTCGGCTAAGGTTACAAACAGACCGCCGTCACCTTTATCATGGTATGCCACCACTTTATCTTCACTAACGAGTTTCTGTACTGCGTTAAAAAACGATTTTAATTGCGGTGCATTATCAACATCGGCCGGTTTATCCCCCAGTTGTTTATACACCTGAGCTAACGCAGTGGCTCCCATACGATTTTTGCCGTTACCTAAATCAATAAGTAGCAGGCTAGACTCACCTTTATCGGTACGTAGTTGTGGAGTCACTGTTTTACGAACATCATCAACACGAGCAAAAGCAGTAATCACTAGTGATAGAGGAGAGGTTACCTCTTTATCTTCTCCATCATCCTGCCATTTCGTTTTCATCGACATCGAGTCTTTGCCAACAGGAATCGTTAGCCCTAGCGCAGGACAAAGCTCTTCACCGACCGCCTTGACCGCTTGGTATAATCCGGCATCTTCTCCCGGGTGCCCAGCTGGAGACATCCAGTTAGCCGAAAGTTTAATGTGCTTTAAATCACCAATATCAGTAGCCGCAATATTGGTTAGGGATTCACCTACAGCCAGCCTTGCTGACGCCGCAAAGTCGAGCAATGCGACTGGCGTTCGCTCACCCATCGACATCGCTTCACCGTGATAAGTGTCGTAACTAGCAGCCGTTACCGCACAGTTGGCAACTGGAATTTGCCAAGGCCCAACCATTTGGTCTCGCGCAACTAAGCCCGTAACAGAACGGTCACCGATAGTAATTAAGAACGTTTTTTCCGCTACCGCAGGCAAACGTAGAATGCGCTCAATAGCCTCATTAATTTCGATATCACCACACTCTAACGCCGCATTACTCGCTTTAAGAGTGGTCGCCTCGCGATGCATTTTTGGCGTCTTACCTAATAAGATATCCATTGGCATATCAATAGGTGTGTTATCAAAATGGCTATCTTCCAGCGTTAGATGACGCTCTTCTGTTGCCACACCAACAACCGCATAAGGGGTTCGCTCTCTCTGGCATATAGCATCGAATATTTCCATATTTTCAGGTGCAACGGCGAGAACATAACGCTCTTGAGACTCATTACACCAGATCTCTAACGGGCTCATTCCTGGCTCATCATTTGGCACATTTCGAAGCTGGAATCGTCCACCTCGTTCGCCATCATCCACTAACTCAGGTAGTGCGTTGGAGATACCACCAGCACCGACATCATGAATAAAGGCAATTGGGTTCTCTTCTCCAAGCTGCCAGCAACGATCGATCACTTCCTGACAACGGCGTTCCATTTCTGGGTTTTCTCGCTGAACAGAAGCAAAATCCAAATCTTCTGCCGACTGTCCTGATGCCATGGAAGAGGCAGCACCACCACCTAAACCGATATTCATAGCAGGCCCACCAAGTACAATTAGGCTGGCTCCCACTGGAATTTCACGCTTTTGAACATGGCCATCTCGAATATTTCCCATACCACCAGCGATCATAATCGGCTTATGGTAACCACGAACCTCTTCACCATTATGGGAATTTACTTTCTCTTCATAAGTACGGAAGTAACCGAGCAGATTTGGACGACCAAATTCGTTATTAAATGCTGCGCCACCTAATGGCCCTTCTAGCATAATATCTAGCGCAGTAACAATTCGCCCCGGTTTACCAAAATCGCTTTCCCAAGGCTGAACGAAATTCGGAATTTTCAAGTTTGATACGGTAAAACCAACCAATCCCGCTTTTGGTTTCCCCCCAATACCTGTGGCACCTTCGTCTCTAATTTCACCACCAGATCCTGTTGATGCGCCCGGCCACGGAGAAATTGCTGTTGGGTGATTATGAGTTTCGACCTTCATTAAAATATGGGCATCTTCTTGGTGATAACCATATTCACGAGTATCTGGATCAGGGAAGAATCGACCAACTTTAGAGCCAGTCATTACTGCTGCGTTATCTTTATAAGCTGACAACACATGCTCTGGAGTGGTTTCGAAAGTGTTTTTGATCATTTTAAACAGCGATTTATCCTGCTTAACACCATCAATGGTCCAGTCGGCATTAAATATTTTATGACGACAGTGCTCTGAGTTTGCCTGTGCAAACATCATCAGCTCAATATCATTCGGATTTCGCTTTAGCCCTTTAAAGCTATCAACTAGGTAGTCGATTTCATCATCAGCTAAAGCCAAACCTAATTCTGTATTTGCTCGCTCTAATGCGTTTCGGCCACCAGCCAGTACATCAACCTCGACCACAGGGGCAGGTTGTGAAACAGAGAACAGCTGCTGAGCCATCTCCAATGAAGAGAATACCGATTCCATCATACGATCATGAATCAGTGACTCCACCACGCTATTCTGTTGCGGGGACAAAGGGGCACTTGTAACGATATAGTAAGCACAGCCTCGTTCTAAGCGTTTAACTTTATTTAACCCACAGTTATGAGCAATATCGGTCGATTTCGATGACCATGGAGAGATGGTTCCGGGGCGAGGAGTAACAAGAATAAGAGTACCCTGTGGTTTATGCTCTTTTATTGTCGGTCCGTAGGTAAGTAATTTTTCTAACTTCTCCAGTTCAGACTGATGCAAATCTTCACTCAGATCAGCAAAATGGACAAACTCAGCATATAAATCAGTAACAGGTAAGCCTTGCTCCTGACAAAGTTCAATCAGTTTATTCACACGAAACTCTGAAAGAGCTGGGGAACCACGCAAAATTCTCATGTGCTTAGGTCTCTTTAGTTAGGTAATATTGGTATAAATTCAAACAGTTAACTAACAAACCACGTAAATTCACACCAATGCTACCTATTGGTTCCGGCGTATTATAGATGAAATTGTTTTGTGACGTAACACAAAAAGCAACCGTTTGCGTCATTTTTTCAATTTCATGACCATTCATAGATAAATCAGAAAATAATCACTGTTTTCTTTAATGATTCTTTGCCCCTCGCCTGCGCTCTGATATAAAGAGCTTAGTAAACTAATGAGAATCCACTATTTAATGTTAAGAATTGCCTTTCCACCTAAAGCAAAAGTCCTGTTGCTGCTCTCTCTGGTTGCACTCATTTCCGGCTGTCAGATCGATTCCAATCCTAAGAGTGAACTCGATAAAGTACGCGAAAGAGGTGTATTACGAGTTGGTACCTTAAACAATCAACTCTCTTACTACATTGGCCCAGATGGACCAACAGGATTGGATTATGAGTTAGCACAAAAATTTGCTAATGATTTAGGGGTAAAACTAGAGATGAAACCCGTCTATCGTTTCTCTGGGCTATTTCCCGCATTAGATAATGATGAAATAGATATCGTGGCTGCTGGGTTAAGCCAAACCTCCAATCGAATAAATCGCTATCGTGCCACTCCCGCCTACTACTATGTTAGCCAACAAGTTGCCTACAAAAAAAATAGTTGGCGGCCAAGAAACAACAAAAAACTGATCGAGAAACTGCAAGAGGGAAATGATCAACTTGTTGTGGTAGCGGACTCTCACTTTGTACCAACGCTAGAAAATCTCCAGCAAGAAATGCCAGAGCTCACTTTCTCTGTAGACTCTAACTCTGATGTTAAAGATCTACTCAAAAAAGTATCGACTGGTGAGCTCTCATTTACGGTTGCCGATTCGGTTGAGTTATCTCTGACTCAGCGTCTGTATCCTGATATTGCGGTTGCTTACGAGCTAACAGAAGATCAGCCTATATCTTGGTATATGCGTAAAGGGGATGATGAAAGCCTATACGCTCTAATAATTGAGTATTTTGGCAGCATTAATCAATCTGGCGAGCTTGCTACCCTAGAAGAAAAATACTTTGGTCACGTAGACAGCTTTGATTATGTCGATACTCGCGCCTTTATTCGTGCTCTGGACAGTAAACTGCCAGAATGGGAGCCACTATTTAAAAAGTACTCACAAGAGTTTGATTGGAGACTGATCGCAGCACTCTCTTACCAAGAATCACACTGGAACCCCAATGCCGTCTCACCTACAGGGGTTCGCGGCATGATGATGTTGACCTTACCGACCGCTAAATCCGTTGGAGTGAAAAATCGTCTAGATCCAGAACAGTCCATTCGTGGTGGCGTAGACTACTTACGCAGAATCGTTGATAGAGTGCCAGACTCCATTCCTGCTCATGAGAAAATCTGGTTTGCCCTCGCATCATATAACATTGGCTACGGCCATATGATGGATGCGCGACGTTTAACAAAACGACAGAATGGCAATCCGGACGCATGGGGTGACGTTAAAGACCGCTTACCACTTCTTAAAAAGCGTAAATACTACAGCACCACTCGCTACGGTTATGCTCGTGGTGATGAAGCGAGAAATTATGTAGAGAACATTCGCCGCTACTACCAGTCAATCATTGGGCATGTCGAGCAGCAAGAAGCACTTAACTCTGAAATAGACATTAACGGCTTACAAGTTATCGATATACCGCTGGATGAAAATGGGGAAATTATAGGCCCACCAGAAAAAGGGCAAGACAAAATACCATCAGCTGATGTTTCTTCACCGTCTGATGAAAAGCAGAAAACAGATAAGCAGAAAGAAAGCGAACCACCAAAGCAACCAGAACAGAGCGACAGTAAAAAGACAGAGTAACAATCTTGGTTGTCACAGGTGGTTTCACACTTTAGTAATAATATTCACCTATACTTTATAGGCAAACGAATACTAAATTATAATAGCGAGAAATCTATGTTTTCCAAGAGACAACAAAATAAACTGAGTAACAAAGTCGCATCGGCAAATCGCCGTAAACGAATGTTGGCAAATAACAAAAAGAAAATTATCTGGCGTCACAGAGCCTTTGTTCAGAGCGAAACTTTTTCAGAATAGTCTCTCTGATTGACCCGTTATTAATTATCGATGAGTTGTGACGTCTGTTGCTGCTAACAGGGTCGTCATTGGCAACTATTTCTACCGTAAATAAAGCGTGACTAACTTTATGTTAAAGACTGTTTCGCCGCCTTCTTCTCTTTTCTTCTCCGTTTAAAAAATGCTTGCAGCTGAGATTTACACTGTTGCTGCAACAGTCCCGACTCAACATCGGCGTAATGATACGCAGCTTGATGTTCAAACAGATTCAATACCGTACCTGCGGCGCCTGCTTTTAAATCGGGTGCACCAAATACTATACGTTTCACCCTGCTGTGCAGTAAGGCTCCCGCGCACATAGGACACGGCTCCAAGGTGACATATAACGTAGTATCCAACAGACGATAGTTTTGCAACACCTGCCCTGCTTTACGTAGCACTTCAATTTCAGCGTGAGCAGTCGCGTCATGACAACCGATAGAGCGATTCCACCCTTCTGCGATAATTTCATCATCTTTTACCAGCAACGCACCTACCGGCACTTCGCCTTGCTGCTCAGCCATAGACGCCAGCTCGATTGCTCTCTGCATAAAATAATGATCTTTTTCTGAAAACGTATTGGCGATGTCGTCGCTCACTAGCAATTACCCTATATCAAAACATGCTTATTACTCATTCTGCTCGATATTATATACTCAAGTGACCTCAAGGTGCTTGTTCAGCGAGAATTTATTGGCGGCTGATCAAGGCACTGATTTGAAGGCATCGTCATTCTACGGCAAGAATCAGTAACACAGAGCAGCAGCCAATAAAACCCGCTCTTTGGCAGCACATCAACACGCCCATCTCTGCGTCAGATAATCTTGAAAGGGAATTTTGGACAAAAAAAATGGTGATATTGAGGAGTTATATCACCAAATGAGTATCACTTTACTAAATTATTATTACTACTAAACAAGTTCATTTGTACCCTCAGCAAAAAGGTACGAAAGCAATAATACTGGCCGATGTAGGCATTTAGAATGGCAGTTATAACAAATTAATATTAATTAATGCTAAGGTTATGTTCTCAGTTAGCAGAACCATTTAACCGCTATGTTTGCCCTTGTGCCATAACGGTCACTTGGCGATCACGGTTTGTAGCTGAATCGTTTGTACCTTTCTTCGCTTGTCTTGCCATTTTGCAGATATCACTACTTGTTTCCCTGCTATTTCACTCTGCTTATTCTTTTCACTCTTAAGCCCAGCATCACCTTGCGGATTAACTCGTATAGGAGTGACTTGCCAGCTAATGTCGATTGCCTTCCCTACCGAGCGACTCCCAGCTTGTAGTAGCGCAAAATCGGCCTCTTTATCACCTTCGCTTTTCGAGTAGCTCATAAATTTTTCCAGCTGATTCTCTAACGCAAATAAGGCATATTGACGAGTTAGCGCATCATCAGCACTGTTTAGCAAAGATACCTGCAAGGGAAATAGCGCGATGCTTGCACTGGTTATAATTAAAGATGCCACCATTACTTCTAATAAGCTAAACCCCCTGCTCTGCTTTGCACGATTAGCTTTATTCTTCATACCAACTTCCTTGTAGCCACATGAGACTGTCAGGCTCATCCTCTATTGAAAAGTAGAAATCCCGATTAAGACTCACCGTCTTGTAGTGGCTGTTAATACGATAAACCGTCTTTGATATAGGGGATATTGTTACGCTAGCAGCAGGCGTTACACCACAATTGTCCAAAGGGTGTTGCAGAGGAAAACTATGACTAACTTGCAGATAGGCACACTCTAATCCAGCTTCCGCCAGCCAGTAGTTTTGCCGATCCGCCACTTCATTCATTCCCTGTTTAACCTGCAAATAGACCAATTGGGAGTGAGAAACCGAAATCAACAGTGCCACGCTCATAAGTACGCTAACCACCAAAAGTACCACTGCACCAGCTTGAGTAGACATCTCAACTCCTTGAGAAAACAGTTATCGTCATGGAGAGAGGAAGAGAGTCAGAAACAAGCGCGACCGTTAAAGTAATACTGAGCAATGAGGTCGACATATTAGAATATAAACGCTTTCTCTCGACCTGAAACTGATGCACTTCAATTCTATTTTCGTCAAAAAGCGAGTAAAAATAGCGACAGCTATTAACCACTGGACGTTGTTGCTCTGTTGAAGAGCAGAGAAGTAAGCGTTGCCGCTTACTATCATATTTTATCGCGGTGTAAGCGTAGCCCAGCGGTTTTTTATAGACGTAGCTTATCGATGACGGCTCTATTTCAATCACGCTTGAGGCTGAGAGAAGCTTTAACGGCGCATCTTGCAGCGGATTATAACCCGCCCTTCTTATGTCGTCGGACAAAAAACGCAATATATCGCGGCTACTTTGCTGTAAATAAAGACGATTTGCATCTCGTGACACAACTCTTTGAGTCGATAGCATAATGTTAACCGCAAGTGAAAGCAGAGTGAGTCCTAGAACTGAGGCTAGCAGCACTTCCATAAGAGTAAGGCCGCTTTGACGACGAAACTTAGCAGGAGCTGTAGCCATAGTAACTCCCGTTTACCGAGCAGACACGAACCCTTCCGGTTATATGATGGTAGATCAGTTTAAAGGAGGGCTGCTTGGATCTATTCTGACTAAACTCGATATGGCCCGCAGCGGAAAACTTTCCATTTTTACCAAGCAGCTTAACCACACTGCGGTTTGAAGAGATAAACACGGCCTTACCTTCATAAACAGCAATGGCACCGCTGGACTGTGACTCTGTGCTTTTAGTTTCCTCTTGATGAGTGCTGAGTGTGATGTTCCATTGATACTCTCCGGCTAGGGGATGGACAGAGATGTGTAACCAAATATCCTCATTTCTTGTAATCGCTTCCCTTTTCGCAGCAACAAATACACCCTGCAACTGGCTCGCTGTAGACCGTAGCCGAAAACGTTCTACAAACTGATCCCAACTTGGCATGGCAGAATAGAGTAAAACAGCAATCACAGATAAAGTAATCACCAGCTCTAGAAGGGTAAATCCTTTACGCATCTCGTCACTCCACTGACTACCGGCACAAACGAATCTTAATAAACAACAGAGGAAGTTGCAGGAACAAGCGATCGGGATTGGAAACAGATCCAATATTCGTTATTTCTAAACGCAATAGAAACCGAAATAACCAGATATAGATCGAAAAACAGATGAGAAGAAAACAAAAAGCCAGCGTAACGCTGGCTTAGAAAATCAGATGAATTAAATGGCGGATGCCAATTAACTGGTTAGGTCATCAAAGAACTTTTTCACACCATTGAAAAAACCTTCAGATTTAGGATTGTGCTTATTCGCCGCTTCTCCACCACAGGTTTCTTCAAACTCGCGCAACAGTTCTTTTTGGCGAGAACTTAATTTAACTGGGGTTTCAATAACCAGTTTCACAATTAAGTCACCAACACCGCCACCACGAACGCCCTTCACACCCTTACCACGCATACGGAACATACGACCTGTTTGGGTTTCTGTAGGCACTTTCAAATTAACACGGCCATCTAACGTTGGAACTTCAACTTCACCACCCAGTGCGGCTTGAGCAAAGCTCACCGGCACTTCGCAATATAAGTTGTTGCCATCACGCTCAAAGATATGGTGTTCATTAACATGAACCTGAACATAAAGATCACCCGCTGGTGCGCCATGCTCTCCTGCTTCGCCTTCGCCAGATAGACGAATACGGTCACCAGTATCAACACCGGCTGGTATTTTAACATTAAGGGTTTTCGTCTTCTGCTTACGGCCTTGACCATGACACGAGTCACATGGGTCTTTAATGATCTTGCCTTTACCATTACAAGTTGGACACGTTTGTTGAACCGCGAAGAAGCCTTGACGCATCTGTACTTGCCCGTGACCATGACAGGTTCCACAAGTTTGTGCACTTGAGCCTTTTTTCGCGCCAGAACCATCACACACTTCACAGCCAACTAATGTTGGTACTTCAATCTCTTTTTCACAACCACGAACGGCATCTTCAAGAGAGAGTTCCATATTGTAACGAAGATCCGCACCACGCTGAGCACGAGACTGGCCACCGCCACGACGACCACCGCCAAAGATATCGCCAAATACATCCCCAAAAATGTCACCGAAATCGGCACTACCACCGCCGAAGCCGCCGCCACCCATTCCGCCTTGTTCAAACGCAGCATGACCATATTGATCATACGCCGCTTTCTTTTGCGGATCGGTTAATATTTCATACGCTTCTTTTACTTCTTTAAACTGCTCAGCCGAGCTCTCATCACCCTGGTTGCGATCCGGGTGGTGTTTCATCGCAAGGCGCTTATACGCTTTTTTGATATCTCGCTCAGAGGCATCACGACCAACGCCTAATACTTCGTAAAAATCACGTTTTGACATTTTTTAAATTACCAATTTCTTGCCCCAAATAACCTTGTGCTACTTGGTTTGTTGTATCAATCTAGATAACGGTTCTGTTACCAAACGCTTTATCTAGATTGACTCACTAATTACAAATTTGCGGGCGAAAGAGAAAACTCCGACGCCCGCAACTGATTTGAATAAAAACTAACTAAAAGCAGTCAATTACTTTTTGTCGTCTTCTTTCACTTCTTCGAACTCAGCGTCAACAACATCTTCTTCTGGAGCAGCTTGTTCTTGACCTGCTTCAGCACCACCTTGCGCTTGTTGTGCTTGAGCTTGTTGCTGTGCAATTTCCATCAGCTTTTGAGCGGCTGTCATTAGCGCTTGAACTTTCGCGTCAATGGCTTCTTTGTCATCGCCATTTTTCACTTCTTCTAGCTCTTTGATAGCTGTTTCAATTTTCTCTTTCTCTTCAGCTGGAAGAGCATCACCTGCTTCTTCAATTTGCTTACGAGTGCCGTGAATCATTTGGTCAGCTTGGTTACGAGTTGTTACTAGCTCTTCGAACTTCTTATCAGCTTCTTTGTTCGCTTCTGCTTCTTGTACCATTTTCTCGATATCATCATCACTTAGGCCACCAGACGCTTGGATAGTGATTTTCTGCTCTTTACCTGTTGATTTATCTTTAGCAGATACGTGCAGGATACCATCAGCATCAAGGTCGAAAGTTACTTCGATTTGAGGCATACCACGTGGCGCAGCTTGAATACCTTCTAGGTTAAATTGACCTAGAGATTTGTTGTACATTGCTTGCTTACGCTCACCTTGAAGAACGTGGATAGTTACCGCGTTTTGGTTATCTTCAGCTGTTGAGAAAGTTTGGTTCGCTTTCGTTGGGATAGTGGTGTTTTTCTCTACCAACTTAGTCATTACACCACCCATTGTCTCAATACCTAGAGACAGAGGCGTAACGTCTAGTAGAAGAACGTCTTTCACATCACCCGCAAGTACACCACCTTGAACTGCTGCACCCATAGCAACGGCTTCATCAGGGTTTACATCACGACGTGCATCTTTACCAAAGAACTCAGCAACTTTAGACTGAACCATTGGCATACGTGTTTGACCACCAACCAAGATAACATCATCGATGTCACCAACAGATAGGTCAGCATCTGCTAGAGCCACTTTTAGAGGCTCAAGAGAACGTTGAACTAAATCTTCAACTAGCGACTCAAGTTTGGCACGAGTCACTTTAATGTTCATGTGCTTAGGACCAGTAGCATCAGCAGTAACGTACGGTAGGTTTACATCCGTTTGTTGTGCAGAAGAAAGCTCAATCTTCGCTTTTTCAGCAGCTTCTTTCACACGTTGCATTGCTAGTGGATCGTTTTTAAGATCGATACCTTGCTCATTTTTGAACTCATCAACCAAGTAGTTGATCATGCGGTTATCAAAGTCTTCACCACCTAGGTGAGTGTCACCATTGGTTGCTAATACTTCGAATGTTTTCTCGCCTTCAACTTCATCAATCTCGATGATTGAGATATCAAATGTACCGCCACCAAGGTCATAAACAGCGATAGTGCGGTCGCCGCCTTTTTTGTCTAGGCCGTAAGCCAGAGCAGCCGCTGTTGGTTCGTTGATGATACGCTTAACTTCTAGACCCGCGATACGGCCAGCATCTTTTGTTGCTTGACGCTGAGCATCGTTAAAGTATGCAGGAACAGTAATAACCGCGCCTGTTACTTCTTCGCCTAAGAAATCTTCTGCTGTTTTCTTCATTTTCTTAAGAACTTCAGCAGAGATTTGAGGTGCAGCCATTTTTTGGCCTTGCGCTTCAACCCAAGCATCACCATTGTCAGCTTTAACAATGCTAAATGGCATGATTTTAATATCACGCTGAACTTCTTCATCTTCAAAACGACGGCCGATAAGACGCTTAATTGCGTATACCGTGTTTTGTGGGTTTGTTACAGCTTGACGCTTGGCAGGTTGACCAACCAAAGTTTCGCCATCAGTATAAGCAATGACAGATGCCGTGGTGCGCTCACCTTCAGCATTTTCAATTACGCGTGGTGCATCGCCATCTAAAACAGCAACACAAGAGTTGGTAGTACCTAAATCAATACCAATGATTTTACCCATCAGGCTATCTCCAAGAATTCAATTATTCATTTTCTATACCCCCTATGTGGGGGCAATGTGTAAGGTTTCAACCCTACACACAATATGTTTATTACTTCTATGCCCCTTAGATAAGGGCTGTGAATGGGTTTTCAAGGGAAAACACAAAAAAGAAGTGATTTTTTTCTAATTAATTTTTCTGATAGACAAAAAAAAGCTGCCCGAAAGCAGCTTTTATCTGAGATGACGAAACTATTTTGCAACCATAACCATTGCAGGACGAACAACGCGACCGTTTAACTCATAGCCCTTCTGCATAACAAAGATGACTGTGTTAGCTTCATGGTCTTCACTCTCTTGAATAGACATAGCTTGGTGAAGCTCAGGGTTAAAAGTTTCCCCTTCAGGGTTAATCTCTTTTAGACCAAACTTAGCAACCGTATCGATAAAGGTTTTATGAGTAAGCTCTACTCCTTCAAGAACCGGTTTAACTGCTTCATTTTCTGCATCAGCAGCTTGGATAGCACGTTCTAGGTTATCAATAACTGGCAGTAATTCTTCAGCAAATTTATTTAAAGCGTACTTACGCGCTTTATCGATCTCTTGCTCAGTACGACGACGCATGTTTTCCATTTCGGCTTTTGCGCGTAATACAGAGTCTTGCTGATCTTTCACTTTTGCTTCGCTTTGAAGCAATGCAGCTTCTAATTGAGCGATTTTTGCTTCTTGTTCATCTTGTACTGACTCTTCGTTCCAGTCGATATCACCGTCTGTACCTACTGCTTCTACATCTGCTTCTGTCGCTTGCTCTGCGTTTTGCTGTTGTAGCTCTTCTTCATTCATCTTTTTTTCGTCGTTGCTCATGATATCTCCAAACTTAGAAATTCAATTTTCTACGCAAGTTTCGCTGTTGTCTGACCTAAATCAAAAATAAAACTCGCGTATTAGATTTAGTTGCCTTTATTATGGGGATTGATATTAATGATTCAAGCGTTAACCGCTACCTTTACTCTGTATTTGGATTATCTGCATGAAAAAGCCCTTTAAAGTCATCGGAATAATTGGTAAACCCCGAGATCATAAAGCCGTACAAACTCACAAAGAATTGTTCCACTGGCTGATTGCCGAAGGGTATAGCGCCTTAATCGACGATAGATTGGCCGATATTCTTGAGGATATTCCGAGCGAACACTTTACCAATTTGTTAACCATAGGCGAAAAAGCCGACCTCGCCATTGTGGTTGGGGGTGATGGAAATATGCTAGGAGCAGCAAGAGTGCTGTCTCGCTTTGATGTTTCTGTGATTGGTATTAACCGTGGCAATCTTGGCTTTTTAACCGACTTAAACCCTGAAGACTTTAAACTCATACTCAAAAGTGTATTAGAAGGGCATTACACAGAAGAAGAGCGATTTTTGCTTGAGTCGGAAGTATACCGTCATGGAGAGCGTAAAAGTCATAACTCAGCATTAAACGAAGTTGTGCTGCATCCAGGAAAAATAGCGCACATGATCGAGTTTGAAGTGTACATAGATGACACTTTTGCTTTCTCTCAGCGTTCAGACGGGCTGATTATCTCTACTCCTACAGGCTCTACCGCTTACTCTCTCTCTGGTGGCGGGCCTATATTGTCCCCAAGCTTAAACGCCATCTCTATTGTGCCGATGTTCCCACACACCTTATCCAGCAGACCGTTAGTGGTTGATGGCAACAAGCGCATCAAGTTGGTGGTATCGCCAAACAATCGCGGCACATTAGAAGTAAGCTGCGATGGGCAAGTTTCTCTGCCTGTTTCCTCTCATGACGAGGTGAATATTTTTAAAAGCAACAACGTTTTAAAACTGATACACCCTGAAGAATACAGTTATTATCATGTACTTAGAAATAAGCTAGGCTGGTCAAGCAAGCTATTTTAAATCGCCCCTGCCAATAAATTAATAGTGAATTTATGAGTCAAAACCTGAGCTCTTGCAACCCAATGCAAGAGCGCACGGTTAGCATTTGTCGCTAAACTAGAGAATGAGAAGTTGCTCATAAAAAAAACAGCCTAACAACTTTACTGTATAAAAAATCAGTATATACTGTTTAAGTATACAGTATTGATTATTTGCACAGGTATCCAACATGCTGGCTGACATAAGCGTTAATAACTTTGCCATTGTAAAATCCCTACAACTTGAACTTTCTGCAGGAATGACCACCATTACCGGTGAAACAGGTGCAGGTAAATCTATTGCCATTGATGCCCTTGGCTTATGCCTTGGTGGTCGTGCAGAAACAGGAATGGTTCGCCAAGGTGAAGATAAAACCGAAGTATGTGCCACCTTCCAGTTAGATAACAATACTCACGCTACACGCTGGCTAGAAGATAATGAATTGCTTGACGGCAATGATTGCATACTACGTCGTCTGATCACCAAAGATGGTCGTTCTCGCGCTTACATCAATGGCAGCCCTGTTCCTCTATCTCAATTAAAATCAATAGGGCAACAGCTGATTAATATTCACGGCCAGCACGCTCATCATCAGTTAATGAAAAGTGACCATCAGCTCTCCATGCTGGATCAATATGCCGGACACCTAAACCTACTAGAAAAAGTACGTCACGATTATCAGGCATGGCGACAATGTAAGAATAAGTTAAAAGAGCTGCTACAAAATAGCCAAGAAAACCAAGCGCAAAAACAGCTTTTACAGTACCAAATTAAAGAGCTTAATGAGCTCGCGTTAACAGAAACAGAGTTCTCCGAACTAGAGCAAGAACATAAACGGTTGGCCAATAGTGGTGAACTTGCCAGCAATTGCCAACAAGCCATTGATGTACTTTATGAAGGGGAAGAGACAAACGCGCTAGCGATGCTTCAATCTGCAAGCCAGTCACTAACACAGCTTACGGAACTAGACAGCAAATTAGCGACACTGCCGAGCATGCTTGATGAAGCGATTATTCAGGTAGAAGAAGCCAGTAGCGAACTTAGAAGCTACGTAGATGGCATAGAGATGAACCCTGAGCGCATGGCATGGGTAGAAGATCGCTTTTCTAAAGTCATGTCGATTTCTCGCAAACATCACGTCATGGCTGAAGATCTGTATCAACATCATCAAGAGCTTTTACAACAAATTGAAGCGCTAGATTGTTCAGACGAGAAACTGCAAGCAATGGAGCAAGAAGTCAGCACGCTAAAACAGACTTTTTTAACCAGCGCTGAAAAACTCAGTAAATCTCGCAAGCGTTATGCCAAAGAGCTGGATAAGTTGATCAGCAAGAGCATGCACGAACTTAGTATGGAAAAAGCCAAATTCCATATTGATATCAACAGCGACAGCAGTCATGCCTCACCTCTAGGCGTAGACCAAATTACCTTCTTGGTATCAACCAACCCGGGGCAACCTTTACAAGCCATCGCAAAAGTGGCGTCAGGCGGCGAGCTTTCTCGCATATCGTTAGCGATACAAGTTATCACCGCTCAGAAAGTAGATACCCCGAGCCTTATATTTGATGAAGTCGATGTAGGGATCAGTGGCCCAACAGCCGCAGTAGTGGGCAAAATGCTAAGAACATTAGGTGAGTCGACACAAGTCTTGTGTGTTACCCACCTCCCCCAAGTGGCGGGCTGTGGTCACCAACAACTGTTTGTCGCCAAGCAGACCAAAGCCGGCAAAACCGAAACACAAATGCACAAACTTAACCAAGAGCAGAGAGTCTCTGAACTGGCAAGGTTATTGGGTGGTAGCCAAATCACTGACTCAACCCTTGCTAACGCCAAAGAGCTGCTTGCGGCATAATCCTTATATTTTAACTAAGGGAGCAAATACTTCTGCTCCCTTAGAGTGTGGTAGAACTTTACTTTTAAACTCATTGCTATTCTAAAAACAGCCCCAAATATCCTTCTAATTTGTCTATTTTCAGCCTGTAACATTTCTAGAGCTAGTCATCGATAATGCAACAAGTCACTCATTTGGGAGAATAATTTTCTCTATATCAGTAAAATCAAAGCAAATAAGGAAAAATATATCTCCTTAAAAACTCGTATAGTGTGCTCGTTAACTTGTTATCAAACTGGCTCGCCTTATTACTGAATCGGGCAGAGTTTTCTCGCTAGTTTTTGCCAGTTAAAAATTGACGGGATAGTAATGAACACGATACTTGAAGGTGGGTTTACCCACTTGATAAATGGAGGCCAAGTTCCTTCATTAGACCATACAGAGCCAACTGATCTTGCCTGTACTATTACTATGCAGCAGCTCAGAGGTGATAAATAAAATGCAGAAGAGATTAAGCGATTTTCTTTTTAACAAAAATTCTGGTTATGCCCTTATTCAATATAACAACTTGCGACTCAAACACCGAAGTAAATCGTTAACTGTGGCATAAAACCAACTGATGCTTAACTTTATTTTCGCCAAACTTAAATGTAACACTTTTACACCTCAGGACGGTTTTACTTGTTAACTTCGTTTATTACACCAAATTCCTACTTATAATTTCCACTTATAGAATCCAACCATCAACCAATATTAAATCCAACCTCCTTTCATTAGAAAAAATAGCAAGAAACCCATTTCGAACAAATAACAACCAAACGTTAAAACCGTTAACCATTAATTACAATAAATTTAACAGAACACAGCACAATAGACATTAAGTTAATTTAAGACAAATACAGCTCAACGCACCCAACAATAAATAAAAAATAAACATCAAATCAAAACCTTATTCCCCCTTACACTTAACAAAACAGAATAAACCTATTATTTACAACAAGTTAAAACCAACCCTCTATAACCCCCCTCTAATCCTTTATAATTCTACTAAACAAAACAGCAGACAGACTCAGAAAGTGACATTCAGAGCTACAATTTCATTCAATTACTCATTACTTTTTTGTTTCGTGATCAAAGTCAACAGTTTAGAATTTCAAGCAGAGAAATTTAAAATGAGAAAATGATATCAACATCACGTTTAATCATTATTAAATAATTACTTAACTTGATCACAATCAAACCAAAGAAATCATTTTATGCTCGCAAATTAAATGGAGATTTAAATTCTCTTATTCGTATATTTTAGGAGTGGAATGAAATTTTTTTCTCCTATATTTCACGTAACCTGTCGCCATCAGCTGAACATCACAGCTTAAAAAACAAACTATATAGCGTTATTTTTAATTCAAGCGGAGACATATAATGACACAAGCTATTGAAGACATTAATTTGCAAGGTGCTATGGCACCACATGAAAAAGCCAATATGTCCATTCAGGAGTGGAAAGAAGCAGTAAAATTCGACAGTGTGGATATTGGTTGGATAGTAATGAGCATCGGCATGGCGATTGGTGCTGGCATTGTATTTTTGCCAGTGCAAGTTGGTGTTATGGGTCTCTGGGTTTTTCTTCTCTCTTCCATTATTGGCTACCCAGCAATGTACCTATTTCAAAAATTGTTCATCAATACACTGGCAGAATCAAAAGAGTGTACCGACTACCCAGGGGTGATCACTGGCTATCTAGGTAAAAACTGGGGCATGGTTCTTGGTGCTCTTTATTTTGTCATGTTGGTTATTTGGGTGCTTGTTTACTCATTAGCGGTAACTAACGACAGTGCTTCCTACTTGCATTCTTTCGGAGTGACAGAAGGTAAACTGAGTGACAACGTGTTTTACGGCCTAGGTCTTATCTGTTTGCTATCCTTCATTGGCTCTAAAGGTGAGAAGTTACTGTTTAAACTGTCTGGGTTTATGGCGGTAACAGTGCTTTCTTTGGTTGCTATCATGGGTGTACTATTGATTGCTAAGTGGGACATGAATAACATCCCTGCGATTGGTGACATGGGACCGATGATCAAAAATGCCATCATTACATTGCCGTTTACACTTACTTCAATTCTATTTATTCAGTCTCTGAGCCCTATGGTGATCTCGTACCGCTCTCATGAAAAGTCGATTGAAGTTGCAAGATACAAAGCAAGCCGTGCGATGAAAATTGCATTCGCAATTCTGTTCGTCATCGTGTTCTTTTTTGCCGTGTCATTTACCTTTGCTATTAGTCAGGAACAAGCTGCTGAAGCGATGAACCAGAACATTTCAGCACTGGCTATCGTTGCTCAATATTTCCCTGGAAGCTGGGCGACTATCGCAGGTATTGTCATCAATATCTTCGCCGTTGTTACTTCTTTCTTTGGTGTGTTCCTTGCTTTCAAAGAAGCTTGTACAGGTTTAGCCATGAACATGTTACTGCGCAAATACGATGAATCTCAAATTGACTCTCAGCTAATCAGCAAGCTAGTAACTGTATTTATTATCCTGCTGGCATGGGGCGCAATCGCAATCAACGCACCAATCCTTTCATTCACATCTATCTGTAGCCCTGTGTTTGGACTGGTAGGCTGCCTGATCCCTGCTTACCTTGTTTATAAAGTGCCACACCTACACAAATATAAAGGAATGGCAACTAACCTGATCATTGTGACAGGTATTCTATTGTGTATTTCTCCTATTTTGGCATTTGTATAATCAACACCAAAACACAATACAATCAAATCGTTACTTACTGATTTGTAATGACTAAGACACCCCACTTTTTAGTGGGGTTCTATTTTATAAGTAAACAAAATTGAGACTGTCATGAGTATAATCGTGTCTACAAAGCCTCAACAGAGAGTGACGAAGCCCTCAAACAATCAACTTGTTAGGGTCAGTCACATTACGGATTCCACCAATATCAATGTCATAGTGCTGCACAGCAGATAAAACTCACAACATGATTAAAAGCCAAAATGCTCCCTTTTCTGCCTCAATCGCGACTCTTTTAATTATTTTTGCAACAAATCTCAAATATTGTGGTCTTAATCTACGTCTGTTTAACAGCACCTTTTACTTCTTGGTCAAGCTTGTTTATTATCAGCCGAGTTTTGTTTTATCAATTTACTACATTAAGATTTACCGACTATGCAATTTAAGAAGTGGTTAGTTGCGGTTCCTCTAGCATTGACAATGCTTACGGGCTGTTCCCTTTTAGAAAAACTTGTTTACAGAATAGATATTAATCAGGGTAACTATATCGAGCAGGAATCCATCGACAGACTGAAGTTTGGCATGACGAAAGAACAAGTCCGTTATGTTTTAGGATCGCCTATGTTGATTGAAAATGGCTACCCTGATACGTGGTACTACATTTTCCACCAAACCAAAGGGCACTCAGATCCTGTACAAAAGAACCTAGTGGTAAACTTTAATAACCAAGGTAGCTTATTAAACCTAACGGGAGACTACCCAGAAGGTGACGGGTTTTACGAAAGTATTAACTAACGAGTATTCCATATTCCAGTTTCAAGAAAGGCTCTATTAAGAGCCTTTTTTATTTTTTGCTCGCCGCTTGCTTTGCTTGCTCAGCCCGTTTACGACGAATTTCTTTCGGATCAGCCAGTAGCGGACGATAAATCTCTATGCGGTCATTATCCTGCACCGTTGCGTCTAACTTAACGTTTCGGCTAAATACTCCCACCTTATTGCTGCTGAGATCTATCTCTGGGTACATCTCCAACACCCCCGACTGAACGATGATCTGTTCAACCGTTAACGATTTATCGATCGTTTGGGTGAGAACTCGCTGCTCATTTGGCAACGCATAAACCACCTCAACGTGGATCATGCTAGAGTCACTGTTCATAAAAATCCCTACTTTTCATTAGTACACTTGCTTGGCACGTTGAGTAAATGCGTTGACCATATTGCTGGTTAACTCATTAAAAATTTTACCGAACGCCATTTCAATCAACTTGCTAGAAAATTCAAAATCCAACTTTAACTCTACTTTGCAGGCAGACTCATCCAACTCGGTAAAATACCAGCCACCCTTGAGTGATTTAAATGGGCCGTCGACCAACTCCATCAAAATAGCGTTGCTCTTTTGCAAACTGTTTGAAGTGGTAAAAGTTTTGCTAATACCCGCTTTAGAGACATCAACAGACGCCACCATAGCAGAGTCACTCGCCTCAAGTACCTTGGCTCCAGAACAACCGGGTAAGAACTCGGGATAACGGTCAACATCGTTCACTAACTTATACATTTGCTCTGCGCTAAAGGAAACTAACGCTGAACGTCTAACTTGTGGCATACACTTTCTCGTTTCTTAATGCTGCTTTTGGCAACTTTTTCTGACTTATCAAGGTAGATATACAAAATAAGGATTTCCCAAGCAAGGGACTATCCGTATAATGACGCCATTATGGCAAAGAAAAAATCAAAATCCAAAGCAACTAGTAATACTATTGTGCTAAATAAAAAAGTTCGCCACGAATATTTTATCGATGATGAAATAGAAGCGGGGCTTGAGCTTCAGGGCTGGGAAGTAAAATCACTACGCCAAGGCAAAGTTAATATCGCAGAGAGCTATGTCTTTATGCGTGACGGCGAAGCCTATATCAGTGGCATGACGATTACCCCGCTTAATCAGGCATCGACTCACGTTGTTGCTAACCCCACTCGCGTTCGCAAACTATTAATGTCTCGACGCGAACTAGACAACCTATTTGGACGAATCAATAGAGAAGGCATGACATTAGCCGCCTTGGCACTCTACTGGTCTCGCTCTTGGGTAAAAATTAAAGTTGGTGTTGCGAAGGGTAAAAAACTTCACGACAAACGAACTGACATGAAAGAAAAAGATTGGGCGAGAGATAAAGCGCGGATTATGAAGAGTAATTTGCGTTAATCTTAAGCACTTAGACGAGCAAAGCTAGACTCTTAAAGGTTTTCTGTTACTATGCTCGTTAACCACTTGGGGCTGATCCAGGATTCGACGGGAATTTTGCAGTCTGAGGTGCATGCCGTGGGGCGGTTGGCCACGTAAAAAGCCGCAAAAAAATAGTCGCAAACGACGAAAACTACGCACTAGCAGCTTAATAACCTGCTGAGAGCTCTCCTGCCCTAGCTTCCGCTTGTAAGACGGGGAATAACAGGGGATCAAACCCAAACTAGCTAGATCGGATTCTCCCGCCTGAGAGATGAAGTTCGAAATTTAATTCAGGATAGTCATCTACTAGCGTGTCGGTTCGCAGGTATTTGGTGAATGTAAAGATCGACTAAGCATGTAGTACCAATGATGAATGATTTTCGGACGCGGGTTCAACTCCCGCCAGCTCCACCAAACGTTTGAAAAGGCCACCTTCGGGTGGCCTTTTTGTTTTTGTGATACATTGAAACTCATACGGAGTTAGTTGGAAGCACTCACTCAACTATCAGCTAAATTAACCTCTACCGCACCTTGCTACTTTTTTAGAAACTTCAAACACAGCTCTAATCAAGAAATCTCATAAAAATACGTAGCAAATCTTTATTTTTCCGATCATTTCCAATGAAACCAGATCCAGTATTAATTTAAACTCCTTTTTCCCGAGCTGATGAGAACGGTTTATTAGGAGTCTTTTTTAAGATGTATGTCCTCAATAATTAATAACAAGCCTTAATTCACTCCTGACCCGAAACATGTCAGCACCAATCCTAATTAGATTTGTGAATGCAATTATTTGAATTACTTTGACTAATAATAGGCAAAAAGCAAAGCTTGTCCCCATCCGAGTAACGATAACGCAACTTCGTCAGTGACCAGACTTCAATCCCCATCGATTGCCGTGACATCTATAACATTCAGATAAATATGAATACGATAGAATAAGCCACCAGAAACTATATGGATGAGGAACTCAATGGTACACATCGTAAAAGCAAAACTTCAGAACTTTAAAAAATTCAGCAACTATGAAATACACCTTGATCCAGAAAGAAATGTTTTGATTGGAGATAATGAAGCTGGTAAAAGCACAATTCTCACTGCTATAGAACTTGTATTGAGTGGCAGCAAAAGCAAAGTAGAAAGCTTGGGAGTTGAAGCTCTTCTCAACGCAAGTGTAGTATCAGACTTCCTTTCTGGTGATAAGAAAATTGAAAACCTCCCCATCCTTCATATTGAATTGTTTCTTAATGACACAGGTAACCCCGACCTCAACGGTAAAACCAACAGTGATAATGTCAACTCAGATGGTCTCCAACTCATCTGTGAGCCGAATGATGAATTAAGCAAAGAGATACAACAAGTTCTAGAAGCTGAAGGGGATAACTTTCCGTTCGAATTCTACGTAGCGAGGTTCACTACTTTTAATGGTGACTCCTATTCTGGATATAGAAAGTTCCTACGCTACCTATCAATCGATAGCACTCAAATTAACAGTGAATACGCCAATAGTCAGTATGTAAAAGCGATGTATGATGCAACAGTTGAGCAGCCGCTTCGATACAGCTTAAAGAACGAATATAGACAACAAAAGAATACTTTTAGGGATAATCATCTAAATGTGATTAACAACGAATTAGATGATTATGATTTTACTATCCGCTCAGGATCTAAGTTCAACTTAGAGACAGATTTGACTCTTACAGAAGATGGAATCCCGATAGAGAATAGGGGCAAAGGAAAACAATGCTTTATTAAGACTGCATTTGCTCTTAGAGAGCGTGATGCTGATAAATCTATAGATGTTTTACTATTAGAAGAACCTGAGAATCATCTCAGCCATACGAGTATGAACAAGCTGATCAGCCAAGTTGAAAAAGCTCATAACAATCAGGTGATCCTAGCAACTCATAGTAGCCTTATCAGTTCTAGGTTAGACCTCAGAAAGTCAATTTTGCTGAACAGCTCAGCAAACTCTCCTGCAACACTTACGGATCTAACAAAAGACACCGCAAAGTTTTTCATTAAAGCACCTAACCACAATATCTTGGAACTAGTTCTTTCAGAAAAAGTTATTTTAGTTGAAGGAGATGCTGAATATATACTCATGGAATGCTTATACAAGCAAGTTAAAGGCAACCTTCCATCTGATGATGGCGTTCATATAATATCAGTTGGTGGTACTAGCTTTAAACGGTACATGGAAGTATCTAATTTGCTTAATATTAGAACTGCTGTAATACGTGATAATGACCATGATCACCAGAGAAACTGTGTCGATAATTATGCTGATTATTTGGCAGAATGTATCACAGTATACGCTGATTTGGACAACACCAGACATACATTTGAAGTCTGTATGTATCAAGATAATAAAGCAGTTTGCGATGCTTTGTTCTCAGGTGGACGCATTCAACTCGCCCCACAAGATTATATGTTGAAGAATAAAACGATATCTGCGTTTAAACTGCTCGATGAAAAAGCAGAAGAAATAACCGTACCTGCATATATTCGAGAGGCTATTGAATGGATAAGCGAGTAGTTCTTGCCGTAGCTGGTTCGGGGAAAACCCAGCATATTATTGATAAAATTGAGGTGGATAGCCGTGCTCTAATTGTTACTTACACTATCAATAATACTGCTAATCTAAAGAAGCGCATATTGAAAAAGCTAGGAGTTATTCCGAAAGGCGTTCGCATATTCACTTACTTCTCCTTTCTTATGTCATTTTGTGTTCGCCCTATTATAGGTAATCAAATAAAAATAAAGGGGGTTAGCTATAAAGAACCTCTTAGATTTGCTAAAAGAAAGACTCTAAATCACTACCAAGATCAAGGACATCGACTTTATCATAACCGAATCGCAAAGCTCATGACTGACTTTGATGGAATACCTGATATTTCTAAGCGGATAGAAAAGTACTTTGATTTTTTTTGTATTGATGAAGTGCAGGATTTTGCAGCAAATGATTTCAACTTACTGTGTGCCCTCTCAGCAACTAACGTAGAGGTTTTGTTAGTTGGGGACTTTTACCAACACACATTCGACACTAGCAGAGATGGTAATGTGCAAAACAGCCTACACAGCAATCTCGAAAACTATCTTTTGAAGCTCAAAAATGCTGGATATACTATTGATCTAGAAGTGCTATCTCATAGTCATCGATGCAGCCCTACCATTTGCAAGTTTGTTAGTGAAAACCTTGGTATTCCAATAGCCTCTCATCGGGAAGATGAAGTAAGCCTTGAGCTAATTGATACACCAGAAAAGATAGCGAAATTAATGACAAACGAATCCATAGCAAAATTATTTTTTAGAGAAAGTCATAAATACACAGGGTGGACAGACAATTGGGGGAATACAAAGGGGCTAGATGATTTTGGCGATATTTGTATAGTTCTAAATCCAACCACCCTAAAAGCCTATACTAACGGAAAATTAGCTAACTTAGCTCCTTCTACAGCGAACAAACTTTACGTAGCTTGTACTCGAGCAAAGGGGAATCTGTACTTTGTTTCTCAACGTTTGCTAGATGACTTTAAACATTGAATACCAGTATAAAGTCTCGTCAATAATTGACTTTGGGATAGCTGACTCCAGCAGTTAGTATTCCAAAAGGTATTCCAAGAAAAAATCAGCACAACTAAAAACCTTAATAAACAAACAACTAAATTTCAAATTCAACTTACGCCAGCCCACCAAACGTTTGGAAAGGCCACCTTCGGGTGGCCTTTTTGTTTTTGTGATAAGTTGAAATTTCTTTTTACCAAGCAAATAAACAAAGACAGCAACCTCAATAAACACTCAGTCCACACACCAACCTCACCCCCTGAGAGTCCTTCACATAGTAATAATACGAATGAGATGGCAGATACAGAAGTCTGTGATTCAATAGATACCGCTGAGCCTCAGTTCCTTATGCCCTTTTAGGTCACCAAATATCCCCACTAAAGGATAACCAATCACTCATCCTTTAGTGGGGATAATGCAGACTTTATCCTCTTGTGGGGATATAATTTCAATTCTCCTCACTAAAGGATAATTAAGTATCTTGAAGGTGTACCTTAACTCTATAGAGAGCCGGAAAAAATGATATATAGTCCAAAACAATTAGCAGATATGATGCTACTGATACGTCAGAAGAATGGCTGGACACAATCAGAACTAGCAAAAAAAGTCGGTATCAAGCAAGCGACGATCTCGAACTTCGAGAACACCCCTAACAAAACAACACTTTCAACCTTCTTCAAACTTGTCCAGGCAATGGACCTAACATTGAGTATCCAAGAAAAATCACAGATAGTTTCGTTAAATGAAAATGATGATGAGAGTTGGTAATGCAGAAGCTAATCGCATACATGAATGGTGAACTTGTTGGCACTCTAGAGAAGCATAATAATTATCGTAGACTCGATTTTTGAGAATACTAAGAAAATAGTTAAGAAGATTTAGCTATATAAAACTAGAATTTTCGGGGGCATTAACATAAGCGAACGCGGATTCTGTTCCTTTTTAAGGTTGAAGATTCTCTCAAAGTAGTGGAACCACAAAACATAATCCCCCTATTGCTTAGCATTGCATTTAGAAACAATTATTTCTCCTCTGCCTTCCAGCTGGCCGTTGACACTTTCCCCCAAGAGAACATATGCTTACCCTGCACTGGCAAAATCCAGTGTCAGGATTGGGACCCTGAGTTAGATAACTCCAAACGAATGAATATCAGCTATTTTGCTGCTCTATTCGTATAACATTTTTGCACGTCTTATTAATGCAAGAATATAGAAGTGAGCTCCAGGAGGTTCCCATGAACCACGATAGTGAATCCGATTTTTACCTGCAAGTTGAAGATTTTATTTTAAACGCCAGCACAAACAGCAAGCTGAATAGTGCAGAAGAGAATGAAATCCGCCTATTTCTATTAACGTTGTTAAATCACCATAAACAGCAAGATATGGCATAACCATGATATGAATTGCCAGCGAGTTATCTTGGCTGGCAGTTTTTACTCTCTTAAATTGACAGTTCGTAGAGCAACATCTTAGAGAGTAGCGCCTCCCTACCCGCATCATCGTTCTACTACTTATCTACTTTTTCGCAAAAAATAGAGCCCAATGAAATGACGAACTGAAAGGTGTCGTTCACTTCCGTCTTTCGTTTGTATCATTTTAGCAGTTTCGTTATCAGCTCATTACAGTCGACTAGTACAGAATAGAAAGCAAACAAAAACATCTATGCAACAAAACACAGTTATACGTGTAAATGTTAACCAAACGAGTTGAAAATAGAATTATTTATATAATTCAGTGATATAAACAGCATAAATACATTGATTTACGTATTAAAATGCTTACTCAATACCATAAATAGCAACATGTTGCATATTGCTTTGTTTATTTGGAATCAAAAGCATGAAGTTTAATTATAAGATCGTTGCAGCATCATCACTGATGCTGGTTTTAACCGTTGTATTTTTAACGGTAGAACAACTCTATACAGTGAAAGCTCATATCGCAGCTCAGGTGAAAACCGATATCAGTGAAATGCTGACCAGCGTAGAAAACTACACCACCTCAGAACTGTCAGCACAAAAAGCGCTGGCGAAGAGCATCACCGAATTTGCTCAGCTTTCTGCTGAAAACTACCCCCATGTACAGCAAGTGGTCGAACAGCCACAAGTGAAAAAGTCATTCCTCGCAGCAGGTATGGGCTACGAAGCTAACGGAAAAATGCTGGAGAATGTGGACAGTTGGGAAGCGGATGAAAGCTTTAACCCGAGAGTTCGCCCATGGTATCAGCTTGCTAAACAGAAGCAGCAGGTCGTACTAACAGAACCGTACCTGAACAATTCAACCGGTGAAATCAACGTTTCCATCGGCAGTCCGGTACAGAGCAACGGCAAATTTATCGGCAGCATGTTCTTTGATGTTTCTCTTACTAACCTGTCTGATGCGGTAAACCAGTTCAACTCTTTTGAATCCGGTTACATTTTTATTGTTACCCGTTCAGGAGGGACTATTGCCCACCCGAAAAATGATTATAACGGCAAAAACTTAGAGGCGTTTCTTCCCGGCGTTGCTATCAAAGAAGGTGTTCAACGCATCGAACTGGACGGAGACGAACTTCAGATCACCTTTAGCAGAATCCCTGAGTTAGATTGGTATGTGGGTGCCGTTGTTGATGAAGAGCTGGCGTATTCTGCTATCGACGATCTACGTAACAGTTCTATTATTTATTCAATCATTGCGCTGGTACTGAGTATTCTTGCCCTGACGTATCTTATTCGTCGTTTCATGCGTCCGCTAAACGATGTAAATAGCGCGATTGAAGATATCGCCACTGGTGACGGTGACCTAACTCAGCGTCTAAACCCGAATACGGATGAAGAGTTCTCTGTTCTGGCCTCTGGTTTTAATACCTTTGTTGCCAAGCTACAAGATCAACTAAAACAGTCCAAAGAGTTGAGTGTCAGTATCAAGCAAGGTACAGAAATGACCGCAGAAGGTGCTAAGAACTCCTCCATGGCCATGAGCACTCAGCTTAGCGAACTGGAACAACTGGCAACAGCCATGCACCAGATGTCCCTCACCTCTTCAGAAGTCGCGAACAATGCTCAGTCTGCCGCAACCTCAGTGAGAGATGCAGAAGATGCCACTAATAACGGCAGCGAACTGGTCAGTAATACATCTCAGACCATTGAAAGCTTGTCGCTAAAAATTGAACATGCAGTAGACGAAGTCAAATCGCTGGCAATAGCATCAGACAATATCGAGTCCATTTTGAAAGTGATCAACGATATTGCCGATCAAACCAACCTACTGGCACTGAATGCCGCCATTGAAGCCGCTCGTGCCGGTGAATCAGGTCGCGGGTTTGCCGTGGTTGCTGACGAAGTCAGAACACTGGCACAAAAAACCCAGCAGTCGACCACTGAAATTAAAACGATGATCGATCAACTTCAGTCTGGTGCCCGTTCTGTTTCTCAGGCGATGGGTGAAAGCCAGCAGGCTGCACAAATGGCCGTTGAACAGGCATCAGGTGCCAACTCTGCACTAGACGATATCCAGCAATTGATCGTCACCATTAGCGATATGAACACCCACATCGCATCGGCTGCGGAAGAACAGAGCCTTGTTGCTGAAGAGGTAAATACCAATACTCTGAACATTAAAAATCTGTCAGAGCAGGTTGCCAATGCAGCTTCTAACGCAAACGCCGCTATGGTTACTCAAATAGCAAACGTGAACGCGCAAGACAAGCTGCTAAATAGTTTTAAAGTGTAAGTAAGTAAGTAAACTCCATTCAAAGCCCTCTCCGTTATTAAACTGAGAGGGCTTTTTTATAAGCTCTGCATTCACTCTGTCTGTCGGTTACCGTTCGTTGAGCATTTAGATCATCATGATCTAAATGCTCAATAGGCTGTACAAAGTGATTTATTTACCATCTACAACCTTACTGACTTTCTCCTACGCATACTGTTAACTATGATTTTCTCGAACAAATCGTGCGAAATTATCTGATATTACTTTCATTAATGCAGGACTAGACTTAGGCGTTCGCAAATAATAAGGAATCGAGCATTAACGATGAGAAAAGTATTGTTTCCTAGCAAAGAAGGTGAAAACTTGTCTGACCCTTCTATCTTCCTGAATCACATTCTTGAGAATGAGCTTGCACAGCTAGGAGTAGAAAATGTTTTGTTTTCCATTATTAATAGTGAACGAGTCTCAGTGAAGCAAAAAGTAGTTGGCTTTAGTGAGCATCAAATCAGCATTTATCAAGCGCTTCAAGAGCATGATGTCTATCTACAAACCTACTTAAAACACAAATGCACTAGCCGAATTGTCTATTTGCAGAGTTTGCTTCCGGTACATCACATTAAAAATTCGATATTCAATGATATTTTAATACCTACTATTGGTTTTTCTCACACTTATAGTGGCCTTCACCAATTAGAAGGTGGCTTTATAATGGTTTTGAGTTGCCATAGCCCAGAAGCTCTTTCTTATTCGCAAGAGTTAAAACTGAATGAGATTTGGCTACTGCTCCACAAATGGTCCAATAACTGGTTAACTCAACAATCTCTAGAAAAATCATGGGTTAACTATCAAAGAAACACCATAACGAACACCAAACTAGATCATTTAAGTGATGCCGAATATCAAGTGTATGTTTTGCTGCTTAAAGGGTTTAATGGCAGTGAAATTGCCGAACTCAGGAAGGTGTCTAAAGAGACGACGCGAACCCAAATTAAGCAAATATTGCGTAAGTTTGGTGCGCGCCATCAAAACCAACTAATTTGTGATTACTACAATAATAATCCTGTTCTTAATTGGTAATATACTCAGTGACCTCAAGATGCTGGATTCAGAGCGACATCAACAGGTTCAGTTCAAGAAAGATAATTGAAGGAATGGCATTCCCTTTCAAGATTATCTGACGCAGAAATGGGCGTGTTGATGTGCTCCCAAAGGGCGAGTTTTATTGGC
>NZ_VTXE01000014.1 GCF_013114595.1 Vibrio sp. 99-8-1 | reverse complement strand
ATCACATAGTTTGGACGCCCAAATATAGGCATAAAATACTTAAAGGAAATGTAGGTAAAGAAGTGTGTCGATGCATATATGTTTACAGCAATATGAAGGGCTGTTAGGTAGTAGAACTAAATGTGCAGATAGATCATATCCACCTAGTTGTGAGGCTGCCACCTAGTTTAAGTGTTTCAAAATATGTGGGTTTTGTGAAAGGGCGAACAGCGATTAAGCTATTTAATAAGTTTCCATATTTACGAAAGAAGAAACTTTGGGGTAATCGTTTTTGGCAGAGAGGGCACTTTGTGGATTCAGTCGGAATGAACGAAGAAGTCATTAGACGATATGTGCGACACCAAGACAAAGTAGGAAAGGAAGAAGAAGAGCGCCAGATGTTGTTAGAGCTCGATAGTTAAATAAGCCTCCTTATAGGAGGCCAGTCAAAGCCACCGGCTCTGCAGGTGGATTATTTACTTTATGAATGTCTATTTTGTAACAGTTAGAACTAAAATGAATTTTTTACTGTTATAGAGGTCATATCTGGTGGTTGCAATGGTATCATTGCTCTTATAGTTATTATTAGTTAAGAAAAATTGAGGAGAGCAAATGGCTCTAAAAATGATTGCAGCTTGTGGTGTGCTGCTTGCGTCTAGTATGGCTACTGCCGCAACCTTAGAACTACCTAAAGATACCCATATAATGGCTCTGAATGGTAAGGAAGTAGAAAAAGAGGCTCTTCAGTCGCTTTCTGTTGGAAGTAATCAGTTCGTAGTAGAATTTATCGCCAATCTTGATGATGGTAAAGAAAAACGATTACTCAATTCGAAACCTTATATTTTTGAAGTAGATATTAAGAGCAGCTCAGATAAGCTTGAGCTAAGCCATAAACACTTCTTTAACTATAGTCACGCAGAAAATGCCTTTAAAAATGATGACGTAGATTGGAAAATTGAAACGAATGGTAGATCTAAGTCTGTAGATGTTGAATTACTGCCTGGTAAGGAAGGTTTCTTTCCTTACGGGGATATAGAGCAAGTCATTCGCGATTACAATGTGTCGCAAGGTGTTATTTTATCAACTGCCGATAATGGAACTGGTGTGGTTAAAGAAGCCGCTGTAACCGTATCTGAAACTGGTAAAGTAGAAATCAGTGGTGACGCAACAACCCAGCTTAAACTTTGGTATAGCAAAGCGACCAAAGCTGAGCGTAAAGAATTCCGTAAATGGATGATTGACCAAGAGTAAAGACTCGTTTAATCGCTATTTATTTAGGAGACCAGATATTACTGTATCTGGTCTTTTTCTTTTTATATTCGTTGTTATTTTATTGAGCAACCGTTTGCTATTTGCTTCTATGTTGCTGTTATTAACCCACGCAGCTAAAATTAACCTTTTAATTACTACCTAGCAGATAGCTTCTATGAAATTTCCCGGTCAGCGTAAATCTAAGCACTATTTTCCCGTCCATGCTCGTGATCCATTGGTTACTCAGACTCAAACAAGTAAAAAAATGGCGCGCACGCATATCATTGGTATTGATCAGACACTAGTGGATATTGAAGCCCGTGTTAGTGACCAGTTTATTGAAAAATATGGTTTGAGTAAGGGACACTCTTTAGTTATTGATGACCAAACAGCAGAAGCTCTTTATCAACACCTTAAACGAGAAGAGTTGATTACCAATGAATTTGCCGGTGGAACCATTGGAAATACCTTACATAACTACTCTGTGCTGGCTGATGATAGATCTACCTTGCTAGGAGTGATGAGCAAAAGCATTGAAATCGGTAGTTATGGTTACCGCTACATCTGCAACACCTCTAGCCGTATGGATTTGAACTATTTGCAGGGTGTTGAAGGCGCAATTGGTCGCTGTTTTGCGTTGATATCCGACGATGGTGAAAGAACATTTGCGATTAGTGCAGGGCAGATGAACAAGCTTAAACCAGAGAGCATACCCGAATCCATTTTTGCGACTGCTTCAGCATTAGTATTAACAGCCTATTTGGTTCGATGTAACGAAGACGACACCATGCCCCAAGCCACTATGCAGGCGATCGAGTATGCTAAGAAATATGACGTGCCAGTGGTATTAACGTTAGGCACCAAATTTGTCATTCAAGATGATCCAGAATTTTGGCAAGCGTTCCTAAGCGACAACATCTCTGTTGTGGCAATGAATGAAGAAGAAGCTGAAGCCTTAACGGGAGAGAGTGACCCTCTATTGGCGTCAGACAAAGCTCTGGACTGGGTTGATATGGTGCTATGTACAGCTGGACCGGTTGGCTTGTTTATGGCAGGTTATACCGAAGATAGCGCGAAAAGAGTGACATCACTGCCATTGCTTCCTGGTGCTATTGCTGAGTTCAATCAATACGAGTTTAGTCGTCCAGCGACAAGGGCGTCGTGTGAGACACCGATTAAAATATATTCTCATATTGCGCCGTATATGGGTGGGCCAGAGAAAATTAAAAATACTAACGGAGCAGGGGACGCGGCTTTATCCGCTCTGTTGCACGATATGGCAGCCAATAAATACCATAAAGAAAATGTGCCTAATTCTAGTAAGCACCAAAATGCTTATTTGACTTACTCATCATTCTCTCAAGTGTGTAAATATGCAAACCGTTCTAGTTATGAAGTGTTGGTACAGCACTCTCCTCGTCTGTCTCGTGGATTACCTGAGAAAGAAGATAGCTTAGAAGAGGCATATTGGGAGAGGTAGTTTCTCTAGTCAATTATATATTTGACTTGGTTATTAATACGATTGATATTAACCTTACTACTAGATATAAAAAAAGAGCTCATTAAGAGCTCTTTTTTATATTCAATTTATCTTAGATTAAGAAATCATCTAAAGATTTGCCGGCATCTAGTTGAGATTGAATGGCGGAAGGAGTTCTACCTTGACCTGTCCATGTTTTCTCTTCGCCAGTTGTATCTACATACTTATATTTAGCAGGGCGTGGTTCACGCTTCTTGCGAGTCTTAGTTTTTGCTTCACCAGATAGTGCTGAAATTAGATCTTCAACATCGATACCATCTTTAGCAATCATTTGAGCATATTCAGCAAGTTTAGCTTCACGAGCTTGATTCGCTACAAGTTCTTCTTCTGCTGCTTCACGGCGTTCTTCCACAACAAGAGTTAGTTTTTCTAGAGCTTCTTCTAATTGTTCAAAAGTTAATTCGCGAGCAAATGCACGCAGACTGCGAATATTGAGCAGTGTTTTTGTTAGTTCTGACATGATTTATCCCATTTGACATTATTAAACGCTTATAATAATAACAGTGTAATTTTATATTACAAACAAAAATAGTGAAATTAATAGATTATTTATGGGAATTTATATTGATAAAGCTATTGTATAGCTGGTAGATATAAATTTATTAACACGATATTGAAATTGCAATTATCAAAATGTTTAGTGATGAAATTAATATTATTAACGGATTCATATCTCGATAGTTGAGTAAAAACTAAGCTATAGTCTCTTTTTTCTGTCAGTCTATGGATTTTTATGTTGCAAAAAACGCCTAAATCCGTAGAATTATGCAAGCCGTAAGTCAGTTACTAGAGAGATTGTTGAATAATCTAGCAATTTCAAAGAGTAATTGAAGTAGAGGTGCAAGAACTATCAGTAGTTACTATTGGGGTGATGCCAATGAATAGTAGTGAAAGGAGTTTTTGCCGAAGTGAATATGCATATCAAAGCTGTTTGCTGGGGTTGTGTCAAATAGATACAACACTGCCATAGTATATTTGTTGTTAACTATGGAGCGCTACTGTAGGTTAGAAGGTGCAATTAGTATCTTTTACTTATTTATTAGAATATTGCATGTGTATATGTAATATGTCTGCAGTAGATCTCTAACCAATTGGTTTAAGAAGATCATGAATTTAATAGAATTTGCTACATCCCCCCTTTCATTGTTACCCCCTATAATGGCCCTAGGCCTAGCTATCCTAACTCGTAGAGTGTTGCTTTCTCTTGGTATTGGTATTGTTGTTGGCGCGTTTTTGTTAGCTGATTACTCTATTGGAAAAACCATCACCTATATCATAACAACCGTAAAAGGTGTGTTTATTGAAGATGGTGGAATAAATACTTGGAATATGAGTATTGTTGCCTTTTTATTGTTGTTAGGAATGATGACGGCATTATTAACTTTATCTGGAGGCACAAGAGCGTTCGCAGCTTGGGCTCAAGTTAAAGTTAAGAACCGAAGAGGCTCTAAATTATTGGCGGCTTTCCTTGGCGTATTTATATTTGTTGATGACTATTTTAATAGTCTTGCGGTCGGTGCGATTTCGCGTCCTGTAACGGATAGATATAATGTCTCCCGCGCAAAGCTTGCGTATATTCTAGACTCAACTGCTGCTCCAATGTGCGTATTGATGCCTGCTTCTAGTTGGGGCGCTTATATTATGACAATTATAAGTGGTATTTTAGTTACCCATGGAGTTAATGAATATACTGCACTGGGTGCCTATTTACGTTTAGTGCCAATGAACTTCTATGCACTATTTGCACTATTAATGGTTTTTGCCGTGGCGTGGTTCCAATTAGATATTGGACCAATGCGTAAACATGAGTTAGATGCATTAAATGGTGATGAAGATAACTCATTGCAAGATGATAAAGGTGCTCGCGATTTAAATGAAGAGCTGGATATTATTGAAAGCCAAACAGGTAAAGTATCTGATCTTGTTCTTCCAATTGTATTTTTAATTATAGCTACCGTCGCTTCTATGATATATACAGGTGGTCAAGCATTGGCTTCTGATAATATCGATTTTAGTGTGCTTGGTGCATTTGAGAATACCGATGTAGGTAAGTCTCTTGTTTATGGTGGTTTAGTAGGGGTTTTATCTGCTCTATTTACCGTTATAAAACAAAAATTACCAACTAGCGATATAAGTAAAACTATTTGGATTGGTGCTAAATCTATGTTTGGTGCAATTCTTATTCTAGTATTTGCATGGTCAATTGGTTCAGTAATAGGTGACATGAAAACGGGTGCTTATTTATCATCTCTTGCTCAAGGTAATATTAGCCCTCAATGGTTACCTGTTATTTTATTTTTGCTATCAGGTTTAATGGCATTTTCTACCGGAACATCTTGGGGAACATTTGGAATTATGTTACCTATTGCCGGAGACATGGCCGGAGCAACAGATATTGCTTTGATGCTACCAATGTTAGGTGCGGTATTAGCCGGTTCTGTATTTGGTGATCACTGTTCTCCAATTTCAGATACCACCATATTGTCATCTACTGGTGCTAAGTGTAACCATATCGATCACGTTGCTACTCAGCTACCTTATGCCTTAATTGTGGCATTAATTTCGTGTATTGGTTATGTCGTACTTGGACTTACTGCTTCAATTACTTCTGCGTTTGTTGCTTCAGCAGTGGCATTTGTTGTGGCATGTTTTGTGATGGCTTCAATAGCGAAATCACAGCGTAGTCAAGTACAAAGCGTTTAATAAGCTCTAGGCTATAAATCGCTATTGCTGAAACTAAAACAGGAGCCTATTGGCTCCTGTTTTAGTTTTGCATCCTGAAAGCAAGAACTACAATGATAGCTAGTGTGTAAACGTCTCTATTTTTGCCCCCACAGTGATGCCCGCTGAAATGATCTAACTGAGTTGATGATTCCCATACGCTGATTGGATTAATTGTCTGATTAGAACGGTTGAGCGCATATTGGCCATACACACTATTGGGGATGCTATTCGGTAATAGTTTTAAAAAAACTGAATTTTTATGTTGAAAATTGAAGCAAGCTTCGCTAGTGTGGTTAGCAAGTAAACGGAGTTAAGACATTATGCGTAGAATATTATCAAACATTCATCATCATCATCCTGAGTAGTCTTTCGGGAGATGTGCGCATATCCGGGAGACAACAATCCCGGAGGTGAAATCAAGTGAACAGATTCAGACCCTCGGGAAATAATTTTCCGGGGGTTTTTTAGTTTCGCTCTATAAAAATAGTTTCGTTCAACAAAATTGAAATTTACCAAATTGACAGACAGGGATTAGCAATTATGCAAGCACAAAGATTAAGAATCGCCATTCAAAAAAAAGGACGCTTAAGTAAAGAGTGTCAAGACCTACTAAAAAAATGTGGTGCTCAGTTTAGTTTAATGGGAGAGCGTCTAGTGGTTCACGTTGAGAACATGCCACTGGATCTATTGCTTGTACGCGATGATGACATTCCCGGCTTAGTTATGGATGGTGTTGTCGACATGGGCTTCATTGGTGAAAATGAACTAGAAGAAGTACGTTTAGACAGAATCGCCCTCAACGAACCAAATGATTTTGTCGCACTGCGTCGTTTAGATTTTGGTGGTTGTCGACTGTCTATCGCTATCGATAAAGATGAAGTATATAACGGCCCTCAGGATCTCGCCGGCAAACGAATTGCCACTACCTATCCACACCTATTAAAAGCGTTTATGGATGAGCAAGGCGTCGACTTTAGTACTTGTATGTTAACGGGCTCGGTAGAAGTTGCGCCTAGAGCAGGGTTAGCAGATGCCATCGCTGACTTGGTTTCAACAGGGGCAACGCTGGAAGCGAATGGCTTAAAAGAAGCGGAAGTGATATTCCGTTCTAAAGCCACTTTGATTCAACGCGCCGGTGAATTTGATGATGAGAAACAGGCGCTGATCAATAAAATTCTCACCCGTATGCAGGGTGTGATTCAGGCTAAAGAGTCTAAGTACATAATGTTGCACGCTCCAGCTGACAAACTAGAGCAAGTAAAACAGCTTCTTCCTGGCGCGGAAGACCCAACGGTACTGCCATTGTCTGCGGAAAAAAACCGAGTCGCGGTTCACTTAGTTAGTACAGAGAATCTGTTCTGGGAAACGATGGAGCAACTCAAAGAGTTAGGCGCAAGTTCCATACTGGTTTTACCTATCGAAAAAATGATGGAGTAAAAAATGAAAACTGTTGTTTGGCAATCATTAAGTGAATCTCAGCAAGAGTCTGTACTTGAACGACCGGCAATAGCGGAAGGGGCGAATATCACCTCTGCGGTTAGCGCTGTTATCGAGAAAGTAACGACAGAAGGCGATGCTGGATTACTAGAGTTAACGGAAAAGTTTGATGGTATTCGACCAGACTCTATTCGAGTGACTCAGCAGGATATTGATGAAGCATCACAGCGTCTGTCTGATGAGATGAAGCAAGCGTTAGAGCAAGCGTACAAGAATATCTCAGTGTTTCATAAAGCACAAAAGCCACAGCCTTTAAAAGTAGAGACTCAACCAGGTGTGGTATGTGAGCAAGTAACCCGGCCAATAAATAAAGTAGGATTATACATTCCTGGCGGCAGTGCTCCGTTACCGTCAACGGTATTAATGCTAGGTGTACCGGCGCAAATCGCAGGCTGTAGAAAAGTCGTTCTCTGTTCTCCGCCCCCCATAGCCGATGAAATCTTATACGTTGCGAAGCTGTGTAATATTGATGAAGTTTACAATGTTGGCGGTGGCCAAGCGATTGCCGCTATGGCGTATGGTACTGAAACGGTCTCCAAAGTAGAGAAAATATTTGGTCCGGGTAATGCCTATGTGACCGAAGCTAAGCGTCAAGTCAGTAATGATTTTCGTGGTGCAGCAATTGATATGCCTGCCGGTCCATCAGAAGTGTTGGTTATTGCCGATGAGTACGCTAATCCTGAGTTTGTAGCCGCCGATCTGCTTAGCCAAGCTGAGCACGGCCCAGATTCTCAAGTGGTGCTGTTAACACCCTCTGAAGTGATTGCGGATAAAGTGGCTGATGCAGTAAACGCTCAGTTAAAAGAGCTATCGAGAGGGGATATTGCTCAGCAAGCGCTTGGTTCAAGTATCATTGTTATTGCCGAGTCCCTTACTCAATGTATCTCCATTTCAAACTTTTATGGGCCAGAGCACCTTATTGTGCAGACGCGTGCGCCGCGAGAGTTATTGCCTCTGCTAGATAATGCAGGTTCTATTTTCCTTGGTGACTGGTCACCAGAGTCAGCTGGCGACTATGCGTCTGGAACTAACCATGTATTGCCAACTTATGGTTATACACGTACCTATTCGAGTTTAGGCTTGGCAGACTTCAGTAAACGAATGACGGTTCAAGAGTTGTCATCGGATGGTCTTAAGGGGCTGGCCTCTACAGTGGTTACTATGGCAGAAGCGGAAGGGTTAGATGCACATAAACGTGCGGTTACGATTCGTATGGAAGCATTAGGCCGTTCGGAAGCACTAGAGAAAGGAGCTAACTGATGGAACGTTTAGCTCGTAAGCAAGTTCAGCAACTAACGCCATATCTCTCTGCTCGGCGAATAGGAGGGTCTGGTGATGTCTGGTTAAACGCCAATGAATCTCCTTTTGACAATGTATACAACGCTGATTTATCCGGCTTGAATAGATATGGTGAGTGTCAGCCGAAGCCATTGATAGAGGCGTACGCCAACTATGCAGCAGTGCAACAGAATCAGGTATTGACCACCAGAGGGGCGGATGAAGGGATAGAGTTGTTAATTCGTGCCTATTGTGAGCCCGAAGAGGACGCGATCTTATTTTGTCCTCCAACATATGGTATGTACGCCATTAGTGCGGAAACCATAGGCGTAGAAAGAAAAATTGTACCGTTAACCTCTGAGTGGCAGCTAAATCTAGATGCCATTGAACAGCAGCTTGATTCAGTAAAACTTATCTTTGTTTGTAGCCCAAACAATCCTACCGGCAACTTGATTGATGCAAACGACATTATTGCTTTACTTGAAATGACCAAAGATAAGGCCATTGTCGTTATGGATGAAGCGTATATTGATTTTTGTCCAGAGGCCTCAAGCAAGGGCTTGCTGGAGCGTTACCAAAACTTAGCCATATTAAGAACCTTGTCTAAAGCGTTTGCATTAGCAGGGTTGAGATGTGGTTTTACTCTGGCTAATCAATCAATTATAGAAGTTTTGCAGAAGGTTATCGCGCCATACCCTGTACCGATCCCGGTGGTTGATATAGCGGTACAAGCACTAACAGGACAAGGACTCACCAGAGCCATTGATCAAGTGTCTCAATTAAATGCTAATAGAGAATATTTGCAACAGCAGCTTGAAGAGATTAGTGGCGTACGTGTTTATCCGGCATGGGGCAATTATCTGCTGGTTAAATTTAGTGATGGTGATGCTCTATTCAAAGCCGCGTGGGATAACGGAATTATCTTAAGAAATTCACCGATTGAGAATTGTGTTCGTATTAGTGTGGGCAGTCGTGAAGAGTGTGATAAAACCCTTTCATTTATACGAAGCATGTTAGTCGGCTAAGAATTGTAATGGAAAAGAATCGTAATAAGGACAGTACAGTGAGCAATCAGCAAAAAATATTATTTATCGATAGAGACGGTACGCTTATTGTTGAGCCGCCAGTTGATTTCCAAGTGGACCGTTTAGACAAACTCAAACTTGAACCCAATGTCATTCCAAGTTTACTTGCGTTACAAGACGCCGGTTATCGCTTGGTCATGGTCACTAACCAAGATGGTCTAGGGACAGAGAGTTATCCGCAAGACGACTTTGATGCACCACATCAGATGATGATGGAGATATTTGAGTCGCAGGGGGTGAAGTTTGATGATGTTCTTATCTGTCCTCACTTTGAAGAGGACAACTGCAGTTGCCGGAAACCCAAACTGGGTATGGTGAAGGATTATCTGCAAAGTGGCAAAGTAGACTTTAAAACATCGGCGGTCATTGGTGACCGACAAACGGATCTTCAGCTCGCGGAAAATATGGCTATTCGTGGTATCCAGTACCACCCTGAGACCATGAACTGGCAGCAGATTCTTCGTCAGCTAACGGTCAAAGAGCGAACAGCAGAAGTGGTGCGAACCACCAAAGAGACCGATATCCGAGTGGCCGTTAATCTGGATGTTCAAGGTGGAAACAGTATCTCCACCGGTTTAGGTTTTTTTGACCACATGTTGGATCAGATCGCGACACATGGCGCTTTCCAGCTACAAGTAAATGTAGATGGGGATCTGCATATTGATGATCACCACTCTGTTGAAGATACAGCTTTAGCATTGGGACAAGCGCTAAAAGAAGCTTTGGGTGACAAGAGAGGTATAGGGCGTTTTGGTTTCAGTTTGCCAATGGATGAGTGTTTGGCTCAGTGCGCGTTAGATCTTTCTGGACGACCTTATTTAAAATTTGACGCCCGTTTTAGCCGTGACATCGTAGGGGACCTGTCAACTGAAATGGTGGAACACTTCTTCCGCTCTTTAACGGACACTCTAGCTTGTACGCTGCACTTATCTTCAACAGGTGATAATGACCACCACATTATCGAAAGTCTGTTTAAAGCCTTTGGTCGTACGTTGCGTCAAGCAATAAGAGTTGAAGGGAACGAGCTCCCTAGCAGTAAAGGAGTACTGTAATGAGTGCAAAAGTCGTTATCATAGATACCGGATGTGCCAATGTTTCGTCAGTAAAATTTGCGATTGAAAGGCTTGGCTACTCGGTGGTGATTTCTAAGGATGCGGAAGTTGTTCTGGCGGCGGATAAACTGTTTCTTCCCGGTGTGGGAACAGCAAGCGAGGCGATGAAAAACCTTGAGCAACGAGGCCTTGTTGAACTGGTTAAGAAAGTAGAAAAGCCGCTACTTGGAATCTGTTTAGGTATGCAGTTACTTGGAAAGCTTTCACAAGAGAAAGGTTCAACAGAACAAGATGTCGTGCCTTGTTTAAATCTTTGTGATGGTGAGGTACAGCAGATGCAAACCGATGATTTGCCTCTACCTCACATGGGATGGAACACCGTAGAAGCCATTAATAATCATCCTCTATTCAAAGGTATTGAAAAAGGGGAGTATTTTTACTTTGTGCATAGTTTTGCCATGCCTATCGGCGATTACACCATCGCTGAATGTCGTTATGGAGAGTCTTTCTCTGCGGCGATACAGAGCGGCAACTATTATGGCGTTCAGTTCCACCCAGAACGTTCCTCCAAAGCAGGCTCTCGCCTTATTCAAAACTTCTTACAATTATAAAAGGACGTTATTGTGATTATTCCCGCACTCGATTTAATTGAAGGTCAAGTTGTCCGATTATTTCAAGGAGATTACGGACAAGTAACAGAGTACAAAGTAGAACCAGCAGAACAGTTCAATTTATATCATCAAGCTGGCGCGAACTGGCTGCATTTAGTGGATTTAACCGGAGCAAAAGACACCTCAGCTCGCCAGCTAGACTTAATTGCAACAATACTGGCTAGCACGCCTGCAAATGTGCAGATAGGTGGCGGCGTTCGCTCTGAGAAAGATGTAGCAGACTTACTAGAGGCTGGCGCGCAGCGTGTCGTTATTGGCTCTACCGCAGTTAAGCAACCAGAGCTGGTAAAAAGTTGGATGACAAAGTATGGCGCAGAGAAAATCGTGCTGGCTTTAGACATTAATATTGATGCTGATGGTGTGAGAAAGGTGGCCATCTCAGGCTGGCAGGAAGATTCAGGGGTGACAATTGAGTCATTGATTGATGATTATCTCACTGTCGGACTTACCCACGTGTTATGTACCGATATTTCACGAGACGGCACTCTTGAAGGTTCCAACGTTGAGCTCTACGTTGATTTATGCGCTCAATATCCACAGGTTCAATTCCAATCATCAGGCGGTATCGGTTCGCTACAAGATATAGAAGCATTAAAAGGAAGTGGTGTCGCGGGTGTTATTGTCGGTCGTGCGCTACTAGATGGTAAATTCACCGCAGAGGAGGCATTTCAATGTTGGCAAAGCGAATAATACCTTGCTTAGACGTTAGAGATGGTCAGGTGGTAAAAGGGGTACAATTTCGTAACCATGAAATTATTGGTGACATTGTGCCACTTGCCCAGCGTTATGCTGAAGAAGGCGCCGATGAGCTGGTTTTCTACGATATTACCGCGTCATCTGATGGTCGAGTTGTAGATAAAAGCTGGGTAGCTCGTGTCGCAGAAGTTATTGATATACCATTCTGTGTAGCTGGAGGCATCAAATCTGCGGAAGATGCAGCGCGTATTTTGCAGTTTGGCGCAGACAAAGTCTCCATCAACTCTCCTGCACTTGCCAATCCTCAGTTAATTACTGATTTAGCCGATAAGTTTGGTGTGCAGTGTATCGTTGTGGGCATTGACTCTTACTTTGATAAAGAGACAGGAAAGTATCAGGTTTATCAGTTTACGGGAGATGAGTCACGCACCAAAGCGACACAATGGCAAACTAGCGATTGGGTGAAAGAGGTCCAAAAGCGGGGTGCTGGTGAGATTGTACTCAACATGATGAACCAAGATGGTGTTCGAAATGGATACGATTTAGAGCAACTCAATATGGTGCGAGAAGTTTGCCATGTTCCTCTTATCGCGTCGGGTGGCGCGGGTGCAATGGAGCATTTTGAGCAAGCCTATAAAAAAACCAATGTTGATGGGGCATTAGCGGCCTCTGTTTTTCATAAACAAGTGATCAATATTGGCGAACTTAAACAGTACCTTAAATCGAAAGGTGTGGAGATTCGACTATGAGCAACGGGTTAGAGAACAAAAGTATTACTGACCGAATAGACTGGAAAAAAGTAGAAGGATTGGTGCCGGCCATTGTGCAGGACTTCACATCAAGTCAGGTGCTTATGTTGGGCTACATGAGCCCTGAAGCACTACAAAAAACCATGGAAACAGAGCAAGTTACCTTCTTTTCTAGAAGCAAGCAGAGGCTATGGACTAAAGGCGAGACATCAGGCAATGTCTTGCAACTGAAGAACATTTCGCTGGATTGTGACAATGACACCTTGTTGGTTTTGGCTAATCCGATTGGTCCAACGTGTCACACTGGTACCACGACCTGTTTTGATGCGGATAATCAAGAAGCTTCACAGCTAGTTTGGCTGGCTCAGTTAGAAAATCTACTCGCCTCGCGTAAAGATGCCGATCCAGAGTCTTCCTATACTGCAAGTTTGTATGGACGTGGAACGAAGCGTATCTCGCAAAAAGTGGGGGAAGAGGGGGTAGAAGTTGCACTTGCTGCAACATCTGGCGACAAAGCAGAATTGGTCTGTGAATCCGCGGACCTTATCTATCACTTGTTGGTGCTGTTGCAAGACCAAGGGCTATCAATGAATGACGTGATTAATAAGCTTAAGGAACGACATAAGTAACTTTCGTTGACGTTAGGCAATGACATTGTGTAAATAGATGAATCCACGGTCTGTTTATACTCAAGTGACCTCAAAGTGCTTTGTTCAGCGAGAATGTATTGGCTGCTGAACAAAGCACTGATTTGAAGGCATCGTCATTCTACGGCAAGAATGTATACACAATGTATCTTTTAACCTGCGGTTCTATTTTCCACAACACTTCTTATATTTTTTTCCGCTAGCACATGGGCAAGGTTCATTTCGAGCCACTTTTTTTGTTACGGCTTGCTGTGGAAATGTGCCATCAAGATAGTACCACAAGCTATTTTCTTTAATAAAACGAGAGCGTTCGTGCATGCAGTGCTCACCATCGTCATCATTAACGTAAGCTTTAAATTCGACCCACCCTTGTTCTTCTGAAGCGGTTGGTGCATCAACAATCTCTAACCGCTGCCAATCTAGGTTGATAGACTCTGCTATTCCTTGTCGCTCATTCTCGGCATGACAGCTGGGGTGATATGTTGCTACCACAAAATCGATGAGCTTTAGTTTATGAGCAGAAAACCTCGCTCGCATTAATTGTTCGGGCTCTGTAGCCTCGTGGTGATTCAGGTGAATAGGTTGACAACAGTCGGCATAATTTAATCGACTACCGCATGGGCAATGAGACATATGGAGTTCCAAGTAGAAAAATATAGGGTCTGTTGATTTTCAAATACAATGTTTGTTCAATCTAAAAGCGTTTTGAGCAAGGCATGAGGAGAGTAGCATAGTTATTTTATGTCAGCGACTCATTACACTGCAAAAATGTACGGGAACGGTCAACAGATTTCAGGACGTAGAGGCGAATAACTCTTCTGTCCAGTTTGTTGAATCAATGTAGCTTTGTGCTAATTGCTCAGTGCTAATATGTAAAACATCGCTTAAACGCGTAACCTCCGCCCAATCCGCTTTTTCATAAGCAATCGCGATACTCAAAACCTGACCTAAATGTCCTTGCTGTGTAAGCAATGCGGTCTTGATCTCGTTGTCGATAGGTATAGATTCAATAACCGTTTCAATGGATTGATCCAATAGAGAATCAAGTAGAGAAAAGATCCCGGTTAAAAAAGCTTGGCTCTTATAGCTGGGCTTATCCGAGTAGCTAGCGATCAATTCACTGAATCTGGCACGCTGTATCGACAAACTGTACAGAGATTCAGGTTTTGACTCTTGAGTGGACGCAATCGCAACCAGAGAGACAAATTTTCTCAGTTTTTGCTCACCCATATAGGCAAGAGCTTGGCGAAATGACTTAATATCTGAGCTAATTTGCGATGAAGAGTTTACGTGGCGTAACAGCTTGTATGATAGCGAGACATCTGAAGAGATGATTCGCTCCACATCACTGTAATCAACATCATCAGAGGCGATGGCTTTACAGAGCTGAATAACTGTCAAGAAAGAGGGAGATAACGCTTTCTGTTGCAATACTTCAGGCTTACTAAAAAAGTAACCTTGGAAATAGTGAAAACCAGCCCCAATTGCTTCTTGATATTCCTCATAAGTCTCTACTTTTTCAGCAAGAAACTCTATTTTGCTCTCTTTTAGACGCTGGATAAACGTAGCGGCTTTGGCGATAGAAATAATGCGAATATCAAACTTAATAAGGTGGATAAAAGGTAAAAAACGTTTCCATTCTGGGCTAGGGATAAAGTCATCCAGAGCAAGAGTATAGCCTAGCTGATGCAGTTTTTTTATGGCATCCAGCAACTCATCGGTGGGAGCGCAATCTTCCAGCACTTCAACCACAATTTTTTCTTTAGGGAATAAGGTCGGGATTTGATTAATCAAACTTTGATAGGGGAAGTTGACGAAACCAAGCTTATCGCCGATAGAACTGTATTCGGTACCCAAGAACTGCTCAGAAAGCAGCCTATTGGTTGCCAGCTCAGGTTCTACTTCAGGGAAGGTGTTTTTAGGACCGTCTCGAAATAGCAACTCATAAGCAATGGTTTTTTTCTCTCTATCGAGTATGGGCTGACGCGCAACATAAGAGTAATTCATACAGGTTTAGATTTATCGCCTTATACAGTACCAATGGTATTAACGTATGTTTTCTTGATCTTTATGTTTGTTGAACAGGAAATATGTAAAATTAGTGTAAACAAATAGACCATTTATTAATAATACGTCTTTTTTCAATATATAACAGGAATTAGATCGAATTTGTAACAAATCTAGTTAGCAAACTCTTTATGCGTCAACTGATAGGATTCAGCTGAAGAGAATGACAAGATAGATCCTTGCTGATACCAGTCTCCCAATACGATTCGTTGCTTATGACCATTTGTGCTGACAAAATTGTGTATATCAGGTCGGTGAGTGTGCCCATGTATAAGCAGATCAACGCCATATTGATCCATGATGCGTTCAACTTCTTGCTGATTCACATCCATTATCTCTAACGATTTTTCTTTCTTATCTTCGCCTATGTCACTTTGAATTTTTGACACTATTTTCTTTTTTATAAAAAGAGGCAAGCGGTTATACAAAAACTGTAACCAAGGCAGATGCACTTTTTCTCTGTATGCTTGATATTTATGGTCGTCAATGCACAAGGTATCGCCGTGCATGATCATCGCTTTTTTACCATATAAATCAATAATGGACACTTCGGGTAGTAGTGTCATGGCGCTTTCTAAGGCAAACCGTTTACCGATTAAAAAATCTCGATTTCCTTGAATGAAAAAGCAAGGAACGCCTTTATCCGCAAGTTGTTTAAATGCGTTTTTGATGGCTTGATTAAATGAACTGTTGTCGTCATCACCAATCCAGAATTCAAACAGATCACCGAGTACATAAAGGGCATCGGCATGAATAGCCTCATTCTCCATAAAAGAGAAAAAGCAGTCGCTAATGTCAGGTCGAGAAGGGGAGAGGTGAAGGTCAGAAATAAATAGTGTTGTCATAATTTTAAAATAGGGGGCTAATGCCCCCTAGTATCACTTATTCTTCGATAGTAGTGCCAGTAATAATTACTTCTTCAAGAGGCACGTCTTGGTGCATACCCATTGAACCGGTGCTAACCGCTTTAATCTTGTTAACAACATCCATACCGTCAACAACTTCAGCGAATACACAGTAACCCCAACCATCCATACTTTCAGATTTAAAATCTAGGAAAGTATTGTCATTGACGTTAATAAAGAACTGAGAGCTAGCAGAATGTGGTTCCATAGTACGAGCCATTGCCAATGTGCCTACTTTATTGCTTAGGCCATTGTTTGCTTCGTTTTTGATCGCTGCACGAGACGTTTTCTCTTTCAGCCCTGATGTCATTCCACCGCCTTGAACCATGAAACCATCAATAACACGGTGAAACAGAGTATCGTTGTAAAAGCCGTCGCGGCAGTACTGTAAGAAGTTTGCACTTGTTTCTGGAGCTTTCTCTTCGTTTAGTTGTACTTTGATGTCACCAAAGTTTGTGTGAAGGATGATCATGATATTTACCTTTCTAATGTGTTAGATCTGAACTGCGAATTCTAGCGGAAGTTGGCAGACAATCAACACCCTCATTAAATTCAATGGATTGATAAGACAACTATTACCTAATTCTGTGGGAATTGTTATACTCTCGCTCTGTATTAAGCCAATTTAAATTAGATGAGATCATGCTGAAGATATATAACACGCTTACCCGACAAAAAGAGGAATTTAAACCCATCACCGCTGGAAAAGTGGGCATGTATGTGTGTGGGGTAACCATTTATGATCTCTGTCACATTGGCCATGGTCGTACATTTGTTTCATTTGATGTAATTTCTCGTTATCTGCGTTTTTTAGGTTATGACCTAACGTTTGTGCGAAATATCACCGATATTGATGACAAGATAATTAAACGTGCGGCAGAAAATGGCGAAAGTTGTGACTCTCTGACGGAACGACTCATTCAGGATATGTATCAAGATTTTGATGCACTTAATATGAAACGTCCTGATGTTGAGCCAAGAGCCACACATTTTATTGCTGAAATTATTGATCTGGTTGAGAAGCTTATCGAAAAAGGCTTCGCTTACGTTGCAGACAATGGCGACGTCATGTTCGAAGTAAGCACGTTTGAACAGTACGGAAAACTCTCTAAGCAAGATCTGGAGCAGTTGCAGGCGGGCGCTCGTGTCGATGTAGACAATGCAAAACGCAGCCCACTAGATTTTGTTGTTTGGAAAATGTCGAAACCGGGAGAGCCAACTTGGGAATCTCCTTGGGGACCAGGCCGACCAGGTTGGCATATTGAATGTTCTGCCATGAACTCCTCTATTTTAGGAGACCATTTCGATATTCATGGTGGTGGCTCTGATCTCCAGTTCCCACATCATGAAAATGAAATCGCTCAATCTTGCTGCGCACACGATACTCCGTATGTAAATACATGGATGCACAGCGGAATGGTGATGGTAGATAGAGAAAAAATGTCTAAGTCATTAGGCAACTTCTTTACGATTCGCGACGTATTACAACATTACGATGCAGAAACGGTGCGTTATTTCTTGATGTCCGGTCATTACCGCAGTCAACTAAACTACAGTGAAGAGAACTTGAACCAAGCTCGTGCGTCATTAGAGCGTCTTTACACTTCACTTCGTGGTTTAGATATGAGTGCTGAAGCGGCAGGCGACGAACAGTATGTCCGCCGATTTAGTGAAGCGATGAATGATGACTTCAATACGCCAGAGGCTTATTCGGTGCTGTTTGATATGGCGCGTGAAATTAATCGCCTGAAAAATGAAGATATTGAATTGGCATCAAAACTTGGTTCACTTATGCGCGAGCTTGCCGATGTCATTGGTATTTTGCATCAAGACCCAGAGATGTTTTTGCAAGGTGGCGAGAGCGGCACAGATGAAGTTGCTGAAATTGAAGCCTTAATTAAACTAAGAAACGATTCTCGAGCTTCTAAAGATTGGGCCAACGCAGATTTAGCACGTAACAAGCTAACTGAGATGGGAATTGTACTGGAAGATGGTCCGCAAGGAACAACATGGAGACGAGGTTAACCCATGGCACAAATGTATTTCTATTACTCGTCAATGAATGCGGGTAAGTCGACAACACTACTGCAATCATCATTTAACTACCAAGAGCGTGGTATGAACCCAGTCATATTTACTGCGGCACTGGATGATCGTTTTGGCATTGGTAAAGTGAGTTCAAGAATTGGCCTACAATCTGATGCGCAATTGTATGGCGAAGAGACCGACCTATATCAAGAGATAGAGGCGTTGCATAAGCAAGAGAAGCGTCACTGTATTTTGGTTGATGAATGTCAGTTTTTATCTAAAACTCAAGTGTATCAACTAACGGAAGTGGTCGATAAACTTAATATTCCTGTGCTGTGTTATGGATTGCGTACCGACTTTTTAGGTGAGCTTTTCGAAGGAAGTCAGTATCTGTTGTCATGGGCAGATAAGTTGATCGAGCTAAAAACCATCTGTCATTGTGGGCGAAAAGCCAATATGGTTATTCGTACTGACGAAAATGGCACCCCTATCTCTGAGGGCGATCAGGTGGCGATTGGTGGTAACGATAGATATGTTTCTGTTTGCCGTCAGCACTATAAAGAAGCGTTAGGTAAATAACGCTCGCTGAGGAGAAACTCTTGGTGAGCTTGAAATTAGCTTAAATCATTTAAAAAGAGTCAGGCTTGATAAGCCTGACTCTTTTTTTACGAGACTATTTTCTGCGTGACTATTTCCTGCGTAATTAGATGCCAAACTGCTGTGCAGCATAGGCGACCCGTTCTTCGGGTTTTGGGTACTCGGCAGGTATGCCCAAATTCTCTATGTGCTGTAATCTCGGTAATAGTCCGCTGCCGTTAGCTATTTGAATCGCAAGCCCGGGTCTGGCATTCAGTTCCAATACCATTGGGCCCTCTTCTTCGTCCAGCACCATATCTGTGCCCATATAGCCTAACCCTGTCATCTCCCAAGCACTGGATGCAAGGGTAAGAAGCCTTTGCCAATGAGGAACTTGTAGCTCAAGTAGGTTTTTACCTGTGTCAGGATGTTGCTCAATAGGCAGATCAAATTGCACTGCGCGGACAGCTTTGCCTGTAGCAATATCAATACCCACACCAACGGCTCCTTGGTGGAGGTTTGCTTTACCGTCGGAGGCCGAGGTGGACAGTCGCATCATTGCCATTACCGGATAGCCTTTAAAGACGATGATTCGCACATCGGGAACCCCTTCAAAGCTAAAGCCTTCAAAGCATGGATCAAACTTAATGAGATTTTCAACAACAGCCACATCGTTTTTCCCTCCAAGGGAAAACAGCCCTGCCAAAGTGTTACTGATATGGCGTTCTACATCTTGTTCATTTATGGTAGCTCCCGATGGTTTTGTATATATACCATCTTGATGAGATATCACCACCAGTATCCCTTTGCCACCACTGCCTTGCGCCGGTTTAATCACAAAACCCGGCCACTGTTTTACCATAGCGTGAATGCGTTTGACTTCTGCTTGGTGACTAATGACGCCAATCAGTTTTGGCACCGTTGCCCCCGCTTGTTCTGCAATGACTTTGGTTTTTAACTTATCATCGACAAGAGGGTATTTTGAGCGATCATTATATCGGCCGATATAACTGTGATTTCGCTTATTCATCCCCATGATGCCTTTGTCTTTCAACTTTGTTGGCGAAGTTAGACGTCGTAACATAATGTTAGTCCTCCGCCAAAGGCTTAAATCGACGTAGCTCGGTTAAACGGTAGCCTGTGTAATTACCCAGTGCCAAAATCGCCGCTAATACGATAAGTTGAACACCGATAAAGTTGAAGGTCAGGTGCTGAACAAAACTACTTGTCATGGCAAGGTAGACGATAACAGCGGTCAATAAAGAGCCGCCGCCTTGAATAAAGACCTCTTTCGCCCCTTCTTCTTCCCATAGAATGGACATGCGCTCAATGGTCCAAGAGAGAATAATCATAGGGAAGAAAGTAATACTTAATCCTTCGGTTAATCCAATACGGAATGCCACAATAGTAAATACGGAAATAATCAAGATTACCGTAATGATCACCGCCGATATCCTTGCCACTAACAACAGGTTCAATTTAGACAGATAACTTCGAATAATTAACCCTGTCCCGACAATAAGCAAAAAGCCGACAATACCAGTAACTAGCTGTGTTTGAACAAAAGCAACCGCAATCAGGACCGGCATAAAGGTTCCCGACGTTTTTAATCCGATAATTACTCTTAGGAAAACCACGATCAGCGCCCCTATTGGGATCAGCATGATGGTCTTAAACATGGCTTGTTCTTCTAGCGGCAAGCTATGAATGGAGAAATTAATTAGGTTTTCAGCGTCAATTTTGTTTTGAGTCGCGGCTTGAGGAGAGATCTCCTGAGCAATCATAGAGAAGTGAACCTGACTGTTCTTGCCACCAATCACATCGAGTAACGAAACATTAGATTCGTCCCAAACTAACGCGTCTTCCGCTTTTCCTTGAGTGCCGGATTCGGCATCAAATAAAACCCACTCTTTGCCATCCCATACTTGAATCATTTGAGTGATGCTTTGTCTACGGCGGCCATCCTCTAAATAGACCACGCCAACCATTTTATTTGCAATATCTGCATAAGATAACAGGCGAGAGGTTGTTTTTGCTTTACTGGAACTATCGAGTAGCAATGAGGCATTTTGGCTGTCGGAGTCGTTAAGAACCTTAATCAGTTCCCGTGTAAAGGTAATGCTATCTGCCGAGCGTTGTGACGCCTTTTCAATTATGGAGTTCGCTGCCGTCTCTTGTGGGCCATCAAAGGTAGGCTTAACGATCTCTTCATCAGAGGGAGGAATCGGCTCTACTTTCGCTTGTTCATCGGCTAAAAATTGGGTTTTATAGTAGATGGTTTGTGGGCCATTTGCGTAGCGAATAGACCATTCAGCTCGACGACCGGTATCGGTTGATAGGTAAGCGACACCATAACCGGGAGAAGAGGCTGATTCATTGATTAAAGAGTAACCAGGTTGTGTATTTGGCGCGGCCAAAGAAACTTTTGCGGGCTCTCCAATACCATTAAATTCAATACGAGCCTCAATATCCCAAACCTGACGTTTTTCTCCTGGTGTCCATGGAACCCCGTAATCTTGGTGTCGTAATACACTGAGCGCTACACCAGCGACAAGGAGCATTGCGATAAGAAAATAAAAAGGAATTCTAGAAGTCATAACTATCCTTATTTACTAAGTACACTCAAGGTGCTTGTTTAGCAGTCAGTACTACTTGCCCTTTGGGAGCGCACCTTGAGGTTATTTGAGTATAAATCTATTTTTGTTTTTTAACGGACTGAAGGTATTTTTTGCTGACATCCACTAAAGCGATGTCTTTTATAAATTCTCTTCCCAGTAGAATAGCGTGGCTCATTTGCGAGCGATCTGCCAGCGTAAATTGCGCTTTTTCATGAATTTTTCCGACTTTTACCCATAATTCAACCACAGCTCGCCTTTCTGCAGAGTCAGAACTGGATTGACGAACTTTTGCGTACCGTATAACTGGTGCTTCTATCCATATCTCTTCGTTTTTATTGGTATTTTTATCAAGAAGATGAAATTTGACCCATTTATTACCATCTCGTTCAAAATGCTGAATATCGACGGCATTTAGGGAAGATGTTTCCGCACCGGTGTCGACTCGAGCATCAAACAGTTGTGGAATGTTATCTATCTCTACCGTTTCAATTTCACCAAGTAGCAATAATCCTTCTTGGCTGATAGCGCCTTGAGAAAGATTATTGATGGTCACGTTATTGCTATAGGGAGCCTGACCGCGTCTGTTAATGTCAGAATTTGTCTCAACACTCTCTTTGAGTTGCGAAAACTGATTTTCTAATGTCTCTAAATGCTGGTTTTGACTGTTGACCTGCTGTTCTAGTTTAGAGATTTTCTGTTTTATATTTTGTTCTGATTGAGTAATTGCAGTTTGCAGCTGTTGTTGCTGATTGGATGTGGTTACACAGCCAGAAAGTAAAGCAACCAACAGAAATGGGATGGCAAGTTGTCGCATTAGCCTTTGTTGTCCTCAATGGTTTATAAGTTGCAGAGTTTAACCAACAAAAAGGGGTGCGAGAAGCACCCCAATGTCAGCATTTGGTCATAGTTTCAATATGATAGCTAAATCAGCGTTAGCTCGGGAGCCGTTCAACCGCTATCTATGGATTGCTGGCAATCAGTATTGCTCGTCTTGGGGCAGGATAACCCTCAATTGTTTTACTGCTGTCATTTGGATCTAAGTAGTCCGGCAAGGAGTTGTGCTTCATCCATTCCGTGGTTCTCTGCTCTCCGGTTGTGGTGACATTTTCATCGACGATTTTTACATCGACAAAACCACATTTTTCTAGCCACACTTTTAACGCTTTTGCCGATGGGAAGAAATAAACATTTCTCATTTGAGCATATCTGTCGACAGGAACCAGTACCGCGTTTTCATCTCCCTCTATCACTAATGTTTCCAGCACCAACTCACCACCAGACACGAGTTGGTTCTTTAATTGAATAATATGGTCGAGAGGAGAACGACGATGATAGAGAACGCCCATACTAAATACGGTATCAAACGCTTTTAGTTCAGGAAGTTGTTCTATACCTAGGGGCAGTAGATGAGCTCGTTGATCATTCCCCATCAGCTTTCTGATGGCTTCAAACTGCATTAAAAATAGATGAGAAGGATCTATACCGACACAGAGACGAGCTTGTTCTCCTAGCATTCGCCACATGTGGTAGCCATTACCGCAGCCAACATCCAGTACGGCACGATTTTTCAAAGGGGAGATATGCGGAAGAACTCGGTCCCATTTCCAATCAGAGCGCCATTCGGTATCGATTGAAATATCGTGGACAGAATAGGGCCCTTTACGCCACGGGTGGAAGGTTTGTAATAAATTCTCTAACTTCTTGCGCTGTCCGTCAGGTAAAGCTTGGTTATTGGATAGGGTAACCGATGAGGCTAACTCGATATTATCTGGTTTGTCCGCCGGAATTTTCTTTAAAGCTTTTAGCCATCGATCAAAATCACCATGATCCGCATTTTGCCAATCCGTAAGTTGCTGAGGGAGAGTATTTAGCCAAGGTTGTAAATTTGCGTCTTGAGCTATGAGTTGAAAAAAATTAGCAAAATTGAACATGTTATGCCCGTTATGGAGTAAAAAATAATTAAAAAAGTTATCGCAACAAAGAGTATTTGTTCTGCCTATTTGATGGCGAACATCGAGCCGAAATTAAAACATTGGAACCAGAGTTCTACGCTGGAAAAGCCGATATTTGTTAGCCTCTCTTTATGTTGTGAGATGGAGTCCGGGATCAACACGTTCTCTATCGCACTGCGCTTTTGGCTTATCTCTAGTTCGCTATAGCCATTTGCCCGTTTAAAATCATGATGTAAATCGACTAATAGCTCATTTGCTTTGTTATTTTCGAAAACATATTTTTCTGACAGAATCAAAATGCCGCCAGGACGTAATCCTTGGAAGATTTTCTCTAGTAAGCTCTGTCTATCTTCTGGAGACAAAAACTGAAGAGTGAAATTCAGCACAACCATACTGGCGTTTTCAATGGTAACGTTACGAATATCAGCTTCAATAACCTCTACTGGCGTATCCGAGCGATAAGCATTGACGTGCAGTTTGCAGCGTTCGACCATGGCATTGGAGTTATCAATGGAGATGATCTTACACCCTTCCTGATGAATGCTACGGCGCATAGAAAGTGTGGCCGCACCAAGCGAACAGCCAAGATCATAAATATTACTATTTGGCTTAACAAATCGCTCAGCCAGCATACCAATGGCAGAGATAATATTACTGTATCCCGGAACTGACCGTTGAATCATATCGGGAAAAACTTCTACCACTCGCTCGTCGAAAGCGAAATTGCCAATATTATCTATTGGAGAAGAAAATATATCGTCTGGATTGCTCATGGATGGTTGGCCTTGCCACAAATTGAAGAAAAACGGTGGCGTATTTTAAGTAAAAAACGTCGCTGTGTCATCTGTCGGATAATTTCTGGTGGCAGTCGATGACAAAAGCGGTGGATTAGGGGAGTGACACAAGCCGGAAATAGGGAGAAAAATCGTCAAAAGTGATGAATTTATAAGCTAATGGAATCAAGCTTTGATGATTTGCAATAAAAAGTCACACTAAAGGTCGATTTTAGAACGTATTCCGAGTATAAATGTGGGTTTGCGTTGGCAGCCTAGGCTGTCGTCATTTAGCTAACTATTTTTAGATTGGGAATTTCATTATGCGTACCCAGTATTGTGGTCACCTGAACAAGTCCCTTGTGGGACAAACTGTAGAACTTTGCGGTTGGGTTAATCGTCGTCGCGACTTAGGCGGTCTTATCTTTGTTGATATGCGAGATCGTGAAGGTATCGTTCAGGTAGTGGTAGACCCAGATATGAAAGACGTATTTGAAGTTGCTAACCAACTAAGAAACGAATTCTGCATCAAGTTTACCGGTGAAGTTCGCGCTCGCCCAGACAGCCAAATCAACAAAGATATGGCGACAGGGGAAGTGGAAGTTCTCGCCAAAGGGCTAGAAATTATTAACCGCTCAGAGCCGTTGCCATTGGACTTTAACCAAAACAACTCTGAAGAGCAGCGTCTTAAGTATCGTTATTTAGATTTACGTCGTTTAGAAATGAGCGACCGAATTAAATTGCGTGCTAAAGCATCTAGCTTTGTTCGTCGTTTCTTAGATTCGAATGACTTTTTAGATATTGAAACTCCAGTACTGACCAAAGCAACGCCGGAAGGGGCGCGTGACTATCTGGTACCGAGCCGTGTTCATAAAGGCAGTTTTTACGCTTTACCTCAGTCACCTCAGCTATTTAAACAGCTGTTAATGATGTCAGGATTTGATCGTTACTACCAAATTGTTAAATGTTTCCGTGATGAAGATCTGCGCGCAGATCGTCAACCTGAATTTACTCAAATCGATATCGAAACCTCTTTTATGTCGGCGGACCAAGTTCGTGACGTGACAGAAAGAATGGTAACAGAGATGTGGCAAGAGCTACTCAATGTGGATTTAGGTCAGTTCCCTGTGATGCCGTTTGCAGAAGCGATTCGTCGCTATGGCTCTGACAAACCCGATTTGCGTAACCCATTAGAATTGATCGACGTCGCTGACTTGGTTAAAGACGTTGAGTTTAAAGTATTCTCTGGCCCTGCTAATGATGAAAAAGGTCGAGTTGCTGTGCTGTGTGTTCCTGGCGGTGCCAAGCTAACGCGCAAACAGATTGATGAGTACGGCAAATATGTTGGCATTTATGGCGCTAAAGGTTTGGCGTGGATGAAAGTTAACGATATTGATGCTGGCATGGAAGGCATTCAATCTCCAGTGGCTAAGTTCTTGTCTGAAGACGTTATCAAGGGATTACTTGAGCGTACAGGTGCAACTTCTGGCGATATCATCCTATTTGGTGCAGATAAAGCCAATGTGGTAGCGGAAGCAATGGGCGCACTGCGTCTAAAAGTGGGGCTTGACCTTGAAATTACCGATTTGGCTTCATGGAAACCATTGTGGGTCGTTGACTTCCCAATGTTTGAAGAAGACGATGAAGGTAATCTTCATGCTATGCACCACCCATTTACATCGCCACTAGGTGTGAGCGCTGAAGAGCTTAAAGCGGATCCTGCAAAAGCGAACTCAAATGCTTACGACATGGTTATAAACGGCTACGAAGTAGGTGGTGGTTCTGTTCGTATTCATAACGCTGAAATGCAATCAACAGTATTCGACATCTTAGGTATTGATGAATCAGAGCAAAGATTGAAGTTTGGTTTCCTACTGGATGCGCTTAAGTTCGGCACACCTCCACATGCTGGATTGGCATTTGGTCTGGATCGTCTTGTAATGCTACTTTGTGGAACAGAGAACATCCGTGATGTTATTGCCTTCCCGAAAACTACCGCAGCCGCTTGTTTGTTAACGGATGCACCTAGCCTTGCTAATCCTGCTGCTTTAGAAGAGCTAGCGATCGCAGTGAAGTTAGCAAAAGAAGAAAAATAGCCGCGTTAGTACGCAATCGGCCAATGAAAAGCTAGGTATTACCTAGCTTTTTTTTGATTAATATTTGTCGTTGGGTAAAATAATGTTAGTCATACCCATTGGGTTAAGTTACTGATTAACCAGAAAGGCTCAATGGGGCAAAGATAAGCAGGGAGGAGTTGATGCGTTATGTAGTAATAACACTGTTGGTGTTGGTTCTGACCGCTTGTGCTGATAAAGAGAACTCGTTCGATATTAAAAACTTAGCTAAATCGGACATTGATCTGGTTACCGATGTTCATATTAAGCAGTTGCGAGAGCTGCTAAGAACTTTAACGGTTAAGCTGTATAAACGAAATCCGAGAGAGTTGAAGAAGAGCTCCGGAATGACCATCGATGCGCGTTTGGCGCAGATAATGACCGTGGACCGCCCCAAAAATGGCTATCTTGAGCTGGGTAACATGGATGGCGTAGATGTGCTTCCATTGGCTTTCTCAAAAGAGTTTAAAGGGGACAGGGTATTTGCCCTCATGGTTGGTATAACCGGCATGTTAAGCGCTTCATACAACCACAAAGTCGACTTTTATATCTTTGATGAAATTGATCAGCAGAAACTGTACAACAGCGCCCGAAATCTTGAGACGGTGTCATGGCAGCTTAATAATCAAAAGTACGACAATGGCGAGCCCTTGTTGCTAAGTAATGGCATTGGCAAAAATGGCATTGCGAATTACAGCTATGAACGAGTGTTGGGCCAGATGATTATTTTGCAAGATATGATGGCGCTACTCGTGTCAGACGGAACCAATCGCACCATCAATAAAGTTGCGCATGGTGTCGCATCATTCACCTTTTTCCCAATCTAATGACGTTCGATAAATCGCATAGGCTTATAAATGATAATTCTTGGTATTGATCCAGGCTCCCGCATTACCGGATATGGGGTGATACGACAAGAAGGTCGACACTTGCAGTATATTGGCAGCGGTTGTATCCGAATCTCTGAAAAAGAGTTACCGGGAAGGTTAAAACAGATTTACGCAGGGGTGAGTGAAATCATTACCCAGTTCCAACCCGACGAATTTGCGATAGAACAAGTGTTTATGGCAAAAAATGCCGACTCTGCATTAAAGTTGGGTCAGGCGAGAGGTAGTGCCATAGTGGCGGCGGTCAATGCAGATTTAGCGGTTTATGAGTACGCAGCAAGACTCATCAAACAGGCAGTTGTTGGTACCGGTGGTGCAGATAAAGCTCAAGTTCAGCACATGGTGATGAGCATGCTCAAATTACCCGCTAAGCCTCAAGCGGATGCGGCGGACGCACTTGCTGTCGCCATTTGTCACGCCAATACCAATAAAACCATGATAGCGCTAGCGGGCAAAGCCAGTGGTGCCAAAAAAGGACGATATCGCTAAACGCACCTTCAGCTAATTGCAAACTTGATACTGGATGTTTGTCCAGTAATCGAATACACTTCTGCAAAGTGATAACCGAATAAGGAACCTAGCTGTGATTGGACGTCTTCGTGGAAATTTAATTGAAAAGCAACCACCGGAGCTACTTATTGAAGTGAGTGGCATTGGTTACGAAGTACAAATGCCGATGAGCTGCTTTTATGAATTGCCGGAAATTGGCGAAGAAGCGATTGTATACACTCACTTTGTCGTGCGTGAAGATGCACAGCTTTTATACGGTTTTAATACCACGAAAGAGAGAGCGCTGTTTCGAGAAGTCATTAAAGCAAATGGTGTTGGTCCTAAGTTGGGTTTGGCCATCTTATCGGGAATGAATGCCGCGCAGTTTGTTTCCTGTGTTGAGCGAGAAGATATTTCCACCTTGATTAAGCTTCCCGGAGTAGGCAAGAAGACCGCTGAACGTTTGGTGGTAGAAATGAAAGATAGGTTAAAAGGCTGGGGAGCGGGTGATCTGTTTACCCCTGCCACTGATGCGGCACCAGTAGACTCTTCGCCGCAAGATGTGGTTAGTCATAATGCTGAAGATGAAGCAGTCAGTGCGTTAATCGCACTAGGTTATAAACCACAGCAAGCATCAAAAGTTGTCTCGCAGGTAATTAAAGCGGATATGTCCAGCGAAGCTGTTATCCGCGAAGCTCTAAAATCTATGGTTTAAGCGAAAAGAGAATAGAAAATGATTGAAGCAGATCGTCTCATTGCCCCTGATAATCCGGTATTTAAAGATGAAGATGTCATAGACCGAGCGATTCGACCTAAAAAACTGGCGGATTATAGAGGTCAGGATCACGTCCGTGATCAGATGGAAATCTTTATTCAGGCGGCGCAAAAAAGAGAAGAAGCGCTCGATCATTTGCTTATTTTTGGCCCTCCAGGGCTAGGTAAAACCACCTTAGCAAATATTGTCGCTAACGAAATGGAAGTGAATATTCGTACCACCTCTGGCCCGGTACTGGAGAAAGCGGGCGATCTTGCGGCACTGCTCACCAACTTAGAAGAGAATGACGTACTCTTTATTGATGAAATCCATCGTCTTAGCCCAGTGGTCGAAGAAGTGCTCTATCCAGCAATGGAAGATTACCAATTGGATATCATGATTGGTGAAGGCCCTGCGGCTCGTTCCATTAAGATTGATTTACCACCTTTTACGCTTATTGGCGCAACAACCAGAGCGGGCTCCTTAACCTCTCCACTCAGGGATAGATTCGGTATTGTTCAGCGGTTGGAGTATTACAAAGTCGCTGACTTACAACACATTGTTCAACGTAGTGCCAATTGCCTCAACTTATCTATGGATCCATTAGGCGCGTTAGAGGTGGCACGACGAGCTCGCGGAACACCTAGGATCGCTAACCGGTTGCTACGCAGAGTGCGTGATTATGCTGAAGTGAAAGGTGATGGCCATATCTCCGCTGATGTGGCAGATAAAGCGCTAGATATGTTGGATGTGGATAGCCAAGGCTTTGACTATATGGATAGAAAGCTGCTGCTGGCAATTATGGAGAAGTTTTCTGGTGGACCGGTGGGGCTAGATAACCTAGCGGCGGCGATCGGTGAAGAGAAAGATACCATCGAAGATGTATTAGAGCCGTACTTGATTCAACAAGGTTACCTGCAAAGAACCCCTAGAGGACGAATGGCCACAAACCGTGCTTATCTGCACTTTGGTTTGGTCAAAGGTGAAGAACACTAACCCAAGTTTTTGGTTGACCGTTCAATCTAGCTCTAAAAGGACATAAATGGAGGGGCTGTCCATTTATGTCTACTTCATCTCGTTTCATTTTCTCGAACGGGTCGTGAGCAGAGCGGTTTTCATGTTCCCAATAGGCTAGCTCTGTGAGCAGACTCTGCTGTAAGTGAGTCATATCACAAATTAGTAAATATCTTAACTATATTTCACCTCCTTTATCCCCTCTGTTTTTGATATAAAAAAATCTTCTTTAGATCCTATAAGTTATAAAAAAGGCCGATAATTTGATGGTGGTCAAATTGTGCGCGGCTATTTTCTATGCCAATCAAAAAAATTGATGTATATCAAGGCGAAAAATAAAAATAAATATTTTGAATCTGCTAGGTTTTACCAGTAATATTAGTTGCAGCTATATTAGTTAAAACTTAACAAAAAAATAACCGAAAAGGCACAAGTTTTTAACATGGCAACCTTTTAGTTACATTGTCATCGTTCTGGACGAAAAAGTGCTTCGGATTTGTGCAATAAGCATTAGTGTCTTCAGCCCGACACAAAAGGAGTTACTATGATCGACATAGTGGATTTATCGCGGTTACAATTTGCATTGACAGCGATGTATCACTTTCTATTTGTTCCATTGACTTTAGGTATGGCATTTTTACTCGCCATCATGGAGTCCCTCTACGTAATGACCGACAAGCAGATCTACAAGGACATGACCAAGTTCTGGGGTAAGCTATTCGGAATCAACTTTGCTCTAGGTGTAGCCACAGGCTTAACCATGGAGTTCCAATTCGGTACTAACTGGTCCTACTATTCTCACTATGTAGGCGATATATTTGGTGCCCCTCTAGCCATTGAAGCCCTCGTAGCATTTTTCCTCGAATCCACTTTTGTAGGTTTGTTCTTCTTTGGTTGGGACCGATTGTCAAAAAGGCAGCACTTGGCGGTAACATGGTTAGTTGCGCTAGGTTCAAACTTTTCTGCATTGTGGATATTGGTGGCTAACGGCTGGATGCAAAATCCGGTTGGCGCTGAATTCAACTTTGAATCAATGCGAATGGAAATGGTCAGTTTCGCGGAGTTAGTTCTTAACCCTGTTGCTCAGGTTAAGTTCGTGCATACCGTAGCATCGGGATACACTTGTGGTGCCATGTTTGTTCTGGGTATCAGCTCATACTATCTATTAAAAGGTCGTGACATCGCATTTGCCCGACGCTCGTTTGCGGTTGCTGCTTCATTTGGTATGGCGTCAATACTGTCTGTTATTGTGCTAGGGGATGAATCTGGTTATGAACTGGGTGACATCCAAAAAGTGAAACTGGCAGCAATAGAAGCTGAGTGGCACACAGAAGAAGCGCCTGCGGCATTTACGGTATTTGGGTTCCCTAATCAAGAAACAATGAAAACCGATTTTGCCATAAAAATTCCTTACGCTATGGGTATCATCGCCACTCGTTCATTTGATACTGAAGTCGCGGGTATCTCTGAGCTTAAAGTTGAGCATGAAGAGCGCATACGAAATGGTATGTACGCTTATGAATTGCTACAAAAACTGCGTGGTGGTGATAAGTCACAACAGAACCTTGACGAGTTTGATTCGGTTAAAAATGACCTCGGTTACGGTCTGTTATTGAAGCGCTACACCGATGATGTGGTTGACGCTACTGAGCAGCAGATCCAAGCGGCAGTAGATGACTCTATTCCAACCGTATGGCCACTATTCTGGTCCTTCAGAATCATGGTGGCATGTGGCTTTATTATGTTGTTTGTCTTCGGTGCGGCATTCTTACAAACCTGCCGTCAAAAAATCGAACATAAACCTTGGGTATTAAAAGCGGCGTTCTTCTCCATTCCACTTCCTTGGATTGCGATTGAAATGGGATGGTTTGTTGCGGAATTTGGCCGTCAGCCATGGGCTGTAGGTGAGATTTTACCTGTAGATGTCGCGGTTTCTGCTCTGTCGGAAACAGACCTATGGATCTCGCTGTTTGCAATTATCGCACTCTATACCGTGTTCTTAATTGCAGAAGTATATCTAATGGTGAAATTTGCGCGTAAAGGCCCAAGTAGCCTTAAAACTGGTCGTTATCACTTTGAACAAGAGGGCAACTCTGTTCAAGATACCGTAAACCGACAAGTAGAAGCGTAAGCAGGGAGAATAGAATATGTTTGATTACGAAGTCTTACGTTTTATCTGGTGGGCACTTGTGGGTGTTCTGTTAATTGGTTTTGCCATTGCTGATGGTTTTGACCTTGGTGTAGGTGCATTGGTCCCTATTATCGGTAAAACGGATAATGAACGCCGAGTTATGATTAACTCTATCGCTCCACACTGGGATGGAAATCAGGTGTGGCTAATTACCGCGGGCGGTGCGTTATTTGCAGCATGGCCTCTGGTTTATGCGACATCATTTTCTGGTTTTTACTTTGCCATGGTCATCACACTAGCGGCATTGTGGTTACGCCCATTGGGTTTAGATTACCGTTCAAAGCTAGAGAACCAAAAATGGCGCAACAACTGGGATATCGCGATTAGTATCTCTGGGTTTGTTCCACCAATTATCTTTGGTGTGGCATTCGGTAACCTACTACAAGGTGTGCCATTTGTATTGAGTGATTTAATGATGCCTAGCTATCATGGCTCATTTTTTGGCTTGTTAAATCCATTTGCTCTAGTTTGTGGTGTTGTCAGTTTGGCGATGTTCTTACTTATGGGGTCGACCTGGTTGCAAATGAAAACAACCGATGCGGTATATGATCGTGCTCGTAAAGTAAGTCAAATTGCGGCAATCGTGGTCGCTGCCCTGTTTGTCATTGCCGGTTTTTGGCTACAAGGCATCGATGGTTACTCAATTAAAAGTGAAATCGACACCTTGGCAGCTTCCAATCCACTGAACAAAGAGGTGGTTCGTGAAGCGGGCGCTTGGATGGTAAACTTTGAGAAGTATCCGTTAATGTGGATTGCACCCCTGCTTGGTGCGGTTATGCCATTGATTGCAATACTGGCTAGCCGTTTTGAGAAGTCAGGAATTGCTTTCCTTGCTTCAAGCTTAACGGTCGCAGGTGTGATTTTGACCGCTGGCTTTACTATGTTCCCATTTGTGATGCCGTCGAGCTTGGAACCTAGCCACAGCCTAACGATGTGGGACTCAACGTCTAGTGAGTTAACATTGCAGATTATGACAGGTGTTGCGGCGATCTTTGTGCCAATCATTTTGTCTTATACTGCTTGGTCTTATTACAAAATGTATGGTCGTCTTGACGAGCAATACATTGAAGATAACAAAAATTCACTTTACTAAGGAGCTGAAAATATGTGGTATTTCGCATGGATTTTAGGTGTATTACTGGCATGTGCATTTGGTATTGTGAATGCGTTGTGGTTAGAACACAGTGAGATGATGGATAAAGACAGTGAGTAAGCTGATTGACCAAGTTGTCAAAGCGCATCAACCTATTGAGAATAGTGCGCTGTTGCGCGCACTAATCTTTGTATTGGCGATTGGCCATGCAGGGCTTGTTATGTGGGAGCCAACGCTCTACGCACAAGCGATTGGTGGTTTTAATGCAGTGATTGCGCCTTTGTTGATTTGGTCGGTTTGTACTGGTGTGATTGTTGGCATCGGTTTTGTGCCTAGGGCATGGTTTTGGAAACTGTTTTTTAGTCCTTACCTTTCCTTTGCAGTGCTCTGCTACCTTACTATCCGTTATGTATGGGTATAAATAACCTGAACAAAATGTGTTGTGAAACAATCAATAGACCCTAGTAGCAACTTTCTGTTGGGTTAAAAAAACAGCAAACAGAAGCAAAGTTTTTGGCTTTGCTTCTGTTTTTTATCATTTCTAGAAAAAAAACTTTCTCAGTAGCGTACTAATCCCCTTTGATAAGGTATAGTTATCCATTATTTTTATTTTCGCTTTGGTACGAATAGTGCAGGGAATAACAACATCCGATTTTCAATGGCCTGTAACGGTATATTATGAAGATACTGATGCTGGTGGTGTCGTTTATCATTCAAACTATTTGAAATTTTTTGAACGGGCAAGAACGGAACTGTTACGCTCAGTTGGTGTCTCTCAACAAGGACTACTTGAACAAGAAGTTGGATTTGTTGTTCGTCATATGGACATTGATTTTATACAGGGTGCTAAATTGGATGATCAGCTAACTGTGGTCACTAATATCTCCGAATTGAAGCGAGCATCGCTGGTTTTTTGTCAGCAAATTGTCAATCTTGAAGGACGCACGTTGTGCAAAGCCTCGGTTAAGGTAGCATGCGTCAATAGTCAAAAAATGAAACCTCAAGCCATTCCAAACTCAATAATTGCGGAGCTAATAGCAGAGTGAACGCTGAAATATCAATTCTAGACCTATTTTTGCAAGCCAGCATGTTGGTCAAATGTGTCATGCTTATTTTGCTGGGCATGTCAGTGGCATCTTGGGCCATGATTATTCAACGCAGCAAGGTGTTGTCTACAGCAATAAAAGAAGCAAATGAATTTGAAGATAAGTTCTGGTCTACACAAGACTTGTCTAAGCTTTATCAAAATGTAAAAGAGCGAAAAAATGATATTTCCGGTACGGAAGAGATTTTCTACTCCGGCTTTACTGAATTTGCTCGACTAAGAAGAACATCCGGCTCATCGGGTGACTCGGTTATGGATGGGACGGGTCGTGCTATGAGAGTGAGTGTCTCAAGAGAAGTCGACTCACTAGAAACCAATTTGCCTTTCCTTGCGACTGTAGGGTCCATAAGCCCATACATTGGTCTATTCGGTACAGTTTGGGGCATCATGCACGCCTTTATCGCCTTAGGCGAAGTGAAGCAGGCGACATTAGCCATGGTTGCACCGGGTATCGCTGAAGCGCTAGTTGCCACTGCGATGGGGCTATTCGCTGCGATCCCTGCGGTAATGGCATATAACAACCTGAGTAACCGAGTCAGTAAGTTGGAACATACTTACGCCACATTCTCTGAAGAGTTTCATAGTATCCTTCACCGTCAAGCGATGAGCGATAAGGACTAAGCATGGCGGGTTATCAACCAAAGAAACGAAAGTTAACCGCGGAAATTAATGTTGTTCCCTATATCGACGTTATGTTGGTACTACTCATTATCTTCATGGTTACCTCCCCATTTGTTACCCAAGGGGTAGATGTTGAGCTACCCGCTACAGCATCCGCGAAACCCGCGTCAGAATTGGCAGGTGATGATAATGCCAGCTTTATTATTGTTGAAATAGACCAAGACGGTAATCTTGGTTTGAGTGTCAACAATGAAGATGTTCAGCGAGGACTATCATTGCAAGAGCTTATTGTCAGAGTGAAAGCGGAACGCTCAATATCAGCGACGTCACCTGTTGCGGTCGGAGGCGATGCCGCCACACCATATTCAGAAATAGTATTAGTGCTAGATGAGCTTAATCAGGCTGGAATTGAAAAAGTTGGCTTGCTAACGGATATCAAGGAATAAGTTAAGCGGCAGATGAAAAATAATAAAAATTTCACATCGGCAATCGTTATTTCAGTGACACTGCACCTTTTGCTTGTTGCTGCTTTGCTGTGGGGAACCGACTTTAATATGTCGAAGCCTGAACCGACAGGAAGCTTGGTGCAAGCGGTAGTTATCGACCCTAATATGGTGAGACAGCAGGCAAATGAGATTCGCAAGAAAAGAGAATCAGCAGCCAAAGTTGAACAAGATCGTTTAGATAAGTTGCGGAAACAGGCAGAGCAATTAGAGAAGAACAGAAAAGCGGAAGAAGCCAGAATTCGTAAATTACAAGAAGATAAGTCTAAAGCCGATAAAGCGGCAAGAGAAGCAGAAAAGCAGCGCAAGGCTGAACAAGAAAAATTACGTCAAGAAAAAGAGAAACTACGTAAAGAGAAAGATCAACTCGCAAAAGCCGAAGCTGAGCGGAAGAAAAAAGAAGCCGCAGTTAAAAAAGCGGAACAAGAGCGTGTAGCCAAGCAGAAAGCGGTAGCGAAAGCTGAAAAAGAACGTGTTGAAAAAGAGAAAGCGGTTAAGCAAGCTCAGGAAAAAGCGCGCATCGAAAAAGAAAAAGCCGCCAAAGCTGAAGCCGATCGCATAGCGAAAGAGAAAGAACGTGCCATTGCGGAAGAAAAAGTACGCAAGGAGCAAGAGAAACTCAAGCAGCTAGAAAAAGAGCGTAAAGAGCAAGAAGCTGCGTTAGGGGATATCTTTGCCGGTCTTGAACAAGAAGCGTCGCAAAACTCTAGCGCGAAGCAAAAATTTGTCGCTTCTGAAGTGGACAGGTATGGGGCGATTTATGCTCAGCTCATTCAAAGTAAATTATTAACGGAAGAGTCATTTCGAGGCAAATCATGCCGAGTTAATTTGCGATTGCTTCCAACGGGTAGAGACGCCATTCTTAGTGATGTAAAAGTGCTGGGTGGTGATAATAACGTGTGTAAAGCAACGAAACGGGCCGTTGCTAACGTAACCAGTTTTCCGCTGCCAGAAGATAAAGATGTGGTGGCGAAATTGAGAGATATAAATCTAACTGTTGCACCAGAGTAACAGGGAAGAGGGAACAGTAGTGATAAAGAAAATAATTGCAGGATTACTAATTGTTGTTGCTGGTTATGCCAACGCAGCTTTAGAACTGGTGATCACTGAAGGGGTTAACTCAGCAAGGCCTATCGCCATTGTGCCATTTCAGTGGCAAGGCAATAAACCGTTACCACAAAATATTTCGTCGATCATATCTTCTGATTTGCAGCGTAGTGGTAAATTTAGCCCGGTGGCGGTGAACAAAATGCCGCAAACGCCTTACACAGATAGTGAAATCAAATTCTCTTCTTGGATCTCTCTTGGCGTGGATGCTCTGCTGACCGGCACCGTTAGCCAAAATGCAGACGGCAAGTACGTTATTGATTATCAACTAGTTGATGTGGTTCGTGGCCAATTAACCAATGGGCAGAGTAAAGGGCTGGATGAAAACGGCAATTTGGTTTTGTCTAAAGACCATATTCTATTCCACAAAAAATCAATCCCATTAACTGCAAAGCAGTTGCGTAAATACTCGCACAAGATATCGAACTTTGTTTATGAGCAACTGACCGGCGAGCGTGGCGCGTTTTTAACTCGTATTGCCTACGTGGTTGCAAATGATGATGACAAGTACAAGTTTCAGCTACGAGTTGCAGATTACGATGGTTATGACGAAAGGTTAGTACTTCGTTCTAAGCAACCGCTAATGTCTCCGGCATGGTCGCCAGACGGTCGTCAGTTGGCTTATGTTAGTTTCCAAAATGGCCAAGCAGAAATATTCATTATGGATATTTATACCGGCAAACGAGAAAAACTGACCTCATTTCCTCGCCACAACGGCGCACCGAGATTTTCACCTGATGGCAAATCCTTGGCCATTGTGCTGTCAAAGACAGGCAGCCTTCAGGTTTACACACTCGACTTAAAAACCCGCAAACTGAAACAAATAACGCGCGGTAGATCAAATAATACAGAACCATTTTGGTATCCAGATGGTCGATCTCTTATATTTACCTCTGATCGGGGTGGTAAACCTCAGATTTATCGAGTAAATTTACAGGACGGTTCAACGAATCGTTTAACTTGGCAAGGTAGCCAGAATTTGGGTGGTCAAATAACACCCGATGGTCGTTTCATGATAATGGTGAATCGTTCATCAACAGGGTTTAATTTGGCGAAACAAGATCTGGAGACTGGGGCCGTTCAAGTACTCACTAAAACATTACTGGACGAATCTCCAAGCATTGCCCCTAATGGTGGAATGGTCATATACAGTTCGATCTATAGAAAGAAAAACATACTTTCTCTAGTATCGATAGATGGTCGTTTTAAGGCTAGATTACCGGCAACAAATGGGCGTGTTAGAGCTCCCGCCTGGTCACCGTTTTTGTAGCAACTAAGTTTTGATAAATAAGGAAGAAATAAAATGCAACTTAACAAGGTTCTTAAAGGGCTACTAATTGCGCTACCAATCCTAGCAGTTACAGCTTGTAGCTCAAACAATGAAGCAACAGGTTCTTCATCTTCGAGCACAAATAAAGATGGCAGTACAGTAGTAACGCCAGTAGGGCAAGACTCTCAACTTTCTGAGAAAGAACTAAAAGAGCAAGCTCTTCGTGAAAACCAAACAGTATTCTTTGCATTTGATAATGCAACTGTTGCGGGCAACTACGAAGACATGCTAGCTGCACATGCTGCATTCCTAAGCAAAGACCCATCTATCAAAGTAACAGTAGAAGGTCATGCTGATGAGCGTGGTACTCCAGAGTACAACATCGTACTTGGCGAGCGTCGTGCAGAAGCTGTATCTAAGTACCTACAAGCACTAGGTGTTCAGGCTGACCAAATCGCTATTACTAGCTATGGCGAAGAGAAGCCACTAGTTCTTGGTCAGAGTGAAGAAGCTTATGCGAAAAACCGTCGTGCGGTTATCGTATACTAATCAAGATTGAGGATAGACCTCATGAGCAGTAACTTAAAGCGAACTGTTTCGCTTACGTTACTGGTAAGTGCGGCGAATATTGCATTCGCCGCACCTGCTCCAGTATCAGAATTAAACAGTACTACTTCTACCTCCTCGGTAACCAATCAAGCGACTTCCCCTGAAACTGATGTAGAGCGTTTAGAGCGCTTACTTCGTAATCGCGCTACTGTGCAACTTCAATTGCAACAGCAAATAGACGATATGACGGCGGAACTTGATGAATTAAGAGGCACGGTAGAACGAAATAGCTATGACATGAAGCAGATGCTTGAACGTCAAAGAGAGCTATTTATCGAATTCGATAAACTTCGTAATGAAGTTAAAACGCCAACCACTGCGGCTCCAGTTGATGCTGCAAAAGTAGAAGAAGGCACAACGGGCACATTTACTTCAGATGTTGATGAAGAGACGGCGTATAAAAATGCGGTTGATTTGATTTTGAAGAAGAAAGATTATACGGGTGCGATCGAAGCCTTTACGGCTTTCCAAGCAAATTTCCCTAACTCTAACTTTACGCCCAACTCTCACTACTGGTTAGGCCAACTCTACTTTGCTAAAAAGATGGACAAAGAAGCGGCTAAGAGCTTTGCTCAAGTTGTGACGTATGAGAAGTCGACCAAACGCGCAGATTCTTTGGTTAAGCTTGGTGATCTTGCTAAACGAAACAACCAGCCTGATCAGGCTAAACAGTATTATCAGCAAGTGATTAAAGAGCACGCGAATAGCGCATCAGCAAAAGCGGCACAAGATAAACTAAAGTAGTGTATACAGTTAAGCTCCCTAAGGTTGCTTGAGTATCGTGGTGTCATTAATCACCAATTAAAAATAGGGCCAGTAGCAGCAGTCGTTGCTCTGGCCCTATCTCATACTTAAATCTAGTTAAGTTTTGTTTAAATTGGGTATACAATGCTCGGATTATAGGAAGTTGCATAGAGCAAGAGCAATGAGTCACATACTTGATTTGATTGAAACACCCGTATATCCCTTTCCTGCAAAACCGATCCCTCTTACAGATGAGCAAAAGAGCGCTCACGTTGAAAACATCTCTCGTTTACTCAAAGAGAAAGATGCGGTACTGATTGCCCACTATTACACTGATCCTGAAATACAGGCATTAGCTGAAAGTACTGGAGGCTTTGTTGGTGATTCTTTGGAGATGGCTAAGTTTGGTAACCGTCACCCCGCCAGCACTCTGATTATTGCAGGTGTGCGTTTTATGGGAGAGTCGGCCAAAATTTTAACGCCTGAAAAAACCATTCTAATGCCGAACCTTGAAGCGGAATGCTCACTAGATTTGGGTTGCCCAGCGGACAAGTTTACCGAGTTTTGTGATGCTCACCCTGATCATACCGTAGTGGTGTACGCCAATACGTCTGCTGCAGTAAAAGCGAGAGCCGACTGGGTCGTCACCTCAAGTATCGCCTTAGAAATTGTTGACCATCTTGATGCAGAAGATAGCAAAATAATCTGGGGTCCCGATCGTCACCTAGGCTCCTATATTGCCAATAAAACCGGTGCAGAAATGCTGCTGTGGCAAGGAGAGTGTGTTGTTCATGATGAGTTTTCTGCGAAAGCATTGAAAGATATGAAAGCCCAGCATCCAGACGCGGCGATTCTTGTTCACCCTGAATCACCAGCCTCAGTTGTTGAGCTGGCAGATGCGGTGGGATCAACCAGCCAACTGATTAAATCGGCGAAAGAGTTACCGCATAAAAAGCTTATTGTTGCGACAGATAAAGGTATCTTCTTCAAGATGCAGCAGCTGGTTCCGGAGAAAGAGTTAATGGAAGCTCCTACTGCTGGCGCAGGAGCCACATGTAGAAGTTGTGCTCATTGTCCTTGGATGGCAATGAACGGACTAGCAGCAATAGAAAATGCCTTAACGGAAGGGGCAAGCGAACACGAAATTTTTGTCGATGAAGAGATAAGAGTGAAATCGCTCATTCCACTTAATAGAATGCTGGACTTTGCCGAACAGTTGCAATTGCAAGTAAAAGGTAACGCATAACCGCGTCACTTTATTCAATTAGACATTTAGCCGAATGAGAAAAAGGGTTAAATGGGTTAAATTAAAAAATGGCCACACTGATTTGAAGTGTGGCCATTTTATTTAACTGCGTTTTATTGTTCGTATTATGCTGAAACAAGTGAAAACTATTGCTGCTCTGCTAACGTAACTCCACGCTGAGTTAAACCACACAACATGGTTGGAATCGCGTTGTAAATCTCTTCAAACTGTTCCAATCCTTCCATACCGTGCTCTTTTAAAGTCATTAATGATGTTTCAGGATCAAACAACATGCTTAATGAAAGAATCACACCGCCAAGTAAGGCATTATCTTCACTATTTTCTGGCATCAATGTTTCCCAGTCGTCTCTCGCCAACTGCCAGCCTTGTAATGCCCCTTCAGTAAACTCTTTTGTTGCTGAAGAGACAATCTCTTCCTCATCGAGCGTGCACCCTTCTGGCCACTGCCAAGTGCCTTCAAGTAGGGCAGGGCGAGCTTTATTCCACATCGCAATAATGCAATCTGCGTAATCTTCTAACTGTGCCGGTTCTTGGAAAGGGGCGATCTCTTCACCTCCCCATAAAAACGGTAGCCATTCAGTCGGATCCAATACATTTGGCGCTGCTGCCATCGCAGTAACAAAACCATAGGTTTGTGCTTCGCTCAGTAATTTGTCTTGCAGTTCTGGTTGCTCAAGTAGTTGTTGTAAGGTCAAAGTGTTAATCCATGAGTGAATATTAATTCGATTCTAGCATAAGCATGAGCCACTCTTCATTCGGCGTAAGAGAAAAAACCATTCTTAGCACAAATTTTTGACGGTATATCTAACTGTAATCGATCAGTCAAAGTAGTGAATCTATCTGGTTCTCAATTCAAATATAGTGAAAAATTCAAAACAAATGTTGAAAAATGGAATTTAAAACTGGTATAAATCTGTTTTAATAGCGCATGTGACTGGGTAGTAATCACAAACCCAGTTAAATGTTTTGGCTATTTGCATATTATGCAGTTAAATATATCGGTGGTGAGTGAAGAATGAAAGCGCGCAGTCCTTTTAGCGTTAGAAATGTCGCAGCAGACATGTTTGCAATGGTGGTTTTCTGCTTTGTGACAGGAATGATTACTGAAGTGGTTATCTCAGGAATAAGTTTTGAAACCTCATTAGCATCACGCACACTAGCCATTCCCGTTAATATTTTGATCGCGTTACCGTATGGGATATTTCGAGATAAGATAATGAAATTGGCGGCAAAACTATCGACAACTCGATTAATGAAAAATGGCGCAGACCTTTTTGCATTTGTTGCGTTTCAGTCTCCTGTTTATATCGCTATTTTGATGGTAGTTGGAGCGAGTGAGGAGCAGATTATTGCTGCAGTAACGAGTAGCATCGCTATGTTTAGCGTGCTGGGTGTTCTTTACGGTTACTTTCTTGATGTGTGCCGTCGCTGGTTTCGCGTACCGGGATATTATCAGCAAGTATAGCTGCTTGAGTATATTGTGGAATTAATTGGCATTGAAATAGACACAGGTGTACTATTTCTTAGTTAACTAAAAATTTCATAATGAAGGAACAGTAGTGAAAGCAGAACAGCGACACAATGAGATTGTACGTCTTGTTGAACTAAATGGAGAGGTTAATACCGACGAACTAGTTGAGTTGTTTAATGTTAGCCCTCAAACAATTCGTCGTGATCTAAATGAGTTGGCTGAAGAGAATAAACTTCGCCGTACCCATGGGGGGGCAACTAACTCATCCAGCTCCGAAAACTCAAGTTATAACAACCGAAAAGTGATGCACCCGAAGCAGAAAGAACAAATAGGTGCTACCTTAGCGAGACATATTCCAAATGGGTCAACGCTGTTTATTGATATTGGAACTACTCCCGAAGCCGTTGCTCGTGCATTAACGGTTAGCCATTGTGATTTAAGGGTGGTAACTAACAACATCAATGTCGCCACCATATTGATGGAGCGCAGTGATTTTAAAGTCATACTCGCCGGTGGAGAAGTTAGAAACATTGATGGTGGAGTAACGGGTGAAGCGACGCTAGATTTCGTTTCTCAGTTTAGACTAGACTTTGGTGTTTTAGGCATCAGTGGTATCGATTTTGATGGCTCGTTACTGGATTTTGATTACCATGAAGTAAGAGTGAAAAAGGCCATCATCGAGAATAGCCGCCAAACCATTCTTGGTGTCGATCATTCGAAATTTGGTCGTAATGCTATGGTAAAACTGGGTAACCTAAAGGAAATTAACTTAGTGATTACTGATCAAGCTCCGCCAGAGCCGTTGGCGTCTATTCTGGAAGAGAGTGATACCATCATTGAAATAGTGAACTTATAGCCTGAATTCGCTCTGATTTAACGTAAAACGCGTTAATGGGAAACTGAATTAGAAGACTAAGCTCTGGCAATGATCAGGGCTTTTTTTATGTCCTTTCGTAAACCGCTAGTCATATACTCAAGTGGCCTCAAGGTGCTTGTTCAGCGAGAATTTATTGACTGCTGATCAAGGCACTGATTTGAAGGCATAGTCATTCTACGGCAAGAATCAGTATAGCTGCCCCCAATAAATAGCCTCACTGTTTTTCGGCCCTGAAAAAGAAAAAGCTACTATAGCGAATATAGTAGCTTTTGATTATGTAGGGAGAAGTGAGATTATGCTGAAGCGTTTGCTTCTTCTAATCTTTCTTGCTCTTCTTTTTCTTTATGGAATTTTTTCTCACCGAAGTATGCGTAAGCAAGACATAGGATAGAGATACCACAAGACGCTGTTAGAAGGATGAAACCGCCGTCCCAACCAAAGTGGTCAACGGTGTAACCTAGCACGGCGTTAGCCGCAACCGCACCACCTAGGTAACCAAAGAGACCAGTTAGACCCGCCGCAGTACCTGCCGCTTTTTTCGGTGCTAGCTCTAGAGCGTACAAACCGATAAGCATTACAGGACCATAGATTAAGAAACCGATAGCAACCAATGCCGCCATATCGATACCAGGGTTACCCGCAGGGTTAAACCAGTATACAAGTACCGCAATTGTTACTAGTACCATAAATAGGATACCAGCTGGAGCACGACGACCTTTAAACCATTTATCTGAAATCCAGCCACACAGTAGTGTTCCTGGAATACCAGCCCACTCGTACAAGAAGTAAGCCCAAGAAGATTTATCTACACTGAAATCTTTTGCTTCAGAAAGATAAGTTGGAGCCCAATCCAGTACACCGTAGCGAATCATGTATACAAATGCGTTAGCAATAGCGATAGACCAAAGCAACTTATTGTTGAAGACATACTTAAAGAAAATTTCTTTCGCTGTCATCTCTATTTCGTTGGATTCACTGTAGTTATCAGGGTAGTCATTTTTGTACTCTTCGATTGCAGGAAGACCACAAGATTGAGGTGTATCACGTAAAGTGAACCAGATAAAAATAGCAACCAGAGTGGCAAAGAATGCAGGAACATAAAATGCCGTGTGCCAATCATCATTAAATAGCCATAGGCCCAAGATGAACATAGGACCAATTAAACCACCACCAATGTTATGCGCAACGTTCCAAACAGAAACTAAGCCACCACGCTCTTTACGTGACCACCAGTGCACCATGGTTCTACCACACGCAGGCCAGCCCATACCTTGGAACCAACCATTCAGGAATAGTAAAACGAACATCGCGGTCACACTGCCAGTTGCCCAAGGCATAAAGCCAAAGCAGAACATTACAGCGGCGGACATTAATAGACCAAAGCTTAAGAAGTAACGAGGATTAGAGCGATCAGAAACACTACCCATTAAGAACTTAGATAAACCATAAGCAATAGATACAGCAGAAAGAGCTACACCTAATTGACCACGAGTAAATCCTTGCTCAATAAGAAACGGCATTGCGAGGCTAAAGTTTTTTCTTACAAGATAGTACCCAGCGTAACCGAAGAAGATTCCCATAAATAGCTGCCATCTGAGGCGCGTATAGCTAGAGTCAATTTGACCCTCAGGTAGGCGCTCAATATGAGCTTTAGGCTTAAATATACCAAACATTATGAATGACCTATATTAGAGTTATTGGATGTAAACGAACTGTATATGTTCGAACGAGCAAATTATGCCTTACTGAAAAATAAAATTTGCGAGCTAGATTCACTTTATTTATTTCACGGCTAAAAATATTAAATGACTAGTAAACATGTAACTTAATAGTATTAATGGCTAATTTTTGTATGTTAAAATTTATTAAATTCGTTACAGAAATATGACAATAATAAACGTTGCAATGTTCGTTCATCTTTTACTAGAATATAAACGAAAGCGAAAATGTTCGTTTAGAAGAGTAATTAACCATATTTGAGCGCGTTATGAATACACATACTCGATTTGAGACAGAAGTTGTTATTATTGGTGGAGGCGCGACGGGTACCGGAATTATGCGCGACTGTGCGTTAAGAGGTATCAACTGCATCTTATTAGAGCAGGGAGATATAGCCTCAGGTACCACCGGACGGAATCATGGGCTGCTTCACTCAGGGGCGCGATATGCCGTGACGGATCCTCACTCCGCAAAAGAGTGTATTCAGGAAAACCGTATTTTAAAAAACATTGCTCGTCATTGTGTTGAAGATACCAGTGGCCTCTTTATTACTCTTCCGGAAGACGACATTAGCTTTCAGCAGCAGTTTATTACTGCTTGTAGTGCCGCAGGTATCGAGACACAACAGCTAACAACTAAAGAAGCTCTGAAGGTTGAGCCTAACGCAAATCCAGACATGTTAGGTGCAATAAAAGTACCTGACGGAACGCTTGACCCATTTCGCTTATGCGCATCAAACGTGTTAGATGCAAAAGAACACGGCGCTCGACTGTTCACACATACCACGGTGACGTCTCTTATTCGAGAAGGCGACACCATTGTTGGTGTTCGGTGTTTCAATCGACAGTCTCACCATGCGTATGAGATATATGCCAGAGAAGTGATCAATGCAGCAGGCATTTGGGGACAAAACATTTGTGAGTATGCCGATCTCAGTATCAAGATGTTCCCGGCCAAAGGGTCGTTGTTAATTTTAGATTATCGCATCAACAATTTAGTGATTAACCGCTGCAGAAAACCTTCTGATGCCGATATTCTCGTTCCCGGCGATACGATTTCTCTCATTGGTACTACCTCTGAGCAGATAGAGTATGACCAGATCAATAACCTAGAGATTAAACCAAGTGAGATTGATAGCCTGCTCGAAGAAGGCGCCAAACTCGCTCCGATCATGCAAAATACCCGAGTACTAAGAGCCTATGCAGGGGTTCGTCCATTGATCGCCGTCGATGGCGATGAATCGGGACGAAATATAAGCCGCGGCATTGTATTGCTCGACCACGCAGAAAAAGATGGCCTTAACGGTTTAACCACCATCACTGGTGGCAAACTGATGACTTATCGGTTAATGGCAGAGCAAGCTACCGACATTGTGGCGAATAAACTGGGTAACAATACGCCTTGTACAACCGCTTCTCGCCCGTTACCAGGGTCTAACGAACAGCAAAAGCCACCTAAGCGTAATGCCAGTATTGCCAAGCCAGTGTACGAGTCTGCGGTATATCGTCATGGTGAAAGAGCTCTCTCATTTTTGAAAGATGACAAAAAAAGCCAGTCGATCATCTGCGAGTGCGAGATGGTGACCGAAGGAGAAGTTGAGTACGCCGTTAAACAACTGGATGTGAAAAACATAGAAGATCTTCGTCGTCGTACTCGTTTGGGTATGGGGCCTTGCCAAGGTGAGCTCTGTACCTATAGGGCGGCGGGTCTGTTTAATGAATTCGGTGATATGAATGGCACCGAATGCAGCCAGTTACTGGTGGACTTTATGGAAGAGAGGTGGAAAGGAACCAAACCTGTTCTTTGGGGTGATGCATTGCGCGAAGCAGAGTTTAGCTACTGGATTTATGAAGGGCTGTTAGGTGCATCCAATACCACAGCGAGCAAAGCGCCTGTTGAAACAGGAGAGAAAAAATGAAATATGATGTGATTGTTATTGGTGGCGGTATGGCGGGATATACTTCTGCTATTCGCTGTTTAGAAAAAGGCTATAAAACTGCAATCATCAATAACGGTAGAAGTGCGCTGCATTTCTCATCAGGCTCTGTTGAACTGCTTTCGGTGACGCCTTCAGGCACGCCAGTTAGAGCCCCTTTTCAAGCGATCAGTCGATTTGCTAACGAATATCCTGAACATCCATTTGCCAAAGTGGGGGGAGAGTGTGTCTCTAACGCTATCAACTGGTTTACCGAGATGATGAGCGGTGCTGGACTGGCGTTAAAACAACGAGAAGATAACGAAAACCATCAACGCATCACCACACTAGGCACGCTAAAAAGTACCTTTTTGTCTCAGCCCTTTGTTGAACAGATTGGCTACAACGCCACTCAGCATCAGTTTGAAAGGGTTGTTATCCTATCTATAGAGGGTTTCCGTGATTTCCAAAGTAATGTGGTGGCAGATAACTTAACCGCCAACCCTCTATTTAAAAACACACCCATGGTTAGTGCGACTATTTCATTGGAAAATAAGCAAAACCAAACGCAGCATACCAATAACTATCGTTCTACCGATTTCGCTAAGTTGCTCAGCAATGATCAAGATTTCTTCAACTTTGCTAACCAAATTGGCAGTTGTGCGACGGCGAAAGATCTGGTGATCATCCCTGCTATTCTGGGAACTAATGATGGGTTAGAGACGTTGCAAAGGCTAAAGATATACACAGGATTAAACTTCCATGAAGTGCCCACCATGCCTCCGTCTCTGATGGGGATTCGCTTAGAAGAGACGTTAGAGAAACAGTTTATAAAATTGGGCGGCGTGTTGCTAAAAGGCGATTGCGTAACAGAAGGTGAGTTTTCGCAGACAGAGCACGGCTTGCAGCTAACATCAATTTGGACCAAGAATTTACGTGACTATGCATTAACGGCGGACGCCTTTGTGCTGGCCAGTGGTAGCTTCTTCAGTAATGGCTTGAAAGCGCGACATAATGAAATTATCGAGCCGGTATTTGGTTTGGATATTTGCGCGACGGGCTCACGTAACGATTGGCATGATGAACAATTTTTCTCGCCTAATTCTCACGCGTTTATCTCTTTTGGTGTTGAAACAAATGCTCATTTTCAACCTCGATTAAAGGGAAAAACCGTTGATAATCTATATTGCTGTGGTTCCATATTAGCCCACTACAATCCTGTCTCGGAAGGCTCTGGTGGTGGTGTCGCCATCTCCACCGCTTATTTTGTTTCAGACAAAATCACACAAAACGACAATAACAAAGTGATGCTGGAGATTGGCCAATGTTAGATGTAGCGAACGATACCAGTTTTGACCAGTGCATAAAATGCACAGTTTGCACCGTCTACTGTCCGGTAGCAAAAGCAAATCCTGACTTTCCGGGCCCCAAACAGTGTGGGCCAGATGGGGAGCGTTTAAGAATTAAAGACCCACAGTATTTTGAAGATGTTCTAAAGTACTGCACCAACTGCAAGCGCTGTGAAACAGCTTGTCCATCTAATGTCAGAATTGGCGATATTATAGCGGTAGCCAGAGGTAAGTACGGTAAGTTAGAAGCAAACCCAAAAACAGTGCGTGACTTTGTTCTTAGCCATACAGACTTATTTGGTTCGCTGGCGACACCTGTTGCTCCTCTGGTTAACGCAGCGACGAGCATGCCGATTGTTAAAAAAATCATGCATAAAACAGTGGGGGTTCATGACCATAAAGCACTGCCGAAATATTCCCATGGTACATTTCGTCGATGGTATAAAAAACACTGCCCTGATCAGTCGGGCTTTAAACGCTCAGTGAGTTTTTTTCATGGCTGTTATGTTAACTATAACCACCCGCAATTAGGTAAAGATCTTATTCGAGTGCTCAATGCGATGAATATAGGTTTACACCTGTTAGAGAGTGAAAAATGTTGTGGTGTTCCGTTAATCGCAAATGGTTTTCATAAAAAAGCGCAGCAGAATGCCAAATTTAACGTCAAGCAATTGGAGCAGTCAGTAGAAACCTATCAGCGTGATATTGTTTCAACCTCATCGACTTGCGCATTTACGTTACAAAATGAGTACCCACATGTGCTTGGCGTCAATAATGAGCGTGTTGCTGACCGAATACAGTTTATCACTCGTTACCTGTTAAAAGAGTTTATGAACGGCAATACGCCGAAAATGAAACCAATTAATAAAAAAGTGGTTTATCACACACCGTGTCACTTAGAGAGAAGTGGCAATACCATGTTTACCATTGAATTACTTAAAGCGATTCCTGGCATACAACTGGTGGTATTAAATAGTGAGTGCTGTGGATCTGCGGGAACGTATGGATTTAAAGAAGAGAACTATGACGCATCCATGTCCATTGGTAGCGGCCTGTTCCGTCAAATTGCCTCTGAAAAAGCGGATTTAGCCATTACCGATTGCGAAACCTGTAAATGGCAAATTGAAGAGAATACAGATTTAGAGTGTATTCACCCTGTCTCTCTTCTGGCAGAAGCCATTGATATTGAATAATAAATATCGTTAGAAAACGTAAAAACCCCCTCCCTTAAGATATCTTGCCGGTCCTATGACCGGCTTTTTTTGATTTGAAACTCTCTGGTTTAGATTATTTATCTGTTAATTGAAAACAGTTAAACAGAGGGCCATAAACCCACATCAAGCTCTATTAACATCCACTTGTGTCTATGGCGACATGTGCCGCCGATGTTTTGGTGGCTTGATAATAATAGACAAAACATTTGGTCTGTTCAGGACTTTTTACTGAGCTTGGATCGCCCACAAGAGCACCGGAGGCGATGGAGATAGTATTACGACTTTCGCCGTCATAGGTGCGCCCTAACAGATGGGTTACCCAGTCATGTTCACTGTTTTTGTTTTGACTTCCGTATCCGGCAACGTCGCCTAAATGGTTAACGTCAACTATACCGGTAAAAGCTTCAGGATAGCCGTACACCATCTTTATGCTTTTTCCATCAAGTGTAATGGTAGACGTTGGCTGGCTGTCATTACCATCAACAACAGACTTTGAATGAGCAAGTTGCGCTGAGCTTTGAAAAGAGGCAAACAAACCACGAATTGCAGCGGTATTTGCTTCCGATGACATATTAAGAAAACGAGGTGCAGCAGTAACCGCTAAAATTCCAAGAATAACGATCACAACGACAAGTTCAATCAGGGTAAAGCCACGCGGTTTCTTCATATTGATGTTATCTCTGACGATTATTTTGTATAGCAAACAAGATGCAATAAGAGGGGAGAGCTCTCATTACTTATTATTAACCCAATGGTTTTATAGGATAAATACTCTAAAACATATTCAACAATGATACCAGATAGCCATTTATTAATGTGATAGCTGTTTGATAATCAATAAGATAACGAATGTTTCTATAGCGATTACTCAGCCGTACTTAGAGAGCGAATCCAGCCATTTGAGTTGCATGAACGTTTCAGTCTTTTAAGTTCAGCTTTCGCGTTGTCGTAGGATAAAGGCGCAGAGATGACATAATATTTGTTGCCGAGAAAAACAAGGGAAGCGTTAGCCGTCTTGCAGGTTATTTTATCCATATTCGGGCGGTTGTTGCCGGCATAAAATTGGATAAGGTGTGTTCCTTGCAGTTTCTTCTCTGGCGCAGTTGGAGGAGGGGTAATTGCCGCTTTGTTGACAGGTTGGCTTGAGACAACTGGTGCGTTGACCGTTGCCGAGGAATGGCGAGATGTCGGCTCTGTTGAAGATGCTACTTTGCTTGTTTCCGCTTCCGTGGTGATATTGAGAGCAGAGTATATTTTGCGACAGTTAGCTTCATTAATGGTGTATGAGCGAGAAGAGTGACCATTGGTTATGGTGATATTTGCCGCCTTATTCATCGTGCAGTAATCAAGTAAGACAAGAGTAACAAAGTTATGAAATGAGCAGTCATTTCCAACGGTATAAATTACATCGTTGGCTTTTTTCTCAATGTTCGCCTTGCAGTTTTTAGTGCGAAAAGCTGCCTTAGCAGGGGGCTTTTTATCTACAGCAACATCACTGTTTTTCTCCATCGCTATTACGGCTGGAGAAAGGAGAAAACTAAAGTAAAACAGTGTAGTAGCTATAAAAATCTTCATTGGTTCATCAGTTAACGTTTTTTGTGAGTTTACTACGTTGTAGGGTGATTAAAAGTAAAATGGAACTATTTTTCGATATATCTCATGATCTACAGAGCCACTGATAATGCAGGGCTTTTATCGTGGCGGTTCAGTGATACGACTTCTTGTTTACCTTAATGCCCATTTACTAATTATCAATAGGTAAATAACAATAGGTCAATAACAACAGGCTCATCCTTGAGCCTGTTACTTGGGTCGGCTGTCGCAGCGCTATTCTTTGCTAAATACCCGTTGCTAAAAAAACCTTACTAAACACCAGCCGCTAACTATCAGCCCCTAAATAGTGTTTTCAAGGAGACTTCGTTGGTTCGGCTCAGTCTTAGACTCAGGCCAAGGGCGATGGCACCGCACAGGTAATAAAGAGTCAAGTGAACAACCCCCGCATTGATAAAGCCACTAAAAGGGTGGCTCGAAAATACCGACATGGGTAACGAGGCGATGGCATCAAAAAACTGGCTAAAACCATAAAAGCCAACAAGGTAAATAGATAACCATTTAATGGCATAACTGGCGACAATCATCACCAATATAGGGGAGCCAACCAATTGAGAAACCATTAACGCAATACAAGCTAGCGGAAGTATTGCCAGCGCAACCAATAGCATCCTGAACAGATAATCTAGCCAGTTTAAAACAATGTCGACAACCGAGCCGAGTTCAAACATGTGCGCGAGAGGAATGTCCATCATGGCGCTCATTGTCCATAGCATTATGTTGGCAGCCAATACCAATAACGAACAGATCAACGGAATAACAATTAAACCAAAGGCCAGTTTAACGCCATGAGTCATTTGGAATGAGACAGGCATGCTACGCCAAAACATAGCGCTGCCTTCTTGGCGTTCTTTACGTAATGTTTTGGGAATATAAAGGGCAGTAAGCAGCAGCGACAGAAGGCCGCTGGCAGAAGCAATAAGCAAACTGACATCCACAGACAGAGATTGGCTAATATCTCCGCTAAATTGCATTTGATAACTAACGTTCTCGCCGGACTGGAATGCGAAGCTGGCAAATACCAGTAACAAACAGGCAAATACAAAAGCGGGTACGCGAGTGACAAGCTTGTGCTCTATCAGCTCTTTTTCCAACATATATAAACTGGCGTGCATTATTCACCCTCTCTTTGCAGTGCAATAAACAGATCCGCAAGGCTCGCTTGCTGTATTTCCCCAAGCCCTTCTACTTGGTCTCGATATTCAGCGGATAATAGCCACTTGGTTGTGCCAAGCCCCGCTTGACTAGAAAGAGGCTGAAATGCAGAAATAGCGGCATTGTGGCCATTGGCAGCATCCAGAATAAAGTAGTTTTGTTGAATGTTATCCATGCTCTCTTGTAATACCGTTTTGCCCTGTTTCAAGATCAACACATCGGTAAGCAGGTGCTCGATCTCAGCAACTTCATGGCTGGTGATAATAAGAGCCCGCTCACCATCATGAAACCATTGCAGAAGATGGCGATAAAAAGTATCCCGATAGAGAAGATCAAGCCCTAGCGTAGGTTCATCAAGGATCAATACATTGGTATCGGTAGAGATGACCACCGCTAAATGAAGCTGAACCTTCATCCCTTTAGATAGGCTACCAATCTTACTGGACAGCTTAATATCGGTATTGGCTAAGGTCTGCTTCGCTTTCTTAATATCAAAACTTGGATGCACACCAGAGGTGTACTTTAGCAACTGAGCAACACTCATCCACGAAGGTAGAACATTGACATCCGAGATATAAGCCAGCTGTTCCATTAATTGAGCATGATGTTTAATGGGGTGGAAACCATTAATATCAATGTCACCTTGGTAATGATAGGCACCAAGCAGGGCATTAATTAAGGTCGATTTTCCTGCACCATTGTGGCCAAGTAAGCCTAGGACTTGCCCTGCATGCAGCGTAAAGCTGGTACTGTGTAGCGCGTTTTTCTGAGCGTAGCTTTTTGAAACATTGTTAACACTAACGAGTGGTTTCATTGTTCACCTGATATCTGTTTTTCTAATTGCTGTATAAAATCGTCTAGTGACATATCGAGCTGTTTAAGGGTTGTGGCAATCATTGGAATTTGATGCTGTAAAAAATCGTTCTTTTGTTTCTGTTTTAAAGTGATGAGTGCCCCTTGAGCAACAAACATACCTTGACCGCGTCGTTTCTCTATCAAGCCTTCATCAACCAGTAGCTGGTAACCTTTCATCACCGTGAGGTGATTGATTTTTAAGTCAGCCGCGACGGTTCTTACTGAGGGTAGAGCCTGACCTTCTCGCCAAACCCCTTGCAAAATTTGATCGGTTATCTGCTCACTCAACTGACGAAAAATGGGCTGATTATTGTGCCAGTCCGTCATAGTGTCCTCTTAAATTGCGTGATTAGAATGTTTGGTGTTATATAATGGTATAACACTATACCTGTGGTGAAAATTTGCAACCGTTATTTTTGTCGGTAACAGAAATGATGAGAGGCGGGGAGATAAAAAAGGCGGTTACCAATGTAAGGTAACCGCCATTTGGACTATTAATTATGCTTAGGTAACAAAGACTAAGCCGAAGCTGGTAGCAAGAAAATACCGGTTGGGTTAATGGTTAAGTAAGCGTGATCGGAAATCTCTGGATCAAACTGTGACGAGTTAAGTTGCAACAACAACTCCTGCCCATGCCAGTTAACCGCCACTTCATACATCGAGCCCATATACACAATGCCTTTTACTTGGCACTGTTGGCACGCTTCGCCTTCTCCTGCTAACAAAATGGCTTCTGGACGAACGCCAATCTGGTAGTCACCTTCAGGGAAGCCTTCAACAACCGCAGAATCCGCCGGGATCGGGTATCCATTAATGGTCAGCGTTTCATTACGGTAGTCCCCTGTGAAGATGTTGGCATCACCCATAAAGTTCGCCATAAACATAGAAGCAGGGGAGCGATAAAGCTCATCTGGCGAGCCTTCTTGCATTATCTCACCATCTTTCATGACGATAACGGTATCAGATACCGCAAACGCCTCTGCCTGATCGTGAGTCACGTAAAGTGACGTAATATTGAAGCGCTGTTGTAGATCACGAATGGTTTCGCGCATGCTACGACGCAAGTTGGCATCCAAGTTACTTAGTGGCTCATCAAACAGTAGCACTTTTGGCTTTAATACCAATGCACGTGCCAATGCCACACGTTGCTGTTGACCACCAGAAATCTGGTCAACAAAACGGTCACCCATGTTGCTCAAGTCCACCAGATCCAACGCTTCTTCAACGCGCTGTTTGATCTCGTTAGCAGGCAGCCTGATCATCTTGAGGCCATAAGCCACGTTCTCATATAACGACATATGAGGAAACAGAGCATAAGACTGGAATACCATACAAATATCACGATGTTGAATCGAGGTATTTGTCACGTCTTCACCATCAATAAATATCTGTCCGCTGGTGGGTTTTTCTAACCCGGCAACCAGACGTAACACCGTGGTTTTACCACAACCTGAAGGGCCTAATAGTGTCACCAAACTGCCTTTTTCGATCTCCAGATCAAGGTTGCCAATGACCGTATTGTCTCCAAAGCGCTTGCATACATTTTTTAGCACTACAAAACTGTTATCTTTCATTTTCTTTTTCTCCAATACTTATTCTTGGTTCTTGGCTTTTGAACGAGAAATTCGGGCTTCGCCGACAAAATAGTCGAAGGTTAAAATAATGGCTAACATGACGAAAATCAGCAGAGAGCCATACGCGATAGCAATACCATACTCACCATCTTCTACTCGGTTTAGAATGTATGACGTTGCTACTCGTGTTTCAGGTGTGACCAAGAAAATAATGGCACTTACCGTCGTCATTGCGCGCACAAAGCTATAAATCAACGAGGATAAAATAGCAGGACGAAGCAGTGGAATAAGAATAAACATAATGGTCTTAAACGAGTTGGCGCGTAAGCTGAGCGACGCTTCGTCTAAGGATTTATCTAATTGACCTAGGCCAGCAACTCCGGCACGTATACCAACCGGAACGTTTCTCATCACCATAGAGATAACCACAATCGCAGCAGTACCCGTTAGGTAAATAGGCGCATCATTAAAGGCCAAGATATAAGAAACACCCGCTACTGTACCCGGTACGGCAAAGCAGAGCATGGTGACAAATTCCACCACTTTTTTGCCGTGGAACTGCTGGCGAACAACGATATACGCAATCAGTAAACCAAAGGTGGCAGTGATTGGCGCCGCGATACCTGCGTAGGTCATGGTACTAATCAATGAAGGCCATGCACCTTCGCCAAAGCCCATACCAAATAGGTTGATGTAGTTGGCTAACGTTAGTGAATAATCCACACCCCAGTTAACGGTGAAGCTACCGTATACAATGCTGCCGTAAAGTAGAATGTTAAACGCCATCCAACCATACAGAGTGACGGAAACAAATGTACGTAAGCTGTTAGGTAACGGCTGCACATCACCGCGGTAAGATTTACCAGAAATGGTCACGTAAGAGCGTTTGCCTATCCACATATATTGGATAACAAAAATAGCCAAAGAGAACAGCAGCAATACGGCACCAAGGGTACTTGCTGACGCATAATCTAGCTGAGCACCTGCGATGTAAAAGTAAATCTGTGTGGCGAGAACATCAAAGCTACCACCGAGAACTAACGGGTTACTGAAGTCCGCAAGTGACTGAACAAAGATAATTAGGAAGGAGTTAGCCAGTGCTGGTTTAAGCAGAGGCATCACCACACCAAAGAAGGTTTGATAGCGGTTAGCACGCAAAGTATATGATGCTTCTTCTAACGATGGATGCAGTGATTTCATCGCACCATCCAAGATCATAAAGGACATAGGTGCAAATGCCAGTACCTGAGCCATCCAGATACCAGTAAAACCGTATAACCAGTTTGTCTGTTGTAGACCAAACCACTCCGCCATAAATTCAGTAATGTACCCTGAACGGCCGAGCATTAAGGTCACACCCAAACCAACCACAAAAGGAGGGGTAACTATCGGTAGAATTGAGAATATACGGGCGATAAAAGCCGACTTCTCTGCAATACGAGTTGAGTAGATAGCAAAAATAAGCCCAAAGAACGTTGCAGTCACCCCAACGGATGAACCCAATAGAATGGAGTTACCGATAATTTGGATAATTTGCGCTTGAGATAAGATCTCAATAAATTGCCAAGCGACAAAGTTGCCCATATCGTCCTGAAACATCGGGATAAAAATGGCGATACTTGGGTAAAGAATAAAGGCCGAAATTAAGCCAATAATGGTAACTAAAGAGCCGATGACAAACGAGTCACCGCCTAAGTACTCTAAACGAGCCAATGCAAGTGTTAGCACTATGCCGAGCGCGGCAAAAAGGAAAATAGTGGAGTAACCCAGACCATGTCCCGTTATCGCAGATGAGGCAATAATAAATAGGATACAAAACAGGGAATAGCCGATATCAAACTTATGTCGAGATTTATGGTACTTGTCCAAAGCGTACTTAGGACGAACAAGAAGAACCAGAGGTAGCCCAAACCAAAGCCACGCAATGTTGGTGCTGCTCCATGCCATTGCTTGCAAAAATTCATCAGACGTTGAGTCGAGTAACCCATAATCAAGTGAGAAAGTCGGTAACAGGATGAAAGCGGCGACAATCGACATTATCCAATAGAAGATATGGTCACGATGTGGCTTATCTTCAAGGCGTTTTTTCAAGTCTGACTCTGCTGCTAATTGAGACATGATATTCACCAATCAAAATTTAGTGTAAAGAAACCTAAGAGCTAACATAATTAGCCCTCAAAAAAAATTTAAGGTGGAGATTGAGCAGCGCCGAAGCGCCGCTCGATTCATACTCAGGCTAGTGTGATAAGAAGATTGGAGCCTTCATACATCGCCTGAATATTGAATGGCTTAGTTGCCCATTTTAACAACGTTTACCCACTTCTTGATGAGACGTTTACGAGTGTCTGATGCACCGTAAGTGCTCATATCGTAGTCGATAAGATCAAGTTTTTTAGGGTCTAGAGCATAAGGAGACTGCTCAGCATCAACGTTTGTTAAGATTTGGAAAGACTTACCTTTTTGCCAAGCAAGTTGTTGGCCTTCTTTAGACAGTACCCAATCAATAAACAGTTTGGCATTCTCTTCGTTACGTGCGCCTTTAATCATACTCACGCCACCGATTTCATAACCAGTACCTTCACAAGGAGAAATAAGCTCTAAAGGAGCGCCTTGAGATTGCTCTAGAGAGTAATCATGCAAGAAACCGATACCGATCGCGATTTCGCCACGAGCTGAGTTACGAGATGGAGTTACACCTGATTTAGTGTACTGAGAAATGTTTTTGTCTAGACGTTTAAAGTATTCAAACGCTTTTTCTTCACCCCAAAGTTGGATAAAGGTTGCTAGAGCGGTATAAGCGGTACCAGAACTTTGTGGATCCGCAATTTGAATTTCGTCTTTGTATTCTGGTTTCGTCAGATCTTCCCAGCAGCGAGGAATCGCCAAGCCTTTCTCTGCCAAACGTTCTGTGTTTACACCGTAACCTAAAATGCCCATATAAACCGCAGAAGAGTAGTTACCTTTACGTTTTGCAGGATCTTTAAACTCAGGAATAATGTTGTCTAGCTGTGCAGATTTATATGGAGTAAGAAGATCCATTTCGCCAGCTTGAGATTGAGGGTCTAAAGTACCGCCATACCATACATCAGCACGTGGGTTTTTGCGTTCCGCTTGGATTTTTGCCAGCGTACTACCAGAACCGTTACGTACGAAAGATGTTTTAACATCGTATTTTTCAGAGAATGCTTTTGTTTCTGCTTCACACATTGCATTTGTTGCGCTGCAGTAAACAACCAAACGACCTTCAGCCATAACTTGTGGCGCTGCAAAAGCAGTAGAGCCTAAGATACATGCGGCGAGTAGATGGCGTTTAATATTACCTTTCATCTTTTGTTTCCTCTTTATTGGTATTAACTCAATAGTCGAAGTAAAACATTCATATATTGAGTCGGCGTCACTTCTTTGTGACCCATTTTTATAGTTAAGTCTTTTTACCAATATCTGGTTACTAACCAACATCCAGATAATGAAACGACTCAGTAGAGTATTCTCATCGGTGATGGCCAATTAAATGGCACACAGATGCTGTTGGGTAGAGTGCATAATAAGAAAACAGAACGGGAATAGAGTGAGACAGGTTTTTAGCCAACTAGGAAAAATTCCTAGTTTTCAGTACCTTTGGTTACGATTGGGAGAACGCTCACAAAAGTACTGTTAAATGAATCATTAAAGCCGACACAACATTGCGGAGTTGGTCACCTTTTTCAGTTACTCTCCTTTTGCCATCGGGGAACAACTGTGTGAGAAGGCGTTAGCTTAAACGGGGTTCACTGTTTCGCTGCTGTGCTTTAAGAAAAGGAATCAGCAGCATACCAACGGCCGCTGCGGCGAGTGTTATCGCAGTAAAGAAGCCTTCCCACTGAAACTGTTCGATAATGATTGAGAGTGGGTAGCCAGCCAGCGCTGCGCCTAAATAGCCGAACAAGCCAACAAAGCCAGTTGCCGTGCCCGCCAGATCTTTATGCGAACATTCGGCCGCGGCCATGCCAATCATCATCTGTGGGCCAAATATAAAAAAGCCAATAGAGAACAGACAACCGGATAAGACAAAAATATTGTTTAAAGGCATAAGCCAAAGTGCCGCAACGGAAATAAAAATACCCAATGCAAATATTAAGTTCATCGGTGCCCGGTTACCGTGGAAGAATTTATCCGATCCCCAGCCTCCCAATAAAGAACCTAAGAATCCACCCACCTCAAACATAGAGACCGCAGTGTTGGCCGTAAGCAAATTGACATTATGGCGCTCGACCAGATACAAACTGCCCCAATCGTTTACACCAATTCTTACCACATAAACCAATAAATAAGAGCTGCATAATAGCCAGATGTATTTATTGCCCAACACGTAGCGTTTTAAAATCTGTTTAAAGGGGAGGTCTTTTCCTTCGCTCTCTTGCTGTTTTTCCAGCGGATCATTTCGCCAGTCCCCAACAGTAGGTAAGCCAATGGTATTGGGCTTATCTTGCATGCGGAAGGTCAGAATTATCCCCACCACAATGGCGATACTGCCGGGAACAATAAAGCCAAAACGCCAGCCCCATGTAATGGCTATATAGCCAATTAAAATAGGCAGCAAAGCACCACTGACGTTAATACAGGTGTTCCATATGGACCACCAAAACCCCCGTTCCGAACGCGAGTACCAGCTAGTAAGCAGCTTTGCGCATGCGGGCCAGCCCCAGCTTTGGAAAAAAGCGTTCAGCATCCATAAGACAATCATCATCGAAAGGGAAGAGCTAAAACCGAATAGGACGTTGACGATTCCGGTTGCGATTAAACCAAACCCCATAAAAAATTTGGGGTTTGAGTTATCACTGATCATGCCGGAGATAAACTTGGAGGTACCGTAAGTCACATAATAAACGGTGGCAATAACGCCGATATCGGACGGTTCCCAGCCGAGATCCGTCAGCATGACCGGCATGCTAAAGTTGAGGCTTTTACGCGTAAAATAAAACACCCCATAGCCGACATACATAGAAAGCATCAAATGCAGACGCCAATACTTATAAGTCGCGTCTATGCTCTCTTTATCGGTGATTTTTTCTGTTGGCTGCTTTTGAGAAATAAAACCAAGCATACTGCCTGTCCTCTATAAATGCGCTCTATAAACTTGTTTGGGAATAGACCCAACAATCAATTTAACTTCAGCGTTACTCTTCGCTGTTGGACTTTTCGTTGTCGACTCTTTCGTTGTCGACTTTGGTAGGAAGCGTCACAACAATGCGTGTTCCCTTAGTGCCATCAATGGTGATATTGCCACCCAAGGCGGTTACTCGTTCTTCTAGCCCTTTTAAACCGGTGCCTTTTGTTCGCCAATGGTTAGGCAAGCCAATACCATTATCGCGATACTCCATACTAAAGATCGCACCGGGCAAAAGGGTAAGGTGAACTTCGTTGGCGTCAGAGTGTTTGGTGGCGTTGTTTAACAGCTCCTGCACGATTCGGTATAAAGTCACTGAGGTGACCTCGTCGAGCAGCTCCGTGTTAAAACCAATGTTGAGCTGAAAATCAACATGGCGTTCTGCAAACTTCATCTCATTTGCCAGTTGTTTTAAGGCACTTTCTAGCCCGAGTTCATCTAAAATATGGGGACGTAACTGGGTTAATAGCTGCCTTGTCGCGCTATGAATTTGAAAGGCAAGGTCGTTGATGGCATTAGCGATGTTCTTGGTTTGGTCTTCGTTGGCGATACGGTTGGCTAACGTTGCTTGGATTTGTATGGCGGTAATGTTTTGACCTATCTCATCATGCAGCTCGCGAGCGACGGACTTGCGAATGTCTTCTTCAACATGCACCAACTGTCGAGTGAGGTTTTGCTTGCTGTTTAGCTCATAAGCTAACTCGGTATTGACCCGTTTTAGTTTCTCTGACAGTAAGTGTTGGCGGCTGATGGCGATCCCCAAACCTAGACCAACAATCGCCTGTGTAATTAAGAACAGCTGCATCTCTTCGTAAGTGGTAAAAGACCCCATCACTTTTTTGGCTAAAGTAAGCAGTATGCTGTTCATCACCGCAGCCAACACTCCACCTTGCCAGCCGTAGCGATAAGCCATAAAAATATTAGGTAGCAACACCACAATCAGCAGCAATGACGCCATCTGTTGTTTAAAACTCAGCTCGGCGATTAAGCCAATACAGAAGAACAACATCATCCACAAAAATGCTGAGGGTCGAAGAGTCACTTCTTTATGGATAAGAGTCGGCGATAAAGGCACCCAGACTTTACGGTTTAAGTAGTCGTGCAGCAGGTAAAAAAACGGAGCAAGGATAATACCGCCCGTAATGGTTGCCACTGTGCAGCTATAAATTATCGTGATCGAGAGAGCAAGCGGTTTACTCAATAAAAATATGGCGGCCGCCTGCAAAAGGCCGTTGAGAACCACAAAACCAAGCAGCGCCAACAGCTGCTGCCAATAGGTTTCTAGCTGTTTCCACCAAGATTGAAGAGGACGAATTAACGCATAAGAGATAAACGGAGCCAGTATCAACAAAAAGTCTATTGGATTAAACACCATAGAGTTAATGATACTGATGGCAATACAGACCTCACTCAGCAGCACCACCCACCAGTGGCGTATAGGCATAATCAGCAGCACCGCTAAGCGTAAACCAACCGGTAAAAATAGCCCTGCTACATGGATATCGGACACCAGATAGCCACTTATTCCCCATAAGCAGAACCAAGTGATGGCATAAATAACGAAGGTAAACAGGCTGACAAACACTCGATTGGCAACCATTTCCGTTTGGCTGTTCATTCTGGTAATAATTTGTTTTTAATGGCAAAGCGAATAAGATCAACATTGTTCGACAGTGCTAGTTTACTAAGCACGTTGGCACGATGAACATGAACCGTTTTATGGCTTAGCGACAGTTCAAAGGCCACTTCTTTTACATCTTTGCCCTGAATTAGATAATCGAAGATCTCTCTTTCTCTTTTCGTTAAGTCGTTCAGTACCGCTGGTGGCGTTCCGGCATTACTCAGATTAAATAGAGCGTCTGCGCAGAGGTAACGATCACCATTGGCGACAGTGCGGATGGCCGTAACTAACTCCCCCGGGCCACATCGTTTAGATAAATAACCTAGTGCGCCCGCATCAATCGCTTTACTCACAAAGGAAGCGGAGTCGTAAATGCTTAATACAATGGCTTTTAACTCGGGTTTAATGTGTTTTAAACGGGCAAGTAAGGAGAGGCCACTTTCGTCTGGCATGGAGATATCAATAACGGCGACATCTAAATTAGGCACAGAGGCTAGAGCGCTAAACGCTTCTTTAGCGGAGCTGTATTCACCTATTACCTCTATATCAGATTCCACACTTAACAACTGGGCAAAGCCAGAGCGAACCATAACGTGATCGTCAATTAGGGCAACAGATATCATTGGTTATTTCCTTGTTGATTACTACAGTCAACTACTACCCAGATACAATACAACTTCACTGATAAGAGGCAGAATAGTCCACCTGTTTCAGAGTGTTAGAAAGAGAGCCATTAACCGCGTTAGCAAAAGCGGATAGCATTGATGCAGTTGTAATATTGACAGTTAGGAGTTAGTTGAGGAGGCCAATAGTCGCAGAAGAAATAGCTTTTATCAAAAAAGCCGTTGTGAGGTGTGACAATAGTCGACATTCCTTTTGAGCCGTCAGTAAACGCCATTGACGCGTCAATTAACGGTAAAGAGGCACAAGAGCGAGCAAATAAGTTATTTTATAAGCAGTTGAACGCAAAAGTTGCGCTTTTACTACTTTTCTCCTTGACCAAGCCACTAAGAATCATTAAATTAGCGCCTCGTTGCTTACCCAAGCAGCATCAAAATACGGTGAGTTGTCCGAGTGGCTGAAGGAGCACGCCTGGAAAGCGTGTATACGGCAACGTATCGAGAGTTCGAATCTCTCACTCACCGCCACATTCTTGAAGAAAGACGTCCTAGGACGTCTTTTTTTGTGAATGTAATATAGTTAAATCAATAACTTATCATCTCATCTGGTCTCATTTTGTCTCATAAAGTCCGACGGTTTAGGGTATGACAGAGTGTATGATTTAATCAACTTCGGATTGGGAGATAGATACTAAATCGGGTTTAAGCGTCATACCTTTAGCTATTGATATACACCGTTTCTCCTCCTTTTTTAATAGGATAACTCTATAAAAACATGTAGTTACTGATTTGTGTATGTGACTCGAAAATCGCATCTTCTTGGACTGTAGTGGCATAGTGAATTTGGCCACCTAGTTAGAGGTGATATTCAATCTAGAACATCACCAATCTTATCGGGCTGTCTCAAACGAACCTTGATTTACTCAGGTAGACTTTCGTCAAAGTGAGCAGTCAATTGATAGGCTTCTGGTTGTTCTCTTAGCAGCTTTTGGTCTTGTATGACGCCCATACGTCGTAAGTAATAATTGACTAAAGCCCCACGAGTTACTATTTCCATCTTCTTGCTTTTCATAGCGTAGTCGTCTGCAACAACAACTTGCTGTTGCTCAGACAAGTAAGGATTAGGTGTAATCGTTAACTTAACTTGATGATTCCAGTTGTCATCATGTTCTCGCATTTTTGGTGACTTATCCATTAAGTCAGGTTCGTTCCTAAAGCGACTTAACACGAAATCTCGAAACCCATTTTTCTCTTCACAATATGCTCTTACATGCCACCTGATCCCATCATAGACCAAGCTGTGAGGTGCAATAATTCGACCTCGAATCTCAGGTGTAGAGAGTGACACATAGTCAATATCGACGCGAATGTTAGCCCTTGCTGCCGCGATTAATCCCCGAACAATGCTTGGTGATATAGCCCTTTCAGGGACGTTCAATACGGTCGATTGAGCTTCCCCCCAATTAAAGAACTCAAAGGTCTCTTCTTGGTTATATTGCTGATGAAGCATAAGTAGATACTCATGAGCAGTCCCTTGAGTAAACAAAGGGTTAAAGTTGTCTGCTGGCCTATAGCCTTTAATTTTCCTATCCAGTATCAATTGACCTTGGTTAGTTAAGCTAATGTACTTGTTGATATCCCTAGAAGCTTGTTGTCTCCCTATGTGAAAAGCATCACATAGGTGATTTGTCGTCAGTCGACCCTCCCAAAGAGCAATTATCTCAATTAGTCGAAATCGTACTTGTTGGTCCCATTTGATATCTGCTTGACTCATGTTCGTGCTCATAAATGTTACATGTTGATGTATACAGTATATACATGTAGCAAAAAAGTACATATATTTATTATGGATATTGAGAAGGGCAGGACAAGTCAGGAATCTTTACTGTGAGAGAGTCGATGGTATTGAAAGCTGTAACCTGATTTAGTGGCCACAGATTCAAACTGGTTGATTTTCAATCAAGAAAAACAACATAACTCGAGACAAATACGATGATGTATGCCGGATTGACCAAAGTTATCGCAATAAATTCTTATCAGAAAAACAAGATGTTTTCTGAGTATTCTTTTGACGCTCCCACTCAGATCACTGGCGGTAACGGAGAAGGCAAAACATCACTGTTAAGGCTCATTCCGTTCTTTTATGGAGCGACTGGCACGCAGATCGTCAGGAAATCGAATGTCAATAAGCCCTTTGCAGAATGGTATTTACCACACAACAACAGTTATATTGTTTTCGAGTACATTACTGCTCGTGGTCAAGTTGCTCATGTCATTTGTTATCGAAACCTTAGTACTAAAGGTGGCATTGTGTACCTTTTCGTTAAAGGTCAGTTTGAGCAGTCAGCGATCATTAAACAAGATAGCGAAGACAAGCCTTACGCTATCGGCTGTACAAAGCTGGCCGGGGAGCTGAACGCTAACGGCTTAGAATACGAGTCGCGTATTACTAGCGTTAAAGAGTACCGCGAAATTATCCAAAATATTAATGCAGGGAATTTGAGTAATCAGTTCCTAAGCTACTCTTTGTGCTCTGGTCGTCATGATGTTCGTCACATTGAAAAAATTACAGCGGCGTTGATTCAAGGTGAATTCAATATGGCCGACACAAAGGCGCTTTTCCTGGATATCCTCGAGCAAGGGAATAGCACATTAGAGTTTGGTGTGGATGCAAACAGAATTGAACAATGGTGTGATGACTACAACGGCCTAACAGTGTTCCTAGACAAAAAAGAAGCGTTCATTGAAGCTATTGCGAACAATAAGCAGATTGCCTATCTAACCACTCAGCTCGCAAGTGCTTTAATAATCATTCGTGATGCGTCTGAAAGCCTTGATGGATCTCTTAATAAAACTGAATTGGAGCGCTCAGGTTTTCTTGAAAACAGTGACAAGCAGATTGGCGAAATTAATCAGGATAAGCTTGATAAAGAGGTTCGAAAGAGTGCTCTTCAACGCTCTATTGTAAGTCTTGATTCTGAGATCGAAGTTCACCATGGCCAGCTTATAACATACGAAAATAGCGGTTATCCAGAGCTGTCCGTTAAGCTAAAGCAATTGCCAGAAATGGAAGACAGGGTGGCACAACAAAGACAAAGTTACACCGATCTTGAAACTAAGGTAAATGATGCCAAAGCAAAGTATGAGAAAGACAAACAAAGCCTTATTAGTAAGTTCAATAAAGAAAAGTCTGACCTAATAGAGCAAAAACTTGATGCCGAAAAAGAGTGCAAGGTTAAAAAAGACAAGATAGACGATGTATATCAGCCACAGTTAAAGGAACTGACCCAAACCCATACGAATTTTACATCGGATAAATCTCAGGCTCTTATGGAACATAAGGCTGAACTTGCCACTCAAAAACAGCGACTAAAGAACCCAGATATTGATGAGCTTCTCATTGAGCAGAGAGAGCAGTTGGAGTCTGAGAAAGACAGATTGCAAGAACAAGTAGACACGTTAAAACACACGACAACTGTGAGCGAGAAGGATGGAGTTAACTTACAAACTAAACGTGAAAAGCTACTCGAAAGATTAGAGGCCACTCGTCGAAACAAGCGCGATGCCGAAGCCAGGTTCAAAGTAGTCAGTAACCGATTAGACCCAGATTCAGGAACCTTGTTCTCATTCCTAGAAGCTAATCGACAGGGATGGCAAAGCTCTCCACTTGGTCGTGTTCTTACCGATGAGCTTTTGATGGACACGACACTCACACCATCAATGACTGAAGATTCAGGTTCAATGTACGATTTATACATCGATACGAGCAACCTAACCGATTGTAGTGTCACCAACAAAGCTGATGTGGAAGAGCAGGCTCAATTGATGGACCGTATCGGTGAGCTTGAAGACGCAGAGGCTGATTTCAATAAGCAAATTTTGAAAAATGATTTTGCTGTTAAGCAGTCAGCGCTTGAGTTATCACGATTACGCAATGAGCTGCGAAACGCTGAGAGTGACCTATCACAAACTAAGGTTAACCTTAAAAACAAGAAAATAGAGATTGCCCGTGCAAAAGAGGGCTTAGTCGAAAAAATTAATATAAGCATCAAATCGCTTGAGAAAGCTATAGCCCTGATTGATAAGGAAATCTCAGTGACGCTTGAACGTTTTGAAGAAGCAAAATTAGAGCTAAACAATGACAGGCTTACTCAAATTAGCAATGTTGAATCATCACTTGATCTCACGATCGGAGCTATAGACGAACTACTGGAAAAAAGTACTCTGACGTTAGGTGAGAACAAACAGCGTATCAAAACGGAGTATGAACAGCGGTTGAGTGACCAAGGTATTAGCGGTGAAATCTATCAACGCTACAAAGAAGAAATTGAATTGCTTGATAATGAGATCAAAAACTTAAAAGTGAAGTCTCATAAAATCAAAGAATACGAGACATGGCTTGCTGTATATGAAGTGGATGATCCTAAGAGACGTGACGATCGCAATACTAAGGTCAAAGAACTTGAAACGGTGCATCAAGAGATTGAATCTTTTGAAATTAAACTGAAAGAGTTGAGAGCCAAAGCTCATCGAACCAAAAAAGAGTTTGATGAGAAGCTCTCTATCTTGAGAAACCACAAACAGCGAGCTGACAGTGCAATCTCTCGTCTAACTAACTACGTGATGTTTGAGGGCGAAGAGGGCAGCCAAGAAGCGCTCGATTATAACGGCGATTTAAATTCACTATTGAGTGATGTAGAGAGCAAACTCCCAGAGTTAGAGAGGCTTACTAAGCTACGTAAAAAAGATATACAACAGATGGAAACTATCACTCTCAACCTTGGTGACGGGGAGCTGTATCGTTTCTGGAATGAAAGCAGCCGAAGCACTATTACAGAGGATATTGTTGCTAGTGACTCTAAGCGAATAGATATTCTAGAAATAATCATGAATGACATTATTCCTCAAGTGACCCGTATAACAATTGAAAGCGCGATCAACATGGGGCGTATGCTCGTTGACTTCAAGCATCGGCTACTTGGCTTCGACCGTGATATTAAGAAACTTGGTCGTAATATCTCTGAACAAGTAAAGCTCAATAACACGTTCTCGGTGGTTGGCTCTATTGACATTAACGTTGAGAGTTCACTTTCCAAACTACAAGGTTGGCAAGATATTATCAACTTCTCTGAGATTTACGAAGAGTGGGATAAAACGGGATCTGCTGAGCTACCAACCAAAGAGTTTTTCAATGCTTTAAGTACACTGACGTACCATATTAGTGCCGAGAAAGTTAAGAAGCCTACTGAGCTCTTTGACATTAAATTTGAAGTTATCGAGAACAACCAGCGTAAAACCGCTAAAACAGATAAAGATATGCGTGATTTGGCCAGTAATGGTACTAACTTGCTCATTCAATCCATGTTGTATTTAGCACTACTGACGCAACAACGTGGAGCAAGTCGACTATCCATAACTTACCCAACCGATGAGATTGGTAAGCTAACGGCAGAAAACCAAGCCAAACTGCTTAAAATGATGGGGGCACACAACTTCAATGTTATTGCGGCTCAACCAGATGGCAATAACCGTACAGCCAATTTATTCAAGTACCTGTACCACTTAACGCCTTACAAGAACATTTTCAACAAACCTAAAGTAAGCAAACTTGCGTTAGCTAAAGCCGCTGAAACTAGCACAGGAGTAGAAGCATGAAGCCAGTATCACAAGTCCTAGAATCTCTACTTAATGGTAGCTTTATCTGCCCAGCAACTGATCGTGAAGCTTACAAGACACTTAAAGAGGACCGTACACGCCGAGAAATCAATCAAGCGTTGACTCTTATGAGCCGCGAGCTCCAATGTACGAGCAGAACCAGCGCTTATTACGTCACTTATAAAAATATCGACGACCACAATCGTCGTCAAGTGACCGCGTTGATGAGTAATGTACACGGTATCATTCGACCTGTGGTTAAGTTCGTGGCGACAGTCAGTGAGGCTGCTCAAGTTGAAGCAGTGATGGTTGGTGGCGATGAGTTAAATGTGCCCGTCTTGAGCGCGCAAATCCATTCGTCTCCTAGCTTGATGGAGAAACTCGATAGTATTTATCGACTTCCAAAAGTGAGTCGAAAAAAAGTGCGTGACAGTGCAGCTGATAAACTAAATGTAGTTGTTGAATTTCTGGTTAAAGAAGGGGTGGCTCATTTAGTAAACAAAGAGCGCCAACTCTATGTGATGACGGGAAAATTAGACTTTGTTTACGAGGTGCTCGATTTCATCGATACGCATGAAAAGATCGTTGAGACAGTTAACAAAGCAAACGAGAACCAAGGGGAGTTCAACTTTTGATGAGTCCTCAAAACAATGGGAAACATGGTGGTGTTAACCACATGCTTCGCTTAATCAGCCAAGCAAAGGACACATTAACGCATGTTTTTGAAAATGGCACGATACGTGAAACTCATGAAAACGCCAATGACCTACGTAAATTAAAAGAAGCTCGTGTGGTTATCGTGACAAGCCGCGGCTACCGCGTGCACCCTAAGATGGAAGCATTGATGAACTATTTCCTTGAAACGGAAGCGAGTTCATTTCTTGGGACACAACATGCTGAGCGCATTCCAGAAATTCAGAGCCTAGCGCAAGAATACCTGGAAGCTAAATTAAATGGAAAAAGAGAACAAGAGGCGGATAGGTTTAATAGCCTTGAAGGTGTGGTTTATGAAATCACAATGGACTTGCAAGAGTCTTGTCGTCGCTTAAGAAACCGTATCAGTTATGATTTTGGCTATGGCCATACGCTCGCTCAAAAACAAAAAGAGAACCAAGTTGCTATAGAGCAAGCTGAAAAGCTTGTTACTGGCATGAAAGCTTTCTCTTTTAAATTGTTGAGTGAAATGGCTGGAGATAACTCAGAGCTCAACACCTTGTTTTGTGCTGAAATGCACAGTGCGATTCGTAGTTGCCAACAAGAGCTCGGATCTATCCTAATTCAACTCCGAGCTTTGATGCTGAAGTATCGTAACCGCGAGCGTGATAAGGACCTGATCAATGCCTTTGATCGGTTTATTGATCAAGAACCACACTGGACACCAAGTGACGATCTGATTTTGCCTGATGAGGTAGCAAAGCATGATGGTATACCGATGTTTTGGCTTTCAGAGCCTATACAATTTGCGCATCACCCAAATCCTGATGATATGGACCAAGAGCCGGAATTGGCCGATATTGTTGAAAAAATTACGGCACAGCCCGCCGAACAAGAAGAGCTTCCGGTTGTTGAAGAAGCTGAGCGCCGAGAATTGACTCTTGATGTTGAAATACAAGAGCTGATTGAAGCGGACATTGATTCTCATTGCGATACCTTTTTTGCTGAAGCCTTTATTGGCAAGGGAAAAACCAGCATTTCCGCTTTGGAATATTATGAGCAAATCAATAATGATTTGCCGGAAGATCTTGATCAGCTCACTTGCGCTAAAGACGTGTGGCTATTTAGCGTGCTTAATTTCCATAGTTCAATGCTTCCCGAAGATAGCAAAGGCTTTACCGTTGAGCCTATCGGGTCTTATACCTATTTAGCAAAAGGTAGCAATATAGGTTACGGCAACCTTCACTTAGAAGATGTGTCTATAGCGAGGAAATTGTGAGTAGAATTATTGATGACATAACGGGTAGTGATTTAAATCGGCTAAAGCAACTATTCTCTCCTGCGAAGGTTAATGAAGGTGCCAGTGTAGCGCTGAGTGGCGTGTTTGATACTTTTCATCGTGACTTTAGTGTTGGGAACGCCAGAGGAGAACATTTGCAGCTGACGCCTAGAGATATACGTCAAATTAGGAAGGTGATTAAAGAGCAATCTGGTTTTGATCTTTTAACTGACCCTATCCCGGATAACCGAACGGATATGGCTCAGTTCTTTCCTAACGAGAAGCTAAGCTCAAGTCCTGTCAAAGACAAGGTCATTAAAATTTATGGGATTTTGTCCACGAACATAAATGGCAAATCATATGACTTACAAGAGGGCATGAGCATTGAGGTAGCTCTAAGCCATTTGACGAGCATTGAGCACAGCCAAGTAGTGATTGTTGAAAACTATGAAGCATTCTCTAAGTTTAGATTAGTACAAACCGACATAGGACCAAATCCTCTTATTGTTTACCGAGGAGATAAGGACACGGGAGTAATATCAAAAGAAATTGCGTTGGCTTTTCCAGAGGTCGAGCTTATAGCTTGGTTTGACACCGATCCTAAAGGTATTTCTTTAGCTTTATCATCGGGAGCGACTTATATGCTGCTACCTATTTTATCAACAGATACTCTCAAAAAACATGGTCGATCAGAGCTATTTGCGGACCAATACCAAAACTGGAATCGAGTCTCAAAACTTATCCCCCCTAAGTTAGAGTCCATAATGTCTGAACTGGAAAAAGGGATAACCCAAGAGTCAATCATGGCAAATCAAATAGCCGTAAGATTACATAAAGTTTAGTTACGTGGTGGGGCTGAATATCAAACGGATAAATGCGTTCAAACTTTCGAATACTTAAAAAACTGTGGAATGCGGGTTATACAGTGACTGAGTAAAATGAAAATTTTTAATCCAGTTACCTAGCTTACGAATTTGGTGTGTTGAATTAATCTTTGAATGTCATTCAAACAATCAAAGGAACTTACCATGACAAAATCAAAAACACCAATGACGCCGTTAGCAGCAAGACGTATCCAAAGCGCAGAAGCAAAAGCTAATGGAGGGAAAGTTGCGAAAGGTAGCTTTGCCGCAAAAGCACAAAAAGCCGCAGCTAAAAACACTAATAACTGATTTCAAAGACAAATGGGTCAGCGTGCCCATTTTTTCTATGAAAAAGTTTAGCAGTGATAAAGATATCCAAAAATTTGTAGCAATGCTGATTCGAAGTGGCTGGGTCTACATGCACGGGAGCAAACACGGAAAGTTACGGTCGCCTGAAGGGAAGAAGGTAACGGTTCCGGGTTCTCCCAGTGATAAGCGTGCTTATAAAAACTTTGTAACCGATATAAGAAAAATAGCTAGGTCAACATGAAAAAAATAGAAACACCATACATATCAATTCAGTGTCTTTTGCGTGAATTTTCGAAAGCATTAGGGACAAAATCATTAGCTGCAAAAGAAATTGATAATGCATGCAAACACACTGAAATCAATCCGCATCAATTCGCCGAACTGAAAAATCAACTGGTACATGAACCAATAGCCAAATACGTAAATGTACATTTTGCTGACCATTTAATGGAACAGCTAGAAATCGTATTTAGTCAGTATATTGACTTTGTTAAGAAAATACCTCTGGATGGTGTAAGTGCCTCTAAAGGACAAGATCTTGTTCGCCGGCATTACATCGCTATTGCCACAGATTTTGTGTGCCATGAAATGTTTGAAGGGATGAGAACAACATCAGAACAAGTTGCAAGGATGGGTAAGCCTGCAATGCAGGTCGCTTTTAATAGCTTTGAAGATAATTCTGTTTGGAAGCAACACCTTGAACATGCCACCAAAGAGCAGAAAGACAAATATCGACGCTGGTTGAAAGTTGATAAAGGTGAGTTACCGGATATTACAAGTATTGGTGCATTAGGTGAAATGTCAGCTTCCGACCCAATGTCTATGGATACCTGGGGAGTAATAAAAGCTAGACTGATTACCGCCAGGGTCTGGGACTATTTTTTCTGTCATGCTGGCTATTGCGACGTTAAGATCATTGCAGATATGGATTTACACCAAAGATTTGATTCACTAACGGACTCTCTTCATAAACTTCAGCGACAGGAAGGAGACAATTATCGTGATTCAACATCGACAGCGTTAGAGCTGTTTGACCGGTTGCGATTAAGAAAACCAAAGTCAGCGCGCGATAAACGAACATGTAAAGAGTTGCTTGATAAACTATGTAGGTTTCAAAAACAACACGATGTAAACAGAGAAACGACGTATTACTATCATTGGATGAATGCTAGATATCACCTGCATTTAGGGGAGTTAGATATAGCATTGCAGAGTTATAAACTCGCCTACGAACAATCAGCCTACCGAGCCGGAGAGAACATTGAGTGCATAATTAAAGAATCGATGTTGGTAGCTGCTCGGGTTCAACAAACAGATAGAGTATTTATTAACAAACTACGCTCAATTGCGTCTGTATTAGGTATTGATATCTTACCGACGAATCCATCAGATAAAACTAAGGCTAAGCCAGTATTAGTCGAAGAGTGGGAGATCGCCGCTTATGCCCGATTTTTTGATTCCTATTTCACGGAAGAGTCTTTTTTTCCTGGAGCGGGATATCCAATACTGCACAGTCAAAACGTCGGCCCTTGGATAGTTGATGAAACTAAGCATAAGCTGAATCTTAAATCTCCAAATAAAGTGTTTAATGTTGGCGAGCAAGGCTCACTCGTAAAGCGTATGCCTCAGCTAGTGTATTTTGCCATGAATGACGACATTGAATCAGTTAAGCTGCTTCTTGATAGGGACGTGAGTGTTAATAAACTTTCTAGCTCAAACGAAAGTGCTTTGTTGATGGCCATACAGACCATTCAAGTTAATTTGATGCCACTAAATTCAATGAGCGATGAACTTTTCAATTTGCTCTCAAATAAGCCACATAGCGAGAAATCTATAAATGCGGTTACTAGCAAACGTAAACTAACAGCTCTTGGCTGCGCAGTTCAAACCGGAAGGTTAGACGTGGTGAAAAAAGTAGTAGAACTTGGCGCTGAAATAGAGCAACGACACGACACTGTCGGAGAGTCACCACTGTTCACGTGTATTGGCTTGATTAGCCGCTTCAAGAGGCCAGGTTTAATACAAGCATTGTCGAAGCAGTTTCAGTATCAAGATGACAATTTACATGCATATATGTCTAACGCAGCAGGAATGGTGCCCCACGATAAGCAACATTTAATTCAATTGATGAAGAATCAGGCCAATGACCCTCTGCATAGTTCTGTTATTGAGGCCGCTCTCGAACTGCAACAAAGTAACATAGAGAAGTACTCAACCATTGACGGGTATCGTGATATCGCAAAGTATCTTATTTCAAAGGGGGCGAACCCGAACGCGAAGCATGATACCGCTTACCAAGGCTATACACCTTTGATGCTGGCCGCTGAGTTAGACGAAGGGAAGCTTTTTCAATTGATGGTTGAAGCTGGTGGAGACTTTAATGGTTCTTGTGTTAACACATTGAACAAGCGAAGAGTTTCATGCCGCGATATTGCTTTGGACTAGCAATCAAAGTCAGTACTTAGCATTTTCACAGAAGAATCAAGCTCGCATTAATTTACCTTATCCCGATTTAAACTACCGCTCAATGAGCTGGGCGGTATAAATATTAAGCGTCCAATCTCATAACCCTCCCTAGATCATTGTCCATTCCTCAATTTTCCCATATTCTCTTACCTTCAGCTTCAATGAAATTAACCAACATGAGATAACACTCTGAATGGTAGACCAAATTTTAACCTTGAAAGAGGTGGCTGCTTACCTAAAGTTGGCCGAAAAAACAGCATACAGATTAGCAAGTGAAGGCAAGCTACCTGGCTTTAAAGTCGGTGGTTCATGGCGCTTTAAAAGGGAAGATTTAGAGCAATGGATAGAGCAACAAAAAGGAAGTAAATAACAATGCTTGATCAGCTAACCTCTTATCACGCCAAGTACTTTGCACATGAGTTATCAATTCTTCATTCAAACAATGGTGTTAATAGATTATCGCAGTCTTTATTTGATGCCAGTGTAGATCTAAATCCGCATCAAATTGAAGCGGCTCTTTTTGCACTGGATAACCCTTTGAACCAAGGTGTTGTATTAGCTGATGAGGTTGGTTTAGGTAAAACGATTGAAGCAGGATTAGTACTATGCCAAAGCTGGGCTGAACGGAAGCGTAAGCTTCTAATCATCTGTCCTGCGTCATTGCGCCGTCAATGGGCACAAGAATTACTTGAAAAGTTTAATCTGCCGTCACAAATCCTAGATGCTAAGACCTGGAGGCAGTTGCAAAAACAAGGGACCTATAACCCGCTAGATGATAAGAAAGTGGTGATTATGTCTTACAATTATGCCGCTCGCATGGAAGAACGCTTGGTTGCTGAGTCTTGGAATTTGGTTGTTATCGACGAAGCACATAAGCTTCGTAATGCGCATCGTGAAAGTAATAAGATTGGACAAGCGCTTAGACGAGCTCTCAATGGCCGAAAAAAGCTACTCTTAACGGCGACACCGTTACAAAACTCCCTAATTGAACTGTATGGGATGTCAACGCTTATAGACGAACATCTATTTGGTGATGACAAGGCTTTTCGTAAACAGTTTATGCAAGCTGATAGTGATCAAGATGAATTAAAGGCCCGTTTAGCTCAGTTTGTGAAACGTACGTTACGCAAACAAGTACTTGAGTATGTTAAGTATACGGAACGAAAAGCCATTACAGTGCCGTTTACGCCTACAGACGAAGAGCAGGCGCTCTATGATGCCATCGAAGTATTTTTGGAAAAGGATGATAGTTATGCCTTACCTAAGCGTCATAAACATCTAACCGGCCTTATTTTGCGAAAATTGCTAGCGTCTAGTTCTTGTGCGGTGATGAATACGCTACAAGTAATGAAGAGCCGCTTAGAGCAACTGCGCGATAAGCAACCAAATAAGGATGAAAGGGATATCATTCAGCAGATCATTGAAGATGATGATCTTGAAACCGATTATTTGGAAGAAGCTGAGGACAGTAGTGAGGCCAACGATTCGAATGAAGAGCGACCAGTAGATAAAGAGTTACTGGACCAAGAAATTGCAGAGCTTGGTAGATTTATCAATCAGGCGGAAGTGATTAAAAACGATTCTAAAGCGAGTGCCTTGTTGATTGCTTTGGAGCAAGGCTTTTCTCAAATGGCTGAGATGGGAGCTTCCCGCAAAGTCATTATATTTACTGAGTCCAAACGGACGCAAGATTACCTTGCTACTGTTCTGTCGCAGCATGGCTACCAAGATAAAATTGTCACTTTTAGTGGTAATAACTCGAACCCGGATGCTACACAAGTCTATCGAAACTGGCTTGAGCAATATCAAGGCTCCGATAGAGTGACAGGATCTCCACAAGTCGATCGACGAACTGCACTGATCGATCACTTCCGTGAAAACGCTGAAGTGATGATTGCGACAGAGGCTGCCGCAGAAGGCGTTAACCTTCAATTTTGCTCTTTATTAATAAATTATGACTTACCTTGGAACCCGCAACGTGTCGAACAGCGTATCGGTAGATGTCACCGATATGGTCAAAAATTTGATGTAGTTGTGATTAATTTTGTTAACCAGCGAAACTACGCTGATCAACGAGTTTTAGAGCTTCTTACCCATAAGTTTAATCTGTTTGATGGTGTCTTTGGAGCCTCTGATTCTGTATTAGGTACTGTAGAAAATGGTGTAGATTTCGAAAAGCGCATCAAGTCCATCTATGATACTTGCCGTACTACTGCGGAGATTGAGTTAGCTTTTGAAAAACTCCAGAAAGAGTTGGAGGACGATATCAATAGCAAGATGAAACAAACACAAGAAGCTTTGCTTGAGCATTTTGATGAGGATATCCACGATCTTCTAAAAATAAAATTGGATCAAGCAAAGCAAAGATTAGATAAAGTTGGCCGATGGTTTTGGGCGGTAACTCGTAAACAACTTGCCGAGCAAGCGGACTTTAACGATGAAAACCTGACCTTTTCATTGCTTAAGCCGGTTGTTCAGCAACCAATCGGCCATTATCAATTGATCCGTAAAGGTACTGATGTTGGTGCTGATAAGTTACAATCCACCGCCGTAAATACTCATACCTACCGCATATCTCACCCACTTGGTGAATATGTGATCGACTCAGCTAGAGATGAAAGTACACCACCAGCAGAGTTTTGGTTTGACTATAGTAATCACAAAACAAAAGTCTCGGTAGCAGAGCAATTACAAGGTCAATCCGGTTGGCTAACGTTAAATCTAGTGAGAATTGAAGCTTTCGAGGCAGAAGAGCATTTAGTCTTCACGGGCATTACTGACCAGGGACACATCGTTGATGGTGAAGTGTGTAAGTCATTGTTCAGTATAGGCGGTAAACACAGTTTACACCTCAATGAGAAAAAACCCGAAAAGCTACTTGAAAATGAACAACGGCAAGTTGAAGCTAAGCTGGCAGAAGCTATGGATGCCAACAATCAATATTTTCAAAGCGAACGAGACAAGCTAGAAAGATGGGCCGATGATAAAATACTATCAGCTGAACAAGCCTTATCTGATACAAAGGCCAAAATTCGCTCCCTAAAGAATGAAAGTCGACATGCAATATCTATAGAAGAACAGCAGCAATACCAAAAACTTATCCGTGAAGCAGAAAGAAAACAGCGAAGGCAGCGACAACAGATTTTTGATGTAGAAGATGAAATTATTGAAAAGCGTGATGAGTTAATTTTCGCTTTAGAAAAACGATTAAAACAACGAACAGAAACCAAAGAATTATTTACCGTTAGATGGCATGTAGCTTAGAGCAACTGTCTGGCAGGTTAGCAGGAATTGATAGGGTAAAAAGATACTTATGAGCAAAAATTACGAAAGTTTGGTGGCGAAACTAAAAGAACTGTTTCAGATGGATCAAGCAGATTTAGACTTTGGCATTTATAGAGTGATGAATGCTAAGCATGACGAAATTGATTCATTCCTCACTAAAGACCTGCTTCCAACTGTGCGCCAGACGCTAAATGCTGCCGGTAAATCACAAGAGTTACAGCGTGAGCTTACAGAGGCAATAAAGAACGCTCAGGAGCTTGGTGTGGACCCTGATACGGTTCCAAAAGTACAGAAGTTAAAAGACCTTGTTGGTAGTGATTCTAATTCTGAAAGTCATGAAGAAGAGGTTTTTTCAAACCTAATTACTTTTTTTAGTCGTTACTACGATGGCGGTGACTTTCTTTCTTTACGTCGATATAAGAAAGAAACCTTTTCACCACTGCCAATGAACGGCGAAGAGTCTAAGTTCCACTGGGCCAATGCTGATCAGTACTATATCAAAAGTGCCGAAAACTTCACGAACTATGCATTCCTACTTGAAGAGAGTGACACGAACTATCGAGTTCGTTTTGAGTTAGGTGATGCAACCACTGAACAAAACAATGTGAAGTCAACATCCGGTAAAGTCCGCCAATTTATGTTGGACCAAGATAAACCCGTCTCAGAGCGCAAAGGTGACTTTGGGAAAGAGCTTGTGCTTCATTTCCAATATCAGTCTGACTCTAAAAAGCGTAAACAGAAAGACATTAACCTAGCGACAGTTAAAGCAATTGCAGCGCTTAGTAATGGTGATGAAAAAGTTCAGCATGTCACAAACTGGGAGCAGTGGCAGGCGAGGCTTTTAACGTTAATGCCAACGGAAAAAAACAAAACTCGCACTACGTTAGAGCGTTACATCACAGACTACACGGCTAAAAATACGTTTGATTACTTTATCCATAAAGACTTGAACCACTTCTTAACTAGAGAGCTCGATTTTTACATAAAAAATGAGTTGTTTAGAGCTGAAGATACGGTGCCTGACGATGTTGATGATTTAGAAAAACAAATCATCACTAATGAGATCGTTCTAAAGAAAACCATAGCGTTTAAGAAAATTGCGAAAAAAGTGATAACGTTCTTAGCTCAGGTAGAGGATTTTCAAAAGCGCATTTGGCTTAAAAAGAAGTTTGTCATTGAATCAAACTATTGTGTGACCCTTGATCGCGTGCCTGTAGAACTTTACTCGATTATCATTGGTAATGAAAAACAAGCTAAAGAATGGGAAGAGCTATTCGTAATCAGTGAGCTAGATAGTTTCTCTACTCCATTAACGGTTGAGTTTTTAGAATCTAATCAGTATCTGGTTGTAGATACGGCGTTCTATAGCAATGAATTTAAAGAAACATTGCTTCAAAGCTTTGATAACATTGATGAACAAATCAATGGTGTTATTTGTCACTCAGATAACTATCAAGCATTACGACTATTGAAGGCTCGTTATTCCGATGAGGTTAAGTGTGTTTACATCGATCCTCCTTACAATACCGATGTAAGCTCGATTCCTTATAAAAACAATTATCGTCATTCATCTTGGGGCACCTTGATGAGAGATAGGCTAAAAGAGCTTTCTAACTTTATGAGTGATGATTCAGCTATCTTTGTCAGTATTGATAAGGCTGAACGCCAAATGCTTGAGCACAATCTAGACTCAGTTTTTGGTCAAGAGAATAAAGTTGAAGAGCTGATTTGGATTCAGAATACCAATGATGGTCGTTCGCCTACTTATTCAACAAACCATGAGTACGTTGAAGTCTACGCAAAGAACAAGCCAGCAGTAGAAGCTGATTTCAATATGTTTAGAGAACCTAAGCCAGGGTTAGAGGAGGTAATGAGTTTAGTTAAAAGTCTTAATGCGTCTTATCCAACCATAGAGTGTATTGAGGCTGAGCTTTCAAAGCTTTACTCTGACCATAAGAAAGCATTTAAAACAGAAGTCGTTAAACAAGGCTTAGATTGGGAAACAGAGAAAAGAAATGACTCTTGGAAAGGAATTTATGCTTATTTAAGGGCTGAGTACAGGGATAGCAATGGAAAATATGTACCTTGTGAACAAGCCGAAAAGTTAGGGGCTTATATTTGGATTTATACCGAAAGTGACTGGACAATAATGTCTTCAGACAGTAAGCAATCTACGACAACTAAAGATGCAACTCATAAAAATTTCAGATATTACGAACCAATACATCCAGTTACTGGTCAACCGTGTAAATTGTCCAGCCGCGGTTGGAAGGGCACGCAATTCATTGATCATGATTATCCACATCGTAATAGTTTTGAATCATTGAACAATGATCATCGTATTTCTTGGGGAGCTGATGAAAACAAAGTACCAAGACAGAAACGTTTTTTACATGAAGTAGAAACAAATGTGTGCAAGAGTGTTTTCACTGATTACTCTGATGGGGAAAAAGAAACAACAGCTTTGTTTGGGAAGTCAGGGGTGTTTTTAGCACCAAAACATACCAACTTTGTCAGACGATTTATTACTCAAGCGTCAAATTCGAATAGTTTTGTATTGGACTGCTTTGGTGGGTCAGGTAGCTCTGCTGATGCAGTAATTAAGCAAAACCGAGACGACAAAGGAGCAAGAAAGTATATCTTGGCTGAGATGGGGCACCACTTCGATACTATCCTGAAACCTCGTATTTTGAAGAGCGTCTACTCGTCAGATTGGAAATCAGGTAAACCCGTCTCACGAGACGGTATCTCGCATTGCCTGAAATATCTTCGCTTAGAATCGTACGAAGATGCACTAGACAATATTGGTTTAGAACGTGGACCTCAGCAAGCAAGTTTACTTGAAGAGTATCCACAAATTCGTGAAGACTATGTATTGAACTACATGCTTGATATTGAATCAAAATCGTCATTGATGAACCTAGATTATTTTACGAAGCCGTTTGATCTTAAGATGCAAATCACCCGACACGAACAGTCGTACACAAAGAATTTGGATGTGGTTGATACATTCAATAACTTGTTAGGTTTACGTGTTGAGACGATGCAACGCGTAAAAGGCATTTTTGAGGTAACAGGTCGAGATTCAAGTGGACAGCGTGTATTGGTTTTGTGGCGTGATGTAACGGAAACTAATAATGACGACTTAGACCTCTGGTTCAAGAAGCAAGATTACAACAGTCGTGATATGGAATTTGACTTGATTTATGTCAACGGTGATAACAATCTTCCTAATCTCCGCAAGGGCGATGAGACATGGAAGGTTCAGTTGATCGAGGATGCATTTTATACCCTTATGTTTAACGACAATGATCAATAAGGGCATGTAAAGAAAATGACAGCGATTAAATCAATTACGATTGAGAACTTACAGCGCCTTCAAAACATCACCGTAGACTTTGCAGAGACTGGTGTCACTGCAATTATGGGGGCTAATGGCACCGGTAAAACAACACTATTACAAGCTTTGGCCTGTGTGTATCGTCGAGATACACGTTTAGATCTAGAACAGGTAAATGCCCAATACAGTGACTTCTTTAAGGTGTACCCAGGGAATGACTGGAATGGGACTCGTTTTGATGTTTCATTTTATGATCGTGAAGACTCTGTCCCATATGAAAAGACAGAAGGCGTTTGGAGCCCTTCTACAGAACATAAAACACAGCGTTACGTGAAGTTTATATCGATTTCTGATTGTGTGCCTGATCAGGAAAAAGAGACAGAATTAGATATTGGTGAGTTCCAAAAATCTGAAATTGGGCTTAGTGCTGCGAAAAAAAGAACACTTTTGCAAAATGCTAGTGGAGCGTTGAATCGAAGTTTTGAAGATGCAGGATATGGTAATAAAGACCAAGGCTTAGCGTCATTTTTTTATGCGCAAACAAAAAATAGAGCCGGTTTAGTTCTGGATTATCCTTCGCACTATATGGGCAGCGGCGAGCAAAAAGTATTTCATATCATTAATGAGGTTTTAAAGGCGCCAAGAGGAGCCTTAATACTCATAGAAGAGTTAGACATTTCTTTGCACGAATCTGCGATTAGAGCTCTTATAAACTTTTTGCTTCAGCAGGCCAATGATGATCGTCGTCAGTTACAAATTGTATTCTCAACGCATTGGCTTGGCATTCAAGATTTCGTGGAACAAGTTAATGTTTTCTCTCTATACGAAGAATCTAAGAATCAGACAATTGAAGTTCGTGATGGCTTCGATCCACAGTTTGTTTTTAGTTTAAACGGGAATTATCAAAGCCTGCGTCAGATTAAAGTGTGGGTTGAAGATGGCTTGGCAGTAAAAATCATTGAACAAGTTGCAATGGATGCTGGTTTGCGTGAATTTGTAGATGTGAAAAATTTTGGTTCCGTTCAAAATGCTTACACTATCGCTGGTTCGATTGCAGTTTCAGGAGAGGCGCTAGATCGAACTTTAGTTGTTACCGATGGTGATAGGTATATAGACGCTGCCGAAAAGCAAACTCAAATTAATTCCAAAATCGATGGGGGAGGTCAACAAGAACGAGCTTGGCGTCAAGCCGCTTTAGACATAGTTCTCGATTTGGACGCACCAAATCAAGCTCAACCTGAGAAAGTGATTTTAGATTTATGCCGTGAGTATGCAGAGCAACCAGGAGCTCCTGAGTGGCTGAGAAACGATCTTACTTGGATTGCTCACCAAATACCTCGTATTGATGGGAAATCAGCGATGAATAGTTTGAGGTTGCATAAGAACATGAGTATGGATCGGGTGGAAGCAATGTTTATTCAAGAAGCAATGCATGCTGAAGGGTGGGTCAATTATATTACCCCACTAATTCACGGATTAAATCAGGCGGCGCTTAACGTTGGTTTACCAGCGAGAGCTGAGGAAGAAGAATAATGGCAAACGTACCATTCCCACATCGCTTAGTGCTAAATCGCTATTTTCTGCATCTCTTTGGTGTCGATGTTTATGATTTGGACATTGACCCATTTAGAGAAGCCACTAAATTGCTACTCGACGAGTCACTAGAAGGCCTCGAAGAAGATGGTAGCTCAAGATATTACGGTGAATTAGTTAAACTTCTAAGTGACAATAGTTCTATTTCTCCAGAAATGCTGCTCGAGTATGATGAAAATATTCAACGTCATACGGCACAAATCAATGAGAAGCGTACAACAAATATTCAGTGGAAGTACTTTCAGTACCTAACTCTATTGTTTACAGAGCTATATCTAGATCAATACTTTAGGTCACCTAAAGATTTACTCAGCGACTTGAATGCTCACGTAGATAGGTTTAATAGTGCATTAAGCGAATGGGGTGAAAAGAAAAAAGACCTTATTAAGCCTTATGAGTCTACAGACTTAAATAAACTTGCTTTCTGGAATGCGACAGGAAGTGGTAAAACGCTTCTGATGCATATCAACATGCAGCAGTATTTGCACTATGTTAAGAAGTACCGTAAAGAGCATGAATTGAATCGTGTTGTAGTGCTTACTCCTAATGAAGGCCTAACTCACCAGCATTTAGATGAATTCCGTATCTCTAATATTGCAGCTGCCGAGTTTTCAAAAGTTAAGAACAACAGTGATATGTACTCTGCTGACATCATTGATGTCATTGACATGAATAAGCTGAGAGAAGAAGGCAAGAAAAAAACGGTTTCAGTTGATCAGTTTGAGCAGAATAACCTGGTACTTATTGATGAAGGTCATCGTGGTGCAAAAGGTGATGTTTGGTCAGAAATGAGAAGCCGTTTAGCAAAAGAAGGTTTTACGTTCGAGTATTCGGCTACTTTAGGCCAAGCGGTAAGCAGTAAGGCTGCATTGGCAGAAGAGTATGCGAAGAACATACTTTTTGATTATTCTTACCGGTATTTTCATGCTGATGGTTTTGGTAAAGATTACCAAATATTAAATCTTGATTCAGATGTTGAAACACATGCAGAACAAGAGAATCGACAGCTTTACTTAACGGCTTGTTTATTGGCCTTTTACCAACAAAATAGAGTGTTTAGAGAGCGAGGTGCTAAATACAAAGCTTTTGCGATCGATAAGCCATTATGGGTATTTGTTGGTAGCAAAGTGACTGCCGTGAGAAAAGAAAAAGGAAGAGAAGTCTCAGATGTTGTTGATATCCTCCTTTTCCTTGCTGAGTTTGTTAGAGAAAAAGATAAAAGCATCGATAGCTTGAACAAACTTCTAAGCGGTAACACGAGTTTGTTGAATAAAAAAGGAAAGGATATTTTTGCAGAGTCCTTCAACTATCTGGTTGAAACGAGAGATGATGGGACTGCTTTGTTTAAAGATATCTTAACTAACTTATTCAATGCGCCTTCTGGTGGTTTACTGCATGTGGATTACTTGAAAGGTGGCGATGGCGAACTGGCATTGCGATTAGGTGGAAGTGAAGAAAACTTTGGCGTTGTCAATGTGGGTGACGCTAAGAAAGTTGCAGAGCTTTGTGCAGCACATGAAGAACTCGCTGTTAGTGAGAAAAGTTTCAACTCATCTATTTTTAAGTCGATTAACAAAAATGACTCGACCATAAATTTGTTGATTGGCTCAAAGCGATTCTCTGAAGGCTGGAACAGCTATCGTGTTTCAACCTTAGGCTTAATGCATGTGGGGAAAAGTGAAGGTTCTGAGATTATTCAGTTATTCGGACGTGGTGTTCGACTGCGTGGTTTTGAGCATTCTTTAAAAAGAAGCAAAGCCATTCACTGGTCGACTAAGGATCAGGAGCTAACTTGGATAGCTAAAGATGAAGACTTACCTGTTTTAGAAACGTTGAACGTGTTTGGTGTGAAAGCCGACTATATGGCTCAGTTCGATCAATTCCTTGAAGGTGAAGGGATTAAGAAGCCAGATGATTTTGAAACAAAGATCATTCCTGTAAAAGTTAAGTTACCTAAAACACCTCTAATTACAGTTAAAGTGCCAGATAATATTAACTTTAAAAAAGACAAAAAGACGACATTGCTTGCGCCACCGGACTTTGTCGCTAATGAGCGAAAACTACCAGACGTGACACTTGATTGGTACCCACGAGTAGCTTCTAAATCAAGTTCAGGGGTCCGTGTAACACGTCACGATACAGATTTAGATAGATGTTCATTAACAGCTAAACACCTTGCATTTATAGACTTAGATGCCGTTTATAAGTCATTGCAGCAAATGAAAGCAGAGCGGAACTGGTATAACTTAAACCTAAGCCGAGAAGCTATTCGCCTGACACTAGAAGATAGTTCTTGGTACACGCTTTATATACCAAAAGAACGCATGGGCTTTGACCGGTTTGACCGTGTTTTTGAATGGCAGGAACTAGCGGTTGCACTGCTTAAAAAGTACTGCGATCGTTTTTACAAAAGCGAACAAGATGCTTATGAAGCGCCATTTAGAAAGTTTGCCGAGCTCGACCCATCAGACCCGAACTTTTTTGAAGAGTATAAGTTGGTTATCGAGCAATCGGAAAAACTAATCTTGCAGAGAGTCGGAGAGCTGCAGGAACATATTAGAAATGGCACTGTGACTGATTTTAATATTGCAGGTAAAGGCGATGCAGTATTTTTTGCAAATCATTTGTACTCACCGATGCTTCATCTTAAAAGCGGTGTTGACAGTGATTTGTTTAAAATCACACCGACACATCTAAATCAAGGTGAATTTGATTTCGTTTCTGATTTAAGAACTTTTTATCAGGGTTCACCATCGATTCTAGAGGGGCGTGAAATCTATCTATTGAGAAATCAGTCTCGCGGTAGAGGTGTTGGCTTCTTTGAAGCAGGTAACTTTTATCCAGATTTCATATTGTGGATCATTGATGGTGACAAACAGCATATAGTTTTTGTTGACCCTAAAGGCATTCTTCGTTGTGAAGGCATCAACGATCCAAAATTGCAGTTCTTTGAAACGATTAAAGACCTAGAAGGGAAAATGCGATCTGATGGTTTACAGCATTCTGATAAAGTTGAGATGCATTCATTTATTGTGGCAAATACACCTCTAAGTAAAGTTCGCTGGTGGAATGAGAAATTGACTGGCGTTAATGAATTTGCTTCGAGGAATGTGTTATTTCAATATGATGATCCTACTGGTTATATTGAGAAGCTATTTAACAAGGTATTGATTGATTAAGATGCAATTGATAGCTAATGGAATAAACAAGCAGTTTTTATCAAGCTGCTTGCCTCCCAAAGGAACTGAAGTTGATGGTGTGTTTGCTGCAATTGCTTATGGCAGTGATCAGGGCAACACACCTCTGCTAATTTCTAACTGCGTTGAAAACAAGTACCGTTTAGATATTTGGATGCGCTACGATCAGACTGTGCCTGTTACGCCAAGTCTTCTTAAAACATTATTACGGCATGAGCGGGATAACTTATTCTGTAAGCTAATCCCTGATATGCTTCATGCTAAAGTGATCTGGTGGCAAGGATGGGGAGCATACATAGGCTCTGCCAACTTAACTAACAGAGCATGGTATTCAAATATAGAAGCTGGTGTATTTTTAACGGATGTTGAAATTCAAGAAAGTGGGTTTGAGCAACAGTTAGAAGCGTTTTTTAGTGAGCTTGAATCTCTTGATGTCACTATTCCACTTAGTCAGACGATAATTGATGAGCAAGTTGAATTGGCGCGTTTAAAAGCTAAGCATCAAGCTGAGCTTAATGGTAAGTCTAGACTCGTACCTGAATGGCAAGGTATAAGCTATAAGGATGATACTAAAGCTGCGGATAAGCATAAGCAGCGATTTAGCCAAGAGTGGCATAGTACTTTAAGTTACATTCATGGTATTGCGGAGGTGATTGATGATTACCGGCCGAGTTGGGTAATCGAAGATATACCAGCGTTGTGGCAAGTCGATCAGTTTTTACATGCATATTACTATAATCAAGTTCGCCAGCCCGATGGCACCCATCCATTTGATGATTTTAATAAGAGAAATAGTACAAACCCTAATGCAGCGCTAAAAGAACAATTAGTTTGGTGGCAAAATCAGAAAATGCCACCTTCAAATGAAGACTTTACGTTTTATGAGTCCGCACCAACGATTAGACGCTTGCTGTCGAAGGAAAATATTAGCCAATTAAGTAGCAGTGACTTTTGTTCGGTATGTTCTGCTACTCATGCAACAAAAGACCATGTGATTAAAATTCCAACATCTACGTTAGGGCGTGGGGATGTTACTACGCTAACTAGAGAAGAGCGGATTCCATTGTACGCAAAGCTAATGTTTTCACTTCGAAACGGCAAAGGTCAAACCATCACCGAATTGCTTGAGTTTGTACTTTATGGCGGAAAACCTGAAACCGTATGGGAACGTATCTATATGGCAGGTAAATTACCAGAATACAAAATGCCTCATTACGGTATTAACTCTATTGCTGAAGTTGCTGGTTGGGCCATGCCAGAGCACACTCCTCCGCGAAATGGTAGAACCAACAAAGCATTAAGAGCTTTAGGGTATCCTGTTAGGGTATATATTTAATTATAGCCAATGTCCTGGGAGCTCTAGATCAAAGGTTTTGGCTACGTACTGAAGCGTCGTGATTATTTCTCGGTACTTTTTATCGTCATAAGGTTGAGAGTTTTGCCTTTGTTGAACGATGTCTTTGAGCTCTGCTAGATTAAACATGCCTAGCTTGTAGAAGTTTCCCCAGCTTGGTACCCCGAATAAGTTATAGATTGTTTCTGTGCTGTCACGCTCGCTAGCAAGACGTTTTGGTTCTTTGATTTTGGCTAGTGCTGCCTCGCCTTCTTCTTTTGTGTCGTAGGTATTGAGTTGTTTCATCACGTCTAGTTATAAATTGTGAATAGACTAAGGTTATCAAAAGACACTTATCATGTCCTCATCTGAAAAATTGGTGTAGTTAAAGAATTTCCAAATTGCATATTTTTAGTGATATAGTTCACAAAAAGAACATGTATGACAGCGTGTATATCCCCCAAAGTCGACTTGCTATAACTCGTTAATTATCAAGTGGATATAGTGTTTGTCCGACTCCCTCACTCAGAAAGACGTCCTAGGACGTCTTTTTTTATGCCTGTAATTTAACCAACACCAATGGTTATGCTCAGTGAATTTTCACCATCTCCTCAAGAATCGTTTGAATCAGTTTTGGTTAATTCGTTATTAGTGATCGATCCAAAATATAGTTATTTCTTGAGGTTCACATATTGTGAACCAATATTGATTTGAGCATAGTGTTCACATGTTGTGAACAGGCATGCTGAATATGACCGAATTACCAAGCAATACCGAGAGAAGACATTAAAGAGGTGAACTTATGTTAGATATCGCAGCATTAGACAAAGCCGCTAACCAACTAAACCAAGTTATGCCTTGGGTGAGTGGCATCTCTTCACCTGAGCAATACCAAGAGTTGATTGCCACAATGGAAGTTCTTATCGAAGACTACGATGCACATCAACCTGTAATTGACTTGATGTTTCCGGTGATAGAAAAGTATGAAGAAGAAGCGGAGCAGTTTCGCGAGTTTAACCAAGCGATTGATAAACTTGAGCCGGACATTGCGATGTTAAGAGTGATCATCGATCAGCATCAATTAACGTTAAGTGATTTTAAAGAGGAGATTGGTGCAAAGTCTACGGTATCGATGATTTTAAGTGGTAAACGCTCTTTAACGATAAAACATATAAAAGCACTGTCGACGCGTTTTGGCGTGCCTGCATCGCTATTTATTGGCTAACATTTTTTTACAAAAACTGGCTAAGTTGAAAAGCACTGATTTGTCAGTGCTTTTTGTTATTTATCTTTGCTTAAAGAGCAAAATAACACTACTCCAACACCTCGCCACTCTGTTGTTCATCAAGAGTGATCAGCTCATTCAAATAGACCATCACAGCGTTGAGTTCGTTTTGGTCGGCATCGGTTGAGGTGGCATGAAGGGAGATTAAATACTCACGCGCCAGTAATGGCATGTTGGCAATATCGGAAGTTTGGGGATTTGAGTTAGGCATAATGGCCTCCGTAGATGACTAATTATGTTCACCACAGAAAGGTCCTAAACAATCGGGTGGTGAACTGAACAGGGTTAGGACTACCGCCATCTACATACGGCCAGCATAAATGCTGCCCCGTCCAGCTCACCATTATTTTTTATAAACGCTTAGTTTTTGTGCATTTATTAAAATCAGGTATAACAAAGCTACGCAGTGATCAGAGTGGAGCTCTGCTGCGTGTAGATAGTAATTCGGGGTCCTAAACCCGACACTGGATTTTGCCAGTGCCGGAGTAGAGTATAAAAAGAATGGCTGTGGTGCAATGACGTATTGGTCTTTGATTTGATTCAACATCTTTCAGCTGTGTCACACAATATTGATCTCGACCTCAAGATTTAAATACTTCGTTTTAGAGCAACCCTCTGATCTATAAGAAACTGGTAACTACAGCATCTCACTCTACAGCGCTTTAAATAAGCTCTGGGCGCTGCGGCTTACTGGTAATTTTTCGTTACCAATCCAGACGTGCATCTGGCCGGTTAACCCTTTGTTGACTTTATCTACTGCTGAGACATTGATGACAGTAGAGCGGTGAATTTGCCAAAATTTATCTGGGTTCAACTGCTTACGCAGCTCTTTTAGCGACAGGCGGATGATAAACTCTTCTAGTTTGCCCGCATTGCTGCGAAACACCGACACATACTTATCTTCCGCTTTAAAATAGAGTACCTCTGAGACCGAGATAAGATGCACATCTTCTCCTCGGCATGCCTTTATCCAGCTAAGGTATTCCTGTGCATGTTGTGGCTGAAGCTGTTGTAATTGAGTGAGCAACTGGCTGATGTTGCCATTAGCGGTTTTTTCTTGCTCTGTAAGTTTCTGTTGCAGTTTTTGACACGTTTTTAGCAACCGCTCTTCAGAGAGAGGCTTAAGCAAATAGTCGGCGGCATTCTGCTCGAAGGCTTTCACGGCATACTCATCATAGGCCGTGATAAAAACGATATGCGGCATATTATCCAGTCTGTTGAGTTTGCTTGCCACTTGCATACCATCTAACTCTGGCATACGAATATCAAGAAACGCCACATCGGGCTGGTGGCTTTCTATCACCTCAAGGGCGCTTTTACCGTCGGATACGGACGCGACAACCTCTAGCTCCGGCCACACCTCTGCGAGTAATTTATTCAGATGGTGGCGTAGCAGTGGTTCATCATCAGCTATTACTGCTGTTGGTGTTAAGCTCATCTCTCTGTTCCTTTAACTGTTTTAGCCCTGCAATCGGCAGTAATAATTGCGCTTCTGTTCCGCCATTCGCTTCCTCTTTCAAGTTGAGACTCGCTTCTCCGTTAAACAGCATGTTTAGTCGGCTGCGGATATTGTCCAGCCCCATCCCGTGTCCGGTGGACGTGTTTGTAGCCGTTAGCCCGACACCAGTATCGGAAACAGTAACGATCATCATATTGTCATCACAATTTAGTGACAAATTAAGCGTACCGGGCTGAGCTTTAGGCTCGATACCATGGACAATGGCGTTTTCCACCAAAGGTTGAATAAGTAGTGGGGGGACAGACATTGACTTAATGGAATGATCACAGCTTATTGTATAGTTAAGGCGTTCACCCAGACGGATCTGCTGAATGCCAAGATAGGCGCTTATCATGGCCGTTTCTTGCTCTATGCTGGTCATGCTCTCACGGCCAGCTTTCAATGTGGCGCGCAGCAGATCAGTCAATTGGCTTAGCATTTGCTGCGCTTTGCTAGAATCTGCCTCGATAAGTGCGCTGATATTGGCTAGCGTGTTAAACAAAAAATGGGGTTCAATTTGGCTCTGTAACTGACCAAGCTTGGCCAGCAGTAACGCTTTCTCCGCTTCAGACTCCTTGCGTTTTGATTTTTCCAGTTCCGCTTCTGCAAGTAATTTCTGCTCGTGAGCATAAAAATAGGTAAAGCAGCCAACGGTAAATAGTAAGCCGAGAATAAACACAGAGATGAGACTGGTTTTAGCTTGGTAGTCGGTGTAACTTGCGGAGAGTAGGAAATGAGCACTCACGGTACCAATACATATCGCTATTATCAAAGAGAATAGGCTATTGATACGACTTGGTATGCTAGGAAACCATCTATGTAGCAAAAGTGAGCTTAATATTGAGCTGTAACCAAAGCTTAAGCTAATAGCCACATTTAACAGGTAAGAGCCAGACCAGATAGTCCAAGTTACAACCGCAATTGCTAGGCAGATCAGAGTTGTGGTTACTATGCTACGCTTCCAAGTATTTCCGCTAGAACTCATTTGAGCCGTATCCATTAAAATCTTCCTTTTACATCAAATAAAATCATATGCTTGTTTGGTAGATTGGCATACACAGAGTCGCTTTCCCCGGTGAAAAAACGTGCGGCAAGTCCCAGTTCGATACTGGAATTTCCAGAGTTGTGCAGCTCATAGTTAAGCCACCATGTACCAATAACCCCAGAGTCCTGCGGTGAGTAGAGTAGATCCATGGTTGGTGTGACATCACTAATCCAGTCTGGCGCAGTGTTTAGCGTAGACCATGCCGTGGTGTCCAGACTCCAGTGCAACATCAGGTTGTGTGCCATCAAGTTGATGTGATTGAACCCGTTGGCGTAAGAGTAGCGTAGTGAATCAAATGCAGGTTGCTGAGCTAGGTCTTCCGTGCGTTGGTGAGCCAGTTGCCAGTCACTACGATGCCAAGAACGACTGTCATACCAGTATTCGCTAATCAGTTGATGGCCGGTGTTGCTCGTCCAAGTGAAGCCAGCCAGAGCTTGCCAAGCACTTCCGTGTTGATCCAAGCTAACAGGCTTGGTGTTTTCATTTGGTAATTTATACGCCAAATGGCGCTGCTGCCACGTCAGGGAACCGTGCAGTTCCCAAGCGATGTCAGGTACCGTGATAAAGCTCGCTCCCAGCAGGCCATGGCGAACATCATCGTAATAAGCCAGAGCCTGATACTCACTGTTACCGCTTAACAAGTAACGTCGAACTCCAAAGCCTTGTTGTTCGCTTTGCTGTTCAATCTCATTTCCATCTTGACTGTTCCAGCTTGAGTCGCTGTAAAACAGAGTCCACTCTCCGTTCATATCAAAACGAGAAAGAGATAGAAGCCCAGTGCCTTCTTCAACTTGAATACCAACAGGGTTGCGCCGAAAAGGTTTAAGAATATCCAGTGGCCGGTAACCATAGCCTACCCCCCAATCCTGTCGGACTTTACCAAGCTGATATTCCATGTTTTCAGAGCCAATTTGAAACTCACCCTGATAAAACAGTTCACTAATAATAAAAGTGCTGTCGCGGCTGGTGGACTCACTGCTGTAGAGGTTGTCAGCTTTTACGGCAAATAGTCCTGTCCAGCTCTCCTTGTTTATTTCAAGATCCAGCATGGCATTGATCTGTTGAGCTGAGTCCGCTGGTGCTGTGTACAGACTGTCGCGAGGCTGCATTGATTGGCTGCTAAGTGTCCAATCCCAGCGATATTCTGCATCGCTTGCCAGACTGCTATTGATTTGAAAGCTTAGGGAGACAAGGAGCGTACCCAGCCACGCGACTCTTTTCATGCTTAAAGATCCCCGTTTTTATTGCGTGACAAATAGGCAGGGTTGTAGAACTTATCTTCTAAGCGCATTGGTTCGACAGCGAGGTATTTGATCTCGGTCTGTTTAGCGGGCTGGATCTTATCAATCAGCATCATGGAAACAACGGCTGTCTTGTTATCTCGTTCACCTTTGATGTACCAAGCTTCTTTAGCCAGTTTGCCAGAACGGAGGTAGAGATTGGCCTTTACAGGAAAGTTACTGCCTTGTTCCAGCCACAGTTCGATACGGTGATAACTGGCACCTTTGGTGGCAGAGCTCAACTCCAGCATGTTGGTTTGGTAGTGATGTTTTCCGTTGTTCACTGATGCGGTCCGTAACCATTTCCCTTGGTAGTCGTCGCTCCAAGTGAGGGTAGAGATATCCCCAACCGAGGCTTCTCCCAGCAGTTTCTGCATTGGTGTAATGCGGATAGGGCGGCGGCTTTTTGGCATTAGCATCCAGTAATTGTCACCCAGCATCAGCATTTTCTGTCCGGCTTCTGCTTTTGATTTAAACACCACCAGTGACTCGTGATTTTCCCGCAAATAGACATGGTACTCACGGGTACTGTCTAATTCTCCGTCCTTATACAGTGAAACCTGAGAGGCCACCAAAGCCGCATCTTGTTGTAAGCGGTAGTTGTCAGCATCTTGCAACATAGCCGCGACATCTTGCGTTTGAGCATAAGCTGATGCTGGCAGAATAAGAAGATAAGTTGCTATTAGTTTTAGATAATTAAACATGAATGAGTGCCTCCGTGATCGGTTTACGTACCCCACGTCGAGCGGAGAAGAATGCGCTGCTTAGGCAGATAACCAGTACTCCCAAAAGAGCATAAAGTGCCAGTTCTCCAGAGAAGTAAACATAGAGCGGGTAACCTTCGCTGCTGCCCGGAGGGGGTGGCATTTGAATATCAGCTAAGTTCAGTAATGTGCTGGCCACGGCAGTTAGGGTGATGCCGATAACCGTACCGATTATTGCAATAAGGGCAGATTCTCGTAGAAAATCAGCAATGATCTCGCGAGGATAAGCGCCTAATGCTGAAAGAGTACCGATTTCACGGGTACGCTCAGTTACTGACATGGTCATGGTATTAAAGAGAGCCACAAACACCACCAGTGCCATTACTGCACCCATAATGCCGAAGATGCGGTCATACAGATTTTTTACTTTTTCGTAGAAAAAAGCCCGTTCCTGCCAAGGAGTGATCTCTATTGGCTGACTAAGAACAGGTTGATTAAGAACGGGCTGACTTAGCTCTATATTGTTCAGGCTTAGCGCTACTTTTTCCTGCATCTCAGCGGTCTGGTCGGTATCAAACAGAAACAGCGAAAGGGTGCTGACTTTATCCGAAACCAATAGCTCCTGAGCCATGCCAATATGAATATAGAGTTGACGTTTATCCAGCTCCGGAACACCAGTGGAGTAAATGCCCTGAACCTTAAAGTCGTAAGCGTTTAGTGCGCCTTCACTTGTGGTGGCGAGCAGGGTAACCCAATCACCGATAGAAACGCTTAGGTTACGCGCTAGATCTCGTCCCAGCATGACCTGTGGTTCAGCTGGATCATAGCGGCGGCTCTGCATCGAAATTAGGCTGCGGCCACTCTCCATAGAGAGGAACGGTCCTTTCAACTCAAATTCGCGTTCATTCACGCCATTGCCAACAAAGATGGTTGATTTACTACCATTAGAAACCAAGCCGGTAAAATAGATTCGCGGTTGCACAGCACGCACTTTGTCATCGTTTAACAACTGACGAGTAAGTAGAGCAGTATCAGACAAGCCGTTGCTGAGCGGCATCTCCTCTTCTTTCTCAAAGTAACCCGGAATGCTAAGGGTCAAATGACCAGAATCACGAGCAGCCATCTCTTTGAGAGAGTCATAAGTGTAGAGCCCAAAGCCGCCAGCACTCGTCAGAGCGAACACCGCAATGGCGATAATAATGATGGACATGCTGCTTCTGCGCTTATTGCGTTGCAGATTAAGCCACGCTAAGCGAAGTGAATCAGGCAGCAATTTTCCAGTAATAAGTGTCATGCGGCCTCCCTGTCGGAATGATTAGAAATAGTGCCATCCACCAGTTGTATGGTGCGGTCGCAGCGTTCTGCCATACGTGGATCATGAGTGGCAACAATAAAGGTGGTGTTCATCTGCTGACCCAGCTCATGCATGATGTCAATAATGCGACGTGCGGTCTGACTATCTAAGGCCGCGGTTGGTTCGTCGGCAATGACTAGCTCCGGCTTATGGACCAAAGCACGGGCAATAGCGACACGCTGCTGCTGACCACCAGAGAGGTTATCTGGCCTGTGATGAATAAAATTACCAAGACCAACTCGCTCCAGCATTTCCGTTGCCATACCGTGTTGTTGCTCACGGCTATAACCGTTCAAAAGCAGAGGATAGGCGACGTTTTCTACCGCTGACATTACCGGTACCAGATTAAATCGTTGAAAAACAAAACCGAATTTGCAACGTCTCAGGCTGGCGGCTTTAAGTGAATCGGTCGGGTAAGGCGTGTCGCCGAGCAGCACTTCTCCTTGGTAATTCATATCCAGTAGGCCAAGAATATTAAGCAGAGTGCTTTTGCCCGAACCAGACGGGCCGCATAAGGCAACTAGCTCTCCTGCATTGATCTGACCGGACACCCCCTCAAGCGCTTGCACTTGCTGTTGACCCAACTGGTATTGTTTCTGAATTGAGTTAAAACTGATCATAGTATTGTTATTCCGTTGTCTGGTTATTCCGTTATCAGGTTATCCGTTATCAGATAGAAGCTTACGCACTGCCAAGGTATCCGCATGATTTGAGCCAAGCTGTTCCATTTCATTGAACCAAAGCTCAGCTTGCTGACGCTTACCCGTTTTCAGCGCAGCTTGAATGGCGTAGCGATAAATCCAGCTTGTGGCTTCGAACGGTAAGAGTTGCAACTGGTTGTCAGCGAATAAATCGAGGTAGATCTCGTAACCTTTATCAAATTGATTAAACATATCTGGCAGTTCGGTAAACACCGTCGCCGCATTGGCTTGCGCCAGCACCTGTCCGGGTAATCCCATTACCTTTTCTCGGTTGTTTTCGTTATCAGGATCGGCATCTATCAAAGCTAGCCCTTTATCAATCGAAGCAATACCTTGTTCGACATACTTCATTTTGTTCCAAGGTAAAAAGGCATCACGGCCTTGCAAGGTTTGTGTTGCACCAATGAAAATCATTGATAGCGGTGTCGAGCCTTTCTCTTCAACGTGAGTGGTAAGAGCTTGATAAGCTTTTTCTGTTTCGTCGTCATCACCCTGAGCGGCCTGATAATAAAGGGCGATAGTTTGAGCATCTGGGTTTTGCGCCGCGAAAGCCGCTGGTGTCATAAGCAGAAAAAGAGTAAGTATTAGGTTTGTCGGTTTGCAGAACATGGTTGATTTACAGAACATGGTTGATTTACAGAACATAGTGGGTGCCTTTCATCTGATGGTATGTTGTAAGCATATTCAGATGCAGGCGAGCTTTCTTTTAAATGCGATAAACGGTCGGTATGAGGAGTGAATGGTAAAAATGGGGAGTGAGTGTCCAAAACGTTTAACCGAATGACTCCTCTTAAGTTCAATGAAACTCACCAATAGGCAGTTGGTGAACTTACCCCCCGAATATAGTAAAGTACGCCACATATAACCGACAGACTCCACTTCTACATTGTTTGAAAGACATGTACCTTACTTAGCGAAACAGAAAGCGATGGAAAAACAAAATCAAGGCATACAATCAGTTGAGCAGGCTTTTGATATTATAGAATTTTTTGCCAATACCCATGAGCCAATCTCCTTGGGAGAAGCGGCGAAAAAAATGGATATAGCAAAAAGCAGGCTGCACAAGTATTTGGCGAGTTTGTTGCGGACAGGGGTGGTCGTTCAGGATTCTAACGGCAACTACCTGAATGGTTCACGTCTGTTGGAGCTGAGTTCAAAAATTGTCGGCCAGACAGATCTGGTCAAACTTTGTGAACCTATTTTGCACACCTTGCGTTTTGAAACACAGGAAGCTGTGGCATTAGCCGTCTGGTCTTCAAAAGGCCCGTTGTTTATCCGTTGCCTTGAAAGCCCCATACCGATGGCGATGCAGTTTAGAGTCGGGTTTTATGCTCCGGTCACCCAGAGTGCCGCTGGCAGGTGTTTTGCCAGCTATCTTCCGGAATCGGCTTATAGCCACCTAATGGAAGACGAGTTTGTTGAGTACGGTGGTTCAGCAGAAAGCTTCCGTGAGGAGTTAAATGAGGTTAGGGCACAAGGCTATGCCGAGCGGGTAACAATAAACGCCACCATTCCGGGCTCAAAAGCGGCGGCAGCGCCGGTTTTTGACAGTTTAGGCAATATTGTTGCCAGTCTGGTGGTGTTAGGTTTTGATAAATCAGATAAAATCCCTGATAAAGATAAAGCGTTATTAAAAAAGCTTAGTACTTCTCTTTCTGCTCAGTTAGGTTACTCCTCTCAGATATAAGAAATCGGCTAATATCGCGAGTTTAAAAAGCATTCTAAAGCGTTAGTTTTTTATTAATAGAGAGCTAACGCTTTTTTTATAACTATATTTAAAATTGTTCAACAGCTCACTTCCTCCATATCGACTATATCTCCCCTTATTTATATTAAAAGTAACGGAGTAAGAGTGCGCGTTTCCTGTTTCCTGTCAAACCTATCTCTTTATCTGTTATTACGTTAATCAGAACATGTAATGCAATTGATAATTATTATTGATTACAAGCTGTTAAGTCTGATTTCGTCAATGGAACTGCTTCACAATAAATGCCTCAAAACCGAGTTTTTGCCTGCATTGCCACTTTTATCATCGTGAGCTAATCCACAATTCAAACAATTAGCCATGGAATATGTTAAATGTAATGAAAATTAAAAGATGAATTTAATCAGTGTGTTGCTTTTGTTTTGTTTCTTTGTTGTTAATGGTTTGTGTTCATTTTCTGGCTTTGATTGTATTTTCAACATGGCAGATCGTTCACTATATGTGTATCATGTTTCCATATTGGAAATGTGGATATAGCAACGAGAGCACAGAACCGAACACAGATTATGCGTTAAGACTCCATCTTTGATGGGGGTTTATATGAAAGTGTTGGTGTATGGATAAGGTTGTTTAGTGTGGTTTACCTTTGATGATCTGCTCATCATAGGTGACATAAAAATATAATCAGCACTTAGGTTATTAAGTTTAAATAAAAGGAATTTGTTCGCGTAAAGATATTTATGTGAAGGGGTTTCTGTATTTATTGAAAGCTTGTTGTGAATTGTTTTTCTGTTCGTCGATATGTTCATTAAACGTATTTAATAAGTAGTATAAAAGGTGATGAAGCAATGGAAGAAATTCTAGAAAGAGAAGTAAAACGGCGAAGTGTGTTAAAAGGGATCAGTATATTAAGCCTGATTCCTTTTGCACCTGAACTGGCAGCAATGCAGTTTAATAATCCGCCTTACAAATATAACTTTAAGTATTCAGATTTTACTAAAGCTAGCTCCAGCTGTGCCATGGAGTGTTTGCACTGCAACTTAACTGCCTACAGCTATAAAGGAAAAGTGATCAAAGTTGAGGCGCGGGAAGGCTTTAATGTGAAAGGCTGTTTCCGTGGTCTTAGCCGTGCTAAATGGGTACACCATAAAGAGCGTTTAACCCATCCTCTGTTGCGTGTGGGTGAAAAAGGTAAAGGCGAGTTTAAGAAAATAAGCTGGGACGAAGCGCTGGATCTGGTTGAATCAAATATTCGTCAGACCATAAAAGAACAAGGCAACAAAGGCCTGATGTTTGTCGGTTTTACCGGCAATATGGACTCAATTAAAAACGGTATGGGTCGTGCCTTCTTTGATTACCTTGGCGGTTGTACCCGTCGTTCCGGTTCCATCTGCTGTGGCGCGGCATACGGTACGGTGCCTGATATTACCGGTTATCGCTTTACCGATACACGAGACACAATTGCAGACAGTAAATACCTTTTATGTTGGGGTAACAACCCGGCTGTAACCCTTCACGCTTACTGGAAAGAGTTTAACAAGGCAAGAGAGCGCGGTGCCCGTATCGTGGTTATTGATCCCCGCTTTAATGAAACAGCAGCAAAAGCCGATGAATGGATTCCGATTATTCCGGGAACCGATACTGCATTAGCAATGGGCATGATGAAGGTCATCTTTGATGAAGGCCTGACAGACGAGAAATACCTGAAAGCACATACCGGTGCAGCATGGCTGGCGGATCAGTCAAAAGAGCTGGTTTTCGAAAACAGTGAAGATAAAGACAGCCACTTGGTTTATGACCTGAAGAGCCAGTCTTATGTTCGTCATGACACAGCAAATATTGAGCCTGCATTGTGGGATTCTCAGTTGCCGTCAAACTCTCCGTACACAACGGTTCTGCAAATGGTAAGGGCAGAGTGTGACCCTTGGACACTGGAAGCCACGGAAAAAGAGACTTCAGTACCGGCAGGCACTGTGCACCGTCTGGCCCGTGATTTCGGCACTATTCACCCTGCAATGATTATCTTCAATATGTCTGGTGCCCAGCGTGTAGAGAACGGGGCTTATGCCGTTGCGACTCAGCACTATATCCCGCTAATTACCGGCAACATTGGTAAAAAAGGCGCCGGTATTCTGGATGCCGGTGGTGTAGGGCAGATGCAGAAATTTGGCCCGTTAATGCCGCCACCGCCAACGCCGAAACAGAAAATCGCCAAGGTCCCAATGGCTGAAATCGGCCGTGCGCTGCTGGAAGAAGATCCACATAAAATCGACTTCTTCTATAGCATGACCTTCTCGCCGTTAACCCAGCTTCCAAACACCAATAAGGTGAAAGAGGGCTTTAAGAACTGCCGCTTTGTTGTGGTCGCCGATAACCTGATGACGGACTCAGCGAAATGGGCGGATCTGGTGCTGCCGGTAACCACCATTTTTGAGGATGTGAGTTTAATGGCCGGGCCAAGAAGCCACTACGTTCAGCTGATGGAAAAAGCGGTAGAACCACCGGGTGAAGCGAAACCGGATTACTGGATTTTTGCCCGCCTTGCGGAGCGTTTCGGCTTTGGTGAAGCCTTTAACCAGCCAATCGAACACTACATAGAAAACAAACTAAGAGGCACAGGCATTACCATCGAGCAACTGAAGAAAGGGCCGGTGAAACCAGCACAGTTCCCATGGGTTCCGTTTGATGGCGGCAAATACTATACCTCTACAGGCAAAGCAAACTTCTACCTGCATAAAGCGAAGAAAAGAGGCTTTAACCCCATTGCTCACCATATGCCGATTAAGGAATCTCCGACCGGCTCGCCAGAGCTGGCTAAGAAATATCCTTTAATGGCTGTGCAGCGCAAACTTCAGCGCAGTGTTCATACCAGCCACAGCATCAATGAGTACGTTGATGAACTGATGCGTAACGAACCATGGATGATGATTCATCCGGAGGATGCAAAAGTCCGCGGCATCGAAGATGGACAGATGGTGATTACCTACAACGATCGCGGTGAACATCCTGCACGGGCTGAGGTGACAACCCATATCATGAAGGGCGTTATCAGTCTTGAAAATGGCTGGATGGAGAGGCACGGCGGCTCTTCAAGTAGCGTCACTAATGACATGCCGGAGCCTATTGGCCATGGCCAGTGTTGTAATAGTACTTTGGTCAATGTGCGCCCGATGAAGGAGGTATAAGTAAATGACTAAGCAATACGGATTTTTAGTAGATTTAGACGCATGTTATGGCTGTAAAACCTGCTCGATGGCATGTAAGACAGAAAATGCCACTCCTTATGGTGTTTCATGGCGAAATGTACGTGAGTTTAAAACGCAGAACCCTAACTCACTGGTCGACATTACCATGTCATGTAATCACTGTGACGACCCTAAATGTATGGAAGTGTGTCCGGCCAATACCTACAGCAAGCGTGCTGACGGTATCGTGGTTCAGGATCATGAAAAATGTGTCGGCTGCCAGATGTGTATCATGGCCTGCCCGTACGATGCTCCCAAATACGATGCGGCAAAAGGGAAAACCAGCAAATGTGATATGTGTGCAACCCGCCTTGATGTTGGCTTGCAGCCTCGTTGTGTGGAGTCTTGTCCTGCCGGTGTTATTAAGTTTGGCCCTATTGATGAGCTAAGGGCACAGTATGGTGACACCAACTGGGTAGAGCTTGAAAAGCGTTTTGGTATGCCGGATCACACCATTACCAATCCAAATATCATACTTATGACCAAAAGCGTATAGGAGGAAATGATGGAACAATTTCAATTTTCACTGGTTTTCTTCACCGTACTTTCACAGTGGGGAATAGGTTGCATTGCGGCATTAACCTTCTACAGAATGTTTTTCTCACTGCATGCTAGTCAGCTAACGGCAATAAAGCCTGCTGTGTTGGGTATTTGGGGCATTATTTTGACCGGCTCTCTCTGTTCACTGGCGCACCTGGGAAGTCCTTTCGAAGCCTACTATGCATTGCGGGGGCTGGGCAGTTCATGGCTGAGTTTTGAAGTGGTGGCATTTGGTACCATCAATGGTGTTGTGGCGCTATGGGTGATGACTCATTTTGTTGAATCAAAAAGAAGCCTTCAGCAACCACTCGGTATTCTGGCCTCTGTATTGGGCTTGTCTGGAGTCGTGATGTCCGGGCAAATCTACTTCAGCGTAGAGCATCAGCCGGAGTGGAACACCGTACTCACCCATCTGTCATTTATCGGCACAGCGTTGTTACTGGGTATTGCCTCACTGATGACCTATATTCGTCTGTCAAATCAGTCGGTTCCTACCATGGTACGCAACGTTTATGCGGCAGCAATTGCTCTGGTATTGATAATCGTGGCGATGTGGAGTCAGATTGCAGGTCTGGAGACCAATGGTGAGCTTATCTGGTATCGCGTTGTCGCGAGCATTATCGGGGGCGTTATCCTAATGATGCTGATAACCCGTAATGAGAGTCGATACAACAAAATACTCTTCGCCTCTACTCTTATTATGGTTACGGGCGAGATTGCAGGTCGTATGTCATTCTATAGTTCCGTTCTATCGAAGACACCTTGGTAACAACGGCAGTATAACAAGCGATGGAACAACAAGGTTCCATCGCTTTGTATGAAAACCTCTTACAAAGCAACGGAATAAGCAGCAGATATTATGAAACACTTCTATGTTAACGAGGACAAACTGTCGTGCGAGCTATCTGAAAGGTTAAAGAAAGTATATGGATTTGAATTCTCGTACGCTGTCTTTCCTAAAGATTTTGGAATATTTAACTCAACAAGAAATCGCGATGAAGTTAACCTCCTGAAATACCCAATATTTTCTACCAGTAGTAAGGGGGCTTGTGTCGCTTCTCGGTTGATTTATATGTATATGTCCGACAGCCGGAGAAGTACAAAGACTCCTAACCTAGCTAGTTGGTTAGAGAGCAATTTCTTAAATGCTTTGAAAACAGGAGAGCCACACAACGAGTACAAAGAAGAGTTTTTGCTTAGCAACCAAGTAAGCTCTCTGTTTTCTGTGACGGTATCTGAACATGAAGATGATTTTGCTGGCTTCTTTTTTATGTACTCAAATGCCTTAAAACAGCATGACATGGAAAGTAAAATCAAAAACTCCGGACTTAAGCTGCAATTGGATACGCTTCATTTTTATCTGACAAGGCGTTATCCAAGAGTGACTAACCCTAATTTTTATAATGGCTCCATGAAAGAGCGCACCGCCGAGATACTGCACCTGACGGCTTCTGGTAAAAGCTGCAACGAAATCATGCAGATTATCCCGCTGTCGGCAAATGGTGTGAATTACCATTTAGATCGTGCGAAATCGCTACTGAATGCAAGAAATAAAGTGGAACTGATATACAACGCAAAACAGAGTTGCTTTATCTGACAAGTTAACCGTTTTGCCTGTCTCTTAACGATCTCGTCTATTTTCTATTGCCGGGGAATGTTTATTTATTGTCTTTTTTGGTAAGAGTGTACGCTCTTACCTTTTTTTCGTCTGCATAACTATGGTATCCAGATTAATGTTTACTGACGTCCGAAGATGTACACTCATTCTATTCTGTTGTGCTTAAAGCAAAGGGTAAGTTGAAACTATGTATCAAGAATACACGCTGTTTTTGTTATCAACTTTGCCTATCTTGGTGATTACTATCCTGCTAGTCGGCTTGCGTTGGCCGGCAAAAATAGTAATGCCATTGGCGTTATTGTCCGTCATTATTCCATCCAGCCTCGTCTGGAAAGTTCCGCTAAATATTCTGCTGGCACAGATTATCGACGGTATTTTTACCGCCGGAGGCATTCTGTATATCGTATTTGGTGCGTTGATATTGCTCAATACCTTAAAAGAAACCGGCGCACTGACTGTTATCAAAAGAATGTTTACCAATATTTCCACTGACCGAAGAGTTCAGGTCATCATTATTCTATGGTTATTTGGGGCATTTCTTGAGGGTTCAGCAGGGTTCGGCTCGACAGGAGCAATTATAGGGCCATTGCTGTTAGGTTTGGGTTTTCCTGCCATGGCCGCAGCGGTATTGTGCATGATCTTTCAGAGTACTGCGGTTTCATTTGGTGCAGTGGGCACTCCTGTTCTGGTTGGATTATCCGTCGGGCTTGGAGGTGGAGAACTTGAAGGTGTGGGCATCGCAGGGCTTTCATGGAACGAGTATATTCATCAGTTAGGCTATTATGTGGCGGCAATTAACGGCACCGTTGCGGTATTAATGCCGTTAATTTTGGTGTGCATGTTGACCCGCTTTTTCGGTGCGGAGCGCTCTTTTTTACCCGGATTACGGGTATGGAAGTTTGCGATATTCGCTGGTGTCTGTTTTTCTGTGCCTTACTACCTGACGGCAAGATATCTCGGACCTGAGTTCCCTGACATTATAGGCTCTCTTGTTGGTTTAGTTCCTGTGGTCATTGCCGCCAAAAAAGGCTGGCTGTTACCCGATGACGCAGGGTGGGATTTTCCGGAAAAATCGCAATGGGCAGATAGCTGGAAAGGGGTGATAACCATTGAGGAAAAAGCGTTCACCTCAAATATGTCGACCTTCAAGGCGGTTCTTCCCTATTTGCTGATGGTCACCATCTTGTTTGCCAGCAGGATGGACGAACTTCCTGTCAAAGCATGGCTTTTGTCATTTACCGTTGAAACTGGTGAGCTATTCGGAAGCCAAATTTCCCCGTCACTGGAGCTTGGTTATTTACCCGGAACCATTTTTATTATTTCTGCTTTGTTTGCTGTGATGATTCACAGAGGTACAGTAGGCACCTTTAGCAACGCAGTATCAAACTCTGCACCGGTAGTGACGAGCGCATTTACGGCATTGATGTTTGCTGTTCCTATGGTGAAAATTTTTATCGGCAGTGGGATGGGGGATAGCGAGCTACTGGACATGCCAAGAATACTCGCACAGTTTTTTGCTGACCGTTTCAGTGATGTCTGGATCATCATGTCGGCAGGTATCGGGGCGATGGGCGCATTCATTGCCGGCAGTAATACACTCTGTAATATGATGTTCAGCTTATTTCAGTACAACGTAGCGGAAATGAGCGGTCTGGATACCACCTGGATTGTTGCTGTTCAGTCTGTTGGGGCAGCAGCTGGAAACATGATTTGTGTTCAGAATGTCGTTATGATCACCGCTGCGGTAGGCTTAAGTGGTTGTGAGGGCGACATCATCCGAAAAACAATACTTCCGGCCATCTACTATGTTCTTGGTGCTGCCGCAGTGGCCTATATCGCCTTGTACGGAATTGGTTTTCACTTCGGCACTTACTATTTACTCACGGTAGTTTTGATCGTGATAACGGGTATTTATAAATCTCGGCAGAAAACATACCTTGGAAAAGGAACCTAGTATTGTCTTGTTTTCTGGAAAGAGCATTGCTGTAAAACAAGGTAGAGTGAAGTATGTGAAGCATGCTTTGCTTCAAAGAAACGAGCTTTTTTTTGGTGCTAAACTAGCGCCTCTCAAATGACCCTCATTGTAATTAAGCTTGTTGGAATAAGTATGAACCTGACTGATATAGAGTTTATGAAGTATGTTCAGGAGCACTTGTCAGTGTCTTTATCTGAGCTGGAAAAACACTTAGACAAGAATCAGTCAACCATCATGAGAAGCCTAAAAAAGATAAATGAGTTGATGGGTGATTACCGTTTTCTTACTTTGAAAAGTAACCGTGTGATTTATCGCGGAGCTTATTCCGGCTACGAACAGTTTATGCATCGGTTGTCGTTTAGGAACTACCGATCTAACCAAAGTGAGAGGGTGAAGTTGCTTGTATTGCACCTGACACTTTCCGGTGAACTAAGTAAAAAAACACTTTATGAACGACTTGGTATCAGCCTTTCTACTTTAAAAAATGACAATAGCGAGCTTTTGGCTTTGTTGGATAGCTATGGTCTAACAGCAACCATTTTGCATCGTAAAGGAACGATGGTAACGGGCAATGAACTGAACCTTCGGGTCATGTTAGCCAATATAATTTTTGATTGTATTGAGCTAAGCGAAGCGTTAAAACCTTCACTGCACCCAGCGGCGACTCCCGTTAATAAAGAAATTGCCTCAATGTTTCTTGACTCCAATCAAGGGTATATTTCACAAGCGCTTGCTCTTTATCACCGACTATCTCAGCAGTATGGACTCAAATTTAGCTATAACTCGAAGAAGTATCTGATCATATATTTGTGTTTATCATTAAAAAGAGCCAGCGCTGGAAACAATATCAGTGAGGTCCATCCGAATGAGATGGTTAATACTCTACATTTTTCTCTGTTTGATGATGAGAAAGAGAACCAAGCAGTTAATCAGATAATCTCCACCTCAACCATCAGTCGAGATGTGTTCAACTGCTATGATGAACTTCTGACCGATGCGACACATTCATTTATTGACAAGGTTTGTGCGGATTTAGAAGAGAACATTTTTAACCGATGGGAGTTGTTTTGTGAGCTGTATGAACTGTTGAAGGTGAGCCTTTCTCGTGCAGTTATCGGCGTGAATATAATCGATAAAAAAACAGACAATGTGATACAGCCAGATGACACACTATCTGGATTGGTCTGCACTCATACTAGTTTATTGGAGAGAGCCGCAAAGACCCAGATAAGTGATGCTGTACGTTCTAATATCGTTATGATATTTAAACGATTTTACTTGCAAAATCGAATGGTAGACAAAAAGAAAGTACGAGTATGTGTGGTTAGTAACAGCTCTCAGGAAAAGATCATGTACTTCGTTGAGAAGCTAAAACTGCAATACCACATAGAGTATGTAAGGCTGGTGAACAGTAATGAGGTATTTTTCCTTAAAGACTCTGACTACGATCTTCTCGTTACTTTCACCAATAAGATTTCCAACTATCTTGAAAAAATAGGCAAACCTTATATCAAGCTGAGCTTTGAATTGTCAGACGCTGACACCGCTATACTCAATAAACTCAACCTCCCGCGAGCAGCTAGAAAGATCAATATTAATGACTTTATTGATAACATCGACTCTTGTTCTGTCGACGAACTTAAATATCACCTGCGTACACACTATCCAGAACATTTCATTTAAGGGCAATTTCTGAAGAAAAAATAGGTCTTTTTATGACCTTGTTTACCTTTAATGCATGTCAGAAGATTGTAGTGAAATTCAATCCCTACTATCTACAATAAGGAAAAAAATAATGAGTAGAATGCAAAAACTTAATGAGACGATCCAGATATTTGGTCGCTCATTACTTCTGCCTATTGCTGTGCTGGCACCTGTCGGCATGGTTATGGGGCTTTCTAGTGCGTTAGGTCAACCCTATTTAACCGAGAAACTGCCGCTGTTAGCGTCTCCAACTTTAATAACCATTCTTTCGTCAATGAAGAGCATCTCGGGAACCATCTTTTCTAATATTCCGCTTTTGTTTGCGATGGGTGTTGCGTATGGCATGAGTAAAAAAGATAAAGGCATCGCAATCTTTGCAGCGGTAATTTCTTATCTCACACTGCTGATTTCCATGAATGTTAGCTTGAAACTTACCGGGGAACTCGCCGCCAAAGAGTTGATAGACATCAGTGGTCAAAATGTTGTCTTAGGTATTCAAACCCTCAGTATTGATGCGCTTGGAGGAATTATCGCCGGGCTTATTGGTGCGTATTGTACCGACCGATATTCACGTCTGGAACTGCCTATCGCACTGTCGTTCTTTGCGGGCAAGAAATCAGTGGCAATCATCACGGTCTTCGTATCTGCTTTTGTTGGTCTGGCTATTCCATTTTTCTGGAGCATTTTTCAGGCTGGCATGGTGGCGATATCCGGCTTACTGATGAACGTATATATTGGTCCTGCGATATTCTCTATGCTTAACCGGTTACTTATTCCTTTCGGTTTACACCACATTCTTGATTCGGCGGTACGATTCACTGAAGCGGGTGGACAGTACATTATTGAAGGAAAAACGTATATTGGTGTTATCCCACCGATGAATGAGCTGCTGTTCAATCTTGGCCCTCAGCACCCTGCATGGGCAGAACATATGCCTAAGATATCGGCATATCTAGCACCAAACCAAATGCTTACAACTCTGTTCCGTATCCCTGCAATGGGTTTGGCTATGTACCATTGTGCTAAGCCAGAAAATAGAAAATTTGCTAAAGGTGCCATTATTACTGTGGTCGCTACAGCCTTCTTAGGCAATGTAACTGAGCCAATGGAATTCTCATTTATGTTTATTTCAGCGCCTCTGTTTGCCATCTATTCGGTTCTAAGCGGTATCGGCTCTATTCCTCAATACTTCCTTGATATTTCCATGGGTTACATCCGTGGAACCATCTTCGACTTTGGTATTTTTGGCCTTATGTATGAGCATACGCAGTGGTTGAACCTAGTGGTCCTTGGCCTACTTAACTCTGTTATGTTCTATTTTGCTTTCCGTTGGGCCATTGTTAAGTTTGATGCAAAAACGATTGGTCGAGAAGACGGAGTCTCCAACTCAACTCTTCTAGAAGAGAAAGAATACGACAAGATTGCGGGCATTGTGGTGAATGCACTCGGTGGCCGAAGCAATATTGACCTAGTTGAAAACTGTATTACCCGTTTACGTATAGATATAAAAGATAAAACCATCGTAGATACTGAAGCTTTGAGAAACTCTGGTGCTGCGGGCATTGTTTTCCCTAACGATAATCACATTCAGATTGTTTATGGCCCAGCCGTTGAGTTCGTAAGAAATGCCGTTGATGACAATATTGCGGGCATTAGTAATTCAGACTTAAAAGTCGCACAGGAGACTGTCTAGTGAGAGCGTTATATGATTCAAAAAGTCTAACGATTGATGACCAAGGTATTAAGGACAGTTTTAGTCGAGAAGCCAAAGTTCAGTCTTGGCTTGATTTAGAAGCCGCGTTAGCAAAAGCACAGGGTGAACTCGGTGTCATTCCTAATGAGGCGGCACTCAACATAATACAAAACTGCTCTATTGAAAAAATTGACCTGAAAAGAATGGAAGAGATTTTTCAAGAAATCGGCCATAACTTTGTACCAACGGTTAAAGTTCTTGTTGAAGCGTGTGATAAAGAGAGTGGCAAGTATGTCCATTTTGGCGTCACTACCCAAAACATCCAACAAAGTGCTCATCTTTACATGGCTAAAAAAATACATGACAAGCTCATGTCGTTTTTAGACAAAACAATAGAGAATTTGGCTAATTTGTGTGAAGAGCATAAATACACAATCATGGCTGGCAGAACGCACGGTAAACATGCTGTCCCAATTACATATGGTTATAAGGCTAGCGTTTGGTTGCAAGAGTTACTGAGTGCAAAGGAAAGATTAATAGAGTCTGAAAAACGTGTGTTTACTGTCATGATGGGCGGGGCGGTAGGTGCATTTCACTCCATGGGTGAAATTGGTCCACAAGTTCAGGATCACGTTGCCAAACAACTGGGTATGCACTCTATGGCGGTTCCATCAAGAAACTCTAGAGTATTTCGTACCGAGTACATCAGCAATATGTGTTTGTTAGCTACGACTTTTCACAAGCTAGCGGAAGAGGTGTACCAAACCTCTTGTGAAGAGTTCTCAGAGGTATCGGAAGCGTTTAAAAAGGGGACAGTGGGAAGTAGCACAATGCCACAAAAAGTGAACCCTAAACTTGCTAAAGGCATTATTGGCAACAGCCAAAAACTGTACTCATCAATGAATGCATCCATGCTGGCAGTGGCTCGTCCGTTTGAAGGCGACAGCTCGTCATATTTTCTGTACGACTCATGCATGGAAGAAGCGATGCAGTGTTCTACAGAAATTATTCTTCGTGCTGAAGAGCTCACCAGAACACTAGTGATAAACCGTGAACGCATGTACCAGAACGTTATGCTAACCAAAGGTTTAATCAATAGTGAGTATGTGATGATGAAACTGACAGACAGGTTAGGTAAGGATAAAGCTCATCACACAGTGTATGAACTGGCGATGGAAACGGCATCTGGGGAGCGAAACTACAGTGATGTCTTAAAGAGTAGTCCTGTTCTTCGTGATTCGTTCTCTGAACAAGAGATTGACCAGATGTTAAAACCAGAAAGCTATATTGGCTTATGCGCAGAAACGGCACAGAGAGTCGCTGATCGAGCAAGGGAGTCCATCCGCAATATGGAGAACAAATGAGATGAGCGATGTATTTGCAATAAAGTCTGATTTCATTGTTACTGAAAATAGTATTGTTAGCGGTTTCTTGGTTATCGAAGAGGGCAAGATCAAGCAAATCTGTGACGACTGGCAGGGCAAATTTGTCGATTATGGCGATAAAAAAGTGCTTCCCGGTTTTGTGGATCTTCATATTCATGGTTTCTGTCGTGGTTCGTTTGCTTTTAAAGGAACGGTGGGTTCGTTGAGACGAATGTCGGAAGATTTAGTGAATGCGGGTGTGACCTCTTATCTGCCGACCACTACCACCATGCCGTATGATTTTCTGCTTGATTCAATGGAAAGTATTGGGCGTTATATCTCTATACAAACCCCATCAATGGGGGCAGAAGTTTTGGGAACGCACTTGGAAGGGCCATTCATTAGCCCTGAGCGCATTGGTCTACAACGTTCAGATTGTTTACTGGAGCCGTCAGTAGAGAAGTTTGATCGACTAAACGAGGCAAGTGGTCGTAATGTAAGAATGGTCACTCTTGCACCTGAGTTAGAAGGGGCGCTAGAGCTTATATCCCATATGACATCGCAAGGAATTACCGCGTCTGCGGGGCATTCTTCCGCTACATTTGATGAAATATGTAAGGCAAAGGAGGTAGGGCTTAATCACTTTACTCACTCTTACAGTGGCATGAGAGAGTTTCATCACCGTGAACTCGGTGTGGTTGGATCTTTAATGTATCATCAAGATATGTACGCCGATGTAGCGAAGCAAACGGGTATGACGATTAGTGATCAGGCATTTGACATTCTTTACCGGCTAAAGGGTGATGAGCGAATGGTGGTCATGAGTGACTGCATGGGCTATGTGGATTTTCCGGAAGGCTACACCTTTGACCATTATCTGCGTAAGGAGCGATTTTCGATCGTTGATAATCTTCTTCATATTGAAGGGGAGTCGGGTAACCGAGTCCTTAAGGCCGATGATTTTGAAGAAGTAAATCGGTTAGAGATGGATCACTTGGCATCGGCAAGAAGAATTTTGTCGCGGTTGGATAAAAATTTCCTATCTCTGTCGAAATTGATGTCTTTTAATCCAGCGATACAAGCCGGAGTAGCAGATAGAAAAGGAAGCTTAGAAAAAGGAAAAGATGCCGATATTATTGTGGTTGACGATGAACTCAACTTACAAACGGTCTATCGCAATGGTCAAGTAGTACCGCTTAATTAATTTTAATCAACTTAGATAGTTGTTTTAGGGCGCAATGATGTCATCCAATTCAATCATGCGCCCTTTTTTTATGTCTTAAATCCACACATTGCTTTCTTACACTTCTGGCAACAACTCAAAATCAGAGCAGGTTAACACGGCTATGTTCACTCAGCATTCACCATGCCCTTCAAAGGAAGAGAGTGGCGCATGACGTCAAACACGGTTTCTCTTAGCCAGATGTGAGAAGGGTCGTTTTCGTATTTTGGGTGCCATATTAGCCAGTACTTCTGTTTTGGTGCCTGCAACGGTAGCGGAAAATAGGTGACAGAAAAGTTACGTTGCATGCTAATGGCAATATGCTCTGGAATAACCAGCAGCATATCGGAACGGCTGAGTGCAGTGAGAGCGGCGGAAAAGAAAGGGACGGTAAACTGAATTTGGCGGCTCAAACCTTGCTCTGCTAAGGCGAGATCGATAAAACTGTCTTTATCGCCCCCTCCAATAACGGAGACATGACTGTAGTCGAGAAAGTTGTCTAATGTTAGTTTATCGGACGATGCCAAAGGGTGGCCCGTACGCATCACACACACGGGGTGATCCTCTCCCGTCATTATCCCACACAAGCCGTCGGGCACTTCTGGTGCGGTTGTTGAGATCAACTGGATATCCAGCTCACCTAGCAAGTCGAACTTTTTTGGAGACCACGAGTGGTACACAATATTTAGCTTCGGCGCTTCTTGCTGCAAACTGTCTAGCAGGTCAGGCATAAAGTATTGCGCCACGTGATCAGACGAGGCGATAGTGACTTTCCCTTGCCAAAGAGAGGGCTGAAACTGTTCGGGTTCAAAAAGGTGATCGCACTCGGTTAACACACTATTTAGCCGCTGTTTTAACAGCTCTGCTCTTGGGGTAGGGACAAGGTGGTTTTTTTCTCTTACCAGAAGAGGATCGTGAAATAGCTCACGCAGTTGAGTAAGCTGGCGACTCACCGCAGACTGGGTAATATGCAAACGCTCAGCCGCATGACTAACATGACACTCTTCAAGCAGTACTTGCAATGTACGTAGTAGGTTAAGGTTATTATTCTTCATAATGTAGACCAATAGTCATTTTACGTTTATAAGTTTTTGTAAACAAAAAATAATCCAATGAAAAAATTATTTTCTAACAAAAAGAATGATAAAAATTAGAACACATAATTAATGTTACAAGATGGTTAATTATAATTTATTTTTTTTATTATACTTAAATATTGTTCGTTTAAAAGAAACTCATATTTAAAATGACGTATCAGCGGTTATATTTCTTTATTAACTATATAGATCACATAATTCTAAATTTTTATTTTTTAAGAAAACGCTGTTTATTGTGACACATCTCAATAAACAAAATGGAATATGGATGGCGATTTTTCCTCAACATCGAGAGATATAAATAGGCTCGTTTTAAGCTGTTCAGAGTTACATATTGCATATTAAATGAGAATGAGAACAGTTGTTGATTTTCTGTAATGTATTGTTATTAGTGACTTTTGTTTGCCTGAAATACTTTTCTGATTTACCCCTGTCAGCGAAATGAGAATAGTTTAGCTACAGCCAGTTCGCTATTACACGACCATCTGTTATCCAATAACTTTCCGCACTATTACCAAACGTCATAGTGGTAATGAAAATTTGTTATTTCAAACTTTAGCTTTCTCCTTGATAAGTTCTAATCACTCTCGGTCAGGTTATTTTAGGCCAGAATATTAGAAATATTTATTAGGATAAGTTATGAGAAAAATAGTTAATACAGAGCTAGCACCAAAAGCAATTGGCCCTTATTCACAAGGTTCAGGATTCGAAAATTTAGTATTTACTTCAGGACAATTGCCATTAGATCCAAAAACAATGGCGTTTGTTGAAGGCGGTATTAAAGAGCAGGCGCTTCAGTCTTTGCTAAATCTGAAAGCGGTGCTTGAAGAAGCAGGAGCCTCTCTTGATTCGGTTCTGAAAACCAGCTGTTTTTTGTCTGATATGAATGACTTTGTTGCCTTTAATGAGGTGTACACCGAGATCTTTGGAACAGAAGCGGCGCCGGCGCGTTCATGTGTTGAGGTTGCCCGCCTACCTAAAGATGCCCTTGTTGAAATCGAAGCTATCGCTTTTGTGAAATAACCTGAACTGAGTCAAAAATGAAATTAAACGAAAATATAATACCTAACGTATTAAAAAGTGTTGAAAACAAATCTTATGCGCCGTCTATCAGCAAAGGTTTTGAAGCACTGGACTTGGAAAACGTTCGAAAATTCCATAGTCAACTGCCGGGCTACAGCAAAACCCCCCTTCACTCGTTAGATGCACTCGCCGAACAATTGGGCGTTAAAAAAGTGCTATTGAAAGACGAAGATTACCGCTTTGATTTAAATGCTTTTAAAGTTTTGGGTGGTTCTTACGCCATTGCTCGTTTGCTTGGTAAAAAATATGGCTTGTCTGCCAGCGAACTTAGCCTAGAAAACTTAAAAGCACAGATCACCGAGCCAATGACCTTCACCTCCGCAACGGATGGAAACCACGGTCGTGGTATTGCTTGGTCGGCTGAAAAACTCGGCCAGAACGCGGTGATTTACATGCCCGTTGGTACCGCAGAAGAGCGCGTCAGAAACATTCAAAAACTGGGTGCAGAAGTCATTGTTACCGACTGCAACTACGACGATACCGTCCGCATTGCGTATGAAACCTCTCAGAAAAATGGTTGGGAGTTTGTTCAAGACACCGCTTGGGAAGGCTACACCGACATTCCACTGTGGATCATGCAAGGTTATGCCACCATCGTAAGTGAAAGCATTGAGCAGCTAGAAGAGATGGGCGAAGTGCCTACCCATATTATTCTTCAGGCGGGGGTTGGCTCCATGGCTGGCGCTATTTTGGGCTCATTTGTTAACCACTACGGCATTGAGCGCTTAGTCAGCCTGATTGTCGAGCCAGAACAAGCGGATTGTATTTATCGCTCTGGCCTGACTGGCGAGATGGTTTTTGTTAATGACGATCTCGATACCATTATGGCAGGCCTTGCCTGCGGTGAGCCTTGTACTATCGGCTGGGACATCCTGAAAGATAACGCATCCGGCTTTTTGTCGTGCAACGACGCCTTAGCGGCCACCGGTATGCGCATACTGGCTAACCCGCTTGCCAATGACCCTAAAGTGGTTTCCGGTGAATCTGGTGCCATCGGTGTGGGAGCGCTGCACGCACTGGCCACTCACCCAGATGCCAAAAAAGTGATGCAGCAATTTGCCTTTGATGAGAACTCCGTGGTGTACATCCTAAGCACGGAAGGCAATACCGATCCGGTGAACTATCAAAATATTATTTGGCAAGGTGCTTACCCTTCTAAATAGCCTAATCCAATCAAACGATGACGTTGCCTTTGAACGAAAGGCAATGTTGTCAATTTTAAAAAATCTAATAACACAAAAGGAAAAACCAATGGTTAAGATCTCATTGGAACTTGCAAAAGAGATGGCGGAATGGAGACACAAAATTCATGAACATCCTGAATTTATGTTTGACCTGCCAATCACTTCTGCTTTCGTCGCTGAAAAATTAAAAGAGTGGGACATTGAAGTACATGAAGGCATTGGAAAATCAGGTGTCGTCGGTGTACTTCGCAAAGGAGACTGGCAAGGCAAGAAAGCCATTGGCCTTCGCGCAGATATGGATTGTATCGACCTTCAAGAAACTGGTGAGGTTCCTTACAAGTCTTGCGTACCGGGTAAAATGCACGGTTGTGGACACGACGGTCATACCGCTTCTCTATTAGGTGCCGCTAAGTACTTAGCCACAGAAGGCAACTTTAATGGAACGGTACACTTCCTATTCCAGCCAGACGAAGAGCATGGTTTAGGCGCTTTGGCGATGATCAACGATGGCCTGTTTGACAAGTTCCCAACAGACGAAGTGTATGGTTACCATAACGTACCGGGCTTTGAAGCTGGCTCGATTCATATGTGCGCTGGTGGCGTAATGGCAAGTGAAAACCTGTTTACCATTAACCTTATAGGTGAAGGCGGTCACGCTTCTTCTCCTCATATGCTTGCCGACCCAGTGGTGGCACTTTCACAAGTGATCAGTGGCCTTCAATCTATCGTTTCTCGTACCATTAACCCAATGGAAACGGTTGTTTGTTCGGTTACCGAGATTCATACTGACGGCGCAAGAAACGTGGTACCAACTAAAATTACCATTAAAGGTGATTACCGCACATACACGACTAAGAACACGGATCTTGTAGAACAACGTATGAACGAGATTGTGAAAGGTGCTTGTGAAGCATACAACCTTAAAGGTGATGTACACGTTTCTAGAGAGTTTGTTGTTTCTTATAACTCAGAAGCAGAAACCATTGCAGCAGGTAAAGCCGCGATAGCGTTACTGGGTGAAGACAAAGTGAATACCAACGGCGAGAAGAAAAGCTTCTCTGAAGATTTTGGCTTCTTCGCAGAGAAAGTATCAGGCTGCTTTGTGTTCATAGGTAACGGTACAGAAGGCTCAAACGGTTATTTCTTACATAACCCTAATTACGATTACAACGATGACATCTTACCGGTTGCTGCTGGTTTCTTCTGTCAGGTTGTTGAACAACAACTTTCTTAATTGAGTGAGGATACTTTTATGATAATGGATGCTTTGTCATACCTTAACGGTATATTTTGGGGTTATCTGATCCTTACCCTTTTGGTTATTTCCGGTGTTTTCTACACAGTTAAGTGTGGATTCCCTCAAATTCGCTATTTCACCAGTTTATTTACCAACTTTAAAAAAGAGAAATCGGTTTCTGGTGGTATCTCTGGCTTTGCTGCTTTATGTGCTGCATTAGGTGGCCAAGTGGGTACGGGGTCTCTTGTGGGTGTTGCAGCAGCAATATTCTCTGGTGGCCCTGGTGCGGTATTCTGGATGTGGATGACGGCTGTTTTGGGCATGGTTATCTCATTTGCGGAAGCCGTGTTGGGACAACTGTTCCGCAAAAGTAATGGTGACGGAACCTTCCGTGGTGGTCCGGCTTACTACATGACCTACGGCATGAACAACAAGTTCCTCGCTATGGTGTTCTCGGTGTGCATTATTTTCGGCATTGGTGTTGTTTACCTGATGGTTCAAGGTAACTCTATCGCTCAGGCTGCGGAAAGTGCTTTGGGTGTGGATCCGCTGCATACTGGCATCCTTACTGCGATCTTGGTTGGTGCTGTTATATTTGGTGGTGTTAAACGCCTTGCTGATGTGGCTTCTTACCTTGTTCCTTTTATGGCGGCTATTTACATCGGCTGTACTATGTATGTGCTTGCAACAAACTTTAGCCTAATTGATGACGTATTTACTTTGATCATGACCGAAGCGTTTAAGTTTGACTCAGCGGCAGGTGGTGTAGGTGGTTACACAATCGCAGTGGCGCTACGTTACGGTATTGCTCGTGGCTTGTTCTCTAACGATGCGGGTATTGGTACTGCACCAAGTATGCACGCAACCGCTTTAGTAAAACACCCTGTAAACCAAGGCTTCTCTGCCATGTTAGGTGTGTTCTTTACCACGATTGTTGTGTGTAGCTGTACGGCGTTTACTATCATCGTTACAGGTGCGGTAGACACAGGTGAAACAGGTATTAAGCTGACTCAGGAAGCGTTTAAGCTAGGTTACGGCGACAATGGTAAATACATTGTTCTAGTCTCGATTTCCCTGTTCTGTTTTACCACACTGCTAGCGGATATTTACTACGGCGAAGTTAACCTTCAGTGGTTTAGCAAGAACAAGAACCTTATTACCGGTTATCGTGTGATTGCGCTGTGTCTGGTTGTGGTGAGTGGCATTGTATCAATGGACTCGCTATGGACGTTGGTTGACTTTGTACTGGCCATCATGGTGCTTGTGAACGTGGGTGCGCTTATGTACTTAAGCAAATACGTATTCTACGCCTTGAGAAACTACGATGAGCAAATTAAAGAAGGCATCGAAACGCCAGTGTGGGATTACACCATTGACGTAACAGAAGCAGATTTAAAACAACCGGCTAACCGAGTGACAGAAGTACGCTTAGAAAGCTAATAAAAAGAGTAATGTAAGTTATTGACCTGAGAAATCCCTCGCGCAATGTGAGGGATTTTTTTATTGGTTGCTGCTGTTTGTGTAGGTTTTTAGCTCACAGTGAGCGACAGCCTTAAACCGACTGAGCCGAGTAAAACTACTCCAACACCTCATCACTTCTTTGCTCATCAAGAGTGATCAACTCATTTAAATACACCACCACGGCGTTGAGTTCGTGTTGGTTAACGTCGGTGAACCGAGCGTGTAGGGTTTAGGTATTTCCGTAGATAAATTAGCTAAGAAACATCCTGAAATAATTAATTCTTATAAGCGACTTTTATCGTTTGTTAGTAATTGGTAGCTTAACAAATAAATAACATATTATATTTAGGGTGAGCTCATTGATATTTGATACCAAAAAAACTCAGGCGTTTCTCGCAGTTATAGAATCGGGAAGTTTTGAAAGTGCGGCAAAAAAACTAAATCTGACTGCTTCGGCAATATCTCACCGAGTTAAGTCTTTAGAAACCTTGCTGGGAATGCCTCTTGTCATAAGGGAAAAACCATGTATAACGACCGAAGAAGGGAAGAAAGTATACCAACACTTGAGGAAACAATTGCTACTTGACGAAGAGTTTAATAGCCAATTCTTCCTAGGCAAGCAGACAAACCCGAGAATGAGGGTGGCAGTAAATAACGACAGCTTGAACACATGGTTTCTGCCTTCTGTTGTTGACTTCATCGAGAGTAAAAAAATCATTCTGGACATAGTTGCTGATGATCAAGACTTTACATTCGAAAAAGTAATGAGTGGGCACACAGTTGCCGCCATATCTTCAGAATCGACGCCAATAAAAGGATGCAAAGCAATTTTCTTGGGTTATATGAGATATCGGCTACTTTGCAGTAAAGCTTTTTTCGAGCGGTGGTTTGAGAAAGGGGTACACAGAAACTCGTTAACTAAGGCGCCTTTGCTCGTGTTCAATGAGAAAGACCAGTTACAACTATCATTTATTGATGACAACTTTTCAGTAAGTCAGCAGGCTTGTAATTACCATTCACTTCCATCCACAGAATCCTTTTTTATCGCAATAAAGCAAGGAATTGGCTACGGTATGATCAGTGATTTACAGAGAGAAAATGAGTTAGAATGTAAGCTGATAGATATAGCTCCGGGTCGAACTCTAGATGTTCGACTTTACTGGCATTACTGGGATATCCCATCTTCTTTGTTGCAGTCACTTACTTCCGAACTTGTAGAGAATGCCAAGAGACACCTTAAATATTAATTAACGAACGGTGAAATCCATATTCGCTATACTGTAGGATAGAGACAAAGTAATTAGGCCGATTGTAATGTCAAATAGCCTAACTTGAATTTCCTTCTTTAACCACGCTGACACTTTATTCGCACATAATCCCGTAAACATGAACCACGAATAGGAAGCTAATCCTGCGCCTATTACAAACGTCACCTTGTCTGCACCATTGTATTTAGAACCTATATTACCTAGCACCAGAAAAGTATCTAAATAAACATGCGGGTTTAAAAGAGAAAATAGCAATGTAGTTATGACCACTTTATTTACAGACGCAACAGGTTTCCCTTGAGACTGAGAGATACTTTTTAAAACATTATCCCAACCTCTAGGGTATTTACGTACTCCGTTAACTAATGCGCTCATTCCATAAAATAGTAGAAACAAACTGCCGATCCATTGACTATACGAAAAAACAGCTGGTATAGCATTGGTTAATATATTCATAAAGAGAGTACCCAAAGTGATCAGTGCTGTATCACTAGTTGCAGCAATACAAGCTGCTATTAAGGTGTACTTTTTATGGTATTGGAGCCCAAGTTTTATAATGTAAATATTCTGAGAACCAATAGCTATAATCAGACTCAACCCGAGAACATAGGATTGCAAAAATAAAGCTGAGTTCATAGTGTATTATTAATTGTATTTACAGCTATATTAAACAAGTGCATCTTTCCTGTAGAGTCTATGTTCATCACTATCTTCCTTTTAGCATCAATGTTAGTAATAAAATTTTTGTGCTAACGGATAATATCGAAGTTTAATCTTCTCTGACGTATTCTGAATTTTTTTCAACTTGATTGAATGTTTTTATGGCTTAAATAATTAATCCGCTTTGAATCTAAGGCGATAGACTAGTAATTAGAAAGAGCTCGAATGAGCCCTTTTTTGACCTGTAATAAAGCTATTCATTACTACAGAATTAAGAACACCATCTCAATCACTTTCAAAACTTCTTGCTTGAAGTTAATAGTCATAAATTAGCCTAGCAATCAATGTTATAGAGTTGACTAGGCTAAATGTTGGTCAAATTAATTTATTCCACTCCCCTTTGCTCATCAAGAGTGATCAACTCATTTAAATACACCACCACGGCGTTGAGTTCGTGTTGGTTAACGTCGGTGAAACGAGCGTGTAGGGTAACTAAGTAGTCACGCGCCAGTAGCGGCATATTGGCAATATCGGTTTGGTTGGAATTTGAGTTAGGCATAATGGCCTCCTTTGGATAAATAACGCTATTCACCAAGTAATGAGACCAATCATTAGGTGGTGAACTGAACAAGATTGGTCTTACCGCTCCAAAGATTACGGCGTGCCGAAGCACTCTCATCCAGCTCACCATAATTTGGGTGTGCTGACACCGCATATGAACATGAAAATGTTATACGCATCTTTGGATAAAACGAGAGACCAATCCCGACACTGGATTTTGCCAGTGCTGTGGTAGGGTATAAAAAGAATCGTTGTGGCGCAATGATCTATTTGTCTTTGATTTTATTCAAATTAGGCAATTAAAAGCGATGGCCGCAGATATGCTTCACAATACTGACTTTGCTGTAAATAGCTTGTAGAGCTTTAAAAATAAACCGTATATCATTCATATAGGTTCACATGCGGTTTAAGTTATGTCTTCAACTTGTTCTTTTTACGATAAAAATGCTCAAAAGCTGTCTCAGCAATATAACTCAGTGTCATTTGAGAGTGCTCATGCGTCATGGAAAACGCATTGGCCTAAACACTCAGACAAGGTGCTTGATGTTGGTGCGGGATCTGGAAGAGATGCTCTCTGGATGGCCGAACAAGGCGCAGACGTTATCGCATTAGAGCCATCACTTGAGATGATTGAACAAGGAAAAGCCCTAACAAAAGAGAGCGTAACTTGGCTTAATGACGAGCTTCCTTCCCTAAACAAAGCACAAAACTTAGCAATGCGTTTTGATCTTATTTTAGTCAGTGCGGTGTGGATGCATATTGCGCCTAACCAACGTAAACGTGCATTTCGTAAACTCACTAATTTATTAGCACCTAACGGAAATTTGGTTATTACTTTGCGTCATGGTGGATTTGAAGATGAACGAGTTGGTCATTCGGTCTCAGTTGATGAACTCAAACATTTGGCGCAAGAGAGAGGAGTAACAGTTAAAGATGTCAATGAATCGGATGATTCGTTAAATCGTATGGACGTTCATTGGCAAACAGTGGTTTTAACTCTTCCTGATGATGGCTCAGGTGACTTAAAAAAAGTGCGTCGAATTATTGTTAATGACAGTAAAAGTTCCACTTATAAACTCGCGTTACTACGTGTTCTATTGCGAATAGCGGATGCCCACCCCGGCTGTGTGATTGATAGAACCGATAGAGAAGTATCTATTCCTTTAGGATTGGTAGCCTTGTATTGGATAAAGGCCTATAAACGACTAATTGATGTTGGTGATCTTCAGCAAAATAGTAATAGTAGTAAAGGGCTTACATTTATTACGTCTGATGGGTGGGAAAAGATAAGTAAGCTTTCTGCTGATGATCTCGCTGTTGGGTCGGTATATTTTTCAGAAGAAGCAGAGGCTATTCAAAAAACAATTCAAGCATCTATCAAGGCGATGAAAGAAGGCCCGATCAAGTTTATTTATACTGACTTATTAGGCTCTAATAATCAGGAGTTTACAACGCTTCCGCCTGTTCACCGCCGGAAAATGCAATCAAGTATATGTTTAGATAGTGAGTTTTTTGAGAGCTACGGTTCCTTTGTTCTTAAACAGAGCCTTTGGGAATGCTTTCAGGTATACAACTCTTGGATTGAACCCCTCGTTGTAAACCAGTGGGTAGCGCAGATGCAACGTTTTAAGTTAAATCAGCAAAATGGAACAACGCTTCAAACATACCATGATTGCCTGCAATGGTTAGATAGAGATCATGACACTAGCGACGTTCGCAAGCGAGTAACGGAGTTACAGCAAGACAATGAGCAAGTTATTAGTGTTTGGAGTGGAACAAAACTAAATAAGACTTATCACGTAGACCATTGTCTTCCATTTGCTCATTGGCCGAACAACGATAAATGGAATCTATTACCTACCACCCAAAGTGAAAACCTAAATAAAAAAGATCGACTACCTAGCAAGCTAAGATTGCATGAATCCAAATATCGAATTCTTGAATGGTGGCAATTAGCTTGGGGAGCAGACAGCTTTAATCAGCAACGTTTCTTCACTGAAGCTTCTTTTTCATTACCGAATATCTCATCACAAAATCATGACTTTGAAGAAGTTTTCGAGGCAATGGCTTTGCAGGTAAATGGAGTGAAGAGTCGTCTGTTAGTCGGGGAATGGTGAGTTGAATCTGTTGCAACAATGATCTGAACTAATCAGTATTTAGAGATATGGCAGTAAGATAGATTTAAATAAGATCTATATGAATTAAAGTGCATTTTGGCTTGTGAACGCTCATAGGTTTTGAATAGTTCAAACCATAGTATTTTTTACAGAGTTAGGTATATCCACTTTTTTTCTTCCCTGAGAAAAATGATCATCAAAGCGATAAGCCATATCTTCCAAGGGAGATTTTTCATATCCGAATTGCTGAATTTCTGAGATATATCGCTGTAAAAAACCTTTTATTCCAAGCTGCTTCCATTGAGCAACATGCACAAGCTCATGAAAATGCAGTCGTAAATTTTTAGCGAACTCAGGAAGGATGTAGTATGTGTCGTTGTAAGTTATGGCCTGAACTTCTATATCAAGAAAGTCTGCTAAGCCCAATTGACGTAGCTGTGGAAAATCTGGTTTTGGTATACGTTCGACAATGACAAAATGAGCCTCAGATAGAAAATCCTTTGAGTAAAACCCAGAAAACTTGTTAGCAAGTTCCGAGCAATTCTGCCGCTGATTTGAATATTTAGCATTAGTAAACTCAATCCATTTCTCGATCTCGCTTATCAAAATGTACTCCTTTGAATTTGAGTAAATGTTGGGTAATTCAGCTTTCAATTGGTACGCAATCTAATCAATCACCCGAAGTGCGCGGTACTCGTCGTAAGCGAACTGGTCTGTCATACCGCTGATGTAGTCCTGAATAAGGCGTACACGGAAGTAGAACTCCCAGATATCATCATCAAAATCGTACGGCAGAAAAGCGATATCCGGTTTTGTGCCTTTCTCTTCTTGCAGTGTTTTTATCGCAATGTCATAGGCTTTGAGGTGCTTGTTAGGCAATTTTTTGTGCAGCCTTCTTTCGTAGAGCGGGGCAGAGTCAATATCGGCAAAAGTGGCTCTGTCGAGTAGCAGTAACGGCTTATAAGCTTCCAGTAAACCCGTGATAATGGTGTAACCCTGAAGCTCACTTTTCTCTACATCGGGATCGCAGAAGGCGTAGTTCATCGCTACGTTCTTAAGGGTTTTTACAATTGCATGGCTTTCGCTTTGGTCTTCAATAAGAGCGCGATTAAATGAGCCATGAAAAACCTGTTCGATATTGTCTATAAATTGCTGGCAGGCATGTTGAGGTAAACGCTTATTGATCTCTACACGCAAAGAAATAAAGAACTGACTGTCGGCGCAGTTTTCTGCTTTTCGGGCGCTTGCTTCGGCGACAGCAACAATACTCTTCATAGCTGATTTATCATCAAGGTTGTATTCAGCCGCTACTTTTTGAAACTCTTCATCTAATACGCTGCTTAGTTGTTCAACGGTTAGAATGCCTTTCTCAACAGCGTCTTCAATATCGGCTATTCCGTAGGAGATATCATCGGCGGCTTCCATAATGTAAGAAAAGGGAGAACGGCAGTGAGAGTCCATAGATAATACAGTTTTCAGCGATTCTACATAGCAGTGCTCACTCATGTAGTAGCCAACCTTTTTCATCAGGTAGTTGTAGTTTTCCAGTTCGGCTTTCTGCTCATCGTTTTGATGTTTAGGCGCAGGGATATCCGCCCTGCGGGTATATTTAAAAATGCCCGACACCTGAGAGTAGGTAAGGTTAAGGGCAAGAAGCGTATGCACTAAGCGAATCGCCTGAGCGTTGCCTTCAAAGTTAGAAAGATCCTGACGCACTGCCGGAGGCAAATCAATTCTTGGGTTACCATCTTCACCCAGCGTTAATGAGGTTAAGTTGAGCGAGAACCAATCGTTAATAGCCTGCTCACCAAAGTGGCCGAAAGGAGGGTTGCCCACATCATGCATCAGGCAGGACATTTCGACGATGGACTCAAACTGGCGCTCAATATCGGCGAGGTTGTACTGTCCCAGTTTGTTTTCTTTCCTCAACTTTTTAAAAATAAGCTGGGTGATATAACGCCCGACCTGCTGAACTTCAAGGGAGTGAGTGAGCCTGCTGCGCACTGCGGCATTTCTTTCTAACGGAAATACCTGAGTCTTTTGTTGTAAACGGCGAATGGCGGCAGAGTTAAGAATCCGCCCACGGTCACTTTCAAAACTGCCTTGCTTTGCAACGTTATTAGGCTCATTGAGAGGGCGCGGACGTGAAAGCGCACCATTATGAAAGACTCTGGTGCCTCTGATTTTCTGATTAAAATTGATACTCACTGCTAACTCTCCATCGAACAACATCAAAGCAATGTAAACCGGATATGCCTCAATATCCATATCAGCTTGCCAGTGTTGTGATGTTGGTGAGTGAATAGAGTTTTAATTCAGTAGGTTGGAAATAGGTTTGTTTTTTGGTTGATAGGAATGTTCTAAGGTATTTATTGTAGCTGTTGTAGGAAGAAATAATTGAAAGAAGCCAAGTTCTAATTTTACTGGCTGTTGCTGCATATTAATATTAGTTTTAGCCTTTACACTATTCTGGAGCTGTTCTTTTCCTATAAAAGTATTAAAATCTGTGAATTGTGTTCCTTTAAAGTGAAAAACAGATGAAATCGATAGAAGTAGTTGCGGCTATTATTCAGCATGAAGATAAAACGTTGTGTGTTCAACGTGGACCAGCGAAGTATGACTATATTCACCATAAATTTGAGTTTCCGGGTGGAAAGATAGAAAAAGGTGAAAGTGGTAAGCAGGCAATTGTCCGTGAGCTAAAAGAAGAACTTCATCTTGATGTCCCTACAGCTGATTACTTTATGACTGTCGAACATACCTACCCAGATTTCCATATCACTATGCATGCCTATATTTGCCCTGTAGAAAATCGAGATATTGTTCTAACGGAACACATTGATGCTAAGTGGTTATCAGTTGAAGAGTTACCAAGTTTAGACTGGGCTGCGGCCGATATTCCTTTTGTTGAAAAACTAATCACGAAAAAATAACCTCAAGGAATTTAGCTTGAACTGTGTAACTCCACCTGTAGCGGGTCATTCCGAGAATCATCTCGTTCTAAATAACAGCCACGACAACTTTTTTAATGAGCTAAGGAGCTCATTTTATAGTTGCAAATTCTTTTATATCAACGTTGCTTTTATTTCTTACAGCGGGCTACAGATTTTGCTCGATATTCTTAAAGAGGCGAGGGGTAAAGGTATAAAAGGTAAGGTTATTACCTCAACGTATCTTAATTTTACTGATCCAAAAGCCCTGGAGAAGCTACGTTCCTTCGACAATATCGAATTGAAGCTATTCATTGCTAAGCCTAATTTAGGTTTTCATCCTAAAGGCTACATTTTTGAATATGAGAATGAAACTAAGGTAATTATCGGCTCTGCCAACATTACTCAAAGTGCATTGAAGAGTAATGTTGAATGGAATGTAGCCACTAAAGCTGAAACAGATAACAAGTTTGTATCTACTGTATTGGATGAGTTCAATAACGTTTGGAAATGTGCTGTTGAGTTAACAGATACAGTACTTGAAGAATATCGTATATTCTTACGAGATAAAGTTAAGTCTAAAAGAAAGGCTTCTCAGTTTGTTTTAGGTGAAAGCAAAGTTGAACCTAATGTAATGCAATCTGAGGCGTTGGACAATCTGAATCGGCTTAGGTCACATGGTGAAAACAAAGCTTTAGCGATTGCTGCTACAGGTAGCGGCAAGACTTATATGGCAGCTTTTGATGTCCGAAAAGCTGATCCAAAGAGAGTATTGTTCGTTGTTCATAGAGAGGAAATATTACTTGATGCGAGAAAATCGTTTATTCATGTAATGGGGAAAGAACCATCAGACTTTGGTATTTTAAGTGCCAATCAAAAAGACTGGAATAGTGACTATCTCTTTGCAACAAATATGTCGATTGCAAAGAACCTAACACGGTTCGATCCTTCTCACTTTGAATATATCGTTATTGATGAAGCTCACCACGTTAGTAGTGACACCTATCAGGAAATCTTGGATTATTTTGAGCCAAAATTTCTATTGGGAATGACAGCGACTCCTGAACGTGGAGATGCACAGTCTATCTACGAGAACTTTGACAATAATATAGCGGTAGAGATTAGATTACGTGATGCTCTTGATGCAGATTTAGTAGTGCCATTTCATTACTTTGGCATAACTGAAGCAGAAAGCATCGATTATGAGGGCATAGATTTAAATGATATTAGTGCGGTTGCGAAACTACTCAAAACAAATCGTAGGGTAGACCATATTATCAGCAATATGGAGTTTTATGGCTATGATGGTGATACCTGTCGAGCTGTAGGATTTTGTGTCAGCATAGAGCATGCGCAATATATGGCTGAAGAGTTTAATAAAGCAGGTATTGCGGCATGTTGTTTGAGCAGTGAAAACTCACGACAAGAGCGTCAAAACGCTATTGCGCAGTTGTCGGATGCTGAAGACCCACTCAAGATTATTTTTACTGTGGACTTATTTAATGAAGGAATTGATATACCGTCCATTAATTTAGTCTTAATGCTCCGTCCTACTTCGTCTCCAGTTGTATTTATTCAACAGCTTGGGCGAGGGTTAAGAAAGCACGAAGATAAGAGTTTCTTAACCGTTCTTGATTTCATTGGAAATCATAATAAAGCGTTTTTGATGGCTATTGCACTATGTGGTAGTCGTGTATATGACAAAGATAGTTTAAAAGTAGCAGTAAAGAACGATTTTTCTTCCATTCCGGGTTGTACTCATATTCAACTCGACAGAATTAGCAAAGAACAGATATTGCAGCAAATTGAGATTGAAAACTTCAATTCAATGAAATACTTAAAAGAAGAGTATTTGAATTTTAAGTTGGATTTAGGAAATCGTATTCCATTGTTAATGGACTTTAATATTGTGGATGGTGCGCCAGATCCAATCCGTTATATTAAGAAGCACAGGTCTTATTTAAACTTCCTATCTAAAGTAGAAAAAAATGAGCCAACATTGATGCCGCTACTGGCGAATGATCTGCATGATAAGTATCAACGATATCTTGATGGTTGTTTACCTATAAAAAGGCCTCATGAATTCGTACTAATAAATTACCTTATGGATCATGATTTCATTTCGTTTAGTCAGGCGGTTAATGAAATAGAAAAATACGTGCAGTCTGTTGATATTGAAACGCTGCGACACGCTTTTGAGCATATTAATGGTGATTTCTTTGATTCAAGAGAAAAGAAATCATGGCCAAAAATTGCAAAACTAGTTGAAAAGGACGAACAGTTAATTTTAGTTCGTTCTGGAGAACTATCGGAAATATTGAATAAACCGTCATCAAAGAATTGGTTATTGCAAAGCATTGAGTATGGATTGGAGAACTACGCAGAAAACTTTGGTTCAGACGTATTTGGTTTACCGAGCTTAAAGCTATATCAGCAGTACAATATGCGAGATATAGCGCTTATGGCGAATGTTCGTAAAGTCCATAGCTCCTATCGTGGTACTGGTGTTCTGCGCGAAGGGAAAGATTTCTTCTTTTTTATTGATCTACATAAAGAAGAAGGAGCCATTGATTATAAAGACAAGTTTGTTAGCTCGACTCAGTTTCAATGGGACAGTCCATCAGGCTGTTCTCCTACTAGCCAACAAGGGCGAGATATCATTCAACATTTAGAGAAAGATATTAAGCTGCACTTATTTGTTAGAAAATTCAAAGAATTAGATGGCGTTACAGAACCTTACGTATATATTGGTAAAGGCGATGTGATTAGTTATGAAGGTGAAAAACCAATTAACTTTCAACTAGCTTTGCAGACAGAAGTTCCACAAAGAATATATGATGAGTTTGTTACAGACACGACTGTAGAATAGCTCTTCAATTTTAAAAAACACCCCAGTTTTCACTGGGGTGTTTTTCTTAGTCTACGAGATGTAAGCTCGAACCCTTCATCTGTTTTTGCTCATCCAAAGTAATCAACTCATTCAAATACACCATCACGGCGTTGAGTTCGTTTTGGTCGGCGTCGGTTAACGTTGAGTGTAGGGTAACTAAGTAGTCACGCGCTAATAGCGGCATGTTGGCAATATCGGTTTGGTTGGAATTTGAGTTAGGCATATTGGCCTCCATAGATGACGTTTGATTTACACCACTCAGAAGGTACCAATCTTATGGGTGGTGAACTGAACGAGGTTGGTACTACCGCCATCTACGAAACGGTCAGCCGAAGCTGCCCCGCTCAGCTCACCGCTGTGAATCAAATTGCTCAAATTACAAGCAATTTGCTGGAAAACGGATAAGCGAAGCTTACACATATCAGAATAGTCTGATGTGCGTAGATGACAGGGCGGGGTACCAATCCCGACACTGGATTTTGCCAGTGCTGGAGTAGAGTATAAAAAGAATGGCTGCGGCGCAATGGCGTATTTGTGTTTGATTTTGTTCAACATAACCCATATAGGGGTAAAGCCACGGTTCTATGCTGTGTTCAATGGTGGTTGGGCAAATTATATGGCTCAATCGAGATATAAAGAGCGTTACCGTGCCTAAATGTTTGCGCTTGTTTATGTCACAATAAGTGAATGGCAGGGTTAGGTTCTGCAAATAAGGAAACAAGAGTTGAAAGTTAAACAAATCAAAGCCGCTTTAATACCGATGGCCTTATTGTTAGAGGCCGACCCATCCGAGTCATGTATTCGCTCTTACCTTGCTGGCTCACTCTGTTTTGCCGCATTTGACAATGATGAACTGCTGGGCGCTTGTGTCACCAATGTAAAACAAGCGGGCGTTACCGAGGTTTATAACATCGCGGTATTTCCGGAGCATCAAAACCGAGGTGTCGGCTCAGAGCTGTTAAGCTTGGTTATTAAACATCTTACTGATTCTGGCGTTAAGGAAGTGGTGCTAGGAACCGGAACCTTCGGCTATCAGCTTGCGTTTTACCAAAGCCTTGGCTTTCGGGTAGAGGGAGTGATAAAAAACTTCTTTAAAGACCATTATGACGAGCCAATATTCGAGAACGGATTGCAACATATTGATATGCTAAGGCTATCGCTAAAGCTAAATGGCGATGAATCGCAATAGCCCAATGCATAATGGCTAGTTTGTAGCAAAAATAGTGTTTTATATTAGGACAACAAGGACGATGACCAGTAAAGAAGCCAACATGAGACAAGTGACCATTCGACAATTGACAATAGCAGATTACGATCAGGTGATTACGCTTTGGTCAACTACAGAAGCCATGCTGTTAAGAGACGCCGATTCTCGGCAAAGTATCGAGCGTTATCTCAACCATAATCCGGGCTTAAGTTTTGTTGCAGAGCGAGAAGGGCAAATAGTAGCAGCCATATTAGTTGGAACCGATGGACGAAGAGGTTATGTCCAGCACTTAGCGGTTGCTCAATCGCAACGGGGGGGAGGCATAGGTAAACAACTAATCAGCAGTGCCATTAATGCGTTATCGGCAATTGGCATCTCTAAAACCCACCTATTTGTTGCTAACGACAATATTAACGCCAAACAGTTTTATGAGTCTTTAGGCTGGTTCCCTCGGGACGAGGTTCGCATGTACTCGTTTAACGCGTCAGACAACCAAAATGTATGAATGGAATGACTGAGACAGACCAATACCAAAAGAAGATAACAGAATTGCTTTTACAAGACGCTTTAAGAAAACAGGCGCTAGATGCGGTGTTCTCTTTAGGTTTACCGCAATGTTACATCGCTGCGGGTTTTGTCAGAAACTTGGTTTGGGATTATTTACATCAAAAACAAAGCCCAACGATTTTAAATGATATTGATGTGATCTATTTTGATGCTTTAGAGGTGCAAGCGGGAAAATATGCTGAATATGAAGCACAGCTTAAAGCCATTATGCCGGAGCTTAACTGGCAAGTACGAAATCAGGCGACGATGCATAAACGAAATGGTGATAAACCATATGTAAGCACATTAGATGCCATGGGATATTGGCCAGAAAAAGAGACTGCGGTAGCCATCTGTAAGTGCAAAGAAGGTAAGTACGAGTGTATCTCGCCTTTTGGATTTGACTCCTTGTTTAATAGGCAAGTGACTCATAATCCGAGAAGAGATCAGGCACTATTTTATCAGCGTGTCCGCTCTAAGAATTGGTTAACGATATGGCCTAAATTGGTGGTGGTTAGCTAGTCATGTTTATTAACCATGTTTATTTAGTTATGGAAAAGGCCAGCGAGAGAGTTGAATTAGGGGGACCGTTTTGTCGGAAATAATTACAAATAGGCTGATTTTAAAGCCAGTAACCACAGTAGATCTGGATATTTATACTGACCTGTTAACCAGTGTTGAAATCACCAAGTACCTCCCCGGTGGGCAACCGTTCAGTAAGGAGTACATAGCGAACTATCTGCCAAAGAAAATTGAACATTGGGATAAAGGTTACGGTACTTTTATCATCTGTTTAAGAGATAATTCGAACATAAAAATCGGTTATGCTGGAGTAGAAAACATTGTAGAGAACGGCCTTAATGATATCCGCTACGCGTTACTTCCGAAGTTTCAAAACAGAGGTTATGCACTGGAGGCCGCCCAATCAGCGCTAGCGTTTACCTTTGCGAATACTAAGCTGAGTGAAATATATGGTGTTGCAGTCGCAGAGAATTTTCCGTCGGTTAGAGTATTGGAAAAGCTTGGTATGACTTCGACTTCGGTAAGGCTCTATGATAACGATGATCTGATCACCATGTCTTTAAGTCGAGCTAAAAATTCAGGTTTAGCTAATAGTACAAAGGCTTTAGATTAGTCTTGAACTAAACCAAAAAGACGTCCCTAGACGTCTTTTGTGTACTTGCAATAGGTATAATTTATCTACCCAAATAGACAAACCAATATTATTTTAGACCCTGTAAATAATTCTGTGTAACTGCCATTGGTTACAAGTATTCAGTTAATCGGTCTTCGAACATAATCATAAAGCGGTTCAGCGCTTGCTTCCAGTTTC
>NZ_VTXE01000013.1 GCF_013114595.1 Vibrio sp. 99-8-1 | reverse complement strand
GAGAGTTACCTCTTTTCTTTGATTTAAGATTCAGCACCTTAATCAAAGTGGGTAACTCTCTTCTTTTCAAATTGAAGTGTCAGATCTAGTCGGAACTAATACAAATGAGCTGACGTTTAGTTTTCGTTCACTGTAGATATCAGGGGTATTGGTTAACCCGATATTTTATCCAGTGTGGTGGTGCAACTATCACAAAAAATAGCCATAAATACTTTTACTTCAGGGTGATCTTTACTTAGCTGTTCGATCTTCTCATCTAAGTGCTCTTTTACGTGTAAAAATTCATCGTTATTAAAGCGCAACTCGTTCATGGTTTTTATATAGGCAGATAGTATATCCGCGGCTTTTACAATGGCTTTATACTCGGCATCTACCTTCTCTTGTACCAGCAGGCTTTCAAACTCGTCTCGTAAATCTTGGGGAATGGTCGCCAAACACTCTTCTTCCGCGATGGCCTCTAGTTTTTTGAATGCTTTGGTGAATTCGGGATTGTGGTACTTTGTTCGAGTGTTAATATCCTGAAGTTTTGTTTCTGATACTTCATGGTATATGGCAACGGTTGCGGCTCTTTCAGGGCTTAACTCAGCTCCGAAACGTTTGTTTTTAATGACGGTGAGTAAATGGGCAATAACAGCGACTTGGTGACAATGCTCTGATACGTTCTCTTCCTGAAAACAGTGCATCAATGACCATCTTTTTATTAGCGGCATTCGGGTAATCCAAGCAATAAACGTGCTCTGTTCCATCTTTACTCCTTATACCAATCGTATTAGCTAAATGATCAAAATGAGTTCGATTTCCTAGACGGCTTAAGATATTCCTATGCGTTTGTAAATGGACGTTTGTCCATTCAGGTCTATTCCGTCGAGTTCCATTTTATCTGACCAGATAGTAAGTCGAATTGGGTTTACTTTTGGCAATTGAAAAAGGCTCCATAGGAGCCTTTAGTTTAAAGAAGATTATTGACTATAGGTAGATAAAAATCGCTCAAATCGCCCAATAGCAAGCTCTAGATCCTCAACATGAGGCAGGGTGACAATTCGGAAATGGTCTGGTTTGGGCCAATTAAAGCCGGTTCCTTGTACTAAAAGCACTTTTTCTTGAACCAAGAAATCCAACACCATTTTTTGGTCGTCTTTGATATTGTACATTTTGGTGTCAATTTTAGGGAACAAGTACATCGCTCCCTTAGGTTTCTTACAAGTAATGCCGGGGATTTGAGTGATGAGCTCAAATGCTCTATCACGCTGTTCTAGCAAGCGACCACCCGGAAGAATCAGTTCGTTAATACTTTGATAGCCACCAAGCGCGGTTTGGATTGCGTGTTGCATGGCCACATTTGCGCATAAACGCATTGAAGCGAGCATATCTAAACCATCAGAATAACCTTTTGCCAAATGTTTAGGCCCGGTTAAGAACATCCAACCACTACGAAAACCACAAACGCGGTAAGCTTTGGATAGTCCGTTAAAGGTCATGATGAGTACATCATCGGCAAGGGAGGCGATAGAGGTATGAGTTGCGCCATCATAGAGAACTTTGTCGTATATCTCGTCGGCGAACACAATCAAGTTATGCTGTCTGGCAATCTCTAATACGTCTTGTAAAAAGTCTCTGCTATATACCGCACCAGTTGGATTGTTTGGGTTAATCAAAACAATACCACGGGTTTTGCTGGTTATTTTGCTTTTAATATCGTCTAAATCTGGATACCAATCGGACTCTTCATCACAAATATAGTGAACGGGGTTTCCTCCAGACAGAGAGACAGCGGCTGTCCATAATGGGTAGTCAGGAGCAGGAACCAGCAGTTCATCGCCGTTGTTTAGTAGCGCTTGCATCGCCATTACAATCAACTCTGACACACCATTACCAATGTAGACATCTTCTACATCAAAGCTGCGAATGCCTCGTTTTTGATAGTGTTGAACGACGGCTTTACGGGCAGAATAAATACCTTTGGAGTCGGCATAGCCCTGAGATGTTGGAAGGTTACGAATAACATCCACTAGAATTTCGTCAGGGGCATCGAAACCAAATGGGGCTGGATTACCGATGTTCAGTTTTAGAATTTTATGCCCTTCTTCTTCCATGCGCTTAGCATGTTTAAGTACTGGGCCCCTAATGTCATAGCAGACATTATCGAGTTTTGATGACATCCCGATATTTTGCATGGTTTAGATCCTGATAATTCCTATTTTACTTTATCAAAGTACACCATAAATCTAATTTTTAGTATAAAAATCTGTCATATATGAACTTTTAATTGGTGAAAAGAAAAAGGTTGCAAGAATATCCATGTATTCAGGCGTGTTGGTCTTTCAATGTCGAGCCTGTGATGCCTGAAAAAAGTGTTAGGCATCACCCTACGGGCTGAGATCATTTTTCCCGCTAACTGCGTTAGAAATTTTGAAATTAGCCCACTAGTAACTGCAATTTCTGCCTTGTTATCAGAAAAAATGGCTCTCAGCAGGAGGATATATGAAAGATCAACGCGCTCTAGCCTCAAAACTGACGTTGTCTACTTGATTTGAGCCTTTTCAGACAATAGAGTATCGGGCATACGTGATCGCTTAGCAATCCCTTATAAAATGTAAGGTTTTAAGTGTTTTTAGTGTGAATTTTTCTATTGACATACTAGAGGTTGATTTGTCCCAATTTAGTCAAGCTATTGCTGAGTTAATTCAACAAATAAAAGATGCAAACGAGCATGATAGTAAACTTACCCAAGCTATAGATACATTAGCAGGGTTCTCCTGCGTTGATTGGCTTGAAGCACAGCCTCATTTTCCTAAATTTTACTGGCAGTCCCGCGATACCAGAGAAGAAGTGGTCGCGTTGGGAAAAGTTCATGCCTTTTCTGACCCAGCACCTGCATATACTATTTTGGCTGATGGCCAACGTGTGTGGGGAGGGAGAGCATTTCAATCATCTGAAGATGATGGTCTACCTAGTTCTCTGTTTTTTCTGCCACAAATAGAGTTGGTACGTTTTGATGACCAATGGTCCATTAGCGTTAATTTAGATAACAACATATCGACAATTATTTCTGCCTTAAAGCAACTCTGTTGCGACTATTTAGAACTTCCTTCTATTTCGACCAATATTCAGAGTATTAGCCATATCCCTGAACAAAGTGATTGGAATGATCAAATAGAGGATGTGTTAGATAAAATTAAGCAGGATCAGTTTAAAAAAGTCGTATTGGCGCGTAAGAGCATTGTGCAGCTTGATGGACAACTTTCTCCAGCACAGTTATTAAAAGCAAGTGTCGCTCATAACCATCACAGTTTTCACTTTCTATTTGCATTGGATGCTAGCCAAAGTTTTGTGGGGTCGACTCCTGAGCGCTTGTATAGCCGTAACGGTCAAGAGCTGGAAACAGAAGCGTTGGCTGGAACCATTGGTAGAGGAAAAACTGCACGAAAAGATTTAGATTTGGCTAACTGGTTGGCGCAGGATAAAAAGAATCTTTGTGAAAATCAGTATGTGGTGGACGATATTGTAGCAAGGCTTGAACCGCACTCTACTGCCATTGAGGCGCAAAACGAAGCGAGGTTGATTCGTTTGCGTAAAGTTCAACACTTAAAACGAGAGATTCGTGCTTCTCTTAAATCCGGGGTAAATGGTGTTCAGTTGTTATCTGCACTTCAACCTACTGCGGCTGTAGCAGGGTTGCCTAGAGAAGAAGCGATGAAATACATATTGCAACATCAACCTTTTTCGCGAGGTTGGTACAGCGGTTCTATCGGTTATATTAGTCATCATAAAGCGGAGTTTTGTGTCGCAATACGCAGCGCTTTAGTCAATGGTGATCAGGTTAATTTGTACGCTGGCGCCGGTATTGTTGAAGGCTCTCAGGCTGAATATGAATGGCAAGAATTAGATAAAAAAATGTCCACCTTGCTCTGCTTATTGAAAGATAGGCAGCCACAAGATGATTCAATGCAGGATGAGGCGATGTCGGCAAGTTCTAACCAGAATAGTGCATCTTTTGGTGTCGCCTCATGAGTGACTCATCTACAGACCAAGCAGTACTGAATAGATTGTGGTGTCGAATCATTATCGAAGAGTTGTGCCGATTTGGTGTTGAGCATGTCTGCATTGCACCGGGATCACGCTCTACACCGTTGACGCTAGAAGCGGATAGCAATAACAAGTTGACCTTGCATACTCATTTTGATGAGAGAGGGTTAGCTTTTCACGCGCTAGGTATGGCGAAAACCAGCAATAAGCCGGTTGCTGTGATTGTTACTTCTGGAACCGCGGTTGCTAATCTACTGCCGGCAATTGCCGAGTCGGGATTAACCAAAGAGAAATTACTGCTGTTAACGGCTGATCGTCCTATCGAACTGATCGATTGTGGGGCCAATCAGGCGATTTCACAGGTGGATATATTTGCTCAACATATTACGGCATCATTGAATTTACTGTCACCAAATAGACAAGTCTCTCCTCAATGGCTGCTTACCTCAATAGATCAATTGATGGTGAAGCAGCAGTTAGAAGGGGGAGCAATTCATATTAATTGCCCTTTCCCGGAACCTCTCTATTCGGATCAGATCATCTCTGAAGAGAGTGACTATCTCGCGCCAATTGAACCATGGCTTAAACAACAAGACAGTTATTGTCAGTATCACTCCTGTCGTATAGAGAGTTGTGATGTTCTAGAACCGTTGCAAGATCGCAAAGGCGTCATTGCGGTAGGGCAAGTTGATCTGGCTACGGCACAAGCGGTAGCTCAACTCGCATCAACATTAGGGTGGCCATTATTGTGTGACCCTCAATCTGGTATATCGAGTGACTGGCAGCATTATGATATTTGGCTTCAAAATCAGCAGGCTCACCGAGAGTTGGCTCAATGTGACGTCATCTTACAGTTTGGTGCTAGGTTTGTTTCGAAAAGAATACATGCATTTATTAAAAATAGTGAATGTGACTATATTTTAGTTTCAGAGGGTGATGATCGCTTAAATCCAAATCATCTGCCATTAACCAGAATTAGTGCACAACCTTTGCAATGGGCAAAGCAACAGCAAAAGCGGCTGGCTGATAAGCGCGGCTGTTATTTTGGTTGGGCTGATGAGCTTATTCGTTTTTCTAAGCAGGTAAAGCAGCTTGCGGTAAATTGCTCGGGTTTGAGCGGTAATGATGCTTCCGAGAACGCTATGCCCGCTAACGAGCTGTCGGAACTGAGATTGGCGGCGAGATTGAATGAGATTGCGGCGAATCATGACCTGTTTATCGGTAATAGCTTAATCGTACGCTTAGTGGATATGGTTACCGCTCTATCTGCTAATCAAGTTTATACCAATCGTGGTGCATCAGGAATAGATGGTCTGGTTGCGACTGCAACGGGTGTTCAAGCGGTAAATCAGCAACCTATGCTGATGTTGGTGGGGGATACCTCGCTACTTTATGATTTAAATTCGCTCTCCTTGTGTAGCCGTGGTGTGCCATTGGTGATCGTTGTTACCAACAACGATGGTGGCGCTATATTTGATCTTCTGCCTGTTCCTGAGCAGCAGAAACAGGCTCTGTATAAGATGCCTCATGGATATCAGTTTAAGTACGCAGCTCTGCAATTTGGCTTGGCTTACCTGAAGCCTGATAGTTTGGCTGAGCTCATCTCTTGCGCTCAAGAGCATTTAACCTCGGGTCGAGGTAGCCTGTTGATAGAAGTGATAACACCGTCTGAGCAAGCGTCCAGCGATATCAAAGCTTTGGTTAAGTCTATCAATGCTTACCACTAAATTTGTTCCAGCGGAATCCTCGACGGAGAAGCCTACCTTAGTTTTTCTGCATGGTTTGCTTGGATGTAGCAACGATTGGTTACAGGTGAGCGAACAACTGAGCGACTACAACCGGTTGTTTATTGATCTTCCGGGGCATGGAACAAGTCGCGACAGTATTGTTACTGGTTTTGATGATACTTGTAAGATGATCGCTGGCGCTATTGCTGAGTCGCCAGCACAGCAGTCACCAATACTGTTAGTGGGGTACTCGTTAGGAGCACGCCTACTTATGTATGGCATCGTTAATAGCTATTTTGCCAGCGTTAAGGTGGTAGGTTGTGTGGTTGAAGGTGGTAACTTTGGTTTAACCAGCCAATCAGAGAAACAATTACGCTTGCAAAATGATCAACGTTGGGCGGAATGTTTTACTGATAAACCAATGACACATGTGTTACAAAAGTGGTATCAGCAGCCGGTGTTTGTTTCATTAACTGACAGACAGAGGGCGCACTTGGTAGAGCAGCGTCAAGATAATAGTGGCGTCGCGATTGGCCGTATGTTGCTGGCGACATCGTTAGCAAAACAACCTTTTTTATTAGATCGACTACTACAATATAAAATGTATTTTCATTATGTTTGTGGTGAAAACGATCTAAAATTTTATCAATTAGCAACCAGTAGTGGATTAGTTTTCACTGCTATTAAAGAGGCTGGACATAATGTTCATCATGAACAGCCAGCTCAATTTGCGTCGCTAATTCGGACTCAAACAGAACAGTTTATAACTAATTGGAATGAATCATGGCAAGAACCATCGGAATGACTGAAGAAGAACTTTACGCACCAGTAAATTGGCAGGACTGCAGTTCTGAATATCAAGATATTCATTATCATAAAACAGCGGATGGTATCGCTAAGATTACCATTGCGCGTCCACAGGTGAGAAACGCCTTTCGTCCTCAAACCGTAAAAGAGATGATCAGTGCTTTAGCGGATGCTCGTTATGATGAAAGCGTGGGGGTGATTATTCTCACTGGATTGGGTGAAGATGCATTTTGCTCTGGTGGCGATCAGAAAATTCGTGGTGATTATGGTGGCTATCGTGATGAGAGTGGCACACATCATTTGAATGTGCTGGATTTCCAACGCCAAATCCGTACTTGTCCTAAACCGGTTATCGCGGCAGTGGCTGGTTATGCTGTTGGTGGTGGCCATGTTTTACATATGATGTGTGACTTAACTATTGCTGCTGAGAATGCTCAATTTGGTCAAACGGGACCTAAAGTAGGATCGTTTGATGGTGGTTGGGGCGCGTCTTACATGGCTCGTATCGTTGGCCAGAAAAAAGCGCGAGAAATCTGGTTCTTATGCCGCTTTTATGATGCGCAAGAAGCGGTGGATATGGGATTAGTGAATACTGTCGTTCCGGTCGACCAATTAGAAAGAGAGACGGTACGTTGGTGTCGTGAAGTACTACAACACAGCCCGATGGCTCTCCGCTGCTTGAAAGCGGCATTAAACGCAGATTGTGATGGTCAGGCGGGTCTTCAAGAGTTAGCGGGTAATGCCACCATGATGTTCTATATGACAGATGAAGGGCAAGAAGGTCGCAACTCATTTAATGAGAAACGTCGTCCTGATTTCTCCAAGTTTCCTAGAAACCCATAAAGTCGTTTAGGCAATATTTTTGTTATTGGGATAAATAAATATTTCTAGGAAGAGAGTTAATGCGTAAAGCAAAGTTATACAAATATCAATTACCCATGGACAGTGGTGTGATTCTTCGTGATGAAAAATTGACGGAGAGAGAAGGCTGGATCGTGGAACTTCACGATGGCGATAATAGTTCTTATGGGGAAATTGCACCACTTACTGGCTTCAGTCAGGAATCTACCAGTGAAGCGGGCATTCAGGCTCAGGCCGAATTAGAACGTTGGGTCACAGGAGAAGAGATAGATTTTGACGCCCTATATCCATCGGTTGCTTTTGGGCTTTCAATGGCTCAGTTTGAGTTAGCAGGTAATTTACCTGCGGAAGGAAGTTATCACAGTGCTCCTCTATGTACTGGTGATCCGGATGATTTATTGCCTGTTTTAGAGGCGATGCCAAAGGATAATAAAGTCGCTAAGGTTAAAGTGGGTTTATACGAGCCTATTCGTGATGGGATGATCACTAACCTATTCTTGGAAACTATTCCGGACTTAAAACTAAGGTTAGACGCAAATAGAGCTTGGACGATAGAGAAAGCAGAGAAGTTTGCTTCTTACATCAATCCTTCTTATCGCCAACGCATTGAGTTTATCGAAGAACCTTGTAGAAAACCCGGTGATAGCTTTTCGTTTGCCATCGACACTGGAATCGCGATTGCCTGGGATGAAACCTTGCAAGAGTCGGTACGAGATGATGATTTTGATCTTGGCAACATGACGGGATCAAAAGTGATCATTATTAAGCCGACTCTGATTGGTTCAGTGGCTCGATGTGTTGGACTGGTAGAGGCTGCGAAACGACTGGGGATTACGGTCATATTTAGTTCTAGTCTTGAATCCAGCTTAGGTCTTTGTCAGGTGGCAAGAATGGCACATTGGTTAACGCCTAATAGCATTCCCGGATTAGATACCATTAAGATGTTTGCGGCTCAACTTGAGACTCCATGGCCTGATTGTGATCTGCCTGTTGAGCCTGTTAGTCACCAAACCATTGTTTGGCAGAGTGAGTAAATGTCAGCGAAGGATCCATTAACCTTCTGGGCGGAGAGTCAGGGCGACTCTCCGGCCTTAATCACTTCCCATCACCAGTACAGTTGGCAACAGCTAAATCAACAAGTGACGAATACAAGCAATTTGATGGTTCAGCAGGGGCTTAAGCCTTTTGATGTTCTGGCTTGTATTGGAAAAAATGATGTTGAGTTGTTGATCGTTTATTTAGCCGCTATTCGGCTTGGTGTTATTCCGGCAATGGTCGCGCCTCAGCCAACAGTACCTTTACAGCAAAAGTTTCAACAACTCGCCTGTCATTTTATCTGGCTAGGTAAAGGTGCAGAGCATCTGGATAAAACCAGTTTTGAATGCAGTGATTACCACTTTGTGTCAGATGTGTTACCTCGAATTAGTTCAAAGGCTTGTGGCGCAGAAATAGATCTCGATATGTCAGTCGTCGATGATCTAGAGATAATGAAAGATGACGCAATTGTCAGTATTATTTTTACCTCCGGATCAACAGGGCAACCTAAAGCGATAGCACATAGTGCTAGCAATCATTTGTCATCGGCAACGGGGTTATTAGAGGTTTTTTCATTTACTTCTACCGATACTTGGCAGCTTAGCCTACCTTTATTTCATGTGTCGGGGCTGGCTATTGTATGGCGCTGGTTAGCTGTTGGAGCATCACTTAAAGTCGGTGATGGCGTATCACTTTATGATGATCTAAATGGGGCGACTCACGCCTCTTTGGTGGCGACACAACTTCAGCGATTGCTAGATAGTAACCAACCATTGACGTTAACGCATGTATTGCTTGGTGGCAGTGCGATTCCACTACCGTTGGCTTTGCAGGCTAAAGAGCGGGGCATTGAAACATGGTTAGGTTATGGCATGACAGAAGCTGCTTCTACAGTAACGGCAAAGGTGGTTGATGGTCAGAGCGGTGTGGGGAATGTGCTATCTCACCGACAGTTGAAGCTGGTAAATCAGCGTATATATATTGCTGGTGAGACCTTAGCTAAAGGGCAGTTTGTTAAAGGGAAACTGCAAGCGTTTGACAATGATGGCTGGTTTGATAGTGGCGATCTTGGTGAGTGGCGGCAGGGTGAACTGCACATTTTAGGTCGGGCTGACAATCAGTTTATTTCCGGTGGTGAGAATATCCATTGCGAAGAGATAGAACAGGTTCTAATTCAGCATCAAGATATTGATTTAGTGTTTGTTGTCGCCGTCAAAGACAGTGAATTTGGCGCTCGTCCTGTCGCGCTAATATCCAGTCATCAACCTCTACAACCTAGTTGCTATCAGGGGCTGTTACAGCAGCAGTTGGAGAAGTTTAAATGGCCTATTGATTACTACTTATTGCCGCGAGATCTTTTGCAAACTAATGGTATTAAAGTGTCTCGACAACGGGTGGCTAAATGGTTTGTTGAAAACCAGAGTACCTATCAATTGGTTATGTGATAGTTCCAATCGGAATTTATTTTATAGACAGTTCTGGCTAATAATATCGCTATAAAGGATTAGTCAGAAACGTGTCGATAAATGAAATTATTAATCGTATTAGTGAGTAGTTGCGTGCTGTTTGCCATAGTGAGCGAAGGACTTGTTCAGGCTATTGCTGAGCTGCTCGCCTTCGCCACTATTGCTTACTTTGTGTTAAGAAAACACCAACCAGCTAAGGGACAAGCTAGAAATCACTACCCACAAAAAGACACCGAATAGTAGTGGCTTAGCGCCGGCTTTTCGTAGCTTCTCTACCGATATACCGCTACCAATAAAGAATAGACAGAGAACCAATGTTTTTTGCGCGATGGAAAATATGCCATCATATAACGCTTCAAATTGTGGTAAGTAGTCACTTACTACTATGGCTGCACAGTAGAAAAGAATAAAATAGGGAATGGTGATTTTTTTATTATCACTTTTAAACAGCATGGTACTAACAAACGCTACAGGTATGATCCATAAAGCCCGTGCAAGTTTGAGCGTTGTGGCGGTTTTTAGAGCTTCTTCTCCATAAGCTGAAGCCGCGCCAACAACAGAAGAGGTATCATGGATGGCGATGGCCGCCCAAGTACCAAAAGTGTGTTGGTCCAATCCTAAACTATGACCAATGACCGGAAAGATAAATAGGGCGACGGAGTTGAGTACAAATACCGTCGCTAAAGCTAAGCCTGTCTGCTCATCATTGGCTTTAATGGCGGGTGAAACCGCTGCAATCGCACTTCCTCCACATATGGAGGTGCCCGCAGAAATCAGATAACCAGTGTGTCGATCTAATCCAATTTTCCTTGTTAGCAATGAGCCAAGAACCAGCGTCCCCAAAATAGTGAATACAATCAGTCCTATGCCATCTCCGGTGACCTCGAGTGCTTGCTGAAAATGGATGCCAAACCCTAGTCCTATAATGGAGTAGGCCAATAGCTTCTTGGTTAGTTTTGCCACAGGGATATGTGAAGGTACCAAGCCAAGACTGGAGAGTAAAAAGCCAATAACGAGCGCTGTAGGGGAAGATACCCAAGGGGTTAAACAAAATGCAGCGGCGAGAAAGAAGAGTAATATTTTTGCATTCATAATGGTTGTTGATTTTCCGAACTGAGGTTATTCATTCAAACAAGGATTAAACGCGGCTAGTGTACCGCGTCTTTTCGTTTGAGTCTGTCGCATGTTTTGTTATGCCTGTTCAATTAAAGTGAACAACTAGCAATGGTCACCTCGTAGTGCAAGGACTTTGTCTCTTAACATTGATGCGTTAAGGCCTTTGGCCGGGAGAGGTGTTCCTGCTTCAATTTCTAGCTTGGACCACACTCTGTTAGGGACACCTTTGCAGGCTCTGCCTTTGTAGCGGCTAAAATAGCTGCCCCACAGTCCTTTTAATGCCATTGGAATAACATCAACGGATGTGCGCTTGATGATGAGATCAATACCGCGCATAAACTGATGGACTTCACCATCATTAGTGAGTTGACCTTCTGGGAAGATACACACCAGCTCACCATTATCTAGCGCCTGTTCTACCTCTTTAAAAGCTCTCTTAATGGATGAGCGATTATCCGCTGAAATAGGGATGACACCTGCCCGTCTTAAGAAGCGGTTTAGCAATGGTAGGCTGGCATACTCTTCTTGCATAACAAAGCGGATCAATCGAGGACAGACAGCGCTGAGCAATAGAGCATCTAGATAACTAACATGGTTGCAGACTATCAGTGCCGGCCCTTGTTTAGGTAGATGGTGTAGATTTTTATGCGTGATTCGATACACGGTATGCGTGATCATCCAAAGCAAAAAACGAACAACAAAAATAGGCAGTTGGCAAAATAGGTAAGTCGCAACCAGTAGGTTAAGAACCGCCATCAATAGAAAGAGTTGCGGTATGCTCAGCTCGATGACCGAAAGGGAAACAATGGCGACAAGGGCGCTGCCCACCATAAATAGAGAGTTGTAAATATTATTGGCCGCAATAACCTGAGCGCGTTCGGTTGCTTTGGCTCTAGATTGAATTAGCGAGTAGAGCGGCACGATAAATAGCCCACCAGAAGCGCCAATCAGCAGTAAGTAGCTAAACATTGGCCATAAATCAGTGTGAGAAACAAAGTCATTAAAACTGGTGAGAAGCGGCAGTTGTGCCGGAATACTGTTGACCATCAGCACACCAAACAGGGTTATTCCAATACTGCCAATCGGCACAATACCTAATTCAATTCGGTGTTTTGAAAGGAAGTCACACAGTAGAGAACCAATAGCGATACCGATAGAAAAAAGTGCCAGAAGAAAAGAGACTGCGCTCTCCCCGCCATTTAAATAGATTTTAGTAAAATTGGGGAACTGAGTAAGATAACAGGCACCTAAGAACCAAAACCAGCTAATAGCCAATATGGTTTTATGAATCATGTTGTCATTTTTCGCGATAGACAAAGTGTGCCGAGTTTGAGCAACGGGTTTCCAACGTAACTTTGCTGAGGGGTTAGCTGCCGGAGTTTTAGGTATAAAGCGACTGGTTAGATAACCAGACAAGGAAAAAATAACCACCGCTAGAGCCGCGATATAGTGAGCATGCTCGGTAGATGCGATAATACCTGCACCTATGGTTCCTAATAAAATGGCTAAGAATGTGCCTGTTTCTACCAGCGCATTTCCGGGAACAAGTTCGTCTTCGCTTAAATGTTGGGGAAGTAATGCATACTTTACTGGGCCAAAGAATGCGGATTGGCAACCCATTAAAAAAAGTAGCAACAGCAAAACTTGGTAGCTTTGTGTGATAAATCCAATGGCTGCAATTACCATGATGATAATTTCTACCAGCTTAACTTTGCGAATAAACCAATCTTTATCGTACTTATCTGCCAATTCACCTGCGGTTGCGGAAAACAGAAAAAAAGGCAAAATGAATAGCCCCGCCGCTAAATTAATAAATAAATTGCTAGAGATAGGCAGCGCGCCGCTACCGACGAAGGCGACTAAGATCAGCAGAACATTTTTAAAGATATTATCGTTAAATGCACCTAAAAACTGGGTAAGAAAGTAGGGAAGAAAGCGTCTTTGGGTTAACAGTGAAAATGTACCGCTTTTTGACATGAGACTTCCTTAGTTCCAGCTTTTTAAGTAGCTGGATATAAGGTTGGATATAAGTGCTTTGCCATCGATTGGCGTGGAGGTAAAAAACATATCGTCCACACTTAACAGCGTAATACCGTGTACACCCGCCCATAATACCCGGCTAGCTTCAATGGCTTGCTCGGTTGATTTTGTAGGAGCGAGTTGCATCATTAACTGCTCTAGCATACCCGTCATATTATCAATACGTTCAACTTGCCATTGAGGCAGTTCTTCACCATTCATCGTGTGTTGAAAAATAAGTTGCCAGCGGTGAGGGTGAGCTTTTGCGAAATCGTGGTAGCAGTAGGCTAACTTATATAATGCTTCTTCAGGATCAGTGGTGGAGCGAATGGCGTTAGACGCTTCTATTTTTAGCTGATCTACGGTTTGAGCAACCGCTTGTAATAGCAACAGATTATAATTACCGAAGATATTAACTAGGGTACTGGGAACATAGCCAATCATGTTGGCGACCTTTCTTAAGCTAAGGTCATGATGGGGATTGTGATCTAAGAATTCCCGCACTTTATCGAGGGTAAGAGAGATTAACTCTTCACGGGTATGATCGTTTCTACGCGCCATGATGGTTTCTAATAATGAACAATGTTCATTATTTTATTGACCCTGCTACTGGGGGTCAAGTATTCAAGCGGCTATCTTGTAATATTCTGATACAGTTTTCTCTACTCAATTTCAGTTTGGTAGGATTACAGTCCTGCAATATGACGAGTTGAAATTTTAACCTCTTTAAAATCAACCTAATAGATATACATTTAACTTATGATTACGTTTTGTTATCTATTAAAAATGAATCTGCCGAGCTGGAAATGAGTCAAAATACAGCAAAAAAGAGCGATTTTTACTCTCTATCCCCAGTACAAGTGAGCTTGGCGAGTATCAAAACTTGTTTTATCCAGTAATATCTTCCTTAAATAAGGTACGCTGTACGGATGTAACTTGAATTATCCATGCTCAAGCCGCATATTTATAGTTACTCCAATAATAATGTTAGTTATATCAAAAGGAACAAAATGAAACGATTGTTAGCTATGGTCGCATTAGTGATCTTTGCTGTATCGACTTCTCCCGTTGCTGAAGCAAAAAAATTCGGTGGTGGTAAGTCGTTCGGTAAATTATTTAAAACGGCTCCTGCACCTAAACAGAAAACAACCAACACCAGCACATTAAAGAAAGATCAAACAACGGCGCAATCAGGTACCAAGCGCGGTTTAATGGGAGGCTTGATGGGTGGTTTGTTGGCTGGCGGTTTGTTAGCAGCATTCTTTGGTGGCGCGTTTGAGGGTATTCAGTTTATGGATATTCTTATTATCGGTCTTGTTGCTTACTTTGCCTTTAAGTTCCTTCGCGGAATGTTAGGGGCCAAAATGGGCAGTATGAATCAACGGGCTTATGATGGTGCAAACTATCAGCAGTACCAGCAAGAGAGTCAACAGCAAACCAACAACCAGCAGTTTGAACAACAGTCGCAAACTGGCGGTGGTTTCGGTGCCAATGGACACAGTGATGTTCCGTTTCGTTTCCCAGCGGGGTTTGATCAAGTTGCCTTTGTGAATGGCTCTAGAGAACACTATAGAGTGATTCAAGGTGCATGGAACCACAATGAACTTCATACTATTGAAGAGTATGTTTCTGCCGATCTATTTGCCGACCTCTCTGCTGAGAGAGCAAAACTAAGCGGTGAGCAGCATACCGATGTCATGTATGTCGATGCGGAAATTGTTCGTGCAGATTGTGATGCGAGTAAAGCGCAACTAAGCCTTCAATTTAAAGGCCGTTACCGCGATGCGGTTGAAGGTATCGAAGAAGATATCGAAGATGTGTGGCATCTAGAGCGTGATCTTACTGTCGACAATGCACCGTGGTTGATTATTGGTATTCAAGGATAATGACTATCAAGCTGAGTCGCTCATTTCACCTGATTAGAGTGTGATTTGGTCATTAACTAACGACTGAGCTATTTGCAAATAAAAACGGGACCTAATGGTCCCGTTTTCGTATTCACTGAACGTTATGTTACTAACAGTGCAGGTTAAGCTTGATCGGCCTGAATGGCTGTTAATGCGATGGTATACACAATATCGTCAACCAATGCACCACGAGACAAGTCGTTTACAGGTTTACGCATACCTTGAAGCATAGGACCAATAGAGACTAGGTCAGCAGAACGCTGTACGGCTTTGTAAGTCGTATTACCGGTATTTAGGTCTGGGAATACAAATACAGTCGCTTTACCTGCTACAGGAGAGTTTGGCGCTTTAGAAGCCGCAACATTTTCCATAATGGCAGCGTCGTACTGAAGTGGACCATCAATGACGAGATCAGGACGTTTTGCTTTAGCAAGTTTGGTTGCTTCACGAACTTTATCAACATCAGCGCCTTTACCTGACTCACCAGTAGAGTAAGAGATCATGGCAACTCGTGGGTCAATGCCAAATGCTGCAGCTGAATCTGCCGATTGAATGGCAATTTCCGCTAGCTGTTCAGCGGTTGGATCTGGGTTGATTGCACAGTCACCATAAACAAGTACTTGATCAGGCAACAGCATAAAGAATACCGAAGAAACAATCGAAGCATCTGGTGCGGTTTTAATGATCTGGAATGGTGGAACAATTGTATTGGCTGTGGTGTGTACTGCACCAGAAACCAACCCATCGACTTCATCATTCTCTAGCATCATGGTACCAAGGAATACAGAGTCTTCTAGTTTCTCGCGAGCCACAACTTCTGTCATGCCTTTCTTCTCACGAAGCTCAACAAGACGAGGAACGTATTTTTCACGAACGGCATCAGAGTCGATGATTTCTACGCCTGTACCTAATTCAACACCTTGTTGTTCTGCAACGCGGCGAATCTCTTCAGGGTTACCTAAAAGTACACAGTTAGCAATACCACGCTCTGCACAAATAGCAGCTGCTTTAACGGTACGTGGTTCATCACCTTCAGGAAGAACAATACGCTTAGCTGCACGACGAGCAAACTCAGTTAACTGGTAACGGAATGCTGGTGGGCTTAAACGGCGTATACCTTCGCTGCCTTCAGATAATGAGTCTATCCAAGGGCCATCGATGTGACTTGCTACGTGGTCGTTAACGTATTCGATACGTTCTTTATCATCAGCAGGTACTTCTAAGCTAAAGCTTTGAAGGTTAAGAGACGTCTGCCATGTGTTGCCTTCTGCTTTGAAGATAGGCAAGCCAGTATCAAAGGCGCGTTGACACAGTTTTTGAATCTCTACAGGAAGATCATAGCCACCAGTAAGCAACATTGCACCAATCTCAACACCATTCATTGCGGCAAGGGCTGCTGCAACAATAACATCAGGACGGTCTGCAGAAGTCACTAGCAGTGAGCCAGCTCTAAAGTGCTCAATCATGTGTGGTACAGAACGGGCACAGAAAGTGATGCTCTTAATACGGCGAGTCATCATATCACCTTCGCTAACAATCTCGGCGCCTAGGTGTTTCGCCATATCGATCGCACGAGTAGCGATTAAATCGATTTTCCAAGGTACGCAGCCAAGTACACGAATAGGACTGTTGTTGATGATTTCCATTGTACGGATGTCAGCTTGCTGTGCTGCATCTGCTTCATCAAATATTTCTGACAAGTCAGGGCGAGTACGGCCAGCATCGTCAACAGGTGCATTCAGCTTGTTAATAATCACACCAGAGATGTTCTTATTCTTGGCACCACCAAAGTTAGAAACAGCTAGTTCAATGCGTTCTCTAAGTTGAGTAACATTATATGTACCCGGAGTCGCAACAAAAACAATTTCAGCACCTAAAGTTTTGGCAACTTCTTGGTTTACTTGGTTAGCAAATGGGTGTTTGCGTGTTGGTACCAAGCCTTCGATTAATGTGACTTCTGCATCATTAACTTGGTTGTAACGCTCAACGATTGATTCAAGCAATACATCCATTTTCTCGTTGCCGATCAAAGATTCAGCTTCGTGCATTGGTGTTGGGCTTGCTGTTTTAATATCGCTGTTAGCGTTGATGATAGTAGACGTTAAGTCTGGTTGGTTACCACCGTGGCGCGGTTGAGCAATAGGCTTAAGGAAAGAAACGTTAACACCTTTTCGTTCCATCGCGCGAATTACACCTAAACTAACACTGGTTAAACCAACACCAGCGCTAATTGGTACAAGCATAATAGTACGGGACATGTGTAGAGTACCTCTAATTACAGGGAGATGGCTCAATGGATATTAGGAATGACTTATTGAGCCCTAAAACAAAACTGGCTAACTTTCGTTAGCCAGTCATTTTTATAAGTTTGCTAGTTTGGCAGTGTCTTCTGCGATAACCAACTCTTCGTTGGTTGAGATAACTAATGCAGGAACACGGCTGTCAGCAGTAGTGATAGTACCTTCGCCGCCGAAACGAGCTTTAAGGTTAGCTTCACTATCAACTTCGATACCAAATACGCCAAGACGGTTAAGAACCATTTCACGAATAGGTGCAGAGTTCTCACCGATACCACCAGTAAATACGATAGCGTCTAGACGACCTTCAAGAGTGGCTGTGTAACCAGCAACGTATTTTGCTAGGCGGTGACAGAAAACATCCATTGCACGAGTGGCTTCTTCTTTCTCACCGTAGTTATCTTCTACAAAACGGCAGTCAGACGTTACTTGAGTTAGACCTTGTAGGCCAGACTCTTTAGTTAGCATGGTGTTGATCTTGTCAACAGAGTAACCTAGCGTGTCATGCAGGTGGAAAATGATAGCAGGGTCGATATCGCCACAACGAGTACCCATTACCAGGCCTTCAAGAGGAGTTAGACCCATTGAAGTATCGACAGATTGGCCATTTTTAATTGCACAAACTGATGCACCGTTACCTAGGTGACAGTTGATAATGTTTAGTTCGTTTTCTGGCTTGCCTAAACGCTCTGCTGCTTCACGAGCGATAAATAGGTGAGAAGTACCGTGCATGCCGTAACGACGAATGCTGTGATCTGTGTATAGATCATACGGAAGAGCATAAAGGAATGCTTCTTCAGGCATTGTTTGGTGGAATGCGGTATCAAATACAGCAGACATTGGTAAGCCCGGGAATGCTTTTTGAGCCGCTTTAATACCAACGATAGCCGCTGGGTTATGAAGTGGTGCTAGTGCGGCACAATCTTCGATACCTTTTACGACATCTTCGTCAATCAATACTGATTGAGTAAATTTCTCGCCGCCGTGTACTACACGGTGACCAACAGCGGCTAGCGCGTTAGATAGCTCAGGCTTAGAAGCTAGAATAGTTTCTACGATAAAAGATAGAGCTTGCTCGTGAGCGCCACCGTCGCCTAATTGTGCTTCGTGCTTGCCATCAAGTTTCCACTTGATACGGGCTTCAGGAAGGTGAAGACATTCCGCAAGACCTGTAAGGTGTTCGTTACCGTTTTCTGCATCAACAATAGCGAATTTAAGAGAAGAACTACCGCAGTTTAAAACTAAAACCAGCTTGGACATGAGTGATTACCTGCTAATCAAGGGTTAAAATCAACCTCAAGAATAGTAGAAGGGGTCATAAACCTGCTACTTTCTTGGTTATAAAAATTATATCCTTTATATGAAACAAGATCGCATAACTGTGATCCTGGCAGCATTCCTTGCTAAAAAATGTCATTTGGTTGCTATATTCAGAAATAAAGTCAACAATGACATTAAGGGTCTGCAAAGGATAGCGATTATAGGCCAATATAACAAAAATTTTTTGAAGGAATATTAACTTTCATCAAGTTTTTTATAGTTTTTGTTGAATGATTCAACTTTTTTTTAGTGAAGAGGGCGTTAATGAGTAGTGAGTCTGGTTTGGTAAAAAATTTGAGAAACGGGCAAAAATACATGGATATTTGGCCGATGCGTAAAGAGTTGTCTCCTATTTTTCCAGAACAACGCATAATTAAAGCAACTCGTTTTGGTATCAAGGTGATGCCTGCAGTAGCAGCAATAAGTGTGCTTGTGCAGATGAGTTTTCAAAACATGCAGGCTATGCCGCAAGCAATCGTTATTGCTATATTCGCTATAAGTATGCCGTTGCAGGGTATGTGGTGGTTAGGTAATCGAGCCAATACAAATTTACCACCGGCTTTAGCTGGTTGGTACAGAGAGCTGCATCAAAAAATCGTTGAGACAGGTTTTGCATTAGAGCCCATTAAAGCCAAACCGAGATATAAAGAGCTGGCTGTCATCCTTAACCGAGCATTTCGTCAACTTGATAAAAATGCCCTTGAACGCTGGTTTTAAGCATTAGAGTAATCGGTATTATTGCTAAGATTCGAAAAACAGGACGCTAAGGCGTCCTGTTTTTGTTTTTAATACGGCTGTATTGAATTTTTATTGATGTCAATTTTCTACTGAGACTCTTTTCTTTTTTGGTGTTTTTATCGCCCCTTTCTTGCTTATCGCTGCTTTTGCGCTAAAGGCATAACCTATGGGAAATGAATAATTATCCACTATTTTATTCAGCCCCTCTGTCAATCTACCGAGTAAATCCTCTATTTTTTAACAATAATTTAAAAAGCTTCTTCCATTCTGAGGCTGATACTGGTAAAAATGTTTACGTATCGTAAATAAATGCGTACAACGTGAGAAATAAAAAAGTTTATTTGCAGGATTGAAACTAAAAAATTGCTGATCAAGGAGTTAAGATGAAGGCAAGCAGAATTATCGCAACGGCATGTTTGACTGGAGTAGCATTGCTATCTTCTACAGGTGTTATTGCAAAAACCGTGAAAGTGGCTGTCTCTCAAATTGTAGAACACCCAGCTCTAGATGCAACTCGCCAAGGCTTAATTGATGGACTAAAAGCCAAAGGTTATGAACAAGGTAAAAATTTAGAATTTGATTACAAAACAGCACAGGGAAATCCTGCCATTGCGGTGCAAATAGCACGTCAGTATGTTGGTGAAAGACCCGATGTTTTGGTTGGTATTGCCACTCCAACAGCGCAAGCGCTTGTTTCCGCTACTCGTGACATCCCAATCGTATTTACTGCCGTAACGGATCCCGTGGGCGCTAAATTGGTCAGTAACGCAGAAAAACCAGGTAAGAATGTAACGGGCCTTTCTGATTTGTCTCCAATTGAGCAGCATGTAGAGTTAATGAAAGAGATTCTACCAAACATAAAAACAGTCGGTGTGGTTTATAACCCGGGTGAAGCTAACTCAATTAGCTTAATGACGCTGCTTAAAGAGAGTGTAGCGAAACACGGTCTTGAACTGGTTGAAGCTACAGCACTGAAAAGTGCAGATGTACAGAGTGCGACACAAGCTATCTCTGCAAAATCTGACGTCATTTACGCCATGATTGATAATACCGTTGCAAGTGCTATTGAAGGTATGACTATTGCTGCGAATCAAGCAAAAACACCTGTATTTGCTGCGACGACGACATACATTGATGCCGGTTCTATTGCCGCTCTAGGCTTTGATTACTACCAAATTGGTGTGCAAACTGCCGATTACGTTGCTGATGTTCTTCAAGGAAAAAATCCGGGTGACATTCCAGTACGCGTTGCGAAAGGGTCTGATATTGTGATCAACAAAACCGCTGCAGACAAGCTTGGCATTGTTATCCCGCAGTCTGTTCTGGACCGTGCAACAGAGATTAAGTAAACGTCATTTTTTTATGGCGACAAGCTACAACCTTAACCGCCCCTAATTTGGGGCGGTTAAGTTAAATAAATAACTCGATATTTATGTTGTTCGAGTGATTTGAAGTAAGCAGAGAAGGAGTAGGTATGTCTGCTTTTGCATTTTTTGGCGCACTGGAAATTGGACTGATTTACGGATTAGTTGCCCTCGGTGTATATTTAACATTTAGGGTGTTGGACTTTCCTGACCTTACGGTGGATGGTAGTTTTCCAATGGGAGCCGCGGTAGCCGCCACTGCTATTGTTGCCGGTATTGACCCTTGGATCGCTACATTGTTAGCAATCCTCGCAAGCGCAATGACTGGATTAGTCACGGCATTTTTAGCTGTTAAGTGTGGCATCCTGCATCTACTGGCATCGATACTCACTATGATTGCGGCGTTCTCTATTAATATCCGTATCATGGGGCGTCCAAATATTGCTCTACTGGGTTCCGATACCATTCTTACACCATTCGAATCTCTCGGTGATACGGTCTATATTCGCCCGTTGGTGGTGGGTATCTTGGTATTACTTTCCGCGATATTTATAGTTCGACTGCTTAATAGTGACTTTGGTCTAGGGCTGCGGGCCACTGGTGTTAATGCACGAATGGTGCGTTCTCAAGGTGCAAGTACCTCTTTTTATACCTATTTCTGTTTGGCGTTATCCAATGCATTTGTTGGTTTCGCGGGGGCGTTATTTGCTCAAACCAATAGTTTTGCTGATGTTACCTCTGGGGTGGGAACCATCGTGGTTGGACTCGCCGCTGTTATTTTAGGTCAGACTATTATTCCCGGCCGCAAGATTTGGATTGCGGTAGTGGCAGTTATTGTTGGTTCGGTGCTTTACCGTCTAGCGGTAGCCTTTGCATTGAGCTCTGGCATGTTTGGTCTGCAAGCATCAGATTTAAATTTAGTCACTGCGGTGTTGGTGGCGGTGGCATTGATCGCGCCAAAAGTAAAAGGAAACCTCAAAGCAAAAAAGGTGGCAAAGCCGGCAAAGAGTGATGCTGTATCTAAGCAGGCTAAACAATCAGGAGAAGTAGCATGATCCATTTAGACGATATTCAGGTTACGTTTAATCCTGGTACCATTTTAGAAAACCGAGCATTAAGAGGCGTCTCTATTGAAGTTCCAGAACACCAGTTTTTAACGGTGATTGGTTCTAATGGGGCCGGAAAATCAACCTTGCTTGGGGCTGTAACGGGTGAAACGCCTATGGTAGGCGGAAAGGTACGTATTGATGATCTAGACGTGACACGTAAAACGGTGGATCAACGTGCGAGTCAATGCGCCAGAGTATTCCAAGACCCCTTAGCGGGTACCTGTGCAGACTTAACCATAGAAGAGAATATGGCTCTCGCTTATATGCGAGGGAAACGTCGCAGTTGGCATCACAGTTTATCCAGTAAAAGACGTAAACTCTTTCAGGAAAGAATCAGTATATTAGGCCTAGGATTAGAAGATAGGCTCGGGGACAACATTGGTTTGCTGTCTGGCGGACAACGTCAAGCGGTCAGCTTAGTGATGGCCACGCTTTCCGAAAGTAAGTTACTTCTTTTGGATGAACATACCGCCGCTCTGGATCCGCGCATGGCCGCGTTTATCATTGATTTAACCAATAAGATCGTTAAAGAGTTTAACTTGACGGTAATGATGGTTACTCACTCAATGAAAGATGCACTCGCGTGTGGGGACAGAACCGTTATGCTTCATCAGGGAGAAATTGTACTGGATGTGGCAGGGGATCAACGCGCCAATATGCGTGTGCCTGACTTATTAGAGATGTTCTCGAAAGTAAGAGGCGAAGAGTTGGCAGACGATAGCCTGCTACTTAATTAAAACTTTAAACATGGGCGTTAGTGCCCATGTTTACCTCGCCAATTTAATGGCGGGGTGGCGTTATCAACAAGGCGGTTAAATACTATATTTGAGCTTGATACTGCTCAATATGTGCCACGATAGGGGCGGCCTTGTTAAACTTCCTAATATCTCGAAAAAGATCATCGGCTTGTTGGTATTCATTACGCAGGTAAGCTAACCACTGTTTTACTCTATTTGGATAATATAAGCCTTTATCACCCTTAATTTCGTATTGAGAGTAACGTAATAACAGCGCCACGACTTGTTGCCATTTCATCGCTTGATGATTGTGTTTAACGACGTTGCCTAAGTTAGGAACATTGAATGCACCGCGGCAGACCATCAGAGAATCAACCCCCGTTGTGTTAATACACGCTTGACCATCTTGGTAATTCCAAATTTCACCATTCGCAATAAGTGGTACGGATGTGCGTTGTTTGATCTCTTTTATGTAACTCCATTTTATTTGGTCGGCTTTGTAACCTCCAGCTTTGGTTCTCGCGTGGATGGTTATTTCATCTGCGCCTGCTTGCTCTATCGCATCAACAATCTCAAAGCAGTCGTTCGGGTTATCCCATCCAAGGCGAATTTTTGCACTGACAGGAATTTGCTCATCAACAGCATCTCGGCAAGCTTTTACTATCTTGTAGATTTGTTGAGGGTCTTTCAGAAGCGCAGCGCCGCCACGACTTTTATTCACCATTTTTGCCGGGCAACCAAAGTTGAGGTCAATGCCTTTAGCCCCTAGGTTTTGAGCTTGAATGGCATTTTCTGCCATCCAGTTTGGCTCTTGACCAAGCAATTGAACATGAACCGGAGTGCCGGAAGCCGTTTTTGCTCCAGTGCTTAACTCAGGGCATAAGCGGGTAAACACATGCTCAGGTAATTTTTGATCGATAACTCGCACAAATTCAGTCACGCAGAGATCATAGTCATTGATCTCGGTAAGAATCTCGCGCATTAAGTGATCAAGTACGCCCTGCATAGGGCCAAGTATGACTCGCATGTTTATAACTCGCTTAAATGTGGGCGGGCATTGTACCTAGGAATGTTATTAAACCCAAGTCTGATATACTCTGCACATTAAACATTATTAAGTAATCTAGTATGAAGTTATTAACCTTACCTCAAGATTGGCAGGGAGAGTCTGCGGTTTTTCTTGAAGGGGCAGTATTGGCGTCCAATTTAGCAGTAAAACCATTATCGCCAGAATCATGGTGTTTGGATGTTGGTGTTGAAAGTGCTGAAGTTACCGCTCTGCTGGTACCTCATATAAACCAGCAACACAATCTGTTACAGCGTAGTGAGTATTGCATTGGGGATTTAGACGAAGAAGCTTTGTTGGCATTTTCGCAAGGCTTTCTGACAGTATGGCCTAGTATTGAGCCTCAATACCATGATGTGAATTTAAATGACGGGGCGTTGCGGATGCTGCAAGCCTTGCTTACGACTTTTATGCTTGTTATCGATGAACAACAGACACAATCTGAGATGAAGTCAGCAGGCATTGAACAACCACCTTCACTGGGTGATATGGTTCCACAACTGGATAGCATGATCATGGAAGTGGCGTTAGCGGCAGACGAGTTAATGGTGGGGGGCAAGGTGCAAAGTGTTAATCCATATAAAGATGTTGGTCGTAACGACAGTTGCCCTTGCGGTAGTGGCAAAAAGTTTAAACAGTGTTGTGCTAAGTAGCTAAATGGCCTATAAAAAAGACGTAAATGGATAATCCCATTTACGTCTTTTTCTGTTTATTGCTATAGAGATATCAAGCCGCGTTACCGGCAATTGCTTAACTGAATAGGCGACGGCTTTTTGTAAACTGTGCAATAACCACTATCGCTAGGGCAATCAAGTTTCCAGCAAAGATAATCACCAACCATTGTGGCATTGAGAGCGTAACAAACTGCCAGACAATTTCGCTGCAATTTCCCGGTGCTTCAAAGTACCAAGGAACCCACTTATTTAGCGGCGCCCATTCTGGAAATCGTAACGGTTCACAAGTGGCAAAGATATTCGTTTGGTAGCCCACATGTTCCATTGCTAATGTTAGGCCTTTATATGCGGAAGCGCCCCATGCAATTAACCCTCCCCAGCGGAAAAAGGTGTTGTTTGGTTTAATCATACCCAGCAGAGCAGCAAAGCCAATGGCGATCATGGCCACGCGTTCGTATATACACATTACGCAAGGCTCAAGGTTCATGCCGTGCTGAAAATAGAGCGCACACAATAAGAAGAAAAAGCTAAAAAGAAAAAGTAGAAACCAAGAGAGTCGCGATTTGGAGAACAACTTAACAGGGTGTAAAAAATTCACAATTTCCGTCCTAAATAAAAAAGCTCTGATAATTCAGAGCTTTTAATTATTAATTAGTTCAATGTATTAGTGCAACCATTAATGTGCAGATGAACTTACCGCATCCGCCGCTGTCGCGATATGGTGCGTTATCCAACCCATGTCGTACATCCATGCTGTCATAGGGTCGAGTAAGTAGGCAATGCCAAATAGACCCACAACCGCCAACACAATGGTATAAGGCAGTGCCATATAAACCATGGTGCCATAAGATAAACGTACCAGTGGAGCTAAGGCTGAAGTCAGCAAGAATAGGAATGCAGCTTGTCCATTCGGTGTCGCAACAGAAGGTAAGTTTGTACCTGTGTTGATGGCGACAGCCAATAGATCGAACTGATCTCTGGTGATGCGTCCTTCAATCAATGCTGTTTTCACTTCATTAATGTATACAGTACCAACAAACACGTTATCTGAAACCATAGAAAGAACACCATTGGCGAGATAGAACATGCTTAACTGAGCATCACCTTCCATCTCTAGCACGGCGTTAATAATTGGTGCGAATAGGTGCTGGTCTATGATTACCGCAACGATAGCAAAGAACACCGCCAGTAGTGCGGTGAAGGGCAGTGCCTCTTCAAATGCTTTACCAAGGGAGTGCTCTTCGATCACCCCAGTGAATGCCGTTGCTAAGATAATGACAGACAGACCAATCAAGCCAACCGCTGCAAGGTGCAGTGCTAAGCCAACGATTAACCAGATAGCGATAGCGCCTTGAACATATAATTTGGCAACATCTTGTTTGGTGCGTTTTTTCTTTTCTGCCGTATCGTAGTCATTGAGAATATTACGTACATGCTCTGGTAGCTCTTTGCCGTAGCCAAAGACTTTAAATTTCTCAACCAATACACACGTGATCATGCCGCAGATAAATACCGGTAGCGTCACTGGCAACATGCGAATAATAAACTCACCAAATAACCAACCCGCTTGATCCGCAATGATTAAGTTTTGTGGCTCTCCAACCATAGTAGTTACACCACCGAGTGCTGTACCTACCCCTGCGTGCATTAATAGAGAACGCAAGAATGCACGGTAGTTATCTAAGTCATCACGCGTCAGTTCAGAGAGGTGTTCGTCAGTCGTATGGTCATGAGACGAGCTTGAACCTTTACCAGAAACCACTTTGTGGTAAATAGAGTAAAAACCAACCGCGACACTTATAACAACGGCAATTACGGTTAATGCATCTAAAAACGCAGAAAGAAAGGCAGCGGTAAAACAGAAAGCCGCAGAAAGCAGCGCTTTTGAACGAATGCCCAGCAATATCTTGGTAAAGATAAACAGCAATAGCTGTTTCATAAAGTAGATACCAGCGACCATAAAGATCAGTAGTAATAATACTTCTAAGTTACCTTCAATTTCATGCATCACTTGCGCAGGAGAGGTCATCCCCATGGCAACGGCTTGAATCGCTAGCAAACCACCCGGTTGAAGAGGGTAGCATTTTAGGGCCATAGCGAGAGTGAAGATAAATTCAACCACCAACAACCAACCGGCAAAAAATGGGTCAAATAAAAAGAAAACAATTGGGTTAATAGCTAGGAAAGCGACAATGGTAAGTTTGTACCAGTCAGGTGCTTTACCAAGAAAGTTCTTGATAAAAGCGTTTCCGAGTGAAATCGGCATGGTAATACTCTTAATATTTAAAATTTACGTAAAGTATGCTTGCGTTTAGTTGTTATTATTTAAACCAATCCATTATGGACAACATCTTTGCGGTTATAAATGAAGCTTTAAAAGCGGTATTTATAACTAGTACTATCGAGATAGGCAAACACTCCATGTCTTGTTTATTACTATCCGATTAGGCTCTTCCATTTTTAAGAATTTGACTCATTTAAATTCTTAAAGACGTAAAATTTTCCTAATACTACAAACAAAACGCGCATAGCATAGCATGGAAGGTTACGAATTCTTACAAATTTCTTAAGGTTATGTTAGCTCACACACCGAGATGTTAGATTTCGATAATAGTTGCAATAAAATCAGTTGGTTACATTGATGCTGCTTGGTTGCATAATAGCGAAATAGCGAGGCTGAAGATGTTTCAAAATGTGACTGAATTAATATATTTAGATAAAAATTTGATTACTGATTTTATTACCAAGACGAGATGTGTTGCGCAGCTCATTTTATGTGTTACGGATTCTTACCGTAGAATAACTATGGCTTCAAATCAGTGCCTTGATTAGAAGTCAATAAATTCTCGCAGAACAAGCATCTTGAGGTTACTTGAGTATATAACTAGTGGTATGATGAGTCATTCGACCTTAAAAAAACGATTCGGATAAATTAATACATGGTCATTAAGGCAAAAAGTCCAGCAGGATTTGCAGAAAAATACATTATTGAAAGTATCTGGAATGGTCGCTTTGCACCCGGTTCCATTTTACCAGCAGAGCGTGAGCTGTCAGAACTTATCGGAGTAACACGTACTACGCTGCGTGAAGTCCTTCAAAGATTAGCAAGAGATGGCTGGTTGACAATTCAACATGGCAAACCAACCAAAGTGAATCAGTTTATGGAGACCTCTGGTCTGCATATTTTAGATACATTGATGACCTTGGATGCAGATAATGCCACTGGCATTGTTGAAGATTTACTTGCGGCACGTTCTAACATTAGTCCAATTTTTATGCGCTACGCATTTAAAGCCAATAAAGAGACATCTGAGCGCACTATTCAGAGTGTTATCGAGTCGTGTGAAAGTTTGTTGGCAGCAGAGTCTTGGGATTCTTTTATCGCGACGTCACCTTATGGTGAGAAGATTTCTCAAATGATAAAAGACGATGGCGAGAAAGATGAGAAAAAACGTCAATCGATGCTAATCGCTAAGACGTTTAACTTTTATGATTACATGCTGTTCCAGAGATTGGCATTCCATTCCGGTAACCAGATTTATGGTTTGATATTTAATGGATTGAAAAAACTGTATGACCGTGTTGGAAATTTCTATTTCTCCAATCCTGAATCACGCTCTCTGGCTCTCTCTTTTTACAGTGAGCTGCTAGAAGTGTGTCAAAACGGCGATCGAGATAAATTGCCATTGGTGATCAGAAGCTACGGTCTAGCGAGTGGACAGATTTGGAACGAAATGAAACTTTCGTTACCGACCGACTTTACAGAAGATGATCATTAATATTGATTGATTTTCTGTAGCGAATAAAAAAGCCCGCAACCTTATGGTATGCGGGCTTTCTGCTTTTGGGCTCTCAGTATTAATTAAGACTCTTAGTATTAATAAAGAGCGACTGCAAAATAAAACCACCTACAGATGTAAGTGGTTTAAATCGCAGAGTAATAGGATTACATTACACGCATTCCTGGCTTAGCCCCTTCATGAGGTTCTAAAATCCACAGCTCTTCACCTCCAGGACCAGCGGCTAAAACCATACCTTCAGACATGCCAAACTTCATCTTGCGTGCTTTCAGGTTTGCCACCATGACAGTGTGTTTTCCAACTAGCTCTTCAGCTTTATAGGCAGATTTGATACCAGCAAATACTTGACGAGTTTCACCGCCAATATCCAGCTGAAGTTTTAATAACTTGTTGGCTTTTGGCACTTCTTCACAAGAGACAATTTTAGCAATGCGTAAATCTACTTTTGCAAAATCATCAAACTCAATTTCATCGGCAATAGGATCTTTACTAAGTTCTGTTTCAGCCGCTTTTTCAACAGCCGCTTTCTCCGCTGCTGCATCTTCTTTTGATGCTTCAACCATGGCTTCCACTTTCTTCGGATCGATGCGATTAAACAAAGCCTTAAACTTAGTAATTTCATGATCGGTTAATGGCTCTGCGATAGCATGCCAAGTCAGCTCTTGATTTAGGAAAGCTTCTGTACGGCTAGCAAGCTCTGGCATTACTGGTTTTAGGTAAGTCATTAATACGCGGAATAAGTTAATTCCCACAGAGCAGATGTCTTGAAGCTGTTGATCTTGACCTTCTTGCTTAGCAACAATCCAAGGTGCTTTTTCATCGACATACTGGTTTGCTTTATCCGCTAATGCGGTGATCTCTCTAATGGCGCGGCTAAACTCGCGGCTTTCGAAAAGTTCTGCAATATTATCAGCAGCAGCAACAAACTCTTGATAAAGCTCTGGTTCAGCGAAATTCGCAGATAACTTGCCGTCAAAGCGTTTGCTAATGAAGCCAGCATTACGTGAGGCTAGGTTAACAATCTTGTTAACCACGTCAGAGTTTACGCGTTGAGTAAAGTCTTCTAGGTTTAGATCCAAATCGTCGATACGGCTATTGAGCTTAGCGGCATAGTAGTAACGCAGACATTCAGGGTCTAGGTGTTCTAGATAAGTCGCAGCCTTGATAAAGGTGCCTTTTGACTTAGACATTTTTGCGCCATTAACCGTCACATAACCATGAACAAACACATTGTTTGGTTTACGGAAACCGGCGCCTTCTAACATGGCAGGCCAGAATAGGCTGTGGAAATAAACGATATCTTTACCAATAAAGTGGTAAAGCTCTGTCGCACTGTCTTTTTTCCAGTATTCATCAAAATCGAGATCACTACGTTTGTCACATAGGTTTTTAAAAGAACCCATGTAGCCGATAGGCGCGTCTAACCAAACATAGAAAAACTTATTTTTCTCTCTTGGAATTTCGAATCCAAAATAAGGTGCGTCGCGAGAAATATCCCACTGCTGCAATCCTGATTCGAACCACTCTTGCATTTTGTTCGCCGTTTCCGACTGCAATGAACCTGAGCGAGTCCACTCTTTTAGCATGCTTTCAAATTGTGGCAGATCAAAGAAGAAGTGTTCAGAGTCTTTCATTACTGGTGTTGCGCCAGAAACCGCCGACTTAGGATTGATTAAATCCGTTGGGCTATAAGTTTCACCGCAGTTGTCACAGTTATCGCCATACTGTTCTTCAGACTTACATTTAGGGCAAGTTCCCTTTACAAAGCGGTCCGGTAAGAACATCTCTTTTTCTGGATCAAACAGTTGAGAGATAGTACGACTAGTAATAAAGCCGTTCTCTTTTAGGCGAAGATAAATAAGTGATGCCAGCTCACGGTTCTCGTCGCTGTGCGTGCTGTGATAGTTATCGAAGCTAATATCAAAGCCAGCAAAATCCTTTTGGTGTTCTTCACTTACCGCAGCGATCATCTCTTCTGGTGTTATTCCCATCTGCTGTGCTTTTAGCATTATTGGTGTGCCGTGAGCATCGTCTGCACAGATGAAGTTTACCGAGTTGCCTCTTAGTCGCTGATAACGTACCCAAATATCTGCCTGAATATGCTCAAGCATATGTCCTAGGTGGATGGAGCCGTTAGCGTACGGAAGGGCACAAGTTACCAAAAGTTTTCTTGGATCAGTTGCCATACTTAATAATTCGCTTTAGTTGGAAGAAGAAAATAGGAACCAATACTACCTTATGAGCAAGCGTACTCCAAGAAGGGAAAGCGCCAAACTGGGTGAAAAAATAGTTTTCAGATGCTTGAGTCGGCTTTAATCTCCTTAATATATTAATGGTTTTGATCATGTCGTGGTGGTGTTAGCATGGAACACCGTCAACCGTTTACATAAAAGTAGCAGCCCTAAGCTAGGAGTGAGAAACATGGCTACATTTGATTCGAAGCAGACGTTATGTCACTGGTTAAATCAGTTTCAACATCCGTTGTTAATTGAAAACTGGAGTGAGCATGATGGCGTTGTTAAGTTACTTAAAAGTGGTGAGATTTTAATTTCAATTCCCTTTGTATCGAACTCTTTGATGGAGTCATTGCAACATTGGTTAGACAGTCAAGCCGAAGACAGTTCTTCTATCCGCTTGGTCACTGATGTGGTTGCTATGGAGACACAGGTTAAATCAGAGCTGGCAACGGTTAAAAATGTTATTGCGGTTACGTCTGCTAAAGGAGGTGTTGGTAAGTCAACATCTGCCGTGAATTTGGCATTAGCGTTAAAAGCGCAAGGAGCAAGTGTTGGTTTGCTGGATGCGGATATCTACGGTCCGTCTGTTCCTATGATGCTGGGGAAAGAAGATCAAACACCAGATGTTCGTGATAGCCAGTACATGATCCCGATTGAATCTTTTGGTCTCCACACTAACTCGATTGGTTACCTTGTTGATAAGTCGGAAGCGGCTATTTGGCGTGGTCCTATGGCTTCTAAAGCGTTAGGACAGTTGCTTAATGAAACTGACTGGCCAGAACTTGATTACTTAGTGATTGATATGCCGCCGGGTACGGGCGATGTTCAGTTAACCTTGTCTCAAAACATACCGGTTACTGGCGCAATTATTGTGACGACGCCACAAGATCTTGCATTAGCTGATGTTCGCAAAGGGCTCGCTATGTTTGACAAGGTTGATGTACCAGTATTAGGTATTGTTGAAAATATGAGTTATCACATATGCAGTCATTGTGGTGAGAAAGAACATATTTTTGGTTCCAATGGTGCTGCTAAAATGGCCAAGGAATTTTCAGCAAAATTGCTCGCACAGGTGCCATTACATATCAGTATGCGAGAGGATATTGATAAAGGAAAACCAACAGTGGTATCTCGTCCAGATAGTGAGCATTCACATATATATATGGCATTAGCGGAGCAAATAGCTAGCCAATTATTTTGGACAGGAAAAGCGAAGCCAGTCAGGATTCCTTTAACCGACCTTAGTTAATGATGAAATAGAACAGAGTGCGGCTAAACATTCGGCCCCTCTGTTGTTGCATCTCTCTGCAATCTTTTTCTACTATTCTCTAATTCTACTATTCTATACTTCTACTACTAAAAACCTGTAAAGACGGCGGTTATAGAGAGTTATTATGGATGTATATGTCCATAATGATTGTCTATTTTGGCACTTTCTCTCTTTTAGTATTTCTCATACTATCTGTTGCAAAGGCAATTCGCGCATAACGGCATTTATAAAACTGAGCGCGCTATTTTTAAAATTGTAACTAGGAGAGCAAGGTGTCTCATCAAATTATTCAAGATCTTAATAATCGCTATACCGCTAAAAAATATGATGCAGAAAAACGTATTTCAGCAGACGATATGAATGTGATTAAGGAGGCGATTCGTTTATCTGCTTCTTCTATTAATTCTCAACCATGGAAATTTATTATCATTGAAAGTGATGCGGCTAAACAGCGTTTTCACGATACGTTTGCTAACAAGCATCAGTTTAATCAACCACATGCTAAAGAAGCGTCGCATACTATTTTGTTCGCTCATAATCCTCGTTTTGATAAAGAGCAGTATAAGAGAGTGGTTGATGCAGAAGTAACCTCAGGTCACTTACCACAAGATATGTTCGACACCATGTTAAACGGTGCATTTACTTTTGTTGAAGCCAACACAGATGAGAGTGGCTTTAACGGCAACTGGACTAAATCTCAGACTTATATTGCATTAGGTAACACCATGCATGTGCTGGCTAGGCTGGGTATTGACTCTACTCCAATGGAAGGTGTTGACTCTGAGCTGATTGGCGAAATTTTTAAAGATGAGCTAGATGGCTATGTGTGTGACGTGGCACTAGCCATGGGTTACCACAAAGATGAGCAAGATTATAACCATGGTTTGCCAAAAGCGCGTTTAGCGATGGACGATGTAATTACCGTGCTATAAATATCAATTTACAGTGGCAAATTATTCTTTAGCTGCAAGCTAAATGAAAAGGTTAGGTTTTAGTGGCTTTAGCTTCAAACCTAGCCTTTTTTACTTGTCGTATAAATACGACTATTACAGCAATAACAAAAGGTAGCACATAAAGATTTAGTTTCTGCCAGCCGATGGTTGACTCTAGCCAACCAGAAAGCAGCGCGGTAACGGTAACGCAACTAAAGACACAAAACTCATTAAAGGCCTGAGCTTTTGACTTGTTATGTACCGAATACGATTGGCTGAATAATCCTGTTGCGGCAATGAACATAAAGTTCCAGCCGACTCCTAGTAGTACCAGTGCGGTCTTAAAATGCCAAATTGACTGACCATGGATATTAATGGCAACACAACAGACAAACAGAATGCCGCCCATCAGTATCATGGTTCTGGCACCATATTTTTCAATCAGCCTACCCGTAAAAAAGGCGGGCACATACATGCCAAGTACGTGCCATTCGATGACCCCTGCTGCTTTAGTAAAACTAAAACCGCAGCCAATCATCGCTAATGGTGTAGCGGTCATCAGGATATTCATTACTGCATAGGAAACGATGGCAGCGAATACCGCAACGAGAAAATTTGGCTGGAGGATGATCGTTTTTAGATCATCCGGTTTTTCGTTGCTGTGTTCTTTATGTTGTTTGGGAAAATTAATGGTTTGTAGAACCGCTAAAGCGATGATGTTTAATAGAACCAAACAGGCAAATGCGCCGACATAGAGTCCATTATCTGACCAGTTTTGCGAGTAGATAGCGAGGTTTGGTCCCAGCATGGCGGCAAGGACTCCGCCAGCCATAGAGATAGAAATCGCTCTATGTCGCGCACTTTGATCACAGACTTTAATCGCGGCAAAACGGTATAGGGTTCCAAAGCCGATGCCGATACCTAATAAGAAAGTGGCGCAACAAAATAGAAAGAAGTTTTGGTTCATCAGAGAATAGGTGGCTAATGAAGCACCGGAAATGCCAACAAGATTACCGATACTAAACCCGCGTTTTCGACCTATTTTGCCCATGATCAATGAGGCTGGAATGGTTGCAGCCATTAGCCCTAAAAACTGTAGAGCAACGGGTAGGGTTATCAAGCTTGGGCTTGGGGATATTTCTTTACCAATTAAACCGATAACAGAAACAAGCAATATGTTTCCCGTCATTAATAGAGCTTGGCAAAGTGATAAAAGCCAGACATTACGATTCATCGAAATCCTTTTTGCTTTGTTATCCCGAACTAAGGTGAAGTAATAACTATACGTATTCGTAAATGTATTCTTATTCACTTATAATCGGTTTATGCATTAATAACCACACTTTTTTTATATTGGTACTAGAATATAGGCAAGTGACCTTAAGGTGCAGGACTCACAGTGGTATCAATGGGTTCAATGGAAGAAGGTGAGTTTAATGAAAGAAAGTGGCTTCAGCTCAAAAGAGATAACGGAAAGCCTTTTCGACATTTCAGTTAAATAGAGAGTGTATGACGATCCAGACAGGTAGCTTTGACAATTTAGACTACGCTCAAGCTAATAATCTAGAAAATGAGTTGCTGGCGGCAATAGCCCGCAGCGCTGAAGATCTCACCACAGGTAGAGGATGGCCCGAAGGCGTTAACGCACTTTTGCAAGATCTTGGCAAAATCACCAAAGTAAGCCGTGTATGGATATTTCAAACTCTCGAGTTGCAAGCGCAATTTGTTCTGCAGGATTATGTATTTGAGTGGGCGTCAGACGAGAAATATGTGCAGATCGGTTTACCCAGCTTTAATCGCTTTAAGTCCAATAGAAATGAGCCAGAATACCAATCGTTAATCGAAAGTCGGATGCGAGGTGAATATCAAGATGTTACCACAAGCCTGTTACCTGATACCTGGCTAAAAACCTATCTAGAAGGTCAGCGGATTTTATCTATGCTCACTATTCCGATATTCGTGGAGAATAAGTGGTGGGGGACATTAGGTTTTGATGATTGCGAGCGAGACTATCAGTGGTCGGCTAGTGAAATTGCGTTATTGCGAACCGCCAGTTTTCTGATTTCTGGTGCGGTATTGCGGGACAGTCTTAGTGCGAAGACAAGACAACTTGAAGTATTAAAGAAAATCACCGCTTTTAGTGCGTGGGAACTGGATATTCGTAGGGGACATTTATGGTGTACTTCAGAGCTGTTAAGCCGTACTCCAGAGAAACACCATAACTTACAGTTCTCTTTTAGACAGTGGCTGAGATTGATACACCCTGACTACAGATGTGTATTTTTTGATGCTATTCGTCAGTTTATTCGCTCAGGAAGTGACTCATTTCAATGTGATTTAAAAATAGCCACAGAGAGTCGAGATGAGCGTTGGGTAGAAGTGTCGGCAACGGTGGATAAGAATCCACAGAAAAAAGGGGATTTTATCGCCGGAATATTGCTGGACATCACTCAACGAAAAGAAGAGGAAGAGCGATTACGGTATGAAGCCTCGACGGATCCATTGACTGGTGTTCTAAACCGAAGAAAAATAGATTCACTCATTTATCAACATATCCTTGAATACAGGAAGAATAAGCACTCCTTCTCTCTTATCTTTATGGATTTAGACTACTTTAAGCGTATCAACGATAATTATGGACATCATGTTGGTGACAAGGTGCTGTGTCATTTTACGCAGCTGTGCCAACAGGTGCTTAGAAGTGTGGATTACTTAGCGCGTATTGGTGGGGAAGAGTTTGCTATTTTGCTGCCAAATACCAATGAAGCGGATGCCTTTGCTATTGGCGATAGAATTCGTAGCAATTTACAAAGGCGTCCTTATCTGTCTGATAACGAAGAGATACCTTATTCTGTTTCCGTTGGCTGTTTTACTGTGCGAGATGAACGGCTGGATCAGCAGGAGATATTTAAACGTGCTGATGAAGCTCTTTATCTGGCGAAACAGTCGGGGCGTAACCAAGTTAAGGTGAGCTAACGCTTGTGTCCCGATGATAAGTCGGTAGAATCAGCAAAAATTTTTAATCTTATAGTGCTATGTCTAAACTTGATTTGCATCGTCGTGACTATGTATCCATTCTCGGTGATGGAATCACCTCAGAACAACTGCAACAAACTTTATCTGGTAAGTTCCAGCCCGTTCACAACAAGTTAACGCCAAGTCCTTTTTTAACAGAAAAGAATCTTGAACGGCGCTGGCAAGTGTTGGATAACTTACCAGCAAAAGCAGAGCTGCTTGATCCTCATACGCAACAGCAAACAGACGCTTATTACAGAAACATCGAGCATTTTATTGGAACGGTGAAAGTTCCTGTCGGGCTTGCTGGACCTTTAAGAGTAAATGGTCTATTCGCCAAAGACGACTTTTTGGTTCCATTGGCAACGACTGAGGCGGCGCTAGTGGCCTCTTATAATCGTGGGGCGAAACTGTTAACTGAAGCGGGTGGTGTGAGCGCTATGTTGCTCAATGAGGGAGTAACGAGAACTCCCGGTTTTGCTTTTTATGGGTTAGCAGAAGCGGGACAATTTGTTGCTTGGGCCGTTAATCAATATGATCAATTTAAGCAGATTGCCGAGTCCACAACATCACACGGTAAACTAACCGATGTCAATATCAATATTGAAGGCAATCATGTTTACTTAGTCTTCGAATTTTTGACCGGTGATGCCTCAGGGCAAAACATGGTGACCATCGCCACCAACGCGGTATTTGAGTTTATTTTGGCGAATACGCCGGTGGAGCCAGAGTACGCATTCTTGGATGGAAACTTGTCGGGTGATAAAAAAGCCAATAGCCAAACGTTGCGAAGTGTACGCGGCAAAAAAGTGACCGCTGAAGCCCATATTCCAGCTAAATTAATCCAAAAATATCTGCATACCACGCCGGAAAAAATGATGCAGTTTGGTCTGATGACCACCGTTGGTGGTGCACTAAGTGGCACAATTGGTATTAACGCACACTATGCTAATGCACTCGCCGCTTTTTATATAGCGTGTGGTCAAGATGCGGCGTGTGTAGCGGAATCTGCTATAGGCATGACGCGAATGGAAGTGGATCGCAATGGTGATCTATACGCCAGCGTGACTTTACCTAACTTAATGGTGGGATCTGTTGGTGGTGGAACGGGGTTACCAAGCCAGAAAGCGTGTTTAGAATTGATGGGCTTATATGGGCAAGGAAAGTCACAAGCGTTAGCAGAAGTATGTGCTGCACTCTGTTTGGCTGGTGAGTTATCAATAGTAGGAGCATTCTGTGCTGGACACTTTTCACGCGCTCATCATAAATTAGCGAGAAAAAGCTGAAATCTCTTGATACAAATCCTAGTAACTCGCTATCGAAGGCCTTATAATCGGGCGGTTTATTCAACCATCACCAAGTGCGAATCATGTCTGAAAATAATCAATGCGTCATTGTCGGCATAGCCGGCGCATCGGCTTCTGGAAAAAGTTTAATCGCCAGTACTATTTATGGAGAGTTGCTTGAAAAAGTAGGTGACCATCAAATAGGTGTCATTACGGAAGATTGCTACTATCAAGATCAAAGTCATCTAAGCATGGATGAACGCGTCAAAACCAACTATGACCATCCAAGTGCACTGGATCATGACTTACTCTGCCAACATCTTGAACAACTTATTGCAGGTAATTCAGTTGAAGTGCCGGAGTACAGCTATACCGATCATACTCGTACCGATAATACGGTGACGATGACTCCTAAAAAAGTGATTATTTTAGAAGGTATTTTGTTGTTAACCGATCCACGTTTACGTGACTTGATGCATGCATCGATCTTTATGGATACACCGTTGGATATCTGTTTATTGCGTCGTGTGACTCGCGATGTACAAGAGCGTGGTAGAACAATGGAGTCGGTACTGAAGCAGTATCAGAAAACAGTACGTCCAATGTTTATGCAGTTTATCGAGCCGTCTAAACAATATGCAGACATTATTGTTCCTCGTGGTGGTAAAAATAGAATTGCTATAGATGTGCTAAAAGCGCATATCGCTAAGTTGCTTAAGTCTTAATTGAACGGCAGTTTCGATTGATTTTTTGTCAATTAAGATAAAAAAGTACAATACCTTATTGAAAAAATGGCACTTTATGTGCCATTTTTAGTCTTAGTAGTTTGATTCGTTATAGCAATTACAACTCTTCAGCTATACGTTATTTTCATTTAGCAGGGATAAAACAATGAAAAAACTGTTTCTCATTATAGGCATTCCTGTATTAGCGGTGGTTATCGCTATTGCAGCCCTTCTTTTATTTGTCGACCCCAATCAGTTCAAGCCTCTTATTGTAGAGCAAACCAAGAAACAAACTGGACTGGATTTGGTGATTGAAGGGGATATAGGTTGGCGATTTTTTCCATCGGTTGGTTTGTCGTTAGGTCAAACTGAACTAAAAAACCCGCAAGGGTTTAGCAATGACAATCTATTAAAAATCAGCGAGATTGGCGTCGATGTTTCGGTACTTCCGCTATTTGGCCAGCAACTGATGATCGGTAATGTGGCACTGGATGGCGCAGAAATTTATTTAGAGACATTAAAAGATGGACGAAGCAATTTAGATGCCTTGAGCAATAAATCGTCCGAGACAGCTAGCAGCACAAATGCTGCTGAGCCGAAAGTAGAGTCTGCACCTGTTGAAGCGGCAAAGAGCACAGATACTGTGGCTAATACCCAGCAGTGGGATATTAACTTGGCCGGTATTTCCATTACCAATGCTTTACTCGAAATAACCGATGACGCAAAAGGCAGTCATACCAAGTTATATGATGTTGGTCTATCTGTGTCTGAGTTTGTATTTGATCAGTGGACGACGGTTAATTTTGAAGCGAAAGGCAATAATAACGAGCAATCTTTTACCGCGAAAGGATTAGCGGAGTTTACCTTATCCAAAGACTTGGCCAATTATCAGTTAAGAAACATCGCTTTTGATGCCACATTTGAAGATCCAACTACATCGATTTCTAATGCTTCTATTCACTTAGATACTTTTGTATTCGATCAAGTCAATAAGTTGAAACTGGCAGTGAAAGGTAAGGCGGCTGAGTTAGATATTGATATGTCGTTAACGTCCGACCTTATGATTGATAAGGCGATAAGCGGAGTACTTCTGGAAAACATGCAGCTAAATACGGAGCTAAAAGGGGCATCATTGCCGCAGTCTCCAATGAAGATTGTTGGTGAGTCTACTTTTAGCTTTGATTTGAACAAGCAGTTTATTGCCTTGACGTTGAACAAATTGGCTTTAAATGCCATTCAGCTAGATGGCAGTGCGACAGTACAATTGGCGACGATTGCTAAAGTTCGATTTTCGCTTCATAGCCCAGAGATTGATTTAGATGCGTTTTTAGGTTTAAACAAAACCGCCTCTCAACCTGCACCAACAGATAGTGGTAGTGGCAGTGGTCAAAAAGAGGGGGGAGCAACTGCACCGAAACAAGAAGTCGAACCGGATTTATCGGCACTTAAAACCCTAGATATTCAGGGTAAAGTGACCATAGATAAGTTTAAAGCGAATAATGTGCGTATGCAGAAGGTTACGACTTCGTTCGCTGTTGATCGTGGTGTTGTAGATTTAAACTCTTTCACTTCCAACTTATATCAAGGTTCGATTTCGGCATCAGCACAGTTAGATGCTCGTAAGTCACCCGCCAGTTATTGGGCAAAGAAAAAAATAGTGGGTGTACAAGTACAACCTCTATTAAAAGACGCAGTAGATAACGACATGGTGGAAGGTACCGGGAATATTGATGTCAATGTGAAAGGTATGAGTTTGACGCCAACTGGGCTGAAGAAGAATTTAGCCGGTGTGGTCAAAATTAACTTTGCGGATGGTGCGGTAAATGGCATCAATATTGCGCAGATCATTCGCGTTAATTACGCCAAGATCAAAGGAGAGACGGTTGAGCAAAGTGCTCAAGAGTCTCAAAAAACAGACTTTAGTGCGATGAAAGCAACGTTGAAGCTATCTAAAGGGCAGATGACCACGAATGATCTAACGGTTTCTTCTCCTCTACTTCGTGTTCATGGTGAGGGTAAGGTCAACTATATTGAAGAGACCATGGACATGAACTTGGATACCTCTCTCGTCGGCTCGTTAGAAGGGCAAGGCGGTAAGGATATTAATGAGCTAAAAGACATTACTATTCCTGTTCATCTATATGGTCAATGGGCCAAGCCACAATATGAAATAGAGTTTGATAAGTTGTGGAAGAAATTAGAGAAAGAGAAGAAGAAGCAGCTAGAGAAAAAAGCAGAAAAAGAGCTGAATAAACTTCTGGATGATAAAATTAAAGATGACAGTACCAAGCAGCTGTTAAAAAGCTTATTTAACTAAGCCGCTGTCATTTGGTTATTTAAAGGAGCAGAAATGCTCCTTTACTATTTTGGAACAGATATTGGAACAAGTACTGAAAATGAGTCAGTTGACCGAAAAGCAAAAGCGTGCGATAGCACTTTTTAAAGAGAACCTTCACCTTCCCGGTGGTGGTTTCCACACACTTATTATTGAGCTTTGCAAACAGTATCAATTACCGTTTCAAGCAGTACGAAAGGTACTCAAAACGTCACAAAAGAGAGTAGAACAAAAGATTGCTAATGATTTTGTTCACGTTGAGCAGGACGATTTGACGAAAGAGAACTGGTTGATGTTAATTAATCAGCAACTGGAACTGTTGGCAAAAGAGAATAAGCCGGTCATGGAGAGTTTGACCACAAGTGAAGAGTATCTTCTTTTTATTACCAGCATTAAGACTCCGGTAGAACATCAAGAGCAGCAGGGTCAGTTGGAAGAGAGTCTGGCTAGCTTGTATCAAAAATTTGTTTATAAGCCTCTCTCAGCCATGCTGCACACGTCAACTCTCTACTGGAAGCTTAAGAGTGAACTGGATGAGATGACAGAACAACAACGCGAGTTCTTTTGTGACTATCCAGATTATATGGTTGCCATTGAACATCTATGGCAACTGAAAGCTCAAATTAAATCATCGCTGTAGACGTTAGGCAGACGCATTATATGAACAACGCTAAACAACACTCTAGAACGCCGGCTGCTAAAGTGGGCTCAGCAAGTTGTAAAATTGTCACTATTAGTAATAACGTTGGATTGCATCCCCGTAATAAACATATAGGACGTTATGATTTTGTTGCTTTGGTTAAATCGCTACCTGCCTTAAAGTCGCACCTGATCAAAAATCCTAAAGGGGACTGGAGCATCAATTTCTCCGATCCTGTTGCGGTTAAATTGCTCAATAAAGCGTTACTCTCTCATTTTTATCAGCTGACAACTTGGGATATACCGGACAATTATCTTTGTCCTCCTATACCCGGTCGAGCCGACTATGTTCATAGGCTGGCGGATCTATTAATCAGTGAGTGTGAAGATATAAAACACTCATTGGTTAAAGCGCTGGATATTGGGGTCGGGGCTAACTGTGTTTATCCGATTGTTGGAGCCGTGGATTATGGCTGGCGTTATGTTGCCAGTGATGTGGATCCTGTTTCCGTCAAGGTTGTTAATTCCATAGTCAAAAGCAATAGGGTACTTAAGGGGAAGGTTGAATGCCGTTTGCAAAGTAACAGCCGTCACCTGTTTACTAATATTATTCAGCCGAATGAGTTTTATGACATCACCATGTGCAACCCTCCTTTTCATAAGTCGTTACAAGAGGCGCAACAAGGCACTAAGCGAAAGCTGGTTAATTTAGCGGCTAACCGGGTTAAGCGTGGTAAACAGGGGGCACAACAGAACAATCCTAAGTCGGTGCTCAACTTTGGTGGTCAGCAAGCTGAACTATGGTGCGCTGGTGGGGAAGCTGCATTTATTAAAAATATGGCGTTTGAAAGCAAACAGTTTGCTGAGCAAGTGCTCTGGTTTTCTACCTTAGTGTCCAAAAAAGATAATGTCAGAGGTATGAAGAAAAACTTACAAAAAGTAGCCGCAAAAGAGATACAAATAGTTGAGATGAGCCAAGGTCAGAAAGTCAGTCGCTTTATTGCTTGGACCTTTAAAGATACGGCGGATCGAAAAAAATGGTTTGAAGAAAAGAAGTGATAATTGTCCGCTAATCAAGTCATGTTAAAGCGCCAAACGGAAATTAAAACAGATCAGTCTTAAAATCTTAGTTTTTACTCACGTCGATAATTATGTGATCTCAATCAACTTTTATCTGTCGCTCGAAGAGTAATTTTGAAAAACGGCTGTTTTAAGAGCAATAGTGTGATGAAAAGGAAAATTTTTATAAGAGATATGCTGGGATTGGTATTGATTGTCTCTATTGTTATGGTTGGGCTTGGTATCTTGCTAGATGTACTGGCGATTTTTGCTTACTTTGACCATGAAGAGATGATTATGAGGTTATTTTTTCATGAATCTTTGTATTTATTTGTTTTCTTGATTCCTCCCTACTTTATTGCAAAGTACATTAACACTTCCGAATTAATTGCTGCTATCAATGAGTATCGATTAATGAAAAATAGAAGCGAGCGATAGTTTACTAGGGTCTGTTGACCTTTCGCGACTATTTTTGCAGCAGTTTGTTGGTGCTTTATACAAGGCAGCGCCTGTGAAGTGTAGCCATCTACACAAATCAGGTGATAACGCAGTAGAAAGTGCCAACAAACGCTGCCCGAAGGGTTCATCTGAAAACGTCTTGAGCTGTGTTATGAGTCGTTTACATAGAATAACTATGCTGCTCTCCTCATGCCTTGCTCAAACCGCTTTCAGATTGAACAAAATCTGTTCTTGAAAGATCAACAGACCCTAGATACTTTCCAGTAAACGGGATCAAAGAGGTGAATCACGTTCACCTCTGTATCAGATAACCTGCTACCTTGCGTATTACCAGTCCACCCCTTTAAGGGCTTTTACGCCAGACTCAAATGCGTGTTTAACGTTTTTAACCTCAGACACTGTATCTGCGGCTTCAATTAACGAACGGTGCGCTGCACGGCCTGTAATGATGACTGACTGCATATGAGGACGTGCATCGAGTGCGGCAAGAACCTCTTCTAACTCTATATAGCCATAGTTAACCATATAGGTGAGTTCATCAAAGAGAACAACATCAATAGAGGGGTCGCTGAGCATGCGTTTACATTGTTGCCAAACCAGTTGTGCAGCTTGAGTGTCGGTCTCTTTATTTTGTGTTTCCCAGGTAAAACCGGTCGCCATAACTTGAAACTCAACTCCCAGTTTTTCTAAAAGGTTTCGCTCTCCGTTATCCCATGTACCTTTAATAAATTGAGCCACAGAGCAACGTAAACCATGACCAACCGCTCGTGCAATGGTGCCAAAGCCTGAAGTAGACTTTCCTTTGCCATTGCCTGTAATCACAATAAGTAGCCCTTTTTCTTGCTGAGCGGCTTCAATTTTTGCGTCTACTTTCTGTTTTACTTTTTGCTGTCGTTCTTTATGGCGTGTCTCTTTCATTTCCTGCGAAGACATACATATCCTTTTTGATGGTCTAAGGTGATATTGACTGTCGTTCAATAAATTTTCGCTGAACAAGCATTTTGAGGTTAGTTGAGTATAATTGAAGTATAGTTGAGTAAAAACCACGAATTGCTAATGGTTACTTTAGCTAAGGTGAACCCAATGAAAAAAGTGTTGATTATTTGCATGGGTAATATCTGTCGTTCTCCAACAGGAGAGGCGGTACTTAAAGCCATTGCAGCCCAAAAAAATGTGGCAATAGAAGTTGATTCAGCAGGCACCATTGACTATCACGTTGGGGACGCTCCTGACTCACGGGCTAAGGCGGCAGGCGAGAAGCGTGGCTATTCATTTGCTGGAATTACGTCTAGGCAAGTCTGCTTAGAGGATTTTGCCTATTTCGACCTGATACTGGCCGCAGACAATGACAATATTAGTGAGTTAATGAAGATCTGTCCCGATGAATATGCTCATAAAGTTAAGCTATTTTTGAGTTACTCACAGTCGGCCTATAATGAAATACCAGACCCATACTATGGTGGTAATTCGGGTTTTGAATTGGTGTTAGATCTTATAGAAGATGCCAGCCAGCATCTTTTGGATAAGCTGAAATAGTAAAGCTTAGCTTGTTTGATAGAGTTGAAGAATATAAAAAAACCAGTTCATGATGAACTGGTTTTTTAGTGTCAAAGTAATGATACTTGTTTTGGTTGATTAACCCGCTAGTACGTCGGTTGCAACCTTGTAGCTTGGATCTTCTTTCACGTTGATTTCAACCAAGCTGCCTGCTTTTTCAAGTAGGGTACGACAGTCTGGGCTCAAGTGACGAAGGTGCAGAGTTTTGCCTAGTGCAGTATAGCGTTCTGCTAAGGTCTCAATCGCTTCAATCGCTGAGTGGTCTGCAACACGCGAGTTACCAAAATCAACAATAACGTCATTTGGATCGTTCTTGGCATCAAATAACTCTAAGAAGTTTGCAGCAGAACCAAAAAAGATAGGGCCATTAACATGGTACTCTTTAGAGCCTTCTTTATTCATTTGGCTGCTCGCATAAATGTGCTTAGCATGCTGCCATGCAAACATTAATGCAGAAGTAATGACACCAACAGCAACAGCAACGGCTAAGTCAGTCAACACAGTCACAACTGTAACCAGAACAATAACGAAGAAGTCTTGCTTAGGTACACGGCGTGCGAGCTTGAAGGTTGCCCATTCAAAGGTCCCGATAACCACCATAAACATAACACCAACTAGCGCAGCGAGTGGAATCATCTCAATTAGCGATGAGGCAAACAAAATGAATGACAACAGCGCTAATGCTGCAACGATACCAGAAAGTCGACCACGACCACCTGAGTTCACGTTTATCATTGACTGACCAATCATGGCACAACCGCCCATGGCGCCAAAGAAAGAACAGGTAACGTTAGCAATACCTTGACCAACACATTCGCGGTTCGCTTGACCACGAGAGTTTGTCATTTCATCAATGACCGTTAAAGTCAGTAGAGATTCGATAAGACCTACCGCTGCAAGAATGATGGCGTAAGGTAGGATAATTTGTAGCGTTTCTAAACTGAATGGCACAAACGGGATTGAAAACGTGGGTAAGCTACCAGCAAGAGTGGCGGCTTCGTCACCAGACATGGTGCGAAGGAAGTCAACAACAGTGCGGGTTTCTAAGCCAAGCAGTTGCACAATGAGTGTTACCGATACGATGGCAACCAGAGATGAAGGCACTGCTGTGGTAAATTTTGGAAGAAAATGGATGATTGCCATTGTTAAGCCGATTAAACCAAGCATGATCAGCATTTGACCTTGTGGCAGCCAAGTGACAATACCATTAAGGTCCGGGGCTTTAAACTGACCCAACTGCGCTAAGAAGATAACAATCGCTAAGCCGTTTACAAATCCTATCATCACAGGATGCGGCACCATACGGATGAATTTACCGAGCTTAAACACCCCAGCGGATATTTGCAGTACACCAGCCAGTAATATTGCGGCAAATAGGTACTGTATGCCATGAGTCGCGACAAGACTAACCATAACGACGGCCATCGCACCTGTAGCACCAGAAATCATTCCTGGGCGACCACCAAAAATAGAGGTAATCAAGCCGACGATAAACGCCGCATATAAGCCAACCATAGGGTCAACACCTGCAACAAAAGCAAATGCGACGGCTTCTGGTACCAAAGCAAGTGCTACAGTAAGGCCTGATAAGATATCATTCTTGGCAGAATGACTAGAAAATTGAGGAAATTCAAACATGTTGGCTCTTTCTAATAAGATAAAGACGCAATACCAATCTTTAATTGAAGCTAAAGCCAAACCGTATTTAAAAAGACGCTTTAAAACCAATTGTGATCGGACACCCACTAAGGTGGCGCATGCTACAGAAAAGTGTGACTAAGTTCAAGAATAATCAATTATTAAGAGCCGGAAATTAAATAAAAAGTAATAAAGAGAGGAGTTTAAGATCTACACTCAAGTGACCTCAAGATACAGGATTCAGAGCAACATCAACACGTTCAGTTCAAGAAAGATAATGGAAGGAATGGCATTCCCTATCAAGATTCTCTGACGCAGAAATGGGCGTCTTGATCAGCAGCCAATACATTCTCGCTGAACAAGCACCCTGAGGTCACTTGAGTATACAAGGAATAAAACTCTAAATGATAAGGCATTGTAGTGCAGACAAACACTTAACGTGATGCCTGCAAATACTGACTTTAGCTAAGGATAACAGGACAGTCCCTTTTAGGATGCTCTACTATTTGTACCGGCCACTGATAAACGCCTTCGATGGTTTCTGCTGTTAATGTTTGCCACGGCGTGCCATCTGCTACGATCTTTCCTCCGTTTAACATCAGCACTCGATCTGCATATTGAGCGGCCAAATTAAGGTCGTGTATAACGGCAATGACACAAGCACCTGCCTGAGCTAACGATTTCGCTAGGGACAAGGTTTGGTGCTGGTGAGAGAGATCTAGTGAAGAAGTGGGCTCATCCAGCAGTAGCGAAGTTTGGTTGCCACTTTGTGCCAATTGTGTCAGTACTCTTGCTAAATGTACGCGTTGCTTTTCACCTCCAGACAAGCTGGGGTATAGCCGCTGAGCAAGGTTGAGAATATCGGTCTTTGCCATGTTATCTTGCGCAATGTTGTTAATTTGTTGTTGAGTTTCACTTAAGGCTAATGCGCCGAGTTCAACCACCTCTTCTACGGTGAAATTAAACGTTAAACTGCTCGCTTGAGGCAATACGCCAAGATGCTTTGCTAGCTCCGCTGCGTCCCATTGATGATAAGGTTGATCGAAAAACGAAACCTCACCAGAACAGGGCCACTCTTGAGTGATAACCTTTAATAAACTACTTTTACCCGTTCCGTTCGGGCCTAGTAATACGGTTAGTTCGCCACAATTGAGGTCGACAGAGACGTTATCAAGTATGACTTTATTACCCAGAGTCAGGTTTATATTTTTTATACTAATTGCGATTTTAGAACTCATAAACGGCCCTTCTGTTTTACCAGTAACCAGATAAAGAAGGGGGCTCCGATTAAGGCGGTAACAATACCCACAGGCATATCCAATGGTGGTTTTATGGTTCGCGCAATGATATCGGCAATCAGCAACAGTAATCCGCCCAAAATCATGGAGAGGGGCAGGAGAGAGCGATGATTGGGGCCTGATATCATGCGGCCAAGATGAGGCACGATGAGCCCTATAAAGCCTATCATGCCAGCGAGAGAGACAGTGACGCCAACACCAGCAGCGCTAAGCAAGATTAAACGTCGTTTTAGTGATTGAACATTGATGCCCATATGTTTTGCTTCTGGTTCGCCTAACAGTAACGCATTGAGCTTATTGGCATCGCGATAAAAGAAAAACATCAGTATAAGTAAACTGATAAAAGCAAGGGCGATGCCATTCCAACTTGCTCCTGCTAATGAACCCATAGTCCAGAGAGATAAATCCCTTAACGCCTGATCGTCGGCAAAATAGTTCATAAGCCCTAACCCAGCTCCGGCCAAGGCGCTCATGGCGACACCAGCCAACAGCATCACTGAAACAGATGTACCCGTTTGGCTTGTACCCAGTCGATAGACAACTAACGTGGTGAGGGTTCCTCCGATAAATGAGAAAACAGGCAAAGTACCAAATAACAGTATGTTAGGATAACTTGCTGCTAGGTTCCCAAATAGAACAATGGCAATGGCTGCGCCCAATGCGGCTCCAGCAGATACGCCAATTATTCCTGGATCAGCTAATGGATTTCTAAATAATCCCTGCATCACTGCTCCACAGAGCGCCAATATCGCCCCAACGGCCACAGCAAGAAGAGTTCGGGGTAAACGTACTTCTTGAATGATCAATTGAACATGATCGGCACTAAACTGACTTTGATAGATCCAGCTTGGAATGATGGCTCTTAAGCTATCTGTTAATGCAATGTCCATCGGTCCTACAGCGACCGATGTCGCAATGGCGATATAGAGTGCTATCAATCCTATTGGGAGTAGAAAACGGATAGAGATCCGTCCGTTGGTTTTTATTTTCATAAACCTAATAATCGTTTGTGTCGCGAGTATGAATTGTTAATCACAGTCTCTTAGTTTAATTTATTAATGTTTTGACTAAAAATTGGTGCTTATCGCATCAATAGAGAGTGATAGGTGATTCATTTCTGACGAAACAGAATGTCATGAGCGGTTTGTGTAATCAATGTTAATTTTTTTGATTTGTTTTTCTAAGCCGTCTTAACATGCTATAGCTATAAGATGGCTTTTTATATGGACGTCCATTTTGTCATCCCACTCTTTTATAGAAATAAATACTAAGTGGCTGCTTAGTGAAGCGCGCAAGCATAAAAAAACACTTATTTTTGCCAATTGCGTAGCTCTGTTGGCAGCGCTCATCAGTATTCCAATTCCTTTATTGTTACCTTTGCTGGTTGATGAAGTGTTGCTGGGGCAGCCAGCTGGCGGCTTAGCATTCCTTAACCAGTTATTGCCGCAAATGTGGCAAACGCCTCAAGGCTACATCGTGTTGGTTCTGATTATGGTTATCGTTATGCGCGTGACGAGTCAGGCCCTGAATATTCTTCAAACACGTCAATTTACTTTGATATCTAAATCGCTAACCTGTTTTTTACGTCAACAGTTATTGAGTAAATTGGGCCGGATTAGTATGCGCCAATATGAAGAGCGTGGCAGCGGTGCATTGACCTCCCATCTGGTGACAGACATTGAGACGATAGATAATTTTATTAGTTCTAGCTTAAGTCGTTTTGTCGTTAGCGTACTGAGTACCATTGGTATTTCTGCTGTGCTTTTTTGGCTGGATTGGAAGCTAGCGTTGTTTATTGTTTTGCTTAATCCGGTGATTATCTATCTGTCAAAAAAAATGGGGCAGAAGGTAAAAGTTCTTAAAAAGAGAGAAAACCAGTCATTTGAACGCTTTCAGCAACGCCTGGTTGAGACACTGGATGGCTTATATCAGTTGCGAGCATCCAACAGAGAGCGAGAGTATTTACATCGCTTACAACAAGACTCCGAGGCCATTCGTAAAGACGCTGACAGCTTTGCTTGGCAATCAGATGCCGCCAATCGGTTGTCGTTTTTGCTGTTCTTGCTTGGTTTTGAAATCTTTCGCGCCGTCTCTATGGTTATGGTGTTGTGGGGAGATCTTACCGTAGGGCAAATTATCGCAGTGTTTGGTTACCTGTGGTTTTTGCTGTCGCCGATACAAGATTTGCTCAGTATTCAATATTCTTGGTTTAGTGCCTCTGCGGCGATGAAGCGGTTAAATGTGATACTGCAGTTAGAGGAAGAACATAAAACCCCAGTAACTGTTAACCCATTTGAAAAGAACGGTTCATTTGATATTACTATTTCAAATCTACAATTTTCATACAATGAAGAGCGCAAGGTTATAGACGGCTTAACTCTACATATTCCTAAAGGAAAACGGGTGGCACTTGTTGGCGCCTCGGGAGGTGGGAAGTCTACGCTTATTCAGCTGTTACTTGGTATCTACCAAAAAGATGCCGGGGAGATATTCATTAATGGTCATCCAGTAGAGAATGTCGGCTACGATAATTTGCGGTCAAAATTGGCGGTGGTGTTGCAACAACCGATGATATTCAACGATACGCTAAGAGAAAACTTAACACTGGGTGAAGATATTGATGATGAACGGCTGTGGCACGCTCTACAAGTTGCGCAGTTAAAAGAGTTTGTGTTGGGCTTAACCGAGCAGTTAGATTCGGCTTTAGGTCGACAAGGTGTCCGGTTATCTGGTGGTCAACGGCAGCGGCTGGCCATTGCGAGAATGGTACTGGCTAATCCAGATTTTGTCATTCTTGATGAGGCGACATCTGCATTAGACACGACAACAGAAGCAGCGTTACATTCGGCACTCAACCAGTTTTTGGATGGCAGAACAACATTAATTGTGGCGCATAGGTTATCTGCGGTGAAACAGGCGGATCTTATTTATGTGCTGGAAGATGGCAAGGTGATTCAGTCGGGGCAGCATCACGAACTTGTGAATACTGAAGGGCTATATCAGACTCTGTATGGGTCGCTTCAAGCGGGGTAATCATTTAATCCTGCTGCCCATTTAAGATATCTTAAGGGTTTATATAAAGCGAATTGTCTATTTGTTTTTATGTCGTCGAGCTTTTGTAGCGGTGAGGAACAGATAAAAAAAGGCCAGATAGTGGTTAACTATCTGGCCTTTTTAATGTTACTTAACGTAATGTTGCTTAACGTTCGTTTAGTTGAAGTTAGGCTTAGTCATCGCTGCAGAAGCTTTGCTTGTGGCAACTTGACTACCCGCGCCTTTCGCTAGATAGCTATCTTGGCGTAAAGGTGCAGCGACCACGTCGATCTCTTTAATTTCTTGAGGACCAGGGGCTTTTGTCATCGCTGAGCTTGCATGTGCCTTAAGCTTAGCGGGTTTAGCTTTGCTTACGGATTTTACTACAGCTGCTTTAGCAGCCACTTCTACTGGTGCAATGTCAGCTTTAACTTCTGCGACTGGCTCACTGACCTCAGTCACTGCTGCTTCAGCAATAACTTTCTCAGAAACCGTTTTCTCAGAAATAACAGGTTCTGAAACCGCAGGTTCGGTAGTTGCAACTGTTTCTGAAACGATGGACTCTGAGGCTACGGCCTGTGGAGTACTCGTTTCTGCCACAGCAGGTTTAGTTTGCTCAACCGTTTTTTCTACCACGTGAGTTTCAGCTGTCATTGGTGTGTCGATAATATTTTCATCAACAGCTTTCAAGATGATCACTTTACCCATTGCCATTTCAGGACATGAGAAGCCACCTAGTGCCAATGTTTCTACGTTAGACTTTCTGTTACGTGAACGATCTTTACGTTTCGGTTTCGCCAAGTCATATTTAGGCATCACTTTACCCATTGCCATCTCAGGAGAAGCAACCCCACCTTTACGTAGGCGGAATGGGTTTGGTCTGCGATCACGACTACGACGACGACGCTGTCCGCTGGCGCGTAGATGACGAGGAGAACGACGACTGCGACGTTTCCCTTCTTCTTTCTCTACTTCAGGTTTCTGAACATCGACACTTGGTGCGATAGGTTCGTCAACGGCAACAGCGGTAATATTCTCTTGCTCATTTGACTGACTGTTAACGCGCACTTGCTTTTTAAGCTGACGACGTTGGCGGCGCTGTTTCACTTGAGCCGTTTTTTCTTCTGCTGGTGATTCAGTCTGCGCGTCTTCAGCTAACTGTTTTCCTTGAGCCGCAAGTTTAGAGTTGTTCTTATTGGTTCTCTTATCTTGCTTAGGTTTACGATTTTGCTCTTTACGAGGATCTTGTTTATCCGTAGAAACTTGTTCGCCATCAGCTTGATTAGGCTTACGTTTATTACGGCTGTTTTGATCTCGGTTACCTTGCTCACGATTGCCGTCACGGTTGTTGCGACGACGGTTATCGTTTCTATCACGGCGATTGCGATTATTACGATTATTTCGTGGTTTCTCTTCTTTAACTTCTTCTTTAACTTCTTCTTCAGCGCCAGAGAACATTTTGCCTAACGCGGTTAAGAAGCGAGAAATCATACCCGGCTGGCTTGGTTCTTTCTTCGCGGCAGGTTGAGGAGCTGGAGTCGGTGCTGGCGTTGGAGCTGACTGCGCAGGACCGGCAAAACCTTGTAGTGCTGGTTCTTCGATCTTACGAGGCTTAATATCAACTTCTTCTTGCTCAGCCGCTTCTGCTTCTTTTAGTGCTTCTAGTTTCTTCGGTACTAAATAAGAAAGCAGCTCTTGCTCTTCACCTTCACGAATACGAATAACCTCAAAGTGAGGTGTTTCCATGTCCGAATTAGGCACAATAATGATTTTCACATTTTGTGACTTTTCAATGTGGTTAATTGAACGACGTTTCTCATTGAGCAGATACGAAGCAATGGCCACAGGTACCACTGCCATGACTTGAGAACTGTTGTCTTTTAGTGCTTCTTCTTCAATAAGACGAAGAACAGATAGCGCTAATGACTCATTATCACGAACGACACCTGTCCCCATACAGCGAGGGCAAATATGGTGGCTTGCTTCCGCTAAAGAAGGGCTCAAGCGCTGACGCGACATTTCCAACAATCCAAAGCGAGAAATACGACCAATCTGAACACGAGCACGGTCCATACGTACCGCTTCGCGAAGACGATTTTCAACTTCTCTTTGGTGACGTACTGGCGTCATATCGATAAAGTCGATTACCACTAAACCACCTAAATCACGCAGACGTAACTGACGTGCAATCTCATCGGCGGCTTCTAGGTTGGTATTTAGAGCTGTCTCTTCAATATCTCCACCTTTTGTTGCTCTGGCAGAGTTAATATCGATAGACGTTAACGCTTCTGTTGGGTCGATAACAATTGAACCACCAGAAGGAAGACGAACTTCACGCTGGAATGCTGACTCAATTTGAGTTTCGATTTGGTAATGGGTAAACAGAGGAACGTCGCCATCGTATTTTTTAACGCGGTTTAAAAAGTCAGGACGTACAAATTGTATATGCTCACGTGCGCGTTCATAAATACTGTTGCTGTCGATCAGTATCTCACCAATATCACGACGTAAATAGTCACGAATAGCACGTACAATAACGTTACTTTCTTGGTGAATTAAGAAAGGAGCAGGCCTTGAATCTGCCGTTTCTTTGATCGCGCCATAGCGATTTAACAGTAAGTTTAAATCCCACTCTAACTCTTCAGCACTTTTACCAACACCCGCAGTACGAACAATTAAGCCCATGCCTTGAGGAAGGTCTAATGTACTTAGCGCCGCTTTTAGTTGAGTACGCTCATCACCTTCGATTCGACGAGAAATTCCGCCTGCACGAGGGTTATTTGGCATCAATACTAAATAGCTACCAGCTAGAGAGATAAATGTGGTTAAGGCTGCACCTTTGCTACCGCGCTCTTCTTTTTCAACCTGTACAATTACTTCCTGACCTTCTTCAAGCACTTCTTTAATGCTTGGGCGGCCTTGGTAGGTATAACCTTTAGGAAAATAATCGCGGGCGACTTCTTTAAGAGGGAGGAAACCGTGTCGTTCTGCACCATAGTCTACAAATGCAGCTTCTAAACTTGGTTCAATACGAGTGATACGTCCTTTGTAGATATTCGCTTTTTTGGATTCATGTCCAGGACTTTCGATATCAAGATCGAATAGTCGCTGTCCATCGACCAAAGCAACACGCAACTCTTCTTTTTGAGTTGCGTTGATTAACATTCTTTTCATTGTAGAAATTCTCGTTGTCTTTTCTTTATTTTAGTGTTTTTACTTGTCGCTTCGCGTCGTTACTAATGGTGTCAGATCCCATGGTTTAATCGTTGCAACCTCACGGCTGGAAGGGATGCTCGCGGACACTCCAGTCATCAGGAGTTGTTTAACCCCTGATCCACATTTTAAGTGGTAAATACTCAACATTAGTAATCGGTGAGTAGTGCGACAAGCAGCTCTATTCTTAATGTCTTACGCCATATGCTGCATTTTGATATAAAGCCATCTACTCATTTTCGCTTATTACGGAAAACTAAAAAGTTCAAAATATAATCAATTTATCCGTTATAGGAGTGAACTATAGCAGTGAAGGGGAAATTCAGCAATCTGCTTTGTTATAAACAGGCTGTTTTTTGAAGTTTGCTAAAAATGGCATCATCATAACTCTTTGTTATTTATCTTAAAACTTAGCTGTTGATAACATTTGTCCAATTTTAATCCCAAATTTTATGCACAACTCATTCTGATAAGCTTATCAATCCGCTTTTTACTGTTTTTGCTACAATTAATGTTGAAATTATTTCCCTTTATTGCTTGTTGCTAAGAAAAAGTAAGTATTCCTGTTTTTGAGTGTTAGAATAGCTGCTATGACAGAGATAAAAACCCAAGTGAAATTTGTTGATATTGACGCTGATATGGCGGGACAACGGATCGACAACTTTCTTAAAAACCAATTGAAAAATGTACCTAAGAGTTTGATTTATAGAATCATTCGTAAGGGAGAAGTGCGCGTAAATAAGAAGCGGGTAAAAGCTGAATATAAGTTAGAAGCCGATGATATAGTACGCGTGCCACCAGTAAAAATTGACCAGAGCAATACACCTGAAGCACCAAGCACAAAACTCAATAAAGTCGCAGAATTAGAGCAGTGCATTATTTATGAAGATGAGCATTTGCTTATATTAAATAAGCCATCGGGTACTGCGGTTCATGGTGGAAGTGGATTAAAGTTCGGCGCTATCGAAGCGTTGAGATCTTTGCGTCCTGATGCTCGCTTTTTAGAACTGGTGCATCGAATCGACAGAGACACTTCTGGAATTTTGTTGGTAGCTAAAAAACGCTCTGCACTAAGACATCTACAAGCTCAGTTTAGAAACAAAACAGTACAGAAGTACTATTTTGCTTTGGTGATGGGGCAGTGGAAGGCAAGTTGTAAGGCGATTAATGCGCCTCTGCTAAAAAACGAAGTGAATAGTATTGTGCGTGTTAACTCTAATGGCAAAGCCTCAGAAACACGTTTCAAAATTATAGAGAAATTTAAAGAAGCGACCTTAGTTCAAGCTAGCCCAATCACCGGTCGTACGCATCAAATTCGAGTGCATACTCAGTATGCCGGACATCCTATCGCATGGGACGATAGGTATGGCGACCGACGTTTTGATGCTTATACGGGTGCAGTAGGATTAAATCGCCTATTTTTACATGCTGCACATATTAAGTTTGTCCACCCCGCAACAGAAGAGTGGATGGAAATAGCCGCTGAAATGGAAGACAAACTAAACAACGTACTAAGTAAGCTGGATAGAGATTAACTCTGAACGACGAGTAAATCGTGTGTTGCCAACAGTAAGCAGTTTGTCTGCTGTTGGCACCATTCAATTTGAAAACAGACCCTAGTTTAGGAAATTACTGTAATATATCGATGCCTTGCTGCTCTAGCATGGTAATCAGCGTTATTAATGGTAAACCGATGAGGGCGTTTGGATCATCCCCTTCAAGTTTGTTAAATAAAGCAATACCTAACCCTTCACTTTTAAAACTTCCTGCACAGTCCAGCGGTAACTCTTTATCAATATAACACTCAATTTTTTGCTGAGTTAATTGGCGAAAGTGAACTCGAAAAGTATCTAATTGCTGCTGATATTGTTGTGAATGAGTGTTGTAAAGCGCTAAGCCTGTATAAAAGGTAATGATTTTACCACTGGCGGAGGTTAACTGTTCGATCGCTTTCTCTCTGCTATGCGGTTTACCAACGATATTTCCATCTATCACACACACTTGATCAGAGCCAATGACGAGCGATGGTTTATCGAGTGAACAACTTTGAGCTTTATTAAGAGCTAAACGCATCACTAACTCTTGTGGCGTTTCGTTTTCCAATGGCGTTTCATCACATTGTGGAGCGGCGACAGAAAATGGAATCGAGAGTTTATCCAAAATGGATTTTCTATAGCGAGATGTGGATGCCAATACCAAGTCTAATTGAGTCATAATCGTGTGTTAATGGTTACGTGTAGCTTAGCAGGATAGCGAGATCGTCGTGATTGGTAAACAGGGATATCTATGCTAAGAAAAATAGTAAGTTTTTAATCTTTTTCTTTGACTCAAGACGATTTGAAAGATAATATTCGCGCCCTATGCAAAAAGTAAAAATACCGCGCTCGGTTGATCCTGCTAAGACAGCTCAAAAGCGACTTGATTACAATGGTATCATTCAAATCAGTCTTTTTAAGCGATTAGCTGAATCAGTTGTCAGCGTAAAACGCGACGCAGAAGTCTCATTGTCATTTGAGCTTGATGAACAGCGATTAGTCGTTATCTCTGGTAAAGCTAACGTCGAAGTCGATTTAGAGTGTCAACGTTGTAATGAAGTTTTCGCACATCAGTGCGATGTCCAATTTACTTATACTCCCTATTATAGTGAGAAAAGTGAAGAAGAAGCACCGGAAGAGTACGATTTGGTAGATCTGAACGAGTACGGTGAAGTAGACCTCATACAATTAGTTGAAGACGAGTTCATTTTAGGTTTACCTCAAATTGCGATGCATGATGAAGCGAACTGTAGCGTTAACTCAAACAACTTGGTATTTGGCGATCTTCCTGAAGAAGTTGAGGAAGAAAAACCGAATCCCTTCGAAGTTTTAAAGAACTTAAAACGATAAGTCGTTTAAAGTTAGGACAAAGGAGTAGGGTCAATGGCCGTACAAAAGAGCAAGAAATCACGTTCAATGCGTGGCATGCGTCGTTCACACGATGCGCTAACTACAGCAGCAGTATCTGTAGACGCAACTTCAGGTGAAACTCACCTACGTCATAATATGACAGCTGACGGTTACTACCGTGGCAAAAAGGTTATCAATAAGTAAGGTTAACCTTTGCAAACTATTACCGTTGCACTTGATGCAATGGGCGGGGACTTTGGTCCTCGCGTAACAGTGCCTGCCGCCGTGCAGGCATTGTCACATTTCCCAGAGCTAAAAGTGATCCTAGTTGGTGATCAATCTTCGATCACATCTCAACTTACCCAATTAGGACAGTCACCGAATCAACGTTTGGCTATTCAGCATAGCGAACGTATTATTGCCAATTCAGAAAAACCCTCTTTAGCCTTACGTAACAGTGATGGCACATCCATGCGTATTGCGTTAGATCTTGTTGCCGATGGTGGCGCTGATGCATGCCTTAGTGGTGGCAATACCGGGGCTTTGATGGCCCTTTCTCGTTTTCGACTTAAATTGCTTCCCGGCATAGAGAGACCAGCATTGGTGTCTGCTCTACCTACCGCACAGGGTAGGAAAACCTGGATGTTAGATTTAGGGGCCAATGTGTCCGTGGACGCGGATACTTTATTCCAGTTTGCCGTGATGGGCAGCGCGCTGGCACAAGAGCATTTATCTTCTCCTCCTAGAGTGGCAATTCTTAACATTGGTGAAGAAGAGATAAAAGGCAATGACTTGGTAAAACGTTGTGCAGAGATGCTCAGCCAAACAAAATCCATTAACTTTACTGGTTACATTGAAGGCGATCAGTTATTTCATGATGCTGCTGATGTGGTTGTATGTGATGGCTTTGTCGGCAATGTCTGCTTAAAAACCTCGGAAGGGGTTGCCCATCTGTTTTTAGGCAAGCTTAAAGCTCATATGATGGCGTCAAGTTTTAAAGGTTGGGTAGCAAGAAAATTGTTTTCAGAGTTATTTAATGAGCTAAAAACCCTGAACCCCGACCAGTATAATGGCGCAAGTTTGTTAGGATTGCGCGGCATTGTGATAAAAAGTCACGGAAGTGCAGATGTTACTGCTATTATCAATGCTATTGGTGAGGCGGTACACGAAGTCAAAAGACAAGTACCAAGCCGTATTAGCGATCGCTTAGAAGCGGTTTTACTCGAGAGGCATTATTAGTCTTCATGTTTAGTAGAATTTTAGGAACAGGCAGCTATCTGCCATCTCAAGTGCGTTCAAATGCAGATTTAGAGAAAATGGTAGACACCGACGATGCGTGGATTGTCGCAAGAACGGGTATCAAAGAACGTCGTATTTCAGCTCCAGACGAAACTGTTGCCGATATGGCTACCATAGCGGCGCAAAATGCGATTGATATGGCAGGGCTAGACAAAGACGATATTGATATGATTATTGTCGCGACGACCAGTGGTTCACACGCATTCCCATCTGCTGCGTGTCAGGTTCAAGCTAATCTTGGGATTAAGCATTGTCCTGCATTTGATATGGCTGCCGCCTGTTCTGGTTTTGTTTATGCGCTTTCAGTGGCTGATCAACACATTAAATCGGGTATATGTAAAAATATTCTTGTTGTTGGCTCAGATACACTCTCTAAAACCTGTGATCCAAGTGACCGTTCTACCATTATTTTATTTGGTGATGGTGCTGGTGCGGTTGTTATCTCTGCCAGCGAAGAGCCAGGTATTTTATCGACTCACATCAATGCTGATGGTCGCTTTGGCGAACTACTCAGTCTGAGGTATCCATCTCGCCGCAATCAGGAAGACATCAATACGTGGCTTCACATGGCGGGAAATGAAGTGTTTAAAGTGGCGGTTACCCAATTGTCTCGCTTAGTAAAAGAGACATTAAAAGCCAACGGCATGGATAAGTCGGAACTCGACTGGCTCGTTCCTCATCAAGCCAACTACCGTATTATTTCAGCTACGGCGAAAAAACTGTCACTGCCAATGGAACAAGTGGTTGTAACGTTAGATCGTCACGGAAATACCTCGGCTGCAACCGTGCCAACGGCATTGGATGAAGCGGTTCGAGACGGACGAATTAAACGTGGTCAAACGGTATTGTTAGAAGCGTTTGGTGGCGGCTTCACTTGGGGCTCTGCACTAATTAAGTTTTAGATGAGTTGAGAAACAGCTCCTCTTTTCATTATTATTTGCTTAAGGAAATAAAGCTATGAGCAAGTTTGCTATCGTATTCCCAGGCCAAGGCTCTCAAGCCCTAGGTATGCTTGCGGAGTTAGGTGAACAATTTGAAATCGTGAAACAGACCTTTGCTGAAGCATCGGAAGCGCTGGGATACGATTTATGGGCATTAATTCAACAAGGCCCGGTAGAAGATTTAAATGAAACATTCCGTACTCAACCTGCACTGTTAGCGTCTTCTGTTGCTATCTGGCGTGTATGGCAAGAGCAAGGGCTGGCACAACCTGAAAATTTGGCGGGTCACAGCCTAGGTGAATACTCAGCTCTGGTTTGTGCTGGCGTATTAGATTTTAAACAAGCGATAAAATTAGTTGAGATTCGTGGCCAGTTAATGCAAGAAGCAGTTCCAGCAGGTGTTGGTGCTATGTATGCCATCATTGGTTTGGATGACGCAAGTATCGCTAAAGCGTGTGAAGAGGCAGCGCAAGGTGAAGTGGTTTCTCCGGTAAACTACAACTCACCTGGGCAAGTTGTGATTGCAGGTAATAAAGCGGCTGTTGAACGAGCTGGTGCTCTATGTAAAGAAGCGGGCGCTAAGCGCGCATTACCGTTGCCTGTGTCTGTTCCATCTCACTGTGCTTTAATGAAGCCAGCGGCAGAAAAGCTTGCCATTGCATTGGAAGAGATTGAAGTAAAACCAGCGCAGATCCCAGTGATTAATAACGTTGATGTTATTGCTGAAACGGATCCTGCCAAAATTAAAGATGCGCTTGTTCGTCAACTATACAGCCCAGTACGTTGGACTGAGGGTGTAGTGAAAATGAACGAGTCTGGAGTAGAAAAACTGTATGAACTTGGTCCGGGCAAAGTATTGACTGGTTTGACTAAGCGAATTGTTAAATCTATGACAGCTGCTGCGGTTAATGACCCTGCTGGCTTTGATGCTGCAAAATAAGTGTGAGAAACAGATGAATAATCTTGAAGGTAAAATTGCGTTAGTAACCGGAGCCAGTCGTGGTATTGGCCGTGCTATTGCGGAACTTCTTGTAGAACGTGGTGCCATAGTTATTGGCACGGCTACTAGTGAAAATGGTGCAAATGCTATTAGCGAGTATTTGGGCGAAAATGGTAAAGGTTTGGCCTTAAATGTGACTGAACCTGAATCAATACAATTAGTATTGAAAAAAATCACTGATGAATTTGGTGGTTTAGATATTCTGGTTAATAATGCAGGTATTACCCGCGATAACTTGTTGATGCGTATGAAAGATGACGAGTGGACAGATATCATGGATACTAACCTGACGGCGATTTTCCGTCTTTCTAAAGCAGTTTTGCGTGGAATGATGAAAAAACGTAACGGGCGTATCATTAATGTTGGTTCTGTTGTTGGTACTATGGGCAACGCTGGCCAAACCAATTACGCAGCAGCAAAAGCAGGTGTTATTGGCTTCACTAAATCTATGGCGAGAGAAGTCGCTTCTCGTGGTGTGACGGTAAATACTGTTGCACCGGGTTTTATTGAAACCGATATGACAAAAGCACTGAATGATGAGCAGCGTGCTGCTACATTATCTCAAGTGCCAAGTGGTCGCTTGGGTGACCCACGTGAAATCGCAGCAGCGGTTGCATTTTTAGCTTCTCCAGAGGCCGCCTATATTACTGGCGAGACGCTTCATGTGAATGGCGGAATGTACATGGTTTAAATTTATGCGTATTTATGCATGATTTAAGTCAACTTTAGTAAAAATTTCAGTTAAAATCGTGAAGATTGTGGTTTGACCAGCATGGTCAGTCTTGCAACTTTTTATAGTTTGAATAAACTACGGAAAAACGTCGCATAGTGCGAAGTCTGTAAAGGAAAAGAAAAAATGAGCAACATCGAAGAACGCGTAAAGAAAATCATTGTTGAACAACTAGGTGTAGACGAAGCTGAAGTTAAGAACGAAGCTTCTTTCGTTGATGATCTAGGTGCTGATTCTCTAGACACTGTTGAGCTTGTAATGGCTCTAGAAGAAGAGTTCGACACTGAAATCCCAGATGAAGAAGCTGAGAAAATCACTACTGTTCAAGCTGCTATCGACTACGTAAACAGCGCTCAGTAATAGTTCTCTCCCAGGCGGTCGCTCTAGACCGCCTGAGTTTTATCTAAAATTCTTTTATCCTCACTTATCATTTATTCAATCCCGGAGAGTAAAATCGTGTCCAAGCGTCGTGTCGTTGTCACTGGCATGGGTATGTTGTCACCGGTAGGTAACAGCGTAGAATCTTCATGGAAGGCCCTGCTAGAAGGTCAAAGTGGTATTGTAAATATCGAACACTTTGATACATCCGAATTCACTACTCGTTTTGCTGGTTTAGTTAAAGACTTTAACAGCGAAGAGTATATGTCCAAAAAAGATGCTCGTAAGATGGATCTGTTTATCCAATACGGCATTGCTGCAGGAATACAAGCGCTAGATGATTCAGGCTTGTCTGTCACAGAAGAGAGTGCAGCACGTGTTGGTGTTGCGATTGGCTCAGGCATTGGTGGCCTAGGTCTGATCGAAACAGGTCACGCTGCGTTAGTCAATAAAGGTCCCCGTAAGATCAGCCCATTTTTTGTGCCTTCCACAATCGTCAATATGATCGCTGGTCATTTGTCGATCATGAAGGGTTTACGTGGCCCTAATATCGCTATTTCTACCGCTTGTACTACAGGTTTACACAATATCGGCCATGCTGCTCGTATGATCGCTTATGGCGATGCTGATGCGATGGTGGCAGGTGGTGCAGAGAAAGCATCGACGCCATTAGGTATGGGTGGTTTTGCTGCCGCTAAAGCTCTTTCTAGCCGTAATGATGAACCGCAAAAAGCGTCTCGCCCTTGGGATAAAGACCGTGATGGCTTTGTTCTTGGTGATGGAGCTGGTGTAATGGTACTTGAAGAGTACCAACACGCTAAAGCACGTGGCGCTAAAATTTACTGTGAAGTGGTTGGTTTTGGAATGAGTGGTGATGCTTACCATATGACAGCGCCGAGTGAAGACGGCTCTGGTGGTGCGTTAGCCATGGAAGCTGCGATGCGCGATGCTGGTATTACTGGCGAGCAAATCGGTTATATCAATGCTCATGGTACCTCTACCCCTGCTGGTGATGTGGCTGAATTGCGTGGTGTTAAACGTGCAATCGGTGAAGAAGCAGCGAAAACGGTATTAGTATCATCAACCAAATCTATGACGGGTCACTTATTGGGTGCCGCAGGTTCGGTAGAAGCGATTATTACGGCAATGGCATTGGTTGATCAAATTGTACCGCCAACCATTAACTTAGATAATCCTGACGAAGGTTGTGATCTAGACTTAGTGCCTCATACTGCTCGTAAAGTCGATATGGAATATGCGCTTTGTAACTCGTTTGGTTTTGGTGGCACAAACGGTTCGTTGATTTTTAAGAAAATCTAACCAAGTTTCCCTATCTGTTGATGAAAGAACGGCCGATTAAAAATATCGAGCCGTTTTTTTTTGCATAGAGTAGGCGCATTTTCTGTTAACATTAGCCGCTGTACAAAATCGACCAGCGGCTGCTTAGTTAAAGTATTGGCTAGCGGTCTGTAGCCAATAGGGTAGAAAGGAATGATTTGGGTAAATGGAGAACCATCAGCCACAATTCCTGCGGATGATCGTTCATTTCAATACGGTGATGGTTGTTTTACCACCATACTAACCGCCACAGGAGAGCCTCTCGATTGGGCGCTACATACTCAGCGGATGCAATCTTGTTTGGATCTGTTAAATATTGCGTCGCCGGACTGGGAGCGAGTTAAGCTGTGGGTAGAGAAGGCAGCTAGTTCAGCATTAAGGGCTGGTGTAAAGTTGCATGTTAGCCGAGGCAGTGGGGGACGTGGATACAGCCCGACAGGCGCACATAATGTGGTGGTAACCATTAGTTCGTTTGCTTATCCTGCACACTATCTTAACTGGCAGCAACAAGGTGTCAGCCTTGGCATTTGTCCATCGAGGTTAGGTCACTCACCATTATTGGCGGGCCACAAGCACAATAACCGTTTAGAACAAGTACTCCTTAAAGCTGAAGCCGACAAGCTTGGTCATCAAGACGCGCTGGTGTTAGATATTCAAGATAATGTCATTGAAACAACAATGGCGAATCTTTTTTGGCTAAAAGATGAAGTGCTATATACCCCAAATCTCTCTTTATGTGGAGTAACAGGTATCGCTCGTTATAAAGTGCTGCAAGAGGCTAAAGCGATAGGTTTAACGGTTAACGTGGCTGATTATGTTTTGGCTGATATTTTGGCGGCTGACGAAGTATTTATGAGCAATGCTTTGTTGACGGTTGCCCCCATTATTAATATTGATCATCAAAGCTTCGTTATAGGAAGCAAAACACGATATTTTCAGGAGACGTTAACTTCGTGATTAAAAAAATTACACTACTTTTGCTGCTGGCTGTGTTACTTGCAGGCGGCGGTTATCTTTTTGTCAAAAAGCAGACAGAAGAGTATGCCAATCAGAGTATACAAATCACTGAAGCCACCATCATTACCATTAAAAGTGGTAGCAGCTTTTCCTCATTACTTAAGCAGTTAGAGCAACAGAGTTGGATTGTAGCTAATCAGTACTCGAGTTTGCTGCGTCGTTTTCAGCCGGAACTGACTCATATTAAGGCGGGCACTTTTCTCATACAGCCGGAGATGACACTGGCTGATATGCTGTTGTTTATCGCCAAAGGCAAAGAGCATCAATTTGCCATTACGTTTGTAGAAGGTAGCCGATTTACCGAATGGCGTGAAAGCTTGAAGCAAGCTGAATATTTACAACAGAAAATTGAACAATTAACAGAGCAAGAGATAGCGGAACGGTTAGCAATACCGCAGAAGAAGTTAGAGGGGCTATTTCTTGCTGAGACCTACCATTACACTGCTGGTATGTCTGATTTAGATATTTTAAAACGAGCACATCGAGATTTAAAAGAGGTGCTGGCGGCTAGCTGGGATGGACGCCAAGAAGGGTTACCTCTAGCATCAGAGTATGAGGCGCTAATTTTGGCGTCCATTATTGAGAAAGAAACAGCAATCGAGTCTGAAAGAGCCACTGTATCCTCTGTCTTTATCAATCGTCTAAAACGAGGCATGCGTTTGCAAACGGATCCTACGGTTATCTATGGCATGGGTGATAAATATAACGGCAATATTCGCAAAAAAGATCTTCAAACTCGTACTGCGTATAACACCTATGTTATTAATGGATTACCACCAACGCCCATTGCCATGGTGGGTAAATCATCCATAGAAGCAGCACTCCAGCCTATTAGCAGTAACTACCTCTATTTTGTTGCCAGTGGTCTTGGTGGTCATGTGTTTTCGAAAAATTTAAAAGATCATAATCGTGCTGTACAACAGTACCTAAAACAATTAAGAAAGAAAAAATGAATAACGCCAAATTTATCGTTGTAGAAGGCCTTGAAGGGGCTGGAAAAAGCACCGCCATTGCTGCTATTAAAGAGACATTATCTCAGCACGGTATTTCCAATATTGTTAATACTCGCGAGCCGGGCGGTACTGTGTTGGCCGAAAAAATGCGAGCCTTGGTAAAAGAGGAGCATGAAGGCGAAGTTCTGCAAGATATGACGGAACTGCTTCTTATTTATGCCGCTCGGGTACAACTGGTGGAAAATGTGATTAAACCCGCGCTTGATAAAGGGCATTGGGTTGTTGGAGATAGGCATGATATGTCTTCTCAAGCTTATCAGGGTGGAGGTCGCCAAATTGACCCTAAAGTGATGAGTAATCTGAAGCAAGCAACACTTGGCGCATTTAAGCCAGACTTTACTCTTTATTTAGATCTCGACCCTCGATTAGGGCTTGAGAGAGCGAGAGGCCGTGGTGAACTAGACAGAATAGAAAAGATGGATATCAGCTTTTTTGATCGCTCTAGAGCTCGATACCTAGAGTTGGCAGCCAATGATGACTCAGTAAAAGTGATCGATGCTAGCCAGAGTATTGAGCAAGTAGAAGCGAGCATATATCAGGCCTTGAACTTATGGTTAAAGGACAACGGGTAACTTCCTTTATGCAAAATGTCTATCCTTGGCTAGAGCCGGTTTGGTTAAAATGGCAGAACTTGAGTGAAACAGACTCTGTTTCTGGTGCGATGCTTTGTAGTGCGCCAAAAGGAACGGGGTTATCTGAGTTAGCTAAACATTTTGCGCACACGTTAGTGTGTAGCCATTCGACATCTGAACCATGCGGTTTTTGTCACTCTTGTGCGCTTACTCAATCAGGAAATCATCCTGATGTGCATTGGGTTGTTGCTGAAAAATCGGGTAAATCTATTACCGTAGACCAAGTTAGAGAATGCAATAAATGGGCTCAGCAGTCATCTCAGCTTGGCGGTAAGCGAGTCATTATTATCTCTCCTGCTGAAGCCATGAATGAGTCTGCGTCTAACGCATTACTAAAAACCCTTGAATCGCCCTCGGAAAACTGTGTCTTTTTACTACTGACGACCAATAAGAATGCTTTGTTGCCAACCATTATAAGTCGTTGTCAGAAATGGCAGGTCGCTCAGCCAGATATAGAACAAGTTTACTTATGGCTCAAGTCGGAAAGTGATGTAGAGATCAACCACACCGGTATTCGTCTTAACAATTACGCACCGTTACAATCGCTGCAATTTTTTGAAAGTGGCCAATATCAACATTTTTTAACGTTGCAACAGGCACTATTTGATCTGCTTGCCGGTGATAGTTGTCACTATTCATCTATTTATCTCCTGCTTAAGGACGATTTTTTAGCACGTTTAAATTGGCTGGCGATTATTCTGTCAGATATCCAGAAAAGGCACTTTGCTATTGAAGAGATAGGTCTGTGTTCCCTTAGTAAAGAGTTGATGACCGTTGTTCCTTATCAATCGGCTTACAAAGCGTCAACTGCTCTAGCTGAGTTAACTCATCAGTTCACTACTTTTTCTGGTCTCAATCAGGAGTTATTGCTCACCAATTGGTTAATAGAACTTCAAGAGGACTTATGTTCGTAGATTCCCATTGTCATCTCGATAAGCTTAACTATGAGTCGTTACATAGCGACGTGAATGACGTTATAAGTAAAGCACAACAGGTGAAGGTTACAGAACTGCTGTCTGTTGGCGTTACATTAGATGCATTCCCTGCCATGATAGAAATGATTGAACCGCATAGTAATGTTTATGCTTCTTGTGGGGTTCATCCACTGGACGTGGAAAGCGATTTTTCATTGCAGATGTTAGAAGAGTACGCCAATCATAGTAAAGTTGTGGCGATCGGTGAGACCGGGTTGGATTACCATTATCAACCTGAAACTGCTGTGTTACAAAGAGAACGATTTGAACAGCAAGTAGCTCTGGCGGTGAAACTGAATAAACCGCTGATTATTCATACTCGTGATGCTAGAGAAGATACATTAGCAATACTTAGAGAGGGTAATGCGCAGAACTGTGGCGGCGTTATCCACTGTTTTACCGAAGATATGGCATTTGCAGAGCAAGCGATGTCGCTCGGTTTTTATATTTCTATCTCAGGTATTGTTACTTTCCGACAAGCGACGCAGCTCAAAGACGTTGTAAAAGCACTGCCGATAGAACGCTTGTTAATTGAAACGGATTCGCCTTATCTGGCTCCCGTTCCTCATAGAGGAAAGCAGAATCAACCGGCTTATGTTGTTGAGGTTGCTCAGTATATTGCTCAATTGAAAAATATCTCTCTTACAGAAGTTGCACAAAAAACGACTGACAATTTTAGAAAATTGTTCTTATCCTAGAGTGATTATGTTTTCAATCAATGCTTGAACTCATGGCGATAAACTCTCGCTAAACAACTATCTAGGGTCTGTTACTTAAAAATATAGCCGCGACGTAAATCGCGGTTTTTTATTTTTTGATACTACAGTTTTTTGATAATTCACTTATTAAAATCGGTTTTCTGTATATTGCATTAATGAGTAATATTATATTTTTTATTTCCCATATAAATAAAAGCCCAAGTATAAATAATACTTGGGCTTATAATTTAAAAGACCAGTTATAGGGATACTGGTCTTTTATTATTTCAAATTAAGCAAGTGCTTCCATTTGACCTTTGATAATCTCTGAGTGAGTACCAAATACCGCTTGGAAGTTATCACCTTTAACAAATACACCTGCAGCACCAAGTTGTTTCAGTTTATCTGTATCAACTTTAGAACCATCATTTACAGTAACACGTAGACGAGTGATACATGCTTCTAGGTCTTTGATGTTCTCTTTACCACCAAATGCCGCTGTGATGTTCATAGCAAGCTCATCGCTGCTTGTGTCTGCTTGTACTTTTGACTCGCTTTCATCTTCACGTCCTGGAGTTTGAAGATTAAAGGCTTTAATCAAGAACACAAATACTGTGAAGTAGATTGCAGCATAAACAAGACCAACAAGAGGTAGCATCCAACCGTTAGTTGAGTGACCGAACAGTAGCGTGAAGTCAAATAGACCGTGGCTGAAAGTAGTACCGTGCTTGATACCAAGAACAATCATTACTACGAAAGCAGAACCCGCAAGTAGAGCGTGAACAACATATAGTAGAGGCGCAACGAATAGGAACGCAAATTCGATTGGTTCAGTAATACCAGTTAGGAATGATGTTAGAGCAGCAGAGCCAAGGATAGAAGCAACCAGTTTTTGCTTATCGCTTTTCGCTGTTACATACATTGCTAGACACGCAGCAGGTAGACCAAACATCTTGAACATGTAACCACCAGCTAGGTTACCAGCAGTTGGGTCACCAGCAAGGTAGCGAGGGATTTCACCGCGAACAACTTCACCAGCTGCTGTTGTGAATTCACCAACTTCATAGAAGAAAGGTGCGTTCCAGATGTGGTGTAGGCCGAATGGGATTAGAGAGCGTTCAACAATACCGTAGATACCAAAGGCTACTTCTGGAGACTGATATGCAGCCCACTCAGAGAATAGAGCGATACCTGCACCAATTGGTTGCCATACAACCGCTAGGATAGCAGCAACAATACACGCTGCTAGAGAGGTGACGATAGGAACAAAACGTTTACCACCGAAGAATCCTAAGTAAGTAGGAAGCTTGATAGTGTGGTAGCGGTTAAAGAGTTCGGCCGCAACCAGACCCATAATGACACCACCAAATACCCCAGTATCAGTACCTTCTGCAACAACACCCAATACGCGAGTCATTGTTAGGTAACCTAGTGCCGCTGCTAGAGCCGCTACGCCATCATTTTTTGTAAAACCAAGAGCTACACCGATTGCAAACAACAGTGCCATGTTTGCAAACACACCCAGACCGGCCTCGGTCATTACTTGTGCTACGATTTCAGGTAAAAACTTAGCAACTTCTGAGTTACCACCAATACCGAGTAAAATACCAGCTGCAGGCATACACGCCACAGGTAGCATGAGGCTGCGCCCCATTTTTTGCATAGTACTAAAAAAGTCCATATAACCCCCGTTATAACTTTCTGAGATAATAATAAAATGTGTTTTTGTTAATTACTTATCAAAAATGTGGATATAACTATTGTTAGTAATTAATTAAATAATAGTTGGCATATTTATATAGTCCAAAAATAAACTTTCTTATTTATTGAAGGTTTCTTTTTAGATTTCTTTAAATGAATATGTTCACCGACTGAGAATATAATAGTGGTTCTTGAAATATTTTTTCGGGTCGGTGGTCACGCTGGATGTAACAAAAGGTAACATAGCGCAATGCGACGGTAATAATGTGGTAAATTTAGGTTATAGGGTGAAATTACGCATTTTTATACAGAATGATATTCCAGTTTTGAGATGTTTTAGTTATTTATCATGCTCATTATAGTGAATAATGAGGTTTATATGGCAAGGTTAGCGGATGGTTAGATTAGGTAGTTTGTCTTGTCGCTGACGAAAGCATAAGTAATGATTATACTCAAGTGACCTCAAGGTGCAGGATTCAGAGTGGCATCAATAGGGTCAGTTTAAGAAAGATAATCGAAGGAATGGCATCTCCTTTCGAGATTATCTATATAATTTGTTGACGCATTGGAGGAGAACATAAGCATGTATGCAAAGAAACGAATTCTAGTTGTCGATGATGATCAGGAAATTCGTGAATTACTCGATGAGTATTTGACACGAGCAGGATATACGGTTGTCTTAGCCTCTGAAGGTGAAGAGATGAAACGCCACTTATTAGAAGGGGAGCCTGATCTTATTTTGTTAGATGTAATGCTGCCTGGAGAAGACGGTTTCTCCCTTTGCCAGTATATTCGTCGTTCTTCTAATGTGCCTATCATTATGCTTACGGCTGTTTCAGATGAAACCGATCAAATAGTGGGTTTGGAAATTGGTGCGGATGATTATGTGGCAAAACCATTCAGTCCTCGTCAATTAACCGCCAGAATTAAAGCCATGCTACGGCGTACTCGTGCAGTGGAAGTGCCTAAAGCGAAACCGCAGCGCATTACGTTTTCAAACTGGACTCTCCATGTCCGTACTCATACGTTAACGGATATAGATACCGGCAATGAAATTGAATTGTCGGGTAAAGATTTTACTTTGTTGATGTTGTTCCTAGATCATCCTAACCAAATTTTAGATAGAGACAGTATTTCGCAAGTGATGAAGGGACGTAATGCACTGCCGACAGAACGAGGTTTAGATGTGCAGTTAAGCCGACTTCGTAATCAACTCGGTGATAGTGGTAAAAAACCTAAATTGATTAAAACCATGCGTGGTGATGGCTATATATTGGCGGCGGATGTCATATATGACAGTTAATGAGCCTATTCATTGGCTAAAAACCGCGTATCAAGCGAGCAAAGAGCGTTTAAGGCGAATCGTTCCGCGTTCATTGGTGTCTCGTACTCTTTGGCTTACGTTACTCTCTGTTATATTTGCTCAGCTTATTGCTACGGCTATTTGGTATACCCAATCTAAATATCGGGAACTAGAAGGGTTAAAATCGACCTCTATAAGTATGGCGAATAACTTTGCGTCAACGGCAAATTTTTTTCAGTCTTTACCACAACAATATCGTCATATTGTTCTGGACCAATTGCGGAATATGGGTGGCACGCGGTTTTTTGTCTCTTTCAATGAAGAAGAGATTACGATCGATCCTGTAGCAAATAATGAGATGAAACGTACGGCCATTGAGGTGTTCGAAACTATATTGATGGAAAAATTACCGGGCCTAAACCAAATTAATGTTCAATTTTCTCTGCCGGATAATTTACATGTTCTTAGTAACGATACCTTACTCAGCGATCTTCCTAAATCGTGGGCTCATTATACCTTGAGTTTAGAGCCTCTTAATCCACCAATATTGGTGGTGCAAATTGAACTGGCAAAGAATGAGTGGCTCTATATTGCAGCATTACTTCCTTCACCGTATGTCATGCTGGAAGATGAAGTGCTCTCTAATCAACAAGTATTCTTTATCCTGTTTATTACAGCACTATTGATGACCTTAACTTATTTTATGATACGCCTGCAGGTTAAACCGCTAAAACGTCTTGCACAGGCTGCGAATGCGCTAAGTATGGATATTGATCAACCTCCGCTAGTGGAAGAGGGGGCATCGGAGTTAGTGACGGCAACACGAGCTTTCAACCGAATGCAAATGCGACTTGGAAGGCATATAGAGGACAGAGAAAGGCTATTTAGTGCTATTTCTCACGATTTAAAAACACCCATTACTCGCCTTAGAATACGTTCAGAGTTAATTGAAGATGACCAGAGAGGTTTAAAATTTAATCGAGATCTGGATGAGTTGGAATTAATGGTAAAAGGCGCGTTACAAACCGTTAAGGATACTGATATTCATGAGAACCTGGATGAAGTTGATTTAGTGGACATGATAGAGGGCATAGCAGAGCATCATAATCGTGATAGAGAAAATGTTCAGATCGCGTCGGTTGATGCGCTTCCATTTGTATGCAAACCATTAGCATTAAAACGTTGTTTGACCAATATTATTAATAATGGCGTCAAATACGGAAATGAAGTCAATATCGTGTTAACAAAGTCGGATGACTCAGTAGAGATTATTATTGATGATAAAGGTCCGGGGATCCCAGACACGTTAATCGAAGATGTTTTTAAGCCCTATTTTCGCTTGGCAAAAGATGATGAAGGGCATGGTCTGGGTATGGGGATCGCGAGAAGTATTGCTCATGCCCATGGCGGGGACCTAACCATATGCAATTTACAACAAGGGGGCTTACGAGTTTGCGTTAGCCTCCCTATTGCAGCTGTACGTTAGCTCGTAGTTAAATGAAAAAGGTGCGAGCACTTGAGGAAAAGTAACATGTATAGAAAGCTTTTATCGCTAAGTGGCATATCTCTAGGCGGATTACTGTTAGCGACAAATCTGGCTGTTGCCAATGAACTGGAAGTTCTGCACTGGTGGACGTCTGGAGGAGAAGCTCGTTCAGCAGAGTTACTCAAAGAGGTCATGGAAAGCAAAGGTTACACATGGAAAGACTTTGCCGTGGCAGGTGGTGGCGGTGAAAGCGCCATGATGGTGCTTAAAGCGAGAGCCGTATCCGGTAACCCTCCTACTGCGGCTCAAATTAAAGGTTACGATATTCAAGAGTGGGCGCAACTAGGCTTTTTAACCAATGTCGAGGATGTCGCTATCGCTGAGCATTGGGATAATGTTCTGCCTAAATCTGTAGCCGATATCATGAAGTTTAAAGGGAAATATGTCGCGGTTCCTATCAACTTACATAGAGTGAACTGGTTATGGGCAAACCCTGATGTATTTGCAGAAGTCGGTGTATCCATCCCGACGACGTTGGAAGAGTTTTTTACCGTTGCTGAAAAAATCAAAGCGGCGGGATATATCCCATTAGCTCACGGAGGACAACCGTGGCAAGACACGACCTTGTTTGAAGCGATAGCATTGGCTGTTTTGGGGGCAGAAGATTATCGTAAAGCTTTTGTAGATTTAGACATGGATACTTTATCGGGAGAAAAAATGGTGGAGGTGTTCAGTCGTTTCCATCAACTACGTAATTATATAGATAAAGCCTCTTTTGGACGAACATGGAATGCTGCGACAGATATGGTTATAGAAGGTAAAGCAGCAATGCAGCTAATGGGAGACTGGGTGAAAGGTGAGTTTACTGCGGCAGGAAAAGTACCGGGTGAAGATTACCTTTGTGTCCCAGCACCTGGAACAGTAGATATGTTCAGTTATAACATCGATAGTTTTGTCTTTTTTAAGCACTACAACAAACTGGCAAAAGAGGGTAAAGCACAACTCGCTCAAACGATCATGTCTAAATCTTTCCAAGAAGCATTTAACTTCAATAAAGGCTCATTACCGGCTAGAGCTGATATCTCATTAGATCGATTTGATCAGTGTTCAGTGGCTTCGATGGAAGCTTTTCGCCAGTCTGAAGGTTCACAGAATTTGTTACCAAGTTTGTCTGCTAATATGTCCACTACCAGCTTTGTTCGAGATGCCATTTTTAGCGTTGTTTCAGACTTTTTCAACGATGCCGATGCCGACCCTAAAAAGGCGCCGGATAGATTGGCTCGGGCAATAAAAGCCGCCATGTAACTGTTATCTATTTGGTTGATACCTCAGTAGCCTCAAATAAAAAACCTCAATAGCCATACTATTGAGGTTTTTTTCATTGCGCTATTAGCCGAAGGATTTACTGCTTGTCCATCGCTTTCTTAATACAAAATGCTGCTCCACCCCAAGTAACACCAAGGCCGATAATCATCATTATAATTGCACCAGTAGTCATTATTGTGCCTCCGCTAGTGGTTTTTGTGGTTGGCTGTTCATGTTGATAATGACACCAACAGCGATTAAAGCGACGATAAGTCCCCAACCTAGAGTCATTAGTTCAAACTGAGCATAACCACCATAGCCTTCATTAATAAGGTGGATAAACTTAGTGGCGACAATAATGGCTAGCATGATTGGCGATACAAAACGTAGACACATTTCAAACCAAACACCGACTGTGAAATCGGATACTTTGTTCACGTATTGACGAATGTCAGACAGTTTAACGAGCCAAGCCATCAGTACAATTTCAATTAGGCAGCTTGTTAAGATACCAACGTTGTTTACAAAGTGGTCAACAAGATCAAGTAGTAGTAATCCGCCGTTAGTTGCAAATGCTAGTGAGATAACAAAACCTGTACCACATACAATGGTCGCGGCTTTCTTACGGCTCATTTCTAATTTATCGATAATGGCTGAGGTTACCGCTTCGATAATAGAGATATGCGAACTTAAACCTGCAACAACCAAAGCTAGGAAGAATAGAGGCCCAAGGATATAAGGCGCTGGCAGAAGATTGATCGCCGCTGGAAGCGTAACAAACGCTAGACCGACACCTGCACTAACAACTTCAGTTAGTGGTTTACCTTGTTCTGCAGCCATGTAGCCTAATACAGAGAAGATCATGATACCTGCAAGAATAGAGAAGCCACAGTTGATAAGCACCGTCATAAAGGCGTTATTTGTGATATCCGACTTTTCAGGAAGATAGCTAGAATAAGCCAGCATGATGGCGAAGCCTAAACTCAATGTGAAGAATATCTGTCCATATGCTGCTGCCCAAACTTTAACATCCATAATTTTGCTAAAGTCAGGTTCAAATAAATAGTTAACACCATTTAGTGCACCAGGAAGGAAGATCATTCTACCAATAAGGAAAAGCACCATTAGGAAAAGAATCGGCATCATGATTTTAGATGCACGTTCAATACCTGCTTTTACACCACCGGCGATAGCCGAATAAGTAATACCCCAAGCAATAAGCATTGCGCCAGCAATACCCCATTGGATGCTACCAAGGTTCGTTGGTGAGTTGTCGCCAAGTGCTAAATACTCACTAAAGAAGAAGGCGTTGGTGTCGGTTCCCCAAGCTTGGGTAAATGACATGCCAAAGTAGGAAATTGCCCAGCCGATAACCGCAACATAGTAGACGGCGATGACGGCTGCAATACCAATTTGGAACCAACCTAACCACTCAAACTTTGCGTTGATGCGGCTAAGCGTAATTGGTGCTGAGCCTCGGTTCTTCTGTCCCATACTGAATTCTAAGATCATAAATGGGATACCAGCGGTGATCATGGCAAAAAGATAAGGGATAAAAAAGGCGCCACCACCATTCTCATAAGCCATGTATGGAAAACGCCATATGTTTCCTAGGCCGATTGCGGACCCTACTGCGGCAAGTATAAATCCTGCACGGGACCCCCATTGTTCACGCTTCATAATTACTCCTTACAACTTGACTCTGAGATATGAAGCTTTACTGGTATCAAGCAGATATTGTATTAATGGATTGTTAACATTTATGATGAAATTAAATTCTCTGAAAATGACAAGTTAGCAGTTTGAACTAGCTCTCATTTTTAAATGTTATGGTTTTTTATTCTGCTGATAACGGTAAAACTCAGAGTATGTATCTAAATTTTGCGATGTGTGTTTGCGAAAACTGAAACATTCAGCTGCGCATTATGGGCAGATTACAATTTTAATCTGATGAGTGCAATAGAAAGGCGATGTTTAAAAAATGATAACAAGTGGTGCTTTAAATGTTAAAACTACTTAGTGAGTAGTGTTATGAGTGGTAAAAATATTAATACATGGTTATTAATTCCTGCTTGAGAGTTAGTGGTGGTTTATATGTCTGTTGTTGCTAATAGAGAGTTCGACTGAAAAATGTTCAAATTTCCCCATTTTGTTATGACTACGGAACACAACAAAGCTCAGAGATGGCATAGACGATAAGTTTTGTGTGATTTTTACTGCATATTGATTTGTTTGCTCTTGGGGTTTCTCTGTTATATGAATTATGTTTATTAAGAGAGATATTTTTATTAACGGTACGACTTCTTCAACAGCTTGATTATGCAAATGAAGGGGCGTCTATTTTTAAGTAAGGAAACGTAATGGAATACGATTTAAAACTGGCACTGTCTATTGTTGTTGCAGCATTTTCTTTAATTATCGTGTCGGGTGTTATTGCCGTAGTCAGTTGATTGATGCCAAATCGCGGTGATAGCTGCATGCCGGTGTCTTGATCAGAAGCTAATGTACTCTCGTGATAGAAGTAGCTGAAGTTACTTTAAGAGAGAGATTCATAACCTAAACATCATTAATGTAAATTAGGCATTGCAGACGTCAAATCGTCAGAATTAAGGAGGGGGGATGTCCAATCGGGGCGTTGTTAGTGGAACCCACTCCACTTTGCAACACGCTAAATATGCGAAATACATCAATGGCTCCTCTGCTCTCATTGCTCAAGGTGGAGGGCAGCGGGGTATTTTTACCTCTGGGGTTTTAGATGCGTTTATTTTGTCTAATTTTGATCCCTTTGATGTATTTTATGGTACCTCTGCTGGCGCATTGAATATTTGTGCTTATCTTTGTCGCCAAACGGGACTTGGCAAATCATTCTTAGTGGATCTTACCACTGACCCTCAATTCTTTAATTTGTTTAGTTATATTCGGCGTAAACAGAGCATGGATATCGACTGGGCAATATGTAAAATTAGCCAGTTCCCTTATAAACTTGATTTGGATTTAGGCCGAATGATATTGGCGGATCGAGGAGCGTATGCCTCTGTTACGGAAGTCTCTCATATTCGTGATGAATACCTGCCGATTCTAGGGGAAGAGTGGTTTGATGTGATGCGAGCGACATGCGCCATACCCGCGCTGTATGATGGTGAGGTCTCTATTGCAGAGAAAAGTTATGTTGATGGTGGTGTTACTGCTGCGATTCCTGTTCAAGAAGCGTGGAGGCAAGGCCATCGTAACATAATGGTAATTCGGACGGATGTGGCTGAAGAACCAGAGCAGAATGGTGATGCTTTTTTCATTAGCAAAGACGCTGTTGGTAATAATGATCTATTTGCTAAAAACATCACGACAGAAAAGAGAACCGATGAAGTTGATCCTCTGTTGTTTGTGCAGCAGCACTGGGAACAGACTCTGAATAAGTGGAAAGGGGAGTGGAGTGAGTTCTGGCAGGAACAAATAGATAAGTCCAAACAGAAGAAAATGTCGTTCAAGCACCTTGACTTGTTAAATGGTGGTCGTTGGTTGTTTGGTGGTGACGATGTTTATCGTTTAAGTCATCTGCTGGGGGACAAATTTGATTCAGGCTTGGCCGATTATTTGATGATTCATTACCAAACGTATGCTTTAACCCAACAGTTTTTGCTTAATCCACCGGATGATTGTTTTATTGTACAGATTTGCCCAGCGCAACCTTTGAAATCATCAGCGTTATTAAGCAAGAAAGAGGAGCTATTACATGACTATCAGCTTGGCTTAGATGCGGGTTATCATTTTATTGAACAGTTTTCTTTGACTAAAAAATTAAGTTAATCGTGCTGAAGCTGAGTACATGGTGATGAAAACCCTAACATAAATTAGTTGTTAGGGTTTACAGTGATAAACGGAGAATTATTCTACTGACATTATACGCATGCAGTTAGTTGAGCCGATGATATCCATAACATCACCTTGAGTAATGATGACTTTATCCCCTGTGTCCACTAAACCTTTCTCTTTTAATGTGATAATGGCTTCTTGTGCAAATGTAATCCCAGCATCGGCCTGACATTCAAAAAATACAGGTGTTACGCCTCGATAGAGTGAGGCTCTACTTAAGGTGCTTTCGTTTCTAGATAAGGCGAAGATAGGAAGCCCGGAACTTAAGCGAGACATCATTAATGGCGTTCTGCCTGATTCAGTTAGGGTAATCATCGCTTTCACGCCATGAAGGTGATTGGCCGCGTACATGGTCGCCATGGCAATGGTCTCTTCTGTAGAGTCAAATTGACTATCTATACGGTAGCTGGATGCATTCAACGATGGCATTTTCTCTGCTCCCATACAGACGCTTGCCATCGACTCGACCGTTTCTATTGGATAAGCACCGACGGCGGTTTCTCCCGATAGCATAACGGCATCTGTACCATCCAGCACGGCGTTAGCGACGTCCATCACTTCAGCTCGGGTAGGCATAGGATTCGTGATCATGGACTCCATCATTTGCGTTGCAGTGATCACTACGCGGTTTAAACTTCGGGTACGGCTAATTAATTGTTTTTGCACCGCAATTAATTCCGGATCGCCAATCTCTACCCCTAAATCGCCACGAGCGACCATAATGGCGTCGGATGCTAAAATAATGTCATCAATGTTCTCTACATTGGCCACCGTTTCCGCTCGCTCTACTTTGGCGACGAGTTTTGCTTCTAAGCCTGCATCTCGGGCGAGTCTGCGGGCGTACTTCATATCTTCACCATTACGCGGAAATGAAACGGCTAAGTAGTCCACTTTGATTTTTGCCGCAGTTAAAATATCGTTTTTGTCTTTATCAGTAAGTGCGTCCGCTGAGAGGCCGCCTCCTTGTTTGTTGATTCCTTTATTGTTAGAGAGCGCGCCGCCTATCACGACTTCTGTATGTACCTTGTTGCCTTTTACTGAGATGACTTTAAGTTGAACTCTACCATCGTCTAATAGCAGTACATCACCGTTAACAACGTCTTGCGGTAGCTCTTTGTAGTCTAAGCCAACAACATCTTGATCTCCTTGGCCGGCTGGAAGGTCGCTGTCTAGGGTAAATTTGTCCCCTTTGTTGAGTATGACTTTTTCATTTGTAAAGGTAGACACCCGAATTTTAGGCCCTTGTAAATCACCTAAAATGGCAACGTGCATGCCTAGTCGAGCGGCAATTGAGCGTACCTGTTGGGCTCTGTCAATGTGATCCTGAGCGCTGCCATGAGAGAAGTTCATTCTTACTACGTTGACACCTGCCTGAATAATGCGCTCTAAATTATTGTCGCGATCCGTTGCGGGTCCTAGAGTCGTAACAATTTTTGTTCTTCTTAACCGTTTGCTCATATTTTTCTTCCTGTGGCGTCATTATGTACTACTTAGTATATGGCGATTATGTGCTATTTAGCCAGATTAGGATTTGTTGAGTCGCCTAACTGATGAAACTTGATTCTTAGCTTGCGCCTCAATCCAATAATTGCAGAACACTGGGTAAAACGGTGTTGTAAAAAGATTTTTCATGATTAAAAAAAACCTGTTTTAGATCAATAATTACTTTGGTTTAATCGCCGCTATTTCCGCTTTTATTGGCTAAATTAGTTTTGTGCGTGATACCCGTCACGGCAATCTATCAAGTGACTTCACAATTAGTTCGCAAAGTAAAAAAATTAGCCAACGACGTCATTTTGGAGTGTAAAATGTACATGGCTCAACCTGGCCATATTGACCATATCAAGCAGGTCAATGCTGGTCGTGTGTATAAATTGATAGATTTAAACGGGCCAATATCTCGCATTGATCTTTCTAAGGTCAGTGGGTTAGCTCCTGCAAGTATCACGAAAATCACTCGTGAACTGATTGATGCACACCTCATTCATGAAACAACGGTACAAGAAGCGACAAGTCGTGGGCGACCTGCTGTGGGTTTACAAACTGACAATGAAGGCTGGCAGTTTTTATCGGCTCGTTTAGGTCGAGGTTATCTCGTTATTGCTTTGCACGAGCATGGTGGCTCAGTGCTTATCGATACTAAAATTGATATTCATGAAATAGAGCAAGAGGACGTACTTGCTCGTTTACTTCATGAGATTGATGAGTTCTTTGAAACGTATTCTGATCAACTAGATCGGGTAACCAGCATTGCGGTGACGTTACCTGGCTTGGTGAATCCAGAGAAAGGCATTGTCTTACAGATGCCTCACTATAATGTCAAAAATTTGCCTCTGGGCCCTGAAATTCATGAGTCTACGGGGCTGCCGGTATTTATTGCCAATGACACAAGGGCTTGGGCATTAGCTGAAAAACTATTTGGTCATTCAAAAGAGAATGAAAGTTCGATACTGATTTCAATCCACCATGGTGTTGGAGCGGGAATAGTGCTAGACGGCAGAGTATTGCAAGGCCGCCATGGTAATATCGGTGAATTGGGACATATTCAAATTGATCCAAATGGTGAGCTTTGCCATTGTGGTAACCGAGGTTGTCTTGAAACATTGGCGAGCTCACAAGCAATTAGAGATCAAGTTGCCAAGCGATTGAGCGCAGGAGAGGATTCCTCCATTGACCCTGATCGTATCACCATTGAAAATATCTGTTCCGCTGCGGCTGAAGGGGACCCTTTAGCGGTGGAAGTTATTGAGAACCTTGGTCTTTATTTGGGTAAAGCGATAGCCATAGTGGTGAATCTATTTAACCCAGAGAAGATATTGATAGGAGGGGTGATTAATAGAGCAAAGTCAGTGCTTTACCCTGCTATTGAACAGTGTGTTAAACAGCAATGTATTGCCGCTTATCACCAAGAGTTACAGATCGTTGAAAGCCGCTTTTATAAGCAAGCAACCATGCCAGGTGCAGCATTAATCAAACAAGCCATGTATGACGGGCAATTGTTGATGAAAGTAGTGGAAGGTTGATTTATTCGTAATTTGGTACACTATCTTAAAAATATGAACGATACTGATATATATGTTTTATGCATGTAGTTATTAATTATTTGCTTATTGTATTGTTTTGTTTTTAAATCTAACCCACAGATAAAGACTCAGTGAGAAGCCGTATGTCCGGAGTATTAAGTACTGTCGATCAAAGAACGAACTTAGTTGGTGAAAACCGCTTAGAGCTTTTGATGTTTAAATTAAACAATCGGCAACTGTTTGCGATTAATGTATTTAAGGTCAAAGAAGTACTTAAGATGCCTATTCTGACTAAGATGCCCGGAGCACATGGTCATGTGGTTGGCGTGGCTTCTCTTCGTGGTGAATCGGTTCCAGTGATAGATCTGCGAGCGGCAATCGGCTTTCGTCCAATGCACCCTGATGAAGAACAAAACCTGATTATCACTGAGTATAACCGCAGTGTTCAGGGCTTTCTTGTTGGTCAAGTAAGAAATATTGTCAATACAGCTTGGACCGAAATTGCTCCTCCACCTAAAACAGCAGGTAAGGCAAACTACCTAACCGCCATTACTCAGATTGAAGATGAAGGCGATAAGAAAATTGTTGAAATTATCGATGTAGAGAAGGTTCTTGCACAGATTATTGATTACGATATTTCAATCTCTGAAGGTGTGTTAGACGAAGAGCTGTCTCAGCAGATGATTGGACGAAATGTGTTGATTGTCGATGACTCTTCTACTGCTCGTGGGCAGGTGAGAGGCACTTTAGAACAGTTAGGTATCAATATTATTGAGTGTAGTGACGGGTTAGAAGCGCTGAACTTGTTAAAAGGTTGGTGTGATGAAGGTAAAACCGTTACGGATGAGATCATGATGATGATTACTGATGCTGAAATGCCTGAAATGGACGGTTATCGTCTAACTCATGAAGTTCGTAATGATCCTAGAATGGGTGATCTGTTCATCACTTTAAATACCTCATTAAGTGGCAGCTTTAATGAAGCCATGGTGAAAAAAGTGGGTTGCGATCGGTTTATTTCTAAGTTCCAACCGGATTTGCTAGTGGATGTTGCCCAGCAAAGAATGAAGCAGATATTGGGTCTATAAGGCGAGGCAACCGCCGATCTTTCGAACACACATTTTCTCAATCTGAAGACGGCCTGATCAAGGTTCAAGAAGGGCTGTGTAGCTTTTTATAAAACGATTCTTTAATGAAAATCTCGGGATGAAGTGATCAAGCCATTTAGGGATTCTGTCAGGTCCGTTAGCTTACCCGCAATGACATGAGTAACTTGTCCATCGTGTTCGAGAATACCGTCCACTTTAAGTATTTTAGCGGTTAAATAGCTCTGCTTTTGTGCTCTTGCTGTTTTAGCCCAAACCACCACATTAACATTGCCTGTGTCATCTTCTAAGGTAAAAAAGGTGACACCTGCTGCTGTTCCCGGAGATTGTCTTCCTGTTACGACCCCAACAACCGTGACCATAGAGCGGTGTGCTCTGTTTAATAGCTCCGTTTGCCGAGTGAACCGACCTAATTTCTGCGCTTTATCCAATATAGTGATGGGATGTTGATCTAACGATAGTCCTGTTGCTGCATAATCTTCGAGTAGTGCTTCTGTTGGACTTTCTGTAAACAAAAATGGCTCAGAAGAAGCCTGCTGCGACTGAAAGAGAGGCAGGTCATGTATAGAGTCCATAACTTGCCAACGAGTGTGGTAACGGTCTCCACTGAGGCTTTTTAGCGCATCGGCTGAGGCTAAGGCGGCAATGTCTTTTTTGTTCAGTCCAATATGTTTTATCTGCTGACTGCTGGTGAAGCCACGACTTGGTCGGTTGTGAAGTAGCTGCTCGGCCCCTTTTTGAGACAGCCCTTTAATCAGTGTTAAACCTAACTGAATAGCATAGCCTTGTGCTGAAGGTACGATTGAGTGTATGTATTGAGAGTCGTTAACCGATACGGGCAAGACAGTAACGTGATGTCGTTTGGCGTCCTGAATAAGCTGAGAGGCGCTATAAAAGCCCATTGGCAAGCTATTCAATAACGAAGTATAAAATAGCTCTGGGTGGTAATGTTTTAACCATGCAGAACAGTATGCTAAGACAGCAAACGATGCTGAATGACTTTCCGGAAAACCATACTCACCAAAACCGCATATTTGGTCGAAAATACGTTCGGCAAATTCGGCTTGGTAGCCTCTATCCAGCATGCCGTTAATGAGCTTGGATTTAAATTTAAATAGATCACCATTTTTTTTCCATGAGGCCATTGCTCGTCGCAACTGATCTGCTTCGCCACCAGAAAAACCTGCCGCAACCATCGCGAGCTTAATTACTTGTTCTTGAAAAATAGGCACCCCCATGGTTCGAGAAAGCACCTCTTTGACCTCTTCAGATGGATAAGTGACCGCTTCTAATCCATCTCTACGCTTTAGAAAAGGGTGCACCATATCCCCCTGAATTGGGCCTGGACGCACAATGGCTATCTGGATAACTAAATCGTAATAGCAGCGAGGTTTTAAGCGCGGCAACATACTCATTTGTGCCCGTGATTCTATTTGAAATACGCCCACGGTGTCGGCCTTTTGCAGCATTTTGTAAACCGCTTGGTCATCTTGTTTTCGGGTAATATCTGCAATAGTAAGCTCTTCACCTTTATGTTGTTTAATAAGATCAAAGCACTTTCTAATGGCGGTGAGCATACCCAGTGCCAGAATATCCACTTTTAGTAGTTTAAGGCTTTCTAGGTCATCTTTATCCCATTGAATGACGGTTCTATTGGGCATGGCGGCGTTCTCAATGGGAACCAATTCATATAATGGCCCGGCAGAAATGACAAAACCGCCTACGTGCTGAGAAAGATGACGCGGGAAGCCGATAATGTCATTAACCAATTGGATAAGTTGCTGTCCTTTTAAGGAGTCAGGCTTTATACCCAATTCCGTTAATTGCGCTTGCCAACCGAGGGAGCGATCGCGTCTGTTTATATTTTTAATGAAAAAATCCAGTTGGGTTTCAGATATGCCTAAAGCTTTGCCTACATCTCGCAAAGCACTTTTAAAACGATAGCTAATGACGGTAGCGGCTAGCGCAGCACGCTCTCTTCCGTACTTTTTGTAGATATATTGGATAACTTCTTCACGCCGTTCATGTTCAAAATCCACATCGATATCGGGTGGTTCTTGACGTTCTTTACTAATGAAACGTTCAAAAAGTACCGATATCTGCCTAGGATCAACGGAGGTGATCTCTAAGCAGTAACAGATAATAGAATTGGCCGCGGACCCTCTTCCCTGATAAAGGATACTCTGACTTTTGGCAAACATGACGATGTCGTGAATGGTCAGAAAGTAAAAGGGATAGTTGAGTTCTTCAACAAGGTTGAGCTCTTTAGTGAGTAGCTGATCAATGTCATTAGGCACTCCGTTGGGAAAACGGGCTTTTTTGCCTTTTTCTACCAGTTCGATTAAGTAACTCATCGGTGTATAACCGTCAGGAACCAACTCTGACGGGTAACAGTAGCGCAGTGTATCCAGAGAAAAAGTGCATTGCTGAGCGATATTGTTACTCTCATTTAACCATTTTTGGTCAAAGATTTTGGCTAACTTCTCTTTTGGTCTGAGACTTCTTTCACTATTTGTCAGTAGTTGGTGTTTGATTTCGCTGATGGGTTTGTTTTCGCGGATGGCCGTTAGCGTATGTTGTAATGGTTGGCGGGTAGCACTGTGCATCAACACCCCCCCACAAGCGGTTATTGCTAGATCAAATTGTGAAGCGAGTGATTGGCAGTAAGCTGAATACGCTCTGTCGTTTCCTTGTAAATGCTTCTGTACTCCAATCCATAGCCGTTTTTTATGATGTTTATTAAGCCAGTCTCCCCAATGAAGATCGGCGTGTTTATGGCAAGGTAACCAAATGATCAAACAGTGTTTTAATGACATTAGGTCCCATTCAGATAAGTTGTATTCTCCTTTTTCTGCTCGTCTTCGGGCATTGGTAATAATACGGCACAGTTCGGTATAAGCTTGCTGATTTGGGCACAGGAGTACAATTTGGCACTCGGCATTGAGCCAGAACATGCTACCAATGATGAGTTTAATGGATAAATGGTGGTTTTTAATGGTGGCATGAGCTTTTACCACGCCAGCAAGAGAACATTCGTCGGTGATAGCTAAAGCAGAATAGCGTAAAAAGTTGGCTTGAGTAATTAACTCTTCTGCATGAGAGGCGCCCGTTAAAAACGAGAAGTTGCTTTGGCAAAATAGCTCAGCATATTGAGGATTACTGTCACTCATGCGAATAGTCCGTGGATGAACCACTGTTTTTGTTGATCACGAAAAACCCATAGCCATCGCCCTTGATCACTTTTGGCCACAAAATAGTCTCGCATTATTGTTTCTGCATCCCACCAGCCTGTTGTGAGCCTTTCTGGCCCTTGTAATATAGTGACCTTTTCAGCAAGAGGAACAGGGGAAGGGAATAAGATACTGGGACGAGCAGAGGCTGTTTTTTCTGATTGGTCGACTCTCAGATCATCGTGTTGCGGAGCAAAAGGTACAGAGAGTCGAGTGGCTAACTCTGGTCGAGGATCTCTGGTTTTACTCACACCTGTGACCTGCTCTTTACCTAACTTGGCTTGAAGAATGCTAATTAGCTCTAGCGGTGAAGTTTGCCCTTGTTGACCGTCAAATAGATCATGGCCATCAGATTGTTTTTGATGGGTTTGTGTCGCATACAATGTAATTGCAGTAATAGGGGCATTTAAAGTGCAGGACTCAAGAGTTAGCTTGCTTAACTGCTGCCATTTACTGGCAAGATAATCTCCTTGAGCGGAGGAAAAAATCACACTCTGCGTTAGGTCACCTCTTTGATGCAGCTGTAAGGTGAGTTGGTAGGCGACTTTATCCCGTAGAAGTAAAAATGCCTCTAGTTGAGTTAATAGTGTAAATAGAGGCTTTATTAACCATTGAACATTATCGATTTCAAATAACAATTCAAGGTGACGTTTAAATGTCTCAGCGGGATGATAGTTGTTTACAGGGTGTTTAAGTTGTCCGGTTAAACGACCCATATAATTAACCAGCTCAATATCAAATCGGCGCGCGATATCTGCTAGCTCTAAAGTGAGTAAATCTTGTAAATAGCGAACGCCAACTCTATTTAGTTGCTCGACAGTTTTATCTGTTAGCTCGGTAGCATGCAGTGGTTGTTGCTTTAATGTATTTTGTAACCAGATGGGATCATCAGAGATACGGTTAATTTGTTGTTGTGCGAGTAATTTTGCGGATAAAGGAGAGCTTCCTGTTGAGAAACTAAACTGAATATTTAAGCTTGTAAGGTGCTCAAAAACCACACTCCAGTAGGAAGCTAAGCCATCGTAAAGAGTCAGCATATTGCTCACTTTAAGCAATATTCCTGAAGGGGAAAACAGAGAGATATCGGAGGTCACCATATAAAGCCAGTGAGCAATTTCGGTTAATTTCTGCTCTTCAACTTGTTGATTATAAGGGTGTACTTGTAGATCGGCACACAGTGATGCCGCACTACCTAATCCCATGCCAAGCTTTATTCCTTTCTCTTCTGCTACGCTATTTATTTGTACAATGTACTGTTTATTTAAAATGCAAATTGGGGCCTGCTGAATATCAGAAAAGAGGCTGTCTAATTGTAGAGTAGGGAAGTGTAAGTACAACCAGAGCGTCATGCTGTACCCCTATTTCCAATAGGAAATGGGATAACACTATTGGTGTGTGTGTAAGGAGCAAGGTGAGGCCACTTCTGATGGACATCAATAGTGAAACGGGTCTTTAACCAGCCTCCTTTTCGTCGGTGAATCGTGACAGTTAAACCATTGCTGTCTGGTTGCAAGGTTAAGCTAAGTGAAATGGGCAAGGTCAGCTGACAACGGGTATCCATTTTAAATAAGAAGTTTAGACACTGGCCAGTTTCGCTGGCAACTTGTAACCTTTTTGCTTGGTGGATTTCTAACGAAGGATGCCAAAGTGTGACACTACCGCAACTGCCACTTTTAAGACATTGCTCTGCGGCCCATAGCGCTTCCTTGGCTGTTTTAGGAAATAGCAATATTAACTTATTTAACTCTATTTCTTGTTGAACAAAGTATTCGCTACAGAGATAACCCGGAGGATTAATAAAAACAGAAAGGCGTTGTTGTCCTTTTTGCTTTATATAGGGCGTTAGCAATCGTAGCTCGCCAATACCTTGCGGAGAGTTAACTTCAATCACGCCATAGGTAGGGAAACCACCCTTAAGCTGTTTATCTAATTCACTATAGCCAGATGTGTGCGTAGTGGCATTTATCTTTTGCTGGCTTCCTCGCCAAATCAACTGTTTAGTTTGAAGTAAATCGATAACAGGATGCATGTACGCCTCGGAAATGTACTGTACGTATATACAGTATAATTGATCGAGATAAAGGATCAAGATCAAATCGTCGCAGAAGGTCAACAGATCTTAGTGTAGAAAAAATAGTACTAAGGTAGGCGGCAAGAATTGGCCATTAAGCATGATTAATTGAAAATAGAAGCAATGGGGAAGCGGCCAGTTGCGAGAGCAACTAGTGATGAAGTTTCAATAGAGTCAGATTATTCTAGCTAGAGTACAGCAAGTAAGATAGCACCAACAGACAATGCGCCTTTAACATATTGTCCTGCGGAGTAACTAGTATCTTCTTCTTTTTCAATCTCTTCTGGTCGATCTAAGCCCAGAGCGCCATGAGCAAAGGAAGTGACTTTGTTTGGCTCACCCTCTGCATTTTTTGCCTCTTCGTCTATTTGTGATAATGCGGCAAGCAAGGCTTTACCCTCTTCAGAGAGAGTGACTTTATTTTGCTCAACATGCAGTGCTTTTGGTGCTTGCTGTGCTTCTGGATTTTGCGGCTGCTTATTTGCCGTATTAGCTTGAGCTGAACTCAAGGTTGAAGCGGTGTTCATTCCTACTGGTGTCATATCTTGCCTCAACGATTTATGCTTACAGATAAAATATCGGCCTAAGTGACAAAATGTTTAGAAAAAAATTGCCGCTTAGGGTTTAGAGGAAAGATTAAGCAAGAAATAGACCAATACTACACAGGAGTCACTTGGCTTTATGATGATTTTTTGTAAATCCGAATCATAAAGTCAGCTTCGCAAGAGAAATGGGGCATTTGAGTCAGTGAGGCTTTGAGCTGTTCTGACGCTTTCCAAGCAAAAGGTGTCATTTGCAATAGGTCTATAGCCTCTGAGCCAGAGAGAGAGAGTGGGTAGTTGAGCTTCTCTTCATGTTCTAGAGCAAAACCTGTCAGAACTTCAGCGTGCTCTGAATGTAACCTTACATCTTGATAGATCAGCTCTCTTAGTTGGAACAAGTGTCGTGCTGCGGGTGTGACGGTAACGATGTAACCGTCTGTATCAACGCAACGGTATAATTCATCGCTGTTACAAGGTGCATAAATACGCAGCACCAAATCGAGAGACTGAGATGAAAATGGCAGCGTTTGGCTCGATGCAACAGCAAAGGCGCAATTTGGGTATCGTTTCGCCGCATAACGAATAGCGACTTTAGAAATATCAATACCTGATACCTTGGTACTATTTAGCGTCGATTGCAGGTGGTGAGTGTAATAGCCTTCACCACAACCTATATCCAGTACCCGAGCTGGACTCTCTTCAAGTAGCTGCTCCTCAAGCAATTGAAGGCATAACTGACTCACCTTCTCTCTTAATGGGTGATAAGCACCTGAGTCAAGAAATCGCCGTCTGGCTTGCATCATCTCAACATTGTCGCCAGGATTTTTTGATCGTTTTTTATTGGCAGGAATTAGATTGATATACCCTTCTTTAGCAATATCAAACTGATGGTTATTACTGCATTTAAAACAGTTTCCTGCTTGATATAAAATGTTTGAACATAAAGGGCACTGATAAGACATAGTAAAACTCAATGGTAAATAGCGATAAAACGCGAATTGTAAAGCTTGTAAAATAGAGATGCGAGCACTATTGCTAGGTGTTTAAAGATATCAACACGAGAGTCACGCCATTATGACTCTCATGCTTAATCTCTTTACTGTACCGATATTTCAGTACTTAACTGGTAGCTCTGTTCCGGCTGCAGCTCTAAGCCTGTCTCTAGGCTAGTCGCGTGATAGGTAGACTCCACGCAAAGCATGGTTTGGTAGCCGTCATCGGCCATATCTGCCATTCCTTGTGAACCTTGTTGCCAAGGGTTCCATATAACAGCGCTGTTATGCCCTTGGTTCTTTATTACAATGCTTCGAGCATGTTGTGGATCAGAAATTTGGATGGTTTCAGTTGGTTTTGTATAGACGCGATCAACGGTATCCGTCAGCTGTAACTGTTGTAATCCCTGACACATTTTCCCGTCTTGTAAGCTGTCGCGATACTCTAGCCCCATTCCTGTCGTGACAGAGTCGGCTATATTGGCGATGTTGAAATAACTATGTAATGCAGCAGAAAAACGCCATGGCTTATCATCAGTGTTACGAACATCAAGAGTGACTTTTAGTTTATCGGAAATATCGATATACAATCTGGCCTGAAATGAAAATGGCCATACGGCTAATGTATTTTCATCTTCTTCTAGCCCTAAACAGATCATAACGCCATGATCGTTTTCTCTATGTTCAACTAAATGCCATTGAGTTGTACGAGCAAAGCCATGTGCTGGTGCAGCAATTCGGCCAAACCAAGGCCAACAGATAGGGATGCCTCCACGAATGGCTTTATCTGAGTGAAACTCTGCCTTCTCACTCAACCAGATGACATCTTCTTGTCCTGCCGGTTTAAATGACAGAAGATGGCCTCCGTGAAGAGAAATATCAGCCGTTGCCTTGGGGTGAGAAACACGAACAACTTTAATATCGTCCATTTCTACAATGGTTACGCAATCAGCCAACACGCTGACAGTCGATGGATGATTTTCCATGGTATCTGGTTCCTTGCTCTTTATGACTTTTCTTGCTTAATAATCTGCTTATACAAGTCGCATAATTTAAATACAAAAAAGGCGACACAATGGCCGCCTTTTCACTCTTTCAAAGAAAGTCTTTAACTAATGCTTACTTAGAGATGTGAGCAACTAGGTCAAGAACTTTGTTTGAATAACCGATTTCGTTATCGTACCAAGATACAACTTTAACGAATTTGTCAGTTAGTGCGATACCTGCTTTAGCATCGAATACAGAAGTTTGTACTTCACCGATGAAGTCTTGAGAAACAACAGCATCTTCAGTGTAGCCAAGAACGCCTGCTAGTTCACCTTCAGAAGCTTCTTTCATTGCTGCACAGATAGTTTCGTAAGATGCGCCTTTCTCTAGATTAACTGTTAGGTCAACTACAGAAACGTTAGCAGTTGGTACACGCATAGCCATACCAGTTAGTTTGCCGTTTAGCTCAGGAAGAACAACGCCTACTGCTTTAGCTGCACCAGTTGATGATGGGATGATGTTCTGAGAAGCACCACGACCACCACGCCAGTCTTTAGCTGAAGGACCATCTACAGTTTTTTGAGTTGCTGTAGTTGCGTGAACTGTTGTCATAAGACCAGATTCGATACCGAACTTGTCGTTAAGAACTTTAGCGATTGGCGCTAGGCAGTTAGTAGTACAAGAAGCGTTAGAAACGATGTCTTGGCCAGCGTAAGTCGCGTGGTTTACGCCCATAACGAACATTGGAGTTGCGTCTTTAGAAGGACCTGTAAGAACAACTTTCTTAGCACCAGCAGTGATGTGCTGACGTGCAGTTTCGTCAGTTAGGAAAATACCTGTTGCTTCAGCAACAACGTCAACACCAATTTCGTCCCACTTAAGGTCAGTTGGGTTACGCTCAGCAGTTACACGTACAGTTTTACCGTTAACGATTAGGTTACCGCCTTCAACTTCAACAGTACCGTTGAAACGGCCGTGAGTTGAATCGTACTTAAGCATGTATGCCATGTATTCTACGTCGATAAGGTCATTAATACCTACAACTTCGATGTCATTGCGCTCTACTGCAGCACGGAATACGAAACGACCGATACGGCCAAAACCGTTAATACCTACTTTGATAGTCATTATTGTTGCTCCACAACTTTAATTTCTGATGAAAGATAAACTGGTAGTAAAATTACAGAATCCAGTAATTGTCTGCAACAGATAATCGGTCTTTACTTGTTTAATGTCAAAAAAATCGTATGCTTTTTTCAACATTTACCTATGAGCGATTAAAAATTGTGCTTTTACCGCGAAAAACTGTTGTCTACTGACCAAAAAAGAATTTTTTACTCACATAAATAAATGGATCATTACGTTGAGTGACAAAGTATGTGCTACAAACTGACAATTTAGCAAGTTTTTGTGACAAAATCGGGTCATAGTATAAAAGGTCGACAATAAAGGAAGTAAAAATAAGATGGCTATTGATGATAAAAAAAGCGAAGATTATTGGCGTAACCAATTGACTAGTGAGGAGTTTTTGGTTTGTCGCCAACAAGGTACAGAAGCGCCGTTTTCTGGAAAGCTGCTACACAATAAAGAGTCTGGCGAATATCTATGTACATGTTGTAAGGCAGCGCTATTTCACTCACGTAATAAGTATGACTCAGGGTGCGGCTGGCCTAGCTTCGATGCAGCGATAAATGATAAAGCAATACGTTATTTGAAGGACTCAAGTCATGGTATGGAGAGGGTAGAGATACGTTGCGCTCAATGTGATAGTCACTTGGGTCATATATTTCCAGATGGCCCAGCAACGACAGGAGAACGTTTTTGCGTTAATTCTGTGTCGTTAAATTTCTCCAAAGAATAGCTGAATGTTGTTAACTAACCGTCATTTTGTATTTTTTTTTCAAAATAGGTTAAAAATTACACCAGCAAAATAAATAATACATAATTTTGCTGGTGTCTGAAGTTGTTTACTTGTTAAAACTTGGGTAATAGCGAATGACGGTAATTGCCTTCCTCGATGGCATCGACAATGGTATCGGCAATTTTTTTCAACTTCTCTTTTTTCTCATCACTAAATTGATAGAGCACCATTAAGTTGCGTTCAGAAGCCACGGGTAATTCAAACTCTTTTCCGACCAAAACCCAAATATAGGCATGCTCTTTTCGTTTCAACGCGTGGTTTGTACTGGCTAACGATTCAATAATATGAGTATTAAAATTATCGGGGTCACTTAATGTTAATGCGTTATTTAGCAGGCGAATACTCTTTTCCCTATCTCGGGTGACATAATAGGTTGCTAGAGCATATTGCAGCTCTGCGGTTTGTACCTGTCTGGAGTTTTCTAACTTAAGGAACTGTCTTAATGCGTGGCTGTCACCTTGAGTCCACAAGAAATAGAGGGCTTGTGGTGAGTCGGACTGTTTAAGCTCTTCAAGAATGCGCTTTTTTTCATCGTAAGTATGCATTAGAGCAGTAAATCGTTGCTCTTTTTTATTGCCGACTTTGCTGGGTTCAATTTGAGCAGCAAGATCCAAACATTTTTGATATGCATGAACGTATTGAAACTCTTTAATTTTGTTTTCATCAGTAGGAGAAGCAAGAACTTCTTTTCGGTGCCAAACAAGGTCGGTTCTAGGCACCCGACATTGCCCATCATTCATATTCAAAGGTTCGCAACGAAGGGCTGGTGTTTTTGCGCATAACTCTTTGGTATTGACTCTACCTTCTAGACAACCAGATAAAAGTATTGAGCTACTGACGACTATGATAAGGGGGGTAATATTCATATTTTATTCTTGTGCCTGTGATCAAATACGCTATTTCAGCGCGTTAGTATTGACTAAGTTTTATTGCCCGTTAACGTCACAAAAGATTTATTTCCAAGGAACAGGACCTCTTTAAGTGAATACTGAACAACTGGTTAATGCCATTACTCCAGAAGCGTACGAAAGATTACTATATGCTGTTGAAACAGGCAAATGGCCTGATGGAACTCTGTTATCTCAAGAACAAAGAGATAATTGCATGCAAGCAATGATGCTTTATCAATCCAAGCATAATACGAATCCTGAGCATATGACGGTTGCTGCAGGAGGTGAAATCAGCTTTAAATCTAAGTCTGAACTAAAAAAAACCTTCTCTAAAACAGAAGCCGATATTGTTCGTAGTAAGCTGCACGATTCGTAAGATGACAGCCGTTGGCCACATTATTATGTGGCCAGTATCACTTTTCATGCAGACGCCTGACATCATTACAAGATGGTTCTTACAGGCTCATTTCGTTTCTTAGTACTTTTTGCATTTCAACTTTTACTTCTTCATAGCTTAAATTTTGACTTAATAAAAAGTGCAATTTAGCTAGCGCAGCTTCAGGTGTCATGTCGAAGCCGCTAATAACTCCCGCTTCAGCTAACGCACATCCTGTAGCGTACCCTCCCATGTTCACTTTTCCAGCTAAACATTGAGTGAGATTTACCACGATGACCCCTCTCTCTGATGCCTCTTTTAAATGCCCTAATAGCTCTGGATTCTGAGGCGCATTGCCAACACCAAAGGTCAGTAGAATCATGGCATTGACAGGTTGCATCAATGTATTGCGTATTACCTCATGAGAGATGCCTGGATACATGGTGATCACACCAATAGGCTGTGGAGTAATATCATGCAGTTTAAAGTCACCTAGAGGCTTTTTATCGACTTCGGCGTGGCTATTTACCTGAATGTTAATTCTTGCCTCCAATAGCGGCGGTTCATTTGGAGAGGTGAACGCATTAAAGCCATCAGCATGAGATTTTGTACTGCGGTTTCCGCGTAGAAGCTGATTATTAAAGAAGAGAGTGACTTCATTGATTGGGTAGTTGGCCGCAATGTGGAGTGCATTTAATAGATTTGCTTGGCCGTCCGAACGCATTTCCGCTAATGGGATTTGAGAGCCAGTTACAATAACGGGTTTGGCTAAATTCTCTAACATAAAGGAGAGAGCTGATGCCGTATAGGCCATGGTGTCAGTGCCATGCAAAATCACAAAGCCATCATATTTATGGTAGTTCGCTTTGATATCGTCAGCAATTTGCTGCCAATCTGCTGGAGACATATCTGATGAATCTATCAATGGTTCATATTCATGGATAGTGTATTCAGGCATTTCTGGACGATGAAACTCTGGCATCCAAGCAAGCTCTTTTTCCATATAATTTGCTACAGGAACGTAGCCATTTTTGGATTTTTGCATGCCAATGGTGCCACCAGTATAGGCAATATAGATGTGTTTTTTAATCATGATGATAGAAAATCTTCAGATGGAAAGAGAGCGGGATTATAACGTAACTGATGATATAAAAAATAGCGACCTAAGCCGCTATTTTAGGGATGAGTTAGCAAAATTTGTATAAAGCCTAATTACTCCACACTGCAGGTTAAGCAGACGGAATAAAACCCTTTCGGATCATTGAGTGTGGATAACAGTTCGCTGTCTGCAATCACTTGCTTAGATAACGGCACTAACGCCTCTGGTAAGTGCTGAGTGATATCTATACCTGTAGTAATGCGAATATTATCAGTTAACTCCTGAAGGAACTGCTCTGTGGTTGAAAGAGGCTCTTCCACCCAGTAGAGGTTGTACTCTTCCATATTGGCTAATTCTGCTGCAGCGCTAATGGCATCATCAAAATCGCCCATCTGATCAACTAGGCCCGCACTCATCGCATCAAAGCCAGTCCAAACTCTGCCTTGTGCAACGGCATCGACCTTTTCAATGGCAAGGTTTCGGCTGTCACTTACTAATGATATGAATCGTTGATAACCGTTTTCAATACCAAGTTGAATAGCTTGGCCTGCTTGTTCTGATATTCCTCTTGTAATGCCAACCCCTGAAAACGGAGTCGTGCCCACGCCGTCACTATAGACACCAAGCTCGTTGAGGCTTTTTTCAAAGGTTGTTATGACACTAAATATACCTATAGAGCCCGTTAGGGTGGTGGGCTGAGCAATAATGCGATCAGCGTTCATGGAAATCCAGTATCCTCCAGAAGCTGCGACGCTAGACATAGAAACCACGATAGGTTTTCCGGTGGCTTTAATTGCGGCGACTTCGTTGCGAATGACTTCGGAGGCAAACACACTTCCACCGGGGCTATCAACTCGAAGAACAACGGCTTTAATGTCATCGTCATTGCGCGCTTGTCGAAGAAGTGCGGCTACAGTGTCACCACCAACAGACCCTCTTGGTTGTTTGCCGTCAATTATGGTTCCGCTAGCAACCACTACTGCAATATCATCGGCATCAGAATCGTAATTACTGTTTTGGGTCAATTGATAGTCGTAGTAGCTAATGGCTTTATAACTATCTTTTCCTTCCTTACCAAATGCATCGGCAAGTTCAGCACGTATTTGTTGGCGAGTAGCGAGTGCATCGACTAAGCCATTATCTACTGCGAATTTGGCTAAATCACCATTGGTTGCTTGCAGTTTCTCAAGAAACTCTGCCATTGATGGGTTAATGGCATTATGATTTATCTGCCTGTTTGAGGCGACATCTGACACATATGCTCCCCACAGTTGAGATAGCCACGCGGATGCAGATTGCTTGGCTTCTTCTGACATATTGTCGCGAATAAATGGCTCAATTGCTGATTTATACGTACCAACCCTGAAAACGTGTGTATTTATGTCTAGCTTTTCGAGCAAAGTTTTATAATAAAGCGGGTAGCTGCCGTATCCTCTAAGCATCACTGCACCAATGGGTGAGAGATATATTTTGTCAGCATAACTGGCCAAATAGTATTGGCTTTGACTATAAAACTCGCCAATAGCGTAGACTGGTTTCCCGGATGCCTTAAATTGGTTAATGGCTTTAGCGATATAACGCAATTTAGTTAAGTTCGTTTCGGGCATTTCTCTCAGGCTTAATACTAAGCCTGAGATGTTGTCATCTTTTGCTGCATGGCGAATGGTCTCGACAATATCAAAGAGAACCGATTCTTTTGGCATATCTTGACCAAATAGCGAGCCTGTTAATGAATCCATTGGATTAATATATCTTCTCTGCTCCACGATCGGGCCAGACAGATTCAGTACCAATGCGCTGGCCTCTTGGATTGCAGGAGCAGAAGGTAGTTTTTGGGATTGTTGGTAACCAAAATAGATCATCGCGAGGACAAAAAAGAAAAACAGATTAAAAATGGCCAAGCGGATAAAGTTAATAACCTTCCAAATACCTTTAAAAATCATGCCTATAAATTTAAAAACTTTTCTCATGTGTTCTCCACAGATATAAAACTTGTCGCGATAAAACGTTTGAAACTTATCCTACTTGATAAATAAAAAAAATACACTCAAGATTGATCAATGTTGCATAAATGTAAACGCTTGTTTGATTTTTGATCTCATTGTGAATATTCTGGTCTGACCATAACTACAAAAAGAATGTGAATGTCGCTATGTATCCAAATTTATTGCAACCATTAGACCTAGGGTTTACTCAGTTAAAAAACAGAGTATTGATGGGGTCAATGCATACCGGGCTAGAAGAGCACAAAGAGGGGCTGCAAAAGCTTGCTGCTTTCTATGAAGAGCGAGCGAAAGGTGGTGTTGGGCTTATTGTGACTGGGGGTTTTTCACCTAATTTGCGCGGACGTCTTCATCCGCTAAGTGCTGAATTTAGTAAACCAAAGCATGCTAAAGCACATAAAGTTGTTACAGAAGCGGTTCATAAACACGACGCAAAAATCGCATTGCAGATTTTGCATGCTGGGCGTTACGCCATGCACCCTTTCTCGCAAAGTGCCTCTGGAATGAAAGCACCTATTTCCAAATTTGCTCCTAGCGAGATGAGTGAACGCCAAATTAAAAAGACCATAGATGCGTTTGCTAATAGTGCCGCCTTAGCTCAGTTAGCGGGGTATGATGGCGTAGAGGTGATGGGCTCGGAAGGGTACCTAATAAATCAGTTCATCTGTAAACGAACCAATATGCGTTACGATCAATGGGGGGGTAATTACAAGAAGCGCATGCGTTTCCCTATTGAGATTGTTAAAGCCATTAGAAAAATAGTTGGCGAAGAATTTATTATTATATTCCGACTTTCGATGCTGGACTTAGTGGAAGACGGAAGTACGTTTGATGACGTCATTATGCTGGCAAAAGCATTGGAAGATGCAGGTGTGACGATCATTAATAGTGGTATCGGTTGGCATGAAGCGAGAATTCCCACCATCGCGACTCAAGTTCCTCGTGCCGCGTTTACCTGGGTATCCGAAAAACTTAAGCCTCATGTCAACGTGCCCGTTGTCACTTGTAATAGAATTAATACTCCTGAAGAGGCCGAGAGAGTGCTGGCTTCAGGTCATTCAGATATGGTTTCCATGGCAAGGCCATTTCTAGCGGATGCTGAGTTTGTAAATAAAGCCGCACAGCAGACGCCACAGCTGATAAATACCTGTATTGGCTGTAATCAGGCTTGTTTAGACAATATATTTCAAGGTAAAAGAGCGAGCTGTTTGGTTAACCCAAGAGCTTGTTATGAGACCGAAATCAAGGTTAAAACTGTCGAAGACAAAAAGAGAGTGGCGGTAATAGGGGCGGGGCCTGCAGGTCTTTCTGCGGCGACGGTTGCAGCTGAAAGAGGCCATTACGTCGATCTCTATGAAAAAAGCGATCGAATTGGTGGTCAGTTTAGATTGGCTATGCAAATTCCGGGTAAAGAAGAATTTAGAGAAACCATTCGTTATTTCGCGAATTTAATCGAAACTACAGGGGTTAATCTCAAATTAAATTGCGAAGCAAAGTTTGATGATCTCAAAGGCTACGATGAGATTATTATGGCTTCAGGTGTTGAACCAAGGCTGCCAGAAATCAAAGGTATCACTAACAAGCAGAAAGTGATCGATTATCAGACGTTAATACGTGAGAAGACCCCGGTCGGTGAGAAGGTGGCGATTGTTGGTGCTGGAGGCATAGGTATAGATATCGCCACTATGCTAACAGAGCCAGAGAATCACAGTTTATTTGACTGGCTACATGAATGGGGCGTGGATACCGAGCTGACACACCCTGGAGGTTTATATCCGCACCTTGATGCCGTCACCGATAAAACAGTCTGGGTATTACAAAGACGTAAGAGTCGAGTCGGTAAAGGCCCCGGAAAAACCACTGGCTGGATTCATAAACGCACATTAGAAAAAAGAGGCGTCCACCTTATGGGCGGTGTTAGCTATGAATCCATCGATGATCAAGGCCTGCACATTAAAAATAATGGTGCAGAGCAGCTGCTTGATGCCGATACCATCGTTATCTGTGCTGGGCAGGAATCGGTCAAACCATTTGCAGATAGATGGAAAGAGCTGGGCGATAAACTGCATATTATCGGTGGAGCGGATAAAGCGGGTGAACTGGATGCGGTTAGAGCGATTCGTCAAGGCATGGAAATCGCCATTGCATTGTAATGAAATTGTGAATAGAACGTGGTAAAGTGATAGTAATTCTCATTTAGCCAGTAAAAGGATGAACATGGACGCATTGGATCTGTTACTTAATCGTCGTTCTATTGCTCGATTAGCAGCGCCTGCGCCTGAAGGTGTAGCATTAGAAAATATCATTAAAGCAGGGCTGAGAGCTCCAGATCATGGTGGATTAACACCATGGCGATTTGTTATTTCCCAAGGAGAGGGGCTAGCGAAATTAGCGGATATTTTGGTTAATGCGGCTCAATCTGAAGATAGTTCATCGGCAGTGCTTGATAAATTGTCGAAAGCACCCTTTAGAGCTCCTATGGTGATCACTGTGATTGCTAAAGTGACGGAGCATAATAAAGTCCCCATGATTGAGCAGTACTTATCTGCAGGTTGTGCTGCACAGGCGATGCAGATGGCTGCTGTTGCACAAGGCTTTCAAGGTTTTTGGCGCTCAGGTAGTTGGATGTTTCATCCGGAAGTGCATAAAGCGTTAGGACTAGAAGGAGAGGATCAAATCGTCGGTTTTCTCTATTTGGGTAGCGCGGACTGCACACCACTAAAAGTACCAGAAAGAGATTTGAGTAAGTTTGTCGAGTATTTATAGTCTCTTTAAATGCTTTCTACTAAAACGGCGCTAATCTGCTGATTCAGATTAGCGCCGTTTTATATCACTTGAATAAAGCAATGTTATTTTGGTTGTGCATCAATACATTGGCCGTGAATTTCTTTGCCTTCTGGAGCCATTAAGTAAAGGTAGAGAGGCATAATATCTAACGGTGTTTTTAGCTCTTCACTGTCTTCAGCAGGGTAGGCTTTTGCGCGCATTCCTGTTCGTGTGGCACCGGGGTTGATGGCATTCACTCTGATATGGCTATCTGATAACTCATCCGCCAATATTTGCATCATGCCCTCAGTGGCGAATTTAGATATAGAGTAGGTTCCCCAATACGCTCTACCACTGTGACCTACGGTTGACGATGTAAAGATAATGCGAGCATCTTTTGATTTGCGCAAACTCGGTAGTATGGCTTGAGTCATTAAAAATTGAGCCTTTACATTGACTTGCATAATATCGTCAAAATTGTCTTCACTAATTTGATCAAATGGACTGATGACACCTAGCAGGCCTGCATTGTGTAACACACCATCTAATCGGCCAAATTGCTGCTCTATTGTTTCTGCCATATCTAGATAATTTTGTTTAGTGGCCCCTTTCATATCCAATGGGATGATGGCGGGTTGAGCGTAACCTGCGGCTTCAATTTCGTCATAAGTTTGTTCAAGTTTTTTTACGGTGCGGCCGAGTAAAATAACCGTTGCACCGTGTTGAGCGAAGCTTATCGCAGCTTGTTTTCCAATTCCGGCTCCGGCGCCAGTAACTAATATGACTTTATCCTTAAGAGAGTCTAATGAAACTGAATAATTCACTATGATTTTTTCCTATTTTTATTAACTTTTTATTGGTAATCGTGACAACTTAGTTACAATACACCAATTCAAACCATTGGGGATATCAGATTGGAATTTTTGTTGGACTATGGCCTGTTTTTAGCCAAGATTGCGACGTTTGTTGTCGCTATCGCTGCCATTTTAATTGTGGCTAAAGTGGTAAGTGGTAAACAAGGCGCCTCTAAAGGTGAATTGGAAATTACTAATTTAACCGAGAAGCACAAAGAGAATATTGATGTGATGGAACATCATTTACATGATGGCACCTTCATTAAAGAGCGTGACAAAGCAGAAAAGAAAGCAGAGAAAGAGAAAACAAAGAAACGTAATAAAGAAGTTAAGAAAGCCGCAAAGGAAGGTACGTTAGAACTCACCCGAGAGCCTCATCTGTTTGTTTTGGAATTTAACGGTAGTATTGATGCAAAAGAAGTAACGTCACTTCGTGAAGAAGTCACGGCAATACTGTCCGTGGCGCGTGAAGGTGATGAGGTGCTGCTTAAATTAGAGTCTGGCGGTGGCATGGTCCACGCTTATGGTTTGGCCTCGTCTCAGTTAGATAGAATTAAATCAGCCAATATCCCATTAACGATTTCGGTTGATAAGGTCGCAGCTAGCGGCGGTTATATGATGGCATGTATTGCGGACAAAATTGTTTCAGCGCCTTTTGCTATAGTTGGTTCAATCGGTGTTATTGCCCAACTGCCGAACTTTAATAAATTGTTGAAAAAACATGATATTGAGTATGAGCAGCTTACTGCGGGAGAGTACAAGCGAACCATTACTATGTTTGGTGAAAACACAGATAAAGCGAGAGATAAGTTTAAACAGGAGCTAGAAGAAACGCATGTTCTGTTTAAAGACTTTATTCGTGACCATCGGCCAGAGCTTGAGCTAGAAAAAGTGGCGACAGGTGAACATTGGTTCGGTACACAAGCTAAAGAGTTAGGTTTGGTTGATGAGATCATGACCTCTGATGATATTGTTGTAGCAGCGTGTAATGAAAAAACGGTATTGTCTGTGCGTTATGTACAAAAGAAAAAAATGACAGATAAACTGGCTCGAATAGGCGGTGATGCTGCTGATCACCTATTAATGAAATGGTTGTCTCGCGGTCAGCGACCAATGATGTAACCTTTAATCGCTTATGGTTAACGATGGAATTTAAACAAACCCAGCTTGCTGGGTTTGTTTATTTTTCACCATAGCAGACTAGACATATCAGGATTTGCTGATTAATTCTCTCTTTTGCCTTTAATGTACTCGCCCTCAACTGCATTTCCTTTTATAATACGCCGCTGAAAATTACGTCGGCTGCCTATCACCGTTATAGATAAGTGAAATAATTCAACTACACTATAGCAACATAGTTTGCAACGACGTGGATATAGCATGTCTATTTGTGACACTTTGGAATTTGAACGGTTTTTTAAATTTAAATTTTCTAAGTTATTTCAATATTTTATTGCTGTATGTATTCACTAATTGGAGTAATTAATGTCGTCGAACACACCAGTTGTAACTGTTGATGGGCCTAGTGGTGCAGGTAAAGGCACACTATGTATGTTGCTAGCAGAAAAGTTAGGCTTTCATCTGTTGGATTCCGGTGCAATTTACCGAGTACTTGCACTTGCGGCTATTCATCATGGTGTTAATACTGAATCAGAAGATGATTTAGTACCTTTAGCTGCTCACCTAGATGTTCAGTTTATTGCTGAAGGTGATTTGGTCAAAGTTATCCTAGAAGGTGAAGATGTTTCTTCTGAACTTCGAAAAGAAGAAACGGGCAACGCGGCTTCTAAAGTTGCAGCATTTCCAAGAGTTCGAGAAGCATTGCTACGTCGTCAGCGCTCTTTTAGTAGTGAAGCGGGTTTAGTCGCTGATGGGCGAGATATGGGAACCGTTGTATTCCCTCAAGCTGAAGTGAAAATATTCTTAGATGCAAGTGCTGAAGAAAGGGCAAATCGACGCCTTAAGCAGTTGCAAGACAAGGGGTTAAGTGTTAAATTTGACCACCTTTTGCGCGAGATACAGGAGCGCGATGACCGAGACCGCAACCGAGCGGTAGCTCCGTTACGCCCTGCTGAAGGCGCTTTAGTGCTTGATTCTACATCACTTTCTATTGAAAAAGTGGTAGAAGAAGCAATGAAATATATCGAATCTAAATTGTCTCAATAAGAGGCAATAGGAGGTTGGTCGCATGGATGATGACCGGCTATTTTATCAACCCCACGCGGTAGGATGCCCGTGGAAGTTTACTATTGAAGATCAAATTAATGACTGAATCTTTCGCTCAACTCTTTGAAGAGTCTCTAAACGAACTAGAATTCCGCCCTGGTACTATTGTTAAAGGTACTGTTGTAGCAATCGAGAACGGTTTCGTTCTTGTTGACGCTGGCCTTAAGTCTGAGTCTGCTATCCCTGCTGAACAATTCAAGAACGCTGCTGGCGAACTTGAAGTTGAAATCGGTTCTGCAATCGACGTAGCTCTTGACGCAGTAGAAGACGGCTTTGGTGAAACTCAACTTTCTCGTGAGAAAGCTAAGCGTCACGAAGCTTGGATCGTACTTGAAAAAGCATACGAAGAAGCTGAAACTGTTGTTGGTATCATCAACGGTAAAGTTAAAGGTGGTTTCACTGTAGAACTTAACGGTATCCGTGCGTTCCTACCTGGTTCACTAGTAGATGTTCGCCCAATCCGCGACACTGCTCACCTAGAGAACAAAGAGCTAGAGTTTAAAGTAATTAAGCTAGATCAAAAACGCAACAACGTTGTTGTTTCTCGCCGTGCTGTTATCGAATCTGAAAACAGTGTTGAGCGTGATGAGCTTCTTGAAACTCTACAAGAAGGCAGCGAAGTTAAAGGTATCGTTAAGAACCTTACTGACTACGGTGCGTTCGTTGACCTTGGTGGTGTAGACGGTCTTCTTCACATTACAGATATGGCTTGGAAGCGTGTTAAGCACCCTTCTGAGATCGTAAATGTTGGTGATGAAATCCTAGTTAAAGTTCTTAAGTTTGACCGTGAGCGTACTCGCGTATCTCTAGGTCTTAAGCAACTAGGTGAAGATCCATGGGTAGCTATCGCTAAGCGTTACCCTGAAGGCCATAAACTAACTGGTCGTGTAACTAACCTGACTGATTACGGCTGCTTCGTAGAAATCGAAGAAGGCGTTGAAGGTCTAGTTCACGTTTCAGAAATGGATTGGACTAACAAGAACATCCACCCATCTAAAGTGGTTAACGTAGGCGACGAAGCTGAAGTTATGGTTCTTGAAATCGACGAAGAGCGTCGTCGTATTTCTCTAGGCCTGAAACAATGTAAAGCTAACCCTTGGCAGTCATTCGCTGAAGCACAAGCGAAAGGCGACAAAGTAACTGGTAAGATCAAGTCTATTACTGACTTTGGTATCTTTATCGGTCTTGAAGGCGGCATTGACGGTCTTGTACACCTATCTGATATTTCATGGAACGTTGCTGGTGAAGAAGCGGTTCGTGATTATAAGAAAGGCGATGAAATCTCTGCAGTTGTTCTTGCAGTTGATGCAGAGCGTGAGCGTATTTCTCTTGGCGTTAAGCAAATGGAAAACGACCCGTTCAACGCATTTGTTGCTGACAACAAAAAAGGTACTCTAGTTAACGGTACTGTAACTGCAGTTGACGCAAAAGGTGCTACAATTGAAATTGTAGAGGGCGTTGAAGGTTACATCCGTACTGCTGAAGTATCACGTGACCGCGTTGAAGATGCATCTCTAATCCTAAGTGTTGGCGATAGTGTTGAAGCGAAATTTACTGGTGTTGACCGTAAGAATCGCGTAATCAACCTTTCTGTTAAAGCGAAGGATGAAGCTGAAGAGCAAGAAGCAATGGCATCACTGAACAAGCAAGAAGACGGCGGGTTCACAAATGCTATGGCAGACGCATTCAAGGCTGCTAAAGGCGAATAATCGCTAGAGGGAGCCTTAATTGGCTCCCTTTTTTCGATTGGGACTTTTACGATATAAGTGATGAGGGTAAATATGACTAAGTCTGAATTAATAGAAAGACTCTGTGCTGAGCAAACTCACCTGTCTGCAAAAGAGATTGAAGATGCTGTGAAAGATATTTTAGAGCATATGGCGTCTACTTTAGAAAGTGGAGATCGCATAGAAATTCGTGGTTTTGGTAGCTTCTCATTGCATTATCGCGAGCCTAGAGTCGGACGCAACCCTAAAACAGGGGAGAAGGTTGAACTTGATGGTAAATATGTACCTCATTTTAAACCAGGCAAAGAGCTACGTGAACGCGTAGATATTAGCTAAAACACTCTGTTTAGAGTTATAAAAAAGCGGCATATTTTGATATGCCGCTTTTTTATGAACGGAATAAAGCTATAGCCATGGTTTGTCGATGCGATTTACTGCATAATCAGAGGTTAGCGAATTCTTCAGGAGTAATAAGCCGTGAAAATTATAAAAACTATTCTAATTATCGCCCTGTTTTTGGTAGCGCTTGCATTAGGTGCTCAAAACCAAGAAGTTGTTAGTTTCAATTATCTGTTAGCAAAAGGTGAGTTCCATCTCTCTACGTTATTAGGTGTGGTATTTGTTTCTGGCTTTGCATTGGCATGGTTGATTGTGGGTAGTGTTCAACTTAAATCTAAACTCACTATTCGACGCTTAAACCGCCAATTGAAAAAATCTCAAACTAAACAACTTTCTACAGAGGCAAAAGCCTAGTAGATATGCAGACTTGTTAGATGTTAGAACTACTTTTCTTGCTATTACCAATTGCGGCTGCCTATGGCTGGTACATGGGCAATCGTAGTGCGCGGCATGATAAACAAGAACAGTCACATCAAATATCCAGACAGTATGTAGCAGGTCTAAACCTGCTTTTATCTGATCAATCAGATAAGGCAGTAGACCATTTTATTGAGCTGCTGCAAGTCGATAATGAAACCATTGATACTCACCTTGCTTTGGGAAACCTCTTTCGTTCACGAGGAGAGGTAGACAGAGCCATCCGTATCCACCAAAACTTAATATCCCGACAAGGTCTAACCATTGACCAAAAACACATAGCACTACAACAGTTAGCTAAAGACTATATGGTGTCGGGTTTCCTCGACCGTGCGGAAAAAATATTTGAACAACTTGTTGATGATCCTTCACATCGCGAAGCTGCGTTAACGCAGTTAGTCGCTATATATCAGCAAACTCGGGAGTGGAGCAAAGCGATCCATTATGCGACGGCGCTGGTTAAATTAGGTCGAAAACGTATGTCGACCAATATTGCCCACTTCTGGTGTGAGTTGGCAAGCATTGAACAGAATGAAGAGAAAATACCGAAAGCGATTCTCTATTTTAAACGTGCGTTATCAGAAGATGCCATGTGCGTTCGTGCCAGTATCTCTTTAGGTAAGCTGTATCTAGACAAAGAAGATTATAAAAATACCATTCGTTATATGGAAATGGTGTTGGATCAAGATATCGACTTTATCGGTGAGGTGCTACCAACATTAGCTGACTGCTATCACCACCTAGGCCAAGAAGAGCAACTGGTGGAATTCTTACGTGCCTGCATAGATAAAAAAGCAGGGGTATCAGCGGAATTGATGTTGGCACAAATGGTGGCTCATCACGAAGGCGTCGCATCGGCCCAGATGCTGCTAACAAGGCACCTTTTAAGAAATCCAACCATGAAAGGGTTTCACCGTTTAATGGATTATCATTTGGCTGAGGCCGAAGAAGGACGAGCAAAAGAGAGTTTGACGACGTTGCGCTCTCTTGTTGGCGAACAACTTAAGATAAAACCGCATCACCGATGTCGAAAGTGCGGCTTTTCCACTCATTCTCTCTATTGGCACTGCCCATCATGCAAAGGTTGGGGAACAATAAAGCCAATACGAGGGTTGGATGGTGAATAGAGATAAACATAACAGGAGATAAAATGTTGGACCAAAAAGTTATAGTGGCGCTGGATTATGATAATCAAAAAGATGCACTCGCTTTTGTAGATAAAATCGATGCTAATTCATGTCGTCTAAAAGTGGGTAAAGAGATGTTTACCCTGTTTGGTCCAGAGTTTGTAAAGCAACTTCACCAGCGTGGTTTCTCGGTATTTCTTGACCTAAAATTTCATGATATTCCCAATACATGCTCAAAGGCGGTAAGAGCAGCGGCTGAGCTTGGTGTATGGATGGTGAATGTTCATGCTAGTGGTGGAGAACGAATGATGTCAGCATCACGCGACATTCTTCAGCCTTATGGCAATGATCGACCACTGCTTATCGGAGTGACAGTATTAACCAGCATGGAGCAGCATGATTTAGTCTCCCTTGGGCTGGATGTTACACCGGAGCAGCAGGTTAAGCGTTTAGCTCAATTAAGCAAAAACAGCGGATTGGATGGTGTGGTCTGTTCTGCACAAGAATCACTGATGCTTAAAAATGAACTAGGAAGTGATTTTAAACTGGTTACTCCGGGGATTCGTCCTGCTGGAAGTGCGGTTGGTGATCAAAAGCGAATTATGACGCCAGTAGAGGCCATTAGAGCAGGTTCTGACTATTTAGTAATAGGCCGACCTATAACACAAGCTGAACATCCTTCAGACGTCTTAGCGCAAATTAACGCCACCTTACTATAATTGAGCTTCTTCTGGATTGGATAGTTAATGCTATTGGCATTGTTTATAGCATTAACTATTTGTTCTTTAACGGCGCTTTTGCTAATTAACGGCTCGGCAATTGATCATTTTTAATGTTCGGCACGCCACTGTGAAATCGAAACTCCGTATCCGCTTGCATGATTAACTCTGCTTCTACTTTGGCAAAATACTTGACTCGTTCTGAAATATCATCAGCGGCTATATGCTGTGCAAGTGTTAAATAATCTTGATAGTGCCTTGCTTCTGACCGCAACAGTGAAATATAAAACTTACCAATATCAGCATTTAAATGTGGTGCCAGTTTGGCAAAACGTTCGCAAGAACGAGCTTCAATAAAAGCGCCTATTATCAGCTTATCAATCAGCGCGGCTGGCTCAAAAGTGCGGACGTGCTTAATTAAGCCTTTTGCATAGCGACTTGCAGTAATTGGGCGATACTTTAAACCTTGCTCCTCAATAATTTCTAATACTTGATAGAAGTGGTGTAACTCCTCCCGAATAAGTAGAACCATCTTATCTATCATATCTTGCCCGTATGGACAGTTGTCTTTTGGCTTGATGGATTTAGATATATTGCTCTTGCCTCTGAGCGATTCAAGGTTACCAATACGCTTATAAGCAAACTGCTCGTAGGGTTCAACAAGTTCATTGATTTGTTGTATACCTTCATCAGTTAGAACGTAGCGTTTTAATAGGAATACCGCACTCTGTGATGCTTTTAATTCGCAGAGCAGATGATCCCGTAAAATCACAGATAGATTTTCTGGCTTACGAGCTTCATCGATCCAAGAATCAGGTGTTGAGCAGTTAAGAAAGTTATTGATGGGTTCTAATAATTTATGATGGCACATTTGTCATAGCTTCAGTAAAAACTTGCCAGCAATGATAACACGCTAGACACGTCTGTAGTTTGAGCGGCACATTTTAGTTGAGAATGTTAGAGAGAGCCGTGGTATGGATAAAGAAAAGGCCGCGTTATGCGACCTTGATTTCTATCTTTACGGTTTAATTTGTGGTGAACAGGATTTGTGTCGTTACCACTTTTTCTTTTCACCGAACAAAGCTTTCATATCGTTATCACGCTCTTTCTCTTCTTGAGCCAACATCTCTTCAGAGCCTTTGCTCTTAGAGTTGGACTCAAGTTCACCAAGCATTGCTTGCAGTTTATCTCTTGCTTGATTTGAGTAACTGTCATTCTTAGGCGCAAGGACATCGATGCCTTTCTTCAATAATTGACGAGCAGTACCAGCCTGACCACGAACCATGGCTTCATTAGTACGCTTAATTACATTTTCGATATTGATACGAAGTTGAATGGTTTCTAAACGAGCGTTTTCTGCTACATAAGCTTGAGTGTTAAAACGCCCTTTATTGTGCTCGCTTCTAATGGTATCTCTTAAGCGTTTAACCAGCTTCAGCATGACAATGGCTTGTTTGTCACTGCTTGGTGTTTTAAATGGCGTGCTTTCGCCGCTGCCGCTATTGGCTTTTAATTGGGCAATCTGCCCCTTCATATTCTCAATACGTTGAGCAAGTTGCTTACTCTTGGGATCTAGCTCAAACATACTTTCTAGTGAGTCAAGAATACGTTGATTCAAACAAATCAACAGATCTTGGCTATAAGGAAGGTGATGGGCGTTACCGATCAAATCTTCCGTCGCATCAATAATTGCGATATAGCGAGATGACTCTTGCTTTCTAGACATTTCAATTTTTGTTTTGTATTGCAGCATCACGTTATAACCGATAACGAGAACCAACAACACAGCAACAAGAACAATAATTAAACCAATATTCATATATCTATATCTATTTTGAGAATGGTAAGTCAATCACTAGCATACACGATTCTAAAAGCTGACTACAGCCATTATCTATCAATGCATTTGTAATATTAGGAAAAAAAGCTATTCAGTCATTAATTATGTGTGGTCGCTTACAAAATTTAGCCTTGTGTACTTAATGGCATAATATGAAACCTTATTTCATCACTTGTACCTTATATAACTAGTGATTTTATCCGACTCCATTTTTGTTTCTACTTTCATTTATTGCCATTAAGCGTTATAACTATAATTTATAACTAGTAGGTATAAGTACTATAGTAAAGGAATGCGGGTAGTCAAATGAAATTACAACAACTGAAATATATTGTTGAGGTGGTCAACCATAACTTAAATGTATCGGCTACAGCAGAAAGTCTCTACACGTCTCAACCGGGCATTAGTAAACAAGTTCGCCTGCTAGAAGATGAGCTTGGTATCCAGATATTTGAGCGAAGTGGTAAGCATCTTACTCAAGTGACTACGGCGGGTGAGGATATTGTCCGAATTTCCAGAGAGATATTATCCAGAGTCGAAGGGATTAAATCCGTAGCTGGAGAACATACGCATCCGGAGATGGGAACATTAAATATTTCGACGACTCATACCCAAGCTCGTTATGCTTTGCCTGAAGTCATAAAAGGCTTTACTGCCCGATATCCAAAAGTCTCTTTGCATATGCATCAAGGCACGCCATCACAAATGTCTGAGGCTGTTGCCAAAGGTACGGCAAATTTTGCTATAGCCACAGAAGCACTGCATTTATATCAAGATGCCATTATGTTGCCTTGCTATCACTGGAATCGCTCTATTGTGGTGATGAAAGATCACCCACTCGCTCAAAAAGCAGAGTTAACAATTGAAGATTTAGCATCATTTCCACTGGTGACCTATGTCTTTGGTTTCACCGGACGATCTGAACTGGATACGGCATTTAATAGCGCAGGATTAACACCAAAAATTGTCTTTACTGCAACAGATGCCGATGTGATTAAAACCTATGTGAGAATGGGTATTGGTGTCGGTGTTATTGCCAGTATGGCGATTGATCAAGTGCAAGACTCGGATCTAGTGGTGATTGATGCTAGCCATATTTTCGGTGCAAGTACCACGAGTATCGGTTTCCGAAGAGGCACATTCTTACGCAGTTATATGTTTGATTTTATGGAAAGATTTGCACCTCATTTAACAAGACCTGTTGTTGAGCAAGCGATCTCTTTAAGGAACAGTGCTGAAATAGAAGAGATGTTTAAAGATATCGACCTACCTGTTCGATAAGTTAACACTTTTATTTGCCCTCATATCCCCCTACAATTCGGCCCTGCTATCAGGGGGATATATGCAGCATTTATTTGAGCAAATTGACGCTACACTTTGCCAGTACAAATCGCTTTGGCAAACTGAACCTTTTCATTTAAGTCGCCACTCCTCCTTACCATGGGAAACCAGTTTTGCTGATATTTGTCATTGGTTAGAACAGATAACACCTCAACAAATAGAGATCTACAAGAGCAATAGTTCTGCGTTAATCAGAGATATCTCTAAAGTATTCCCATCAGCGGCATCTTTTCCTTCTTTAACCCAGCTTGATGATTGGTCGCATCAAAACATTAATTTAGACTGTTCACCTCGTTTACATCAGGGAATTCCCGGTAGGAAATTGGCACAGATTAGCGCTATGGGGGCTTATGTTCTAGCAAATCATCAGGGTAATGAGTGGTTAGAATGGTGTTCTGGTAAGGGTTACTTAGGACGTATATTGGCGGTTAACTCTCAACAGCCAGTAACCAGCTTTGAATGGCAAGAAGCCTTGTGTTTACAGGGGCAGATAGAGGCTGATAAACAACAACTACCCATGCAATTTGTTCAGGGTGATGCATTAGCAGCTTCTTCTAGGGAGCTGCTAAAAGAAGATCAACACGCCGTCGCACTTCATGCATGCGGTGATTTACATACAAAGTTAATGCAGCATGCAGCCGATGCAAAAACGGCTGCTATTACTATTTCTCCTTGCTGCTACCATTTGGTTGCTGAAGATTATTATCAGCCGCTCTCTCCCGCTGCTAAATGTTCGAGTTTAATACTCTCAAGAGATATGCTGCGAATTCCATTGCAAGAAACGGTTACTGGGGGGAAACGAGTCGCTCGACATAGAGAGCAAGAGATGGTTTTTAGATTAGGGCTAGACAGCTTACTAAGAGAATCACTTCATGTTCAGGACTACATACCTGTGCCAAGCATCAAGAAATCAGAGTTATCTAAGGGTTTTGTTTATTTCTGTCAGTGGGCAGCAGAGAAAAAACAGTTAACCTTGCCTGATGCTGATTATGATCACTGGCTAGAAGTTGGGCAGCAACGGTTTTGGAAGATGGAAAAAATGAACCTTGTTCAGCAGTTATTTCGTCGTCTATTAGAAGTGTGGTTAGTGCTGGATAGAGGGCTATATCTGCAGCAACATGGCTACCATGTGTCGTTACATCAATTTTGTTGTCGGGAGATGACCCCTAGAAATATTTTGATACACGCTGTACTCAAGTGTTCTCAAGATGCAGGATTCAAAGCAACAAGTTCAGTTAAAGAAAAATAATTGAAAGAAGGGTAGCCACTTTCAATTATCCTATACCGCAATAAGCCCAATCATAGTGAAGATGATTGGGCTTATTGAAATAACTCTAACGTTTTCTAGCTGAACATAGTAATAGCGGTTTCTGGTGCTACGTACTCAAGATCAAAGCTTTCTGCGACTTCTTTGCAAGTTACTTTACCATGAATCACATTCAAGCCGTCCAAGAAACCTTTATCTGCAAGTAAAGCTTCTCTGTAACCTTTGTTAGCCAGTTTGATAATATAAGGTAGTGTTGCGTTGTTTAAGGCGAATGTGGAGGTTCTTGCTACGGCACCTGGCATATTCGCAACACAGTAGTGCACTACTTCATCAACAATGTAAGTTGGATCCGCGTGAGTTGTTGCGTGTGATGTTTCAAAACAACCACCTTGGTCAATAGCAACGTCAACAACCGCCGCCCCAGACTTCATTTTGGCGATATGTTCTTTAGTGACCAGTTTAGGTGCTGCTGCACCCGGAATTAGAACCGCGCCAATCACTAGATCCGCTTCTAGAATATGCTTGTCTAATGCGTCTTTGGTAGAATAAACCACTTTTGCCTGACCTTGGAACTCTTCATCTAGTGCTCGTAATGTATCGATGTTGCGATCAAGGATGGTTACGTCGGCACGAAGTCCTACCGCCATTCTCGCCGCATTTGATCCAACAACACCGCCGCCAATAACCACAACTTTTGCTGGTTCAACACCCGGTACGCCACCTAATAATAGTCCTCGACCACCGTGAGATTTCTCTAATGTTTGAGCGCCAGCTTGGATAGACATTCGGCCGGCAACTTCAGACATTGGTGCTAATAGTGGAAGACGACCCATATAATCTGTTACAGTCTCATAGGCTATACAGACAGCTTTACTCTTGATAAGCTCTTCTGTCTGTGGAAAATCTGGTGCAAGGTGTAGATAAGTGAACAATATTTGCCCTTCGCGCAGCATAGCACGCTCGACAGACTGAGGTTCTTTAACCTTAACAATCATTTCTGCTTTATCGAATATATCGGAAGCAGTAGGAAGAATGGATGCACCTGCAGCGATATAGTCATCATCTGAGAAGCCAATGCCTGAACCGGCGCTAGTTTCAACGAAGACTTGGTGACCATGAGAGATTAGTTCTCTTACACTTGCTGGTATCATGCCCACGCGGTATTCGTGGTTCTTGATTTCTTTTGGTACGCCAATGATCATCCTGACTCCTTAAGTATTATTGGTTGTATTGACTGGTGTGTAGGGAATTTTGTCGAATATAACTCTAACATTTCGACTTGAAGTTGATTATATCGGCTAAATGTTAATATATGGTGCTGAATATTAAGAAGTTGTAGAATATTTTTTTGCAAGGAAGTAATAAGGTGGAATAAAAAATGGCAGACAACTATAAAAAACCGTCCAAGGAACTCGATCGTATAGATCGAAATATATTGAATGAGCTGCAGAAAGACGGACGTATTTCTAATGTTGAACTGTCTAAGCGAGTAGGGCTTTCGCCTACACCTTGCTTAGAGAGGGTGAGACGATTAGAACGTCAAGGGTATATAAATGGTTATACCGCTCTGTTAAACCCGCAATATTTAGATGCATCTCTACTGGTTTTTGTAGAGATAACATTAAATCGTGGTGCACCAGATGTTTTTGAGCAGTTTAATGTAGCAGTACAAAAACTTGATGACATTCAAGAGTGTCATTTAGTTTCAGGTGATTTTGACTATCTTCTTAAAACACGCGTGTCAGATATGGGGGCGTATCGTAAACTGCTAGGTGATACTCTATTGAGATTACCAGGAGTAAACGACACTCGAACTTATGTTGTGATGGAAGAAGTAAAACAATCTAATCAATTGGTTATCAAAACACGATAATCAATTGTAAAGTCAAGAATCATTGAGCAAGCCTGAGAGCAGTATTCAATTAAGGCTTGTCTATCATTGGGTTTTTGCTCTATATATGATTAAATCATTTTAATAAACCGAGCGGCTTTAGCCGCTCGGACTGTTTATACAACGTTAGAAGTATCTATGTTCAAAGAGAACAATAATAAAGTCGAAACCATAATAAAGACTGGAGAGCAGAGCCCTCAGGTTCAACTGAACGGTGTCCAGCGTTTAAGAGAGTGTTGTTTCATTCTAGGCATCTCATTAGCGATGTTTTTAGCAATATCTCTGTATAGTTTTGATCCCGCCGATCCATCTTGGTCACAAACCTCATGGGGAGGGGAAGTAAAAAATGCAGCAGGAACCATAGGTGCATTGTTTGCTGACTCACTGTTATTTACTTTCGGTACTTTGGCTTTCACTCTGCCAATTATTACGCTGATGGCCACTTGGGCGTTTTTTAAGAAAAGAGCGGAAGATGAACCGATAGATTTAATGCTATGGGGAGCCCGGTTGTTGGGGCTTGTTGTCGTGATGCTGACCAGCTGTGGTTTAGCGAATATCAATTTTGATGATATTTGGTATTTTTCATCTGGTGGTGTTATTGGAGATGTACTCACTAGTTTTGCTTTACCATCTCTCAATGTACTGGGCAGTACCATTGTTTTTCTATTTATGTGGGGGGCAGGGTTAACCTTACTGACTGGAATTTCTTGGTTGGCTATTGTGGAATGGTTAGGTGATAGCACACTAAGTATTGTTACCGCCATTGTGAATAAATTAAGAGGAACCCCAGCAAATACTCTCACTGCTGATCTCTCCGTTGATAACCCTCTTGTTACTGCTCAATCGGAACAAATTACATTGTCTGATGACCATCATAGCATCATTGACGTTGATGATAGTCATGCTGATGTTTCTGTCAGTGGAGAAGAGCCATCTTCTCGCTTTAATATTCATATCCCTCAACAAACAACATCAGAGAAAGTAGAGACGGAGGTTAGCTCGACTACCGAAGCTGCTGCTGAGGTTGAAGTTAATCGAACAGAACATTTGTCTGCCACAATAGAAGAGCTAGAACAGGAAGCCTTTGACGCGGATGATCTCGCCAAGTCATCCTCCGCCAGCTATGCCCCTGTGCAGGTGGAAGAGCAAGAATCGCTTGCTAATCAGACTTCAACTATTGAGCATCTTGTTGAGCCAACGATGAATGTTGGTGATATTGATACGGTTATCGATGAAACGGATCTTCCTCAGGATAGATCAACACCAACAATTTCTGATCTGGACTCGCTAGCGGTTGAGCCAACGGTTGATGAACAAAATATTGAACAACAGAGTGATCCCGATGTTGTTGCTTTTCAGGACTTGGTTGAAGAAGCACAAAAAAATATGGCTGGTGCTGATAATCCATTCTTGCAGAAGAAAGAACAGAATTTGCCGGTTCCAACTTCTCCTATGCCGACACTGGAGCTGCTGTATCATCCAGAAAAACGAGAGAACCATATAGATAGAGCGGCTTTGGAAGAGATCGCCAGCTTGGTGGAAGCAAAACTGGCTGACTATAAGATCACTGCTAGAGTGGTGGACATTTTCCCCGGTCCGGTGATTACACGTTTTGAGCTAGATTTAGCGCCAGGGGTAAAAGTTAGTCGTATATCAAGCTTATCGATGGATTTAGCTCGTTCTCTCTCTGCCATGGCCGTTAGGGTGGTGGAAGTTATTCCTGGCAAACCTTATGTTGGGCTTGAGTTGCCTAATATGAGCCGACAAACGGTTTATCTTTCTGATGTAGTGAGTAGTGAGCAGTTTATTCAAGCGAAATCGCCTACAACAGTCGTACTAGGACAAGATATTGCCGGGGAAGCTGTGGTCGCTGACCTCGCGAAGATGCCTCACGTGTTGGTCGCGGGTACTACCGGCTCCGGTAAATCGGTTGGTGTTAATGTAATGATATTGAGCATGTTGTATAAATCCACACCAGAAGATGTTCGATTTATCATGATTGACCCTAAAATGCTCGAACTGTCGATTTACGAAGGTATTCCTCATCTGTTGTCGGAAGTGGTCACCGATATGAAGGACGCTTCTAACGCTCTGCGTTGGTGTGTAGGAGAGATGGAACGCCGCTACAAGCTAATGTCAGCTTTGGGGGTGAGAAATGTTAAAGGATTCAATGAAAAACTAAAAATGGCAGCAGATGCAGGCCATCCTATCCATGACCCGCTCTGGAATGCTGGCGATAGCATGGATACTGAGCCGCCACTATTAGAGAAACTGCCATACATTGTGGTGGTGGTGGATGAATTTGCTGACCTAATGATGGTTGTCGGTAAAAAAGTCGAAGAGTTGATTGCTCGTCTTGCTCAAAAAGCACGTGCAGCAGGTGTTCACTTAATCCTTGCTACGCAGCGTCCGTCAGTTGATGTTATTACCGGATTGATTAAAGCCAATATTCCTACCCGTGTCGCCTTTACGGTTTCAACCAAAACGGATTCAAGAACCATATTGGATCAAGGCGGAGCTGAGTCTCTATTGGGTATGGGGGATATGTTATATCTTCCTCCTGGTTCAAGTCATACAATACGCGTTCACGGGGCGTTTGCTTCCGACGATGATGTTCATTCAGTGGTTAATGATTGGAAGGCTCGAGGCAAGCCTCAGTATATTGATGCGATTACCCATGGAGATCAGTCACCGGATACTTTGTTACCTGGCGAGACAATGGAAGGTGATGAAGATACTGACCCATTATTTGATCAGGTTGTTGTTCATGTCACGGAGACAAGACGTGGTTCGGTATCTGGGGTTCAGCGTAAATTCAAAATTGGTTATAACCGAGCCGCTCGTATTGTCGAGCAGTTAGAAGCTCAGGGAATAGTGAGTGCTCCGGGGCACAATGGTAATAGAGAAGTACTTGCGCCTCCGCCAATAAAAGATTAGCCCGTGATTGAATGAACCTTTTCTTTGCTGTGTCGTCAGACATAGTAAGTTTAAAAAATGAGCCTATAAATGAAAAAACTACTTATTACTTTGCTTGCGGTCAGCAGTTCAGTATTGGCTGCGCCCAAAGATGTGCTAAGTGAGCGCTTAGCGATGACAAAAGGGTTTAGTGCCTCTTTTCAGCAAACCGTGTTAAGCCCTGAAAAAGAAGTAATTTTGCAAGGTAAAGGTGAGGTGGATATCGCCAGACCGAGTCTGTTTCGTTGGACGACGACTTTACCTGACGAAAGCATCATCGTATCTGATGGGAAAAGCCTGTGGTATTACAGCCCTTTTATTGAACAGGTCAGTATTTATTGGCAACAACAAGCGATGGAGCAGACGCCATTTGTGTTGTTAACACATAATCGTGCCAGTGATTGGGATAACTATCTGGTATCGCAAAATAAAGATATTTTCACCTTAACGCCAACCGCCATTGATTCTAATCAGGGTCAATTTGAAATTGATATTGATGCCCAAGGCACGATTAATGGTTTCACAATAATTGAGCAAGATGGCCAGCAAGGCCAATTTGTTTTTAATGACTATCAGAACAAAGTGCCTACACAGGACAAATTCACTTTTGTTATTCCAGACGGTGTTGAAATTGATGACCAAAGAAACTAGTTTTGTGGTTTCTTGTTATTAGAGGTGGAAAGGCAGCTTGAGCAATTACAGTTTAAATTTTGCCGGAGATGAAGACTTTCGTCCATTAGCTGCTCGAATGCGTCCGATGACGGTTGAGCAGTATGTTGGGCAAAAACATATCCTTGGTGATGGCAAACCGCTTAGACGTGCGTTACAAGCTGGGCAAATACACTCGATGATTCTCTGGGGGCCTCCCGGAACGGGGAAAACCACTCTGGCGGAAGTGGCGGCAAATTACGTTAATGCGGAAGTGGAACGAGTGTCGGCGGTGACCTCTGGTGTTAAAGATATTCGAGCTGCAATAGAAAAAGCCAGAGAAAATAAGCAGACGGGTCGTCGCACTATACTTTTTGTTGACGAAGTTCATCGCTTTAATAAAAGTCAGCAGGATGCCTTTTTACCTCATATTGAAGATGGTACAGTAACCTTTATCGGCGCGACCACAGAGAACCCATCTTTTGAACTCAATAACGCCCTGCTGTCCCGAGCAAGAGTGTATAAGTTAACCTCATTAAATCATGCCGATATTCAGTTAGTGCTCAACCAAGCGATCAGTGATAGTGAGCGTGGTTTAGGCGAAACGGCGGCAATTTTCTCTGATGAGGTGGTAGAACGGCTGGCTGAACTGGTTAATGGTGATGCTCGAATGTCCCTTAATTATCTTGAACTTCTCTATGATATGGCAGAAGAAGATGAAGAGGGTAATAAGCTCATTACTCTGCCGCTGCTTGCTGAGGTGGCGGGAGAGAAAGTATCGCGCTTTGATAATAAGGGTGATATTTGGTACGACTTAATCTCGGCGGTGCACAAGTCAATTCGTGGTTCAGATCCAGATGCCGCACTCTATTGGTCTGCGCGGATGATCACGGCGGGATGCGACCCTTTATATATTGTACGTCGGCTTCTTGCTATCGCTTCAGAGGATATAGGCAATGCCGATCCAAGAGCGATGCAAGTGGCTATGTCTGCATGGGACTGTTTTACACGAATTGGCCCAGCAGAAGGCGAACGAGCAATTGCTCAGGCTGTGGTGTATTTGGCTTGTGCTCCTAAAAGTAATGCCGTTTATACCGCTTGGAAGCAAGCGTTGAATGATGCTCAAAATCAACCTGAATACGAAGTGCCTGTTCATTTGCGTAATGCACCGACCAAACTAATGAAAGAGATGGGGTATGGTGAAGAGTATCGTTATGCTCATGATGAACCCGGAGCGTATGCTGCGGGCGAGAACTATTTTCCACAACCGATGGCCCAAACGCGCTACTATTTTCCGACTAATCGCGGTTTGGAAACCAAAATTGGCGAAAAGTTACAGTATCTCACCTCATTAGATGAAAAAAGCAGACAAAAACGCTATGAAAAGTAGTGCTTTTTGGATATCTTTACTCGGTTAAATTCTCAATAACACCTTAAATTGATTTAAGGTGTTTTTTCACAACTACAAAGCATAGGATTAGCAATGCTGGATTCTAAATTACTTCGAACTGAGCTGGATGAAACAGCTGAAAAACTAGCCCGTCGAGGGTTCACTCTTGACGTAGAAAAAATTCGTGAACTTGAGGAGAGTCGTAAGTCCCTTCAAGTTAAGACAGAAGAGCTACAAGCGCTACGTAATTCCCGTTCGAAGTCCATCGGTCAAGCTAAAGCAAAAGGTGACCATGAAGAAGCAGAGCGTATTCTGGCTGAAGTGGGTAACTTGGGTAACGAACTTGATGACGCCAAGAAAGCGCTCGCTGAGCTACAAACTCAGTTAGAAGCGATTACTCTTTCTGTTCCAAACGTGCCAGATGAATCGGTACCAACAGGTAAAGATGAAGATGAGAATGTTGAAATTTCACGTTGGGGTGAGCCAAAGTCATACGACTTTGAACTGAAAGATCACGTTGACCTAGGTGAAATGGGTGATGGTCTTGATTTCTCTAGTGCGGTTAAAATTTCAGGCTCTCGTTTTATCGTGATGAAAGGCCAATTTGCCCGACTGCATCGTGCAATTGCACAGTTTATGCTTGATTTGCATACAGAGCAGCACGGTTATACAGAAATGTATGTGCCTTACTTAGTGAATCATGACAGCTTATACGGCACTGGTCAGTTGCCAAAATTTGGTGAAGATCTATTTCATACCAAACCTGCTACAGAAGAAGGTCAAGGAATGTGTTTAATTCCAACCGCAGAAGTGCCGGTGACCAATATGGTGCGCAACACCATTACTGAAGAAGCGGATTTGCCGTTAAAAATGACAGCGCATACACCGTGTTTCCGTTCTGAAGCGGGATCATATGGCCGAGACACACGTGGTCTTATTCGTATGCACCAGTTTGATAAAGTAGAGCTAGTACAAATTACCAAACCAGAGCACTCTATGGATGCACTTGAAGAGCTAACGGGCCACGCAGAGAAAGTACTGCAATTGCTAGAGCTGCCGTATCGAAAAGTAGTACTTTGTACTGGTGATATGGGATTCGGTGCGCGTAAGACTTACGATTTAGAAGTCTGGGTTCCTGCTCAAGAAACTTACCGTGAGATCTCATCTTGTTCTAATATGTGGGATTTCCAAGCACGTAGAATGCAGGCGCGATTCCGTCGTAAGGGCGAGAAGAAGCCTGAGCTAGTACACACCTTAAATGGTTCTGGTCTTGCGGTTGGTCGTACCATGGTTGCGATTTTGGAAAACAATCAACAAGCTGATGGTAAAATCGAAATACCACAAGTACTGCGCAAATATATGAATGGACTGAGCCATATTGGTTAATTGTCTGTTTAAGTGAGAACGCCGACCTCAGGGTCGGCGTTTTTGTACCTGTCTTAAGTTGAGGTTATCTAATCTGGTTATATCAGCTCAGGTAAATGAAGCTCGATGGAGTAGACATAAATGGACAGGAAGTCCATTTATAAGCGCATAGGGATATCTTGAGCGGTCTACGTAATCGAATTCATTTTCCATCGCATGGTAAATACATTGGATTTGCGGTAATTTAGAGCAGATTTTCTGAACTTGACATAAAACAGTCGTTATTTTGAAGCGCGTTTTCAATTGCGGATATTAATGACTCTATATGTTCTGGCTGACAAATATATGGAGGCATAATATAGATAAGCTTACCAAACGGTCGAATCCACACCCCTTGCTCTACAAAATGCGCTTGAATGACTTCCATATTGACTGGGGCATGAGTTTCTACAACGCCTATGGCGCCAAGCCAACGAGTCTCCTTCACCAATTCATACTGCTCAAGTCTAGGCAACTGCTGTGATAATAATGCTTCGATATTCGCGGTTTGTTGTTTCCATTTACCCGTTTCTATAATGGATAGGCTTGCATTGGCCACCGCACATGCAAGAGGGTTTGCCATAAATGTCGGTCCATGCATGAAGCATCCTGCTTCTCCACTGCAAACGGTATCCGCGACCAATTCAGTGGTGAGTGTGGCAGAAAGGGTCATATAGCCACCAGTGATGGCTTTACCTAGGCACATTATATCAGGCTGGATATTGGCATGTTCGCATGCGAACAGCTTACCTGTTCTGCCAAACCCGGTAGCAATTTCATCCACAATAAGAAGTACACCGTATTGATCGCAAAGGATACGCACCTGTTTTAAAAACTCAGGATGGTAGATTCTCATTCCGCCGGCGCCTTGAACGATAGGTTCAAGAATAACCGCTGCAATATCGCTATGATGTTGAGATATTTTTTGTTTAAAGTCGTCTATGTCCGATGGGTTCCAATCTTGCCAATAACCTGTTTTCGGCGAGCGGGCAAAGATATGTTCAGGGAGAAAACCTTTGTATAAGCTATGCATCGAATTATCAGGGTCAGTAACCGACATTGCTGCAAATGTATCACCATGATAACCGTCCCGTAATGTAAGAAACTTGCTGCGTCTTTTTCCTTTAGCGTGCCAGTACTGTAGTGCCATTTTTAAGCTGACTTCCACAGCAACGGAGCCAGAGTCTGCTAAAAACAGATGTTGTAGTTGGCTTGGGGTGAGCTTTATCAGCTTTTTTGCTAGATCAATTGCGGGCTGATGAGTGATACCACCGAACATCACGTGTGACATTTTGCTTATTTGAGCTTCAGCCGCTTGGTTTAAATCAGGATGGTTATAACCGTGAATGGTGGACCACCAAGATGACATACCATCGACCAGCTCTTCACCTGTTTCTAAATAGAGATGTACACCTTCCGCTCGATCAACTGGATAACAGGTGAGTGGATCAATGGTTGAAGTGTAAGGGTGCCAGATGTGCTGTCGATCAAACTCTAAGTCCATTTTTAATTCCGTTGGTTAATAAATAAACAGATGTAAACTTAAAACTATTTAGTTTTGTTGACAGTTTACTGGCTGACGGTAGACTAGCCAAGAAATAAAAAATAATTAAAGGATCGACACGTGGAAGTTCGCCATAACTGGACGGTAGAAGAAGTCCGTTTATTACTAGAAAAACCGTTTATGGACCTGATGTTTGACGCTCAATTGGTTCATCGTCAATTTCAACAGCATAACTATGTGCAAGTTAGTACGTTGCTCTCAATAAAAACTGGGGCATGCCCAGAAGATTGCAAATACTGCCCTCAGAGCGCGCACTATAGAACCGATGTAGATCGTGAAAGGTTGATGGAAGTCGAAAGTGTATTAAATGCCGCAGAGAAAGCCAAAAAGTCAGGCTCAACCCGCTTCTGTATGGGGGCCGCGTGGAAGAACCCTAAAGAGAGAGACATGCCTTATCTACTCGATATGATTAAAGGCGTGAAAGAGATGGGGTTGGAAACTTGCATGACGTTGGGCATGCTTTCACCTCAACAAGCCAATGAGCTAGCTGGTGCTGGATTGGATTATTACAATCACAACTTAGATACCTCGCCTGAGTTTTATGGAAACATTATTACCACCCGAACCTATCAAGACCGTCTGGATACTTTGTCGCATGTGCGAGATTCCGGTATGAAGATATGCTCTGGTGGCATTATCGGAATGGGAGAGAGTGTCAGTGATCGCGCCAGCCTCTTTGTTGAGCTCGCTAACTTACCCGTTCATCCAGAAAGTGTTCCTATTAATATGCTGGTTAAAGTAAAAGGGACCCCTCTTGAAGAGGTGGATGATGTTGACCCATTTGATTTTATAAAATTGATTGCTGTCGCGCGTATTATGATGCCGAAATCCGCAGTGCGTTTATCTGCTGGGCGAGAAAGTATGAACGAACAGATGCAAGCACTGAGCTTTATGGCTGGAGCTAACTCGGTTTTTTATGGTTGTAAATTACTGACAACGCCGAATCCGGATGAAGATAGTGATATGCAATTGTTTAAGAAACTCGGCATTAATAGTGTTGAAGTTAGTCAGAAACCGGATCAAATCCAAGAGAACGAGTTGCTTGACCAAGTAGTAGAAAGAGTGGCAGCACGTCCTAATAAAGATGATTTATTCTACGATGCCAGCGTTTAGTTATAGGATTGATACCGAGTTAGCGAAGAGAAAACAGCTAGGATTAGAACGTTCACTGTTGTCGCTGGAAGGCGCCAACAGCGTTGAGTTTAGCGTTTCAGGCAAAAGCTATATCAATTTTTCCAGTAATGATTACCTTGGGCTAGCGAGCTCTAAACAACTAGCAAAAGCATGGCAGGAAGGCATTGATAAATATGGAGCAGGCAGCGCTGCCTCTCCAATGGTGACTGGGCATTCAGTGGCTCACCAAACCTTAGAAGAGACTCTTTGTGAATGGTTTGGTTATGATAGGGCTATTCTATTTAATTCTGGTTTCGCGGCTAATCAGGCGGTTCTGTTTTCACTGCTTGGTAAGGCAGACTTTTTAGTTCAGGATAAGTTGAATCATGCTTCTTTGATGGAGGCGGGTATCTTGTCTCCGGCTCAAATGAAGCGTTTTAAACACAATGATGTTGCTGATTTAAAACGTATTATTGCTGACAACCCTGCCTTAGTTGTCACTGAAGGGGTATTTAGCATGGATGGTGATTGCGCGCCCTTAGATGATATTGCGACGGCATGCCAACAGAGTGATAGCTGGTTGATGGTTGATGATGCGCATGGTGTTGGCGTGTTAGGAGAGAGAGGTGTTGGTAGCATAGCGGGTATGGAGATTCAACCTCAGTTATTGGTTGTCACCTTTGGTAAAGCGTTTGGGTTGTCCGGTGCTGCGATATTATGTGATCAGCGTGTGGGTAACTACCTTACACAGTTTTCTCGTCATCATGTTTACTCAACAGCTATGCCGCCTTCTCAAGCCTATGCGTTAACAGAAGCCGCTAATATGTTGCAACAACAACAGTGGCGAAGAGAGCACTTAGCGGAGCTCCAGTTGACTTATGATCAAAAACTCCAAGAGCAAGCAGGTTATGTCGCAACAACAACGCCGATCAAACCTTTTATCTGTGGTTCAGTCGATAAAACCATGGCACTAGCAAGCAAGCTTAAGCAACACGGTTTCTGGGTGACTCCAATTAGACCACCAACAGTGGCCAAAGAGAGCTGTCGGATTCGCATCACCCTCAATGCGAACCACACTCACCAGCAGGTAAGTGAATTAGCTCAGCATATTATTAACAGTTAAGAGATGTAGATAGTGAGTAGTAATGTTTCTGCACCATCCCATAGAAAAGTAGCGATTGCTGATGCGTTTGGTAAAGCAGCAAAGAAATACGATAAGCACGCAGAGTTTCAACGAGAAGTTGGAGAACGGTTAATGGAAAAAATGCCGGAGTCGTTGCAAGGTTTAAAGGTGCTAGATATTGGCTGCGGTACGGGATATTTTTCCAATAGGTTAGCGGATAAAGGAGCCAAAGTCGTTGCGGCCGACCTGTCTGCTGAGATGTTGCAGCAAGCTCGGTGTCGCTGTCTCAATAAAGTGGAACAGTATCAAGTTGCTGATGCAGAATCGCTACCATTTTCAGATAATCAGTTTGATGTGGTCTTTTCCAGTCTTGCTTTGCAATGGTGCCTCGATTTGTCTGTGCCACTTAAAGAACTACAACGAGTAACCAAACCGGGTGGAAAAATTTACTTTTCTACTTTAGCTGATGGGTCTCTAACGGAGCTTAAACAGGCGTGGGCTAAAATTGATGCATATCAACACGTAAATGGTTTTTTAACCATGAAACAGATAAATCTTGCGTTAGCGCAATCTGGTTCTGTTAGTCATCAACTAGACTTACGGTCAATTCAGTACTGGTATTCTTCCGCACTTCAGCTAATGAAAGATCTAAAAGGCATTGGTGCGACATATGTTAGCGACCGCTCTGTTGGTTTGACTAAGAACACAGCGTTAAAACGAGTGGAAAAGGAATACCAAGCATTTAGTAATAGCGAAAAACGATTACCTGCAACCTATCAGGTATGTTTTGGGACAATAGATTTATGATTGATACTTTTTTTATTGCTGGCACAGATACAGAAGTGGGTAAAACCGTAGTATCTAAAGCAATTTTACAGGCACTTGCTGCTCATGGTTTAACCACGATCGGGTATAAACCTGTTGCCGCTGGTTGTAAAGATAGTGAAGATGGAAGAAGGAACTCGGATGCTCTTCACCTGCAACAGGCTGCGACAAGAGAGATAGCTTACGATGATGTTAACCCTTATGCGCTGTTAAGCCCGACATCACCGCATATTGCGGCTAAGCAAGAAGAGGTAGTGATTGATTACTCTGTGCTTAGTGACAAACTTCAGCAGCATAAACAAACGGCTGATGTGGTATTAGTTGAAGGCGCGGGCGGATGGCGAGTTCCCATTTCGCAAACAGACTGCTTGTCGACTTGGGTTAAACAAGAAAAGATGCCTGTGGTTCTAGTAGTTGGCATTAAACTGGGTTGTTTAAGCCATGCGATGCTCTCGGTTGAGGCGATTCAAAATGATGGGTTAGAGATAATCGGTTGGGCGGCAAATCGAATTAATCCGGGAACAGAAAATTACTCAGAAATTATTAGGATGTTAGAAGAAAAAATTCCAGCCCCTAAACTGGGTGAAATTCCCTATGTACCAAGTGTGAAGAAACGAGATATTGGTAAGTTTATGGATATAACACCAATATTGAATGGTTGATACTCTGTTTATAGAGTTAAGAAAAAAGGTTGCCAATTGGCAACCTTTTTTTATCTGTCTGTTGGAATTGACATTAATGAGGGCTGAACATTAGCAATTTGTTGCTGAATTTTATGCGCTTCACTTATTCCTAGCTGCTCTTTCGCTTCATCTTCAGTCAGCCCTAAATGGCAGCAGAGTAGGTCAATTGCCATTTGGTAATTTGTGCTTTCAACCATAATTCATTCCTTTAGTTGGTTAGCGTAGCAAAATAAAAAAGGTCACTTGCGTATATTATTATGCAATTTTGTTGCCATCATATTATTTGCTATAACTAACTTGGCTTCACTTTTATCAGCATAAATATTTTATTGGTCTGAATGTACGGTGATCCTTTTCTGTACTCAATACGACCTTGGTCTAATGCTTGTTCGCTCCCGGCAATTTCTCACCATTAAGCTCTGAATCCGGCACCATGAGGCCACTTGAGTACATTAATAAATGTTTCAATTCATTAATGAGCCTTGTAATTCAACTTAATGGCTATATCTATTAGAAATAGTACAACGTACTATTAAAATGAAATGATAATAAAAGTAAAGAGTCTGGAACTGGAGAGAAAGATGAAACGCGTTATGCTGTTTTTGGCAACAAACTTAGCTGTTGTTCTTGTGTTAAGTGTTGTTCTAAATATTGTTTATGCTACTACTGGTATGCAACCAGGAAGTTTGAATGGGTTGTTATTAATGGCGGCCCTGTTTGGTTTTGGTGGATCATTTATTTCTTTGTTGCTATCGAAAAAAATGGCACTGCGTTCCGTTGGGGGGCAAGTAATTGAGAGTCCGAGAAATGAAACCGAGCATTGGCTATTAGAGACAGTTTCTCGTCAAGCTCAACAAGCTGGAATAGGGATGCCGACCGTTGCGATATATCAAGCGGATGATATTAATGCTTTCGCGACTGGTGCGAAACGAAATGACTCTTTGGTCGCTGTATCTACAGGCTTGCTACGAAATATGACTCGTGATGAAGCGGAAGCCGTACTGGCGCATGAGGTAAGTCATATATCAAATGGTGATATGGTCACAATGACGCTAATGCAAGGTGTGGTGAATACCTTTGTCATTTTCCTTTCTCGCTTTATTGCTAATATCGTAGCATCTGGTGATCGGGAAGAGGGGCAAGGAAGTAGTATGATGCTTTACTTTGCTGTTTCCTTCTTTTTAGAGATGGTACTGGGCTTTTTGGCGAGCTTCTTAACCATGTGGTATAGCCGTCATCGTGAATTTCATGCGGATGCAGGCGCGGCGAATTTGGTTGGTAAACATAAAATGATAGCAGCATTGGAGCGATTAAAGGTCAGTCACGAACCGCAATTAGAAGGTTCTATGATGGCGTTTGGTATTAATGGTAAGTCAACCATGATGCAGTTGTTGATGAGCCATCCGCCACTGGATAAGCGTATTGATGCGTTAAGAAACAGCTAGAGGTGATATATACAGCTAACGATTATTGCTGTGGCCTTTAAACAGTACAAAGCCTGATTTTTATCAGGCTTTGTTATTTTGAAACTAACCCATATCGTCTTTATAAATCATCATATTTTCGCATCAGAATATTGTCTTTTGATCGCTGCAAGAGTTTGCCGCTTGATTTGATCGCGGTATTGCCTAACGTCAGTGAAGCTTATTTCAATGATCCATAAATTGATGAACCTAATATGCTCAAGTGACCTCAAGATGCAGGATTCAGAGCAACATCAACACGTTCAATTCAAGAAAGGTAATTGAAGGAATGGCATTCCCTTTCAAGATTATCTGACGCAGAAATGGGCGTGTTGATGTGCTGCCAAAGGGCGAGTTTTATTGGCTTTTGCTCTGTGTTACGGATTCTTGCTGTAGAATGACTATGCCTTCAAACCACCGCCTTGATCAGCAGCCAATACATTCTTGCTGAACAAGCACCTTGAGATCATTTGAGTATAATGAAAATACCTAATTTAGAATTAGGTATAAAACTTGCTGTATAGCTTTGAATAACACATTCAATTGCTGGAGGCTTGTTATGAAATGGTTCGTCGCTGTACTAATGATGCTTAATGTCCACTTATCTGTCTGGGCATCTGCCCCTAATTGGCAAGATACAACGCGGTGGGAAAAGTGGCCTACAGTGGGCAGATCGAGTTTGAGCGTGTTCTTCCTTAATATATTTCAGTCAGAACTGAAGACCCCCACGGGCGAATATCAAGACTCATCAGAGTTAACATCACAACCTCTCGCATTATCAATTGTGTACCAAAGAGACATATCAAAACAGCAATTAATTGCGGCGACAAAAGAGCAATGGGTGAATCTAGGTTACGATAGCCAAATACAGCAATCTTGGTTAACAGAATTGGAAGCCATTTATACTAGTGTTAAAAGAGGTGAAAAACTGGTTTATATTACCGATGGAGTTACGGGAGAATTTCATTTCTATAAAAATAATCAATCAGCGAAGAAACTAGGAGAGATTACCAATGAATCTCTCAATAGCGCATTTTTGTCTATTTGGTTATCTCCAAGTACTGAGTATCCAGCGCATAGAGAAAAGTTAATCGGATTAAAAAAATAACGCGACAGCATAAGGGAGAATATCTGGGGGTATAAAGGGGATTATTTTTCCAGCTCGGCTTTACGTAGCAAATCTTGTTTTACTATTTCGATAGCCTCTAACGCAGTAGCCGGTTCTATATTATTCGTTTCTAGCAAATAGATTAGGTCAACCGCTAACTTAACTTGCTCAGGTGCACTATCCAGTTGTGGACTCTTATCTTGTGTCATTTATTACTCTCAATTAATTTTTCTATGGCTAACTTGGACTTTTGGCATCTCGCTAACCGTTGTTCCGTCAAAACTAGCGCTTTTTTAGCCTGATTTTTGGTGCTTTTGCTTGCTGATTGCCACAACTGCTGTTTTGTTGTGACCATCTCTATTAATCGTCTTTCCCATTCATTGTGTTGCATCAACTCTCGATATAGCTCAGACAATTCAGTTTGGTCTTGTGGTGTGGAAAAATCGCTAAATTGTAGTTTATGAGTTGCCAACTCTCTTTGAACCGCGGTTACCTGATTAATTAACCGTTCGGAAAGATACTCTGCCTGAGCTTGACTACTGTTCTGTCTGCTTTGTAATGTTTTAAGTTCTTTATAAAGCAACAAAGCCTCTTTTACATAAGGCGTCAGTAATGTTGACGAACATTTAAAAAGAGTACGATCAAACAAGGCATTATCTGCTCTTCCTTGCTGGCTATCTATCTGTTCAGCCTGCAATAATAGTTGTTGTAAATGTGACTTTATCTGCTTTAAATGACTCATAGAAACCAAGCTTCATAGGCGAGCTTTATTGCCATAATACTAACAACAGTAACGAAGACCGGCCTAATAAATTTAGCTCCAAATTTGATGGCTGAATGAGCACCGACATATGCGCCAAGCATCAAACAGACGCCCATAGTTAATCCCAACACCCAATTAACATGTCCTAATAGTGCAAATGTGACAAAAGAGGTAAAGTTACTGGTAAAGTTCATCGCCTTAGATAGTCCAGAGGCCAACAGTATATTTAAACGATAGACGGCCATGCTTGATACCATCCAAAAGGCCCCTGTTCCTGGGCCGGCAACACCATCATAAAAACCTAAAGTAATACCCTGAATCCATTGCGTTTGTGTAAACTTTTTGCATTTTTCCGGTAGCGTTGTACCTGTTGTCGGAGGGGACTTGTGCCAGATGGTATAAATAGCCGTGGCAAGTACTATCAGTGGGATGGCTTTTTCTAACCATTCAGTACTGATGGCATCTACAATAAAAGTTCCTACGGTGGCACCAATTAAAGTTGCAAAAAAAGCGTGTAGCCAAAACTGAGGTTTGAACAGTTTTTTTCGATAAAAGGTGACTGCTGCAGTAGAGGAAGCAAAGCTAGCGGCTAGCTTATTAGTACCTAGTGCAATATGAGGAGGTAATCCAATGGAAAGTAAAGCCGGGATAGTTAACATACCACCCCCGCCAGCAACAGCATCAATAAATCCTGCCGCGAAGGCGACTAATGCCAAGATAACCAACATGGTTGGTTCGATCATTTCCATAGAATGTCCATTATTTAGAGAGCTGACTAAGGTTTATCTGAAATAAAATTTATACTTAAAAGATCGGTGGATCTTAATACTATTCAATTATTCGTTTAAAAGGAGGTAGTGAGTCTAGCAATAGTTTGCCATAACGTTTTGTTACTACTCTTCTATCAAGCAGGATGACTTTACCAGAATCTTCTTCAGTTCGCAGTAAACGACCTGCGGATTGAATCAATTTTTTACTCGCTTCAGGAACCGCAATTTGCATAAACGGATTGCCACCTTTTGACTCAATATACTCTGCATGAGCTTGTTCGACGGGAGAAGTAGGGACCGCGAAGGGTATCTTGGTGATTATTAGGTTTTCTAATAGTTGCCGAGGCAGATCTAAACCTTCTGAAAAACTACCAGTACCGAATAGAATACTGGTTTTTCCGCACTGTATAAGCGTTTTATGTTTTTTTAGAATGTCATTTCTTGCGCTATCACCCTGAACTTGTATACACCATCCCTTTTTTGCTAACAGCGGGGCGAGTTTTTCTGCCACTTGATTCATCTGCCAATATGAGGCGAAAAGCACGAGGTTTGCCGCGTCAGCTTTAATTAACTGTGGCAGTTTATCGCACAGCTCATCGGTAAATTGAGGTGCCTGAGGTTCATAGTTGAGCTTAGGTACAACAAGTTGCGCGTTTTCCTGGTAATTAAAAGGTGATGCCAATGCCAAGAACTGAACGCCCTGATCAGCCTGTTCACTCACCCCAGCTTGGAAGCAAAAATAACTGAACGAGTTTAATGCTCTTAGCGTGGCTGACGTAAGTACAGCTCCGACACAGCGACTCCAGATCTTTTGATCTAACTGCCAGCCAACTTCTAAAGGGGAGACGTTGACAATAAAATCCCCGTCTCGCTCGCTGCTTATTTCTAGCCACTTAGCTAAAGGGGCGCCTTTATCTCTGTTTGGTGATGCCATTAAACGCCACACTTGAGCCAAGTTCTCTAATCTTTGGTTATAGAAGCCGGCCTCGGCCAATGCAGGTTCAGCGAGTTTGCTGCTGATCTCACCATCTTTAAGCCTTTCTGCTATAAGGTCAGTAATCTTGGCTAAGGATTGATTGGCCTTTTTAGCCTGCAATTTAAGCTCTTTGGATTGTGTCTCTAACCATTCAGGAAGTTCGCCATTATTAAAGCGATAAATATTGTTCTCAAATTGGTCGGCATTAAACTGGTGAGTCAGTTGATTGAGAGAGGGGATTAACTGCTGAATAGCATCTTGCAGTTCTACTCTAAATCGGCTGACTCTTTTCTCATCCGCTAAGCTAACAAACTTAGTACAAGATTGATTGAGTTTTTCTAACCAGCTTGCGACACCTTTGAGACTGGCTGCAGCAGAGGAGTGATCTCTGGCGACTTTAGGCAGATGATGTGCTTCATCGAACACATAAATGGTATTGTCTGGCTCGGATAATATAACGCCACCACCCAACTCTATATCTGCCATCACTAAACTATGATTGGCAATAACCACATCATTTTTATCTAATTCTACTCGAGCTTTTTGAAAAGGGCATGATCTATGGTTTGGTAAGCTGTTATTGCAGCTATGTTTGTCGCTGACAATTGCAGACCACAACGCATTCTTAATGGCTTTTGGCCATGAATCTCTGTCGCCATCCCATTTACCTTGCTGCAATGAGCGGTACATAGTTTGTAGCAGCTCTTTGTCTCGTACATTGGGTTTGGTTTCAAACATGGCAAGTTGGCCACCGTCGGCGCCACAGGCTGAGGCAAGTTTTTCTGCGCAACAGTATCGTTGCCGTCCTTTTGCTAGGATAAATGAGAAATCTATATCAGTGATGCGTCTATATAGAGGCAAATCTTTGTTGAGCAGTTGTTCTTGCAACGCGACTGTGGCGGTCGATATCACCACCTTTCTATTATTTAGCACCGCGGTAGGAATGACCGCCATTAAATACGCCAATGATTTACCAATGCCAGTTCCTGCTTCTGCTACCATAATTCGGTTTTTTTTATGGTACGTTCCTGACAAGGTTTTTGTGATTTCTGCTACTAAATAGTTTTGAGCTCTACGGGGAACAAAGTTATCAAGTTGATGTTGTAAGTTTTGATAACTTTTTTGGATAGATTTTTGTACGTTTGGATTGAGCATAATAAAGCCGAGATTGAGTAGGTCGCAATGGTAGCATAATCCTTAAAAATCGACACATTGTTCATGCTTTTCTCTATTGATTGAATTGACAGTTATTTTATCAGAGAGATTAATGAGTGCTAAATAGTTATAAAGTTCATTTTTTTCTGGCTATTTCATTCGCTTAATAGCGATTCACCTCACATAAACCGTCTCTTTTTAAATATTTTTTGATGTAAATCACAAAAAAAAACTGAACCTTAATTAAATAGCTTTCTTATATCCACTAATTAGTTATTTGTGTCGTATATTTTGATTTGCTTGGTGTTTGCGTCTGTTTTGATGGTCTTTTTTCTTGTTTAATGGTTGTTTGTTCTTATTGAAAATGTAATCAATTAATTGGAATGTTGGTCATATTGCAATTCTATCTGTTTAATATTTAACTGGAACTCATGTTAACTGGTTGATTTTTATGGATTTAGTTATTTTTAGTTTTATTTTTTTAGATCATTGACATGTGGACGAAACTTTTACAATATGACTCTCGAAATTTAGTGGCGATGACACCGATGTTGCTCATTAGCGTCATCACCAATAAAACATAAAAAAGGGAACCGAAAAGGATTTCCCGAAATTTTCTTAAGAAAAGGCAGTGGATTATTATGAAAAAGACTCTAATCGCTCTATCAGTACTAGTAGCAGCTGGTTCTGTTAACGCAGCAGAAATTTACAACAAAGATGGCAACACGTTCAACTTCGGCGGTAAGCTAGACGTACAATACAAAAAGTCTCTTACTCCTGATGCAGACCCTAAACTACAAGCTGATGATGCTGAGTTTAACTTTGAAGTTATCCGTCAAGTAAACGATAACGTTAAAGTACTAGGTTACTGGGAATTTGATGGCATCGATTCTAATGCTAAAAAAGAGAAAAACCTAGGTAACGCTTACGCTGGTTTTGATACTAACTTTGGTAAATTAACCTTCGGTATTCAAGATACAGTAATGGATGGTGCTGGCGTTGGTAATGATATGGAATTTGGTACAAATGCTAAAGTTGATGATGCTGGTCTTAGCTCTGAAAACTTAGCAATGTACTCTTACGATCAAGGCATGTTCTTCATGGCTGCATCTACAATTCTTGATGGCAATGACGATACTTCTTTTGTTGATGGTAAAATTGGTGTTCGTCCAACTGAAGGCCTAGAACTACGTCTATTTGCTTTAGACGCTACTACTGCAGCTGAAGCGGCTACATACAAGCAAGACCCAGATTCTTCTACTTCTTCTATCATTGAAGATAGTGCTGCTAAAGCTGAAACTGATTACGGTGTATACGCAATTCAAGCTCAGTACGCATTTGATAACTTCGACATCGAAGCATCTTATGCAGATGGTTCTTCTCAAGAGAAGGGCGAGAAGAAATTTGATAAGAAAATCATGGCTATCTCTGGTGCATACAACATGGGTGACTTCCAGTTTAACCTAGGTTACTCAACTACTGATGATGAGAAACTGGAAAAAGATTACGCTAACTACTACGCAAACGTACTATACACAGTAGCACCTAGCTCAATTGTATACTTTGAAGTAGGTGGTAACACTGGTTACTACGACACTACAACTAAGAAGCAAGGTAATCAAGGTGCAGATTCTAAAGATTACGAAGTAGGCTACGTAGCTGGTATTCAAGTTAAGTTCTAATTGAATTTTTCTGCTTAAAAAAAGGTCACCTTTGGTGGCCTTTTTTATTTTCAACCCTTAAACCACCACCATCTAGGAAGGTGGTGATCGTCCATTAGGGCTTTGCCCGAAGGACGCTCATGTTCAATATATCCATGTTTGTAACCAGAAAATCAAGGAGATAAAGAACATGGCAGATATGATTCGAGCTCGCATGTATACCACAAATGCCAGTATCACATAGTTTGGACGCCCAAATATAGGCATAAAATACTTAAAGGAAATGTAGGTAAAGAAGTGTGTCGATGCATATATGTTTACAGCAATATGA
>NZ_VTXE01000012.1 GCF_013114595.1 Vibrio sp. 99-8-1 | reverse complement strand
GAGTCAGAAGTATACGTTCTGTCTAAAGACGAAGGTGGACGTCACACTCCATTCTTCAAAGGCTACCGTCCACAGTTCTACTTCCGTACAACTGACGTAACAGGTAACATCGAGCTACCTGAAGGCGTAGAAATGGTAATGCCTGGTGATAACATCCAAATGACTGTTGATCTAATCGCTCCAATCGCGATGGATGAAGGTCTACGCTTCGCAATCCGTGAAGGTGGCCGTACAGTTGGTGCTGGTGTTGTTGCTAAAATCTTTGAATAAGATTTGACGAACCGCTAGTAAAAAGGGCATCATTTGATGCCCTTTTTCTGCGCAAGACAAAAGAGAAGATGCACGTAAGTGTCTAACTCATTGAAAAGCAAAGAATTACATGGTCGAGGTGTATAATCTTGGCTTATCGGTACGCAGTTTTTTTAGCGTATTAAGAATGAGCCCTGCAACAGCGGGGTTGTTGTCGTCTATATTTAAGACTTGTGACAGGTTGGTTTTATGAAAGCAAACGCTGAAACTCCAAGTAGCTCAAATACAGCAGATATCTTTAAGTGGATTGTCGCTTTTGCTCTGTTGGCCGCTGCTGTTGTGGGTAATTACCTGTATGGTGAATTGTCTGTTGTTATTCGAGTAGCAGGTGTTGTGGTATTAATTGCTGCTGCACTCGGTGTTGCCGCTACTACAGCGAAAGGTAAAGAAGCGATCATCTTTGCACGAGAATCTCGTATTGAGGTTCGTAAAGTGGTTTGGCCTACACGCCAAGAAACCGTGCAAACAACATTGATCGTATTGGCAGTATGTATTGTTATGGCTTTAGTTCTTTGGGGTATCGACGGCATTATGGTGCGTCTAATATCTCTTGTAACTGGGGCGTGAGGGTTTTAATTCATGACTGAAGCTCCAAAAAAACGTTGGTATGTGGTTCAAGCCTTTTCTGGCTATGAAGGCCGTGTGGCTCAATCTCTACGTGAACATATCAAAATGCACGCGATGGAAGATTATTTCGGTGAAGTTCTTGTTCCAACCGAAGAAGTTGTAGAAATGCGTGCAGGTCAACGCCGCAAGAGTGAACGCAAGTTCTTCCCAGGCTATGTTCTGGTACAGATGTTGATGAACGATGAATCATGGCACCTTGTTCGTAGTGTTCCTCGTGTAATGGGCTTCATTGGTGGTACCTCTGACCGTCCTGCGCCTATCACTGATAAAGAAGCTGATGCTATCTTAAATCGCTTAGAGCAAGCGAGCGAAGCTCCTCGCCCACGTACTATGTACGAAGCGGGTGAAGTGGTACGTGTTAATGAAGGACCATTTGCTGACTTTAACGGTACAGTTGAAGAAGTCGATTATGAGAAAAGCCGCCTGAAAGTGTCTGTATCGATCTTTGGTCGAGCAACACCAGTTGAGCTTGAATTTGGTCAAGTGGATAAACTTGATTAAAAAAACATCTCTATAAGCTTGTTTAAGGCGCGAAATGTGATTATAATTTCGCGCCTTTTTATCACTTATTGTGGTAAGAAGTATTTATCAATACCGGGGAGCTGATCGAATGATTGGCGTCTGAACCCAAACTTTAGGAAATATCATGGCTAAGAAAGTTGAAGCTTATATCAAGCTGCAAGTTGCAGCGGGTATGGCAAACCCAAGTCCACCGGTTGGTCCTGCTCTAGGTCAACATGGTGTGAACATCATGGAATTCTGTAAAGCGTTTAACGCAAAAACAGAATCTGTTGAGAAAGGTCTACCGATCCCAGTTGTTATCTCTGTATACAACGACCGTTCTTTCACATTCGAAACTAAGACTCCACCAGCAGCAGTTCTTCTTAAGAAAGCAGCAGGTATCAAGTCTGGTTCTGGTCGTCCAAACACTGAAAAAGTGGGTACTGTAACTGACGCTCAACTGCAAGAAATTGCAGAAGCTAAAGCTGCAGACATGACTGGCGCTGATGTTGAAGCGATGAAACGTTCTATTGCGGGTACTGCTCGTTCAATGGGCCTAGTGGTAGAGGGTTAAGATCATGGCAAAACTTACTAAGCGTATGCGCGTAATCCGCGAAAAAGTTGACGTAACTAAAGAATACGAAATCAACGAAGCTGTTGCTCTTCTAAAAGAACTAGCAACTGCTAAGTTTGTAGAAAGCGTTGACGTAGCTGTTAATCTTGGCATTGACGCTCGTAAATCTGACCAAAACGTACGTGGCGCAACTGTGCTACCTCACGGTACTGGCCGTGAAATCCGCGTTGCAGTGTTCACTCAAGGTGCAAACGCTGAAGCAGCTAAAGAAGCTGGCGCAGATATCGTTGGTATGGAAGATCTTGCTGAGCAAGTTAAGAAAGGCGAAATGAACTTCGACGTAGTTGTTGCTTCTCCTGATGCAATGCGCGTTGTTGGTCAACTAGGTACTATCCTAGGTCCACGTGGCCTTATGCCTAACCCGAAAGTTGGTACTGTAACTCCTAACGTTGCTGAAGCAGTTAAAAATGCTAAAGCAGGTCAGGTTCGTTACCGTAACGACAAGAACGGCATCATCCACACTACAATCGGTAAAGCTTCATTCGAAAGCGACCAACTAAAAGAGAACTTAGAAGCTCTTCTAGTGGCACTTAAGAAAGCTAAGCCGTCTTCAGCGAAAGGTACTTTCCTGAAGAAAGTAAGCATCTCTACAACTATGGGTGCTGGTGTTGCGGTTGATCAGGCTAGCTTAAACACTCTAGCAAGTTAATTTGCATAGGCGCGAAATTTGTGTATAATTTTGCGCCTATTTAATTGTGGTTGGGGCTGTGGACACAAGATTTTGTTTTTAGCTTTTGATTTAAACAAAATTAGTGAACTTAGTCTCCGTCCAAGACCGTAGGCGTTCTGATATTCGCAAGAATAAAGGAGCTTAATAAAACCTACGTAGATGGTGCCCGAACTGACAGAAAGCCAAACTTTTATAGATTGTCTTTCTTCTGGGAATGCACTGTATTAACTCTCATTACTTTTACCTCAAAGGTATTGAGTGGTGTAACAACAACCAGGAGTAAATCCAAAATGGCTTTAAACCTTCAAGACAAAAAAGCAATTGTTGCTGAAGTCAACGAAGCGGCCGGTGATGCACTTTCTGCAGTTGTAGCTGACTCTCGTGGCGTTACTGTTGGCGCGATGACTTCTCTACGTAAACAAGCTCGTGAAGCGGGTGTTTACATGAGAGTTGTTCGCAACACACTAGCACGTCGCGCTGTGGAAGGCACAGACTACGAATGTCTACAAGACGTATTCGTAGGTCCAACTTTGATCGCTTTTTCTAACGAGCACCCTGGTGCTGCTGCGCGTATCTTTAAAGATTTCGCGAAAGAGAATAAAGACTTTGAGATCAAAGCTGCTGCATTTGAAGGCGCGGTTACTGACGCTGAAGTATTGGCGACACTACCAACTTACGACGAAGCTATTGCACGCCTAATGATGTGCATGAAAGAAGCTTCAGCTGGCAAGCTGGTACGTACAATCGCTGCTGTTCGCGATCAAAAAGAAGAAGCTGCGGCATAAGCCTTGCTTTTTCCCGATTGCAAAATAAACTAATTGTTGACTTAAAAGAGAATTGTTATGTCTATTACTAACGAACAAATCCTAGATGCAGTTGCAGAAATGTCTGTAATGCAAGTTGTAGAGCTTATCGAAGCTATGGAAGAAAAATTCGGCGTTACTGCTGCAGCAGCTGTTGTTGCTGGCGGCGCTGCTGGCGGCGACGCTGCAGAAGAGCAAACTGAATTTGACGTAGTTCTAACTGCTGTTGGCGGTAACAAAGTTGCTGTTATCAAAGCAGTACGTGCTGCTACAGGCCTAGGTCTTAAAGAAGCTAAAGGTCTAGTTGACGGTGCACCTGCACCACTTAAAGAAGCTGTTTCTAAAGAAGAAGCAGAAACTCTTAAAGCACAACTAGAAGAAGCTGGTGCTTCTGTTGAAGTTAAGTAATTATTACTTAATTTCTTAGCCGAAAGGCTAATGGCTGGTGGTTTAATGACCACCGGCCTTTTTGCGCTGTAGGGTGTTGACGAATTTTCCGCTGTTTAAGCGTCAATATCTATGCAAAAAACCGCTATGTTTTTTCTATTAAACATAGGGTCTACAGTAAACAGTTGCTAGTTACTGTCCCGCTCTTTTCTTAAGAAAATGAATGGATAGTTTGGGTCACTTATCAGCGAGCTGAGGAACCCCATGGTTTACTCTTATACCGAGAAAAAGCGCATCCGTAAGGACTTTGGTACTCGTCCACAAGTTTTGGACATTCCATACCTGCTATCGATCCAGCTCGATTCATTCGATAAATTTATCGAACAGGATCCTGAAGGACAATACGGTCTTGAAGCGGCATTTCGTTCTGTATTTCCTATCCAGAGCTATAATGGCAATTCTGAGCTGCAATACGTTAGCTATCGTCTTGGCGAGCCAGTTTTTGATGTTAAAGAATGTCAAATCCGTGGTGTAACTTATTCAAAACCACTGCGCGTTAAACTGCGTTTAGTTGTTTATGATCGAGATGCACCAGCAGGTACTGTAAAAGACATTAAAGAACAAGAAGTCTACATGGGTGAAATCCCACTCATGACTGACAATGGTACCTTTGTAATAAATGGTACTGAGAGGGTTATCGTATCCCAGCTGCACCGAAGCCCAGGCGTGTTCTTCGACAGCGATAAGGGTAAAACCCACTCGTCAGGTAAAGTTTTATATAACGCACGTGTTATCCCTTATCGTGGCTCATGGTTAGACTTTGAGTTCGATCCTAAGGATAATTTATACGTACGTATCGACCGTCGTCGTAAACTGCCAGCTTCAATCATTCTTCGTGCACTTAGCAAAACAACAGAAGAGATCCTAGATATCTTCTTTGAAAAAGTGAACTTTGAAGTGAAAGACCAAACTCTAATGATGGAGTTGGTTCCTGATCGCCTACGTGGTGAGACGGCGAACTTTGATATTGAAGCAAATGGTAAGACTTACGTAGAGACTGGTCGTCGCGTTACTGCTCGTCATATCCGCAATCTAGAAAAAGATGGCGTTGAGTTCATCGAAGTACCGGTTGAGTACATCGTTGGAAAAGTATCTTCAAAAGATTATATCAATGAAGAGACTGGCGAAATCATCGTAGGCGCGAACCAAGAGATCAGCTTAGAAGCTCTAGCGAACTTGTCACAAGCTGGTCACAAAAATCTACAGGTTCTGTTCACCAATGATCTAGACCACGGTCCATTCATGTCTGATACATTACGTATTGACAGCACTGTTGACCGTCTATCTGCGTTAGTTGAAATCTACCGCATGATGCGTCCTGGTGAGCCACCAACAAAAGAAGCTGCAGAAGCGCTATTTGATAGCCTATTCTTCTCTCCTGAGCGTTATGACTTATCGACTGTTGGTCGTATGAAGTTTAACAGCTCTATCGGACGCGATGATGCAGGTGAGCAAGGTATCCTTGACGAAACTGATATTGTCGAAGTAATGAAGAAGCTTATTGCTATTCGTAACGGCATCGGTGAAGTGGATGATATCGACCACCTTGGTAACCGTCGTATTCGTAGCGTAGGTGAAATGGCTGAAAACCAATTCCGTGTTGGTTTAGTACGTGTTGAACGTGCAGTTAAAGAGCGTTTAAGCCTTGGCGACCTTGATGCAATCATGCCTCAAGATCTTATCAATGCTAAGCCGATTTCTGCTGCTGTTAAAGAATTCTTTGGTTCTTCACAGCTTTCACAGTTTATGGATCAGAACAACCCGTTGTCTGAAGTAACGCACAAGCGTCGTATTTCTGCATTGGGTCCAGGTGGTCTAACTCGTGAACGCGCAGGTTTTGAAGTACGTGACGTTCACGTAACTCACTACGGTCGTCTATGTCCGATCGAAACGCCTGAAGGTCCAAACATCGGTCTAATTAACTCACTATCAGCGTTTGCACGTTGTAACGATTATGGTTTCCTAGAAACGCCATACCGTCGTGTTGTTGATGGCGTTGTGACTGATGAAGTTGATTACTTATCAGCGATTGAAGAAGGTCAGTTCATTATTGCTCAGGCAAACTCTGCACTAAGCGGTGATAACTCTTTTGAAGAAGAGTTGGTTACTGCTCGTCAGAAAGGTGAATCTGGTCTACACCCACGTGATCAAGTTAACTACATGGACGTTGCAACCAACCAGGTTGTATCTGTCGCTGCTTCGCTTATCCCGTTCCTAGAACACGATGATGCGAACCGTGCCTTGATGGGTGCGAACATGCAACGTCAGGCTGTTCCAACATTAAGAGCTGATAAGCCTTTAGTTGGTACAGGTATTGAACGTAATGTAGCGGTTGACTCTGGTGTTACAGCTGTTGCTAAACGTGGCGGTATGGTGCAGTCAGTAGACGCATCTCGTATCGTAGTTAAGGTAAATGAAAGTGAGTTAGTACCTGGTGAAGCGGGTATCGACATCTATAACCTAACTAAGTACACACGTTCTAACCAGAATACTTGTATTAACCAGCGTCCAACAGTACTACCTGGCGAACCTGTCGCGAAAGGTGATGTACTGGCTGATGGTCCTTCAACAGACCTTGGTGAATTGGCGCTTGGTCAGAATATCCGTTTGGCATTTATGCCATGGAATGGTTATAACTTTGAGGATTCAATCCTTGTTTCTGAGCGTGTTGTTCAGGAAGACCGTTTCACAACTATCCACATTCAAGAACTATCTTGTGTGGCTCGTGATACTAAGCTTGGTAGCGAAGAGATCACAGCGGATATTCCAAACGTAGGTGAATCTGCTCTGTCCAAATTGGATGAGTCAGGTATTGTTTACATCGGTGCAGAAGTGAAGGGTGGTGACATCCTAGTTGGTAAAGTAACCCCTAAAGGTGAAACACAACTTACTCCTGAAGAGAAGCTACTACGTGCCATCTTCGGTGAAAAAGCATCAGACGTTAAAGATACCTCTCTACGTGTGCCAAACTCAGTTTCAGGTACGATTATCGATGTTCAAGTCTTCACTCGTGATGGCGTAGAAAAAGATAAGCGTGCACTAGAAATTGAACAAATGCAGCTTAAAGAAGCGAAGAAAGACCTTACTGAAGAGTTCGAAATTCTTGAAGGTGGTCTACTTGCGCGTGTTAAAGCGGTATTGGTTGCAGGTGGATTCTCTGAAGCGAAGCTAGACACTATTGGTCGTAAGAGATGGTTAGAACAAACTCTTGATGATGAAGAACTACAAACTCAGCTTGAGCAACTTGCCGAGCAGTGGGATGAGCTAAAAGCTGATTTCGATAAGAAGTTTGATAGTAAGCGCCGTAAGATCACACAAGGTGATGATCTTGCACCTGGCGTTCTGAAAATTGTTAAAGTTTATCTAGCGGTTAAACGTCGTATCCAACCTGGTGATAAGATGGCCGGTCGTCACGGTAACAAGGGTGTAATCTCTAAGATTAACCCTGTTGAAGACATGCCATACGATGAAAAAGGTCAGCCTGTTGACATCGTACTTAACCCACTGGGTGTACCGTCTCGTATGAACATCGGTCAGATCCTTGAAGTTCATATGGGTCTAGCGGCGAAAGGCATCGGTGACAAGATCAACCAAATGGTTAAGGAACAACAAGAACTTGCTAAGTTCCGTGATTTCTTACAGAAGGTTTATGATCTTGGCGATACTCGTCAGAGTGTTGACATTGCTGCGTTATCTGACGATGAAGTACGTACATTGATCAAAAACCTACGTGGCGGTCTTCCAATCGCAACGCCGGTATTTGATGGTGCTCCAGAATCGTCAATTAAAGAGCTATTAAAACTGGGTGATTTACCAGAATCTGGTCAGTTACGTCTGTTTGATGGCCGTACAGGTGATGAGTTTGAGCGTCCTGTAACCGTAGGTTACATGTACATGCTGAAACTGAACCACTTGGTTGATGATAAGATGCACGCACGTTCAACAGGTTCTTACAGCCTAGTAACTCAGCAACCACTTGGTGGTAAAGCTCAGTTCGGTGGCCAGCGTTTTGGTGAGATGGAAGTATGGGCACTTGAAGCATATGGTGCTGCTTACACTCTACAAGAGATGTTGACAGTTAAGTCCGATGACGTGAATGGTCGTACTAAGATGTATAAGAACATCGTAGACGGAAACCATAGCATGGAACCTGGTATGCCAGAATCCTTCAACGTATTGTTGAAAGAGATCCGCTCGCTAGGTATCAACATCGAGCTAGAAGACGAAGAGTAATCCTGACGGATTATTTGTAGAAAGGTACTCGCTATTCTAAATAAGGTGGCGAGTCCCTTTTAACTCCTCACAGGAGCTGATTGTGAAAGACTTATTAAACTTTCTAAAAGCACAGCATAAGACCGAAGAATTTGATGCAATCAAAATCGGTCTATCTTCTCCAGACATGATTCGTTCATGGTCGTTTGGTGAAGTTAAAAAACCTGAAACGATCAACTATCGTACGTTCAAACCAGAACGCGATGGTCTTTTCTGTGCGCGTATATTTGGTCCGGTTAAAGACTATGAGTGTCTTTGCGGAAAATATAAGCGTCTAAAACACCGTGGTGTTATCTGTGAGAAGTGTGGCGTTGAAGTTACACAGACTAAAGTTCGTCGTGACCGTATGGGCCACATCGAGCTTGCCTCACCAGTTGCACACATCTGGTTCCTAAAATCGCTACCGTCTCGTATCGGTCTACTAATGGATATCCCACTGCGTGATATCGAACGCGTACTTTACTTTGAAATGTACGTAGTGACTGAGCCGGGCATGACAGACCTTGAAAAAGGTCAGATGCTTACAGAAGAAGAGTATCTGGATCGTCTGGAAGAGTGGGGTGATGAGTTTACTGCGAAAATGGGTGCGGAAGCGATCAAAGATCTGCTTTCTACTATGGACCTACAAGCAGAAACAGAGCAAATGCGCGAAGAACTTGAGTCTACTAACTCAGAAACTAAGCGTAAGAAAATCACTAAGCGCCTGAAACTTGTTGAAGCATTCATCACTTCTGGTAACAACCCAGAATGGATGATCTTAACGGTTCTTCCTGTGCTACCACCAGATCTTCGTCCTCTAGTACCACTAGATGGCGGTCGTTTTGCTACGTCTGATCTGAATGACCTATACCGTCGTGTGATTAACCGTAACAACCGTTTGAAGCGTCTACTAGAGCTAGCAGCTCCGGACATCATCGTACGTAACGAAAAGCGTATGTTGCAAGAGTCTGTTGATGCACTTCTTGATAACGGTCGTCGTGGTCGTGCGATCACAGGTTCTAACAAGCGTCCTCTGAAATCTCTTGCTGATATGATCAAGGGTAAACAAGGTCGTTTCCGTCAGAACCTACTAGGTAAGCGTGTAGACTATTCTGGCCGTTCTGTAATCACAGTAGGTCCATATTTACGTCTGCACCAGTGTGGTCTTCCTAAGAAGATGGCACTAGAGCTATTTAAACCATTTATCTACAGCAAACTAGAAACTCGTGGCATGGCTACGACGATCAAAGCAGCGAAGAAAATGGTAGAGCGCGAAGAAGCGATCGTTTGGGATATCCTGGACGAAGTTATTCGTGAACACCCAGTACTGCTAAACCGTGCACCAACACTTCACCGTCTTGGTATTCAAGCGTTTGAACCAGTACTAATCGAAGGTAAAGCGATTCAGCTACACCCACTTGTGTGTGCCGCTTATAACGCCGACTTCGATGGTGACCAGATGGCGGTACACGTACCTCTAACTCTGGAAGCTCAATTAGAAGCACGTACACTGATGATGTCGACAAACAACATTTTGTCTCCAGCATCAGGTGATCCTATCATCGTACCTTCACAGGACGTTGTATTGGGTCTTTACTACATGACTCGCGATAAGATCAACGTGAAAGGTGAAGGTATGTACCTTGCTGGCCCTGAAGAGGCTGAGAAGGCATACCGTACGAAATCTGCTGAGCTGCATGCTCGCGTTAAGGTTCGTATCACTGAAACGGTTGTCGATGAAGATGGTAACCGCACAACATCAACAGGTATGGTAGATACCACTGTTGGTCGTGCAATGCTTTGGCAAATCGTGCCAACAGGCCTACCATTTAGCCTAGTGAACCAGAAGCTTGGTAAGAAGCAAATTTCTACCCTTCTGAACGAGGCATATCGTAAGCTTGGTCTTAAAGATACAGTAATCTTTGCTGACCAAATCATGTACACAGGTTTTGCATACGCAGCACTTTCAGGTGTGTCTGTTGGTATCGACGATATGGTTGTACCAGCGGCGAAATACACTGAGATTTCTGAAGCAGAAGAAGAAGTTCGCGAAATTCAGGAACAATTCCAATCTGGTCTTGTAACTGCAGGTGAACGTTATAACAAAGTTATCGATATCTGGGCGTCTACCAACGACCGTGTTGCGAAAGCGATGATGGATAACTTATCTTCTGAAACGGTTGTTAACCGTGACGGCGAAGACGAACAACAAGAGTCATTCAACAGCATCTATATGATGGCTGACTCCGGTGCTCGTGGTTCTGCTGCTCAGATTCGTCAGCTTGCTGGTATGCGTGGTCTGATGGCGCGTCCAGATGGTTCAATCATCGAAACGCCTATCACCGCAAACTTTAAAGAAGGTCTAAACGTACTTCAGTACTTTATCTCAACGCACGGTGCTCGTAAGGGTCTTGCGGATACAGCACTGAAAACAGCGAACTCAGGTTACCTGACTCGTCGTTTAGTTGACGTTGCTCAAGACGTTGTTGTTCATGACCATGACTGTGGCACGCATGAAGGTATCGACATGATGCCTCATATCGAAGGTGGTGACGTTAAAGTTGCACTTTCTGAGCTGGCTCTTGGTCGTGTTGTTGCTGAAGACGTACTTAAGCCTGGTACTGAAGAAGTACTGATTCCACGTAATACTCTGATTGATGAGAAGTGGTGTCAAATCATGGAAGAAAACTCTGTAGACAGCATGAAAGTGCGCTCAGTAGTTACCTGTGATGCAGACTTCGGTTGTTGTGCACAATGTTACGGTCGTGACCTAGCACGTGGTCACCTAGTGAACCAAGGTGAGGCAGTGGGTGTTATTGCTGCTCAGTCTATCGGTGAACCGGGTACACAGCTTACCATGCGTACGTTCCACATCGGTGGTGCAGCATCAACGGCAGCGGCAGAGAACAGCATCCAAGTGAAGAACACAGGTTCTGTGAAACTTCATAATGCTAAGTTCGTAACCAACAAAGACAACAAGCTTGTGATCACTTCTCGTGCATCTGAACTAACCATCATTGATGAGTTCGGTCGTACTAAAGAGAAGCACAAACTACCATACGGTTCATTGTTGAGTAAGAAACATGACGAAGCGGTTACCGCTGGTGACGTAGTTGCCAACTGGGAAGCGCACACCATGCCAATCATCACTGAAGTGGCAGGTCGTATCCAATTTGTAGATATGATTGATGGTGTAACTGTTTCACGTCAAACGGATGATCTAACGGGTCTATCTTCAAGTGAAGTGACCGATGCAGCAGCTCGTCCATCTGCAGGTAAAGATATGCGTCCAGCTATCAAACTTGTTGATGCGAAAGGCAAAGATGTAATGATTCCTGGTACTGATATGCCAGCTCACTACTTCCTGCCGGGCAAAGCGATCGTTCAAATTGAAGATGGTGCTGAAGTAGGTATCGGTGACACCTTAGCTCGTATCCCTCAGAAATCTGGCGGAAACAAAGATATCACTGGTGGTCTACCTCGCGTTGCTGACCTATTTGAAGCTCGTAAGCCAAAAGAGCCAGCAATTCTTGCTGAGCACACAGGTACAGTTTCATTTGGTAAAGAAACAAAAGGTAAGCGTCGCTTAATCATCACTCGTGAAGGCAATGAGCATTACGAAGAGATGATTCCTAAGCATCGCCAGCTGAACGTGTTTGAAGGTGAGAAGATTGAACGTGGTGATGTTATCGCCGACGGTCCTGAAACTCCTCATGACATTCTACGTTTACGTGGTATCCGTGCTGTAACGTCTTACATCGCAAATGAAGTACAAGAAGTTTACCGCCTACAGGGCGTTAAGATTAACGATAAGCACATTGAAACTATCGTTCGTCAAATGCTTCGTAAATGTACTATTACGTTTGCGGGTGATTCTGAGTTCCTTGCAGGTGAGCAAGTTGAGTACGCTCAAGTTAAGATTGCTAACCGTGCACTTGAAGCTGAAGGCAAAGAGCCTGCACGCTTTGAACGTGAACTACTAGGTATCACTAAAGCGTCTCTTGCAACTGAGTCATTTATTTCTGCGGCATCGTTCCAGGAAACAACTCGCGTACTAACAGAAGCTGCGGTTTCTGGTAAGCGTGATGACTTACGTGGCTTAAAAGAGAACGTAATTGTTGGTCGTCTGATTCCAGCAGGTACAGGTTTCGCATACCACCAAGATCGTCAAAAACAACGTGAAGTAGAGCAAGAAGGCCCGTCAGCAGAACAAGCGACTGACAACCTAGCAGCACTACTTAATGCTGGATTCTCTTCTGAAGAGTAAAGCATAACGTATTGTTATTGATAATAAAAAGGCACCGAAAGGTGCCTTTTTTGTGCCTGTCAGATAGTGACCTATAACAGGGACAGGCGCCTAAAGATTTGAGAGAAAGATTTGGAGAAGATTTGAGGACAGGCACGAAATAAAGCTCAGTATCTAAGGTGTGTGTCCTGAATAAAAGTGCCGGATAAAAGTAAATAAATTTGCCAAACAAAAAGGGTCAGGCCTATAAAAGCCTGACCCTAAATTCAACGGTCTAGTGGTATGTTGCTATTGTGCAGTTATGCGCCCGGAGGTACCGCTAAACTATCCGCAATCAATTGTATTAACTGGTCTTCTACTGCAAAGCGTGTTTCGATAATTTCACCGATCAATGATAAATCATTATCAAAATCTTCTAACGGGTCACTAGCGTCAACGCTGGCGTACTTATCTGTAAAATTCAGCAGCGGATCGGTAGTTAACACGATTTGCCCGTATGTGTTATTAATGTCATCGGTTGGAGAAAAGCCGGTAGACTTCCATTTATCCATCACCATCTCGTAGATCTTAAAGTGACCTTCAGAAATGTAGTCTACAAGGTGTTGGCTGAAAGACTGAAGCTCATTTGGCGCTGGCAGTTTACAGACAGGTTTTGTCCCAACACTTGGATTTAGTGAAGCAAGCTTACAATACTCTACAATTAGAATTTGACGAGTATCAAGCCAATGATCAATTACCTCACTTGACCCGCCCCACTGTTGCTGTACTTGTTTGAATTTATTTAGCATGACCATGTCCCTCATGATCAGATTGCTAATTATTAGCAATCAAAAATTCCTGAAAAATCAGGAGTCCAATTAACACATTGTTTTTTTATACTACTAGAGGTTACCCTTATTAATTCGGGTATTATCTGTTTCTAGTATGTTTTTAGATTGCCAGTAAACGTAATTAACTTCAAGTGAAGAGATCAAAGGATGTTAAAAAACAGTGACAACAACAAGATAACAACAGCAATCTGGATCGTGGTGAATGGCAGCGATATCTGGACAATCAATGGTGAATTGCCGACTGGAACTGCGTCAGAATTAGAACTGCCAGCAGAAAATGCAGTATGCGTAGGCAGCTATAATAACCTCGCTGTGATGTGGATTAATGAAAGTGATGTAGAACGACAACTAGAGCTAACATCTCTGCGAGAGCTTCTCCTGCTGCCTCAGGCGCTATTTCTGCTAGCAAGTAAAGCAGTGCAATACGGACACATGACCCAAACACTGCGCTTTTGTCCACATTGTGGTGGTCGTAATTTCTTAAACCATATAGAAATTGCCATGCAATGCGGAGAGTGTCGAAGCATTCATTATCCTCGTATTTATCCGTGCACAATCATCGCAGTTCGCAAAGAGAATCAGATATTGCTTGCCCAACATGCAAGACACAAAAGTAGTATGTATACCGTTATCGCCGGCTTTATGGAGGTAGGAGAAACATTAGAGCAATGTGCGGCGAGAGAAGTGAAAGAAGAGACGGGCATTGAGGTGAAAAATATTCGCTATTTTGCTAGCCAGCCATGGGCATTTCCTTCAAGTATGATGGTCGGATTCATAGCCGACTATAGCGCAGGTGAGATTAAAGTGGATTATAGTGAGCTATCTGATGCTCGTTGGTTTTCTATTGATGAGCTACCAGAGCTCGCACCCGTGGGGACAATAGCGAGAGCGTTAATCGAACAGACAATTACAGATATAACGGAAAATGATGAGTAGAAGCTAGCTTAATTTTTGTCAACGTTACGATTGGCCTGATGTATTCAAGATGCTTCAACAACAATAAACAGCAGATCAAAATCGAGAAAAAAGACAAAAAAAACCCTCCGGTAAGGGAGGGGGTAAGTAAGATGTCGTTATGAGATGGTCGGGCATCTATTGGCCCAACTTATTATTGTTTTCGCTAGCGGACAAATTTGTAGCACAGCTAGACTATTCATGGCAAAAATATTATTAATTAAAAACTTGATAACATGATCTAGGACGCAAAGCGCCACTATCGAAGTGTTGAAAGAGTGTTAAACTATTGGCTTTCATAGAAAAGCAAAGAATGGAAAATAACGGAATGACCGAACTAAAAAATGATTGCTATTTACGCGCCCTTTTAAAACAACCTGTTGATTACACCCCTGTATGGATGATGCGCCAAGCAGGCCGTTATTTACCAGAATATAGAGAAACACGTAGCCAAGCCGGTGACTTTATGTCCCTTTGTCGTAACGCAGAACTGGCTTCTGAAGTAACGTTACAACCATTACGTCGTTTTCCTCTAGATGCTGCAATTCTCTTTTCTGACATTTTGACCATTCCAGATGCGATGGGGTTAGGTCTACACTTTGAAACTGGTGAAGGTCCTAAATTTGAACGCCCAATCACTTGCAAAGCTGATGTCGAGAAAATTGGCCTGCCAGATCCTGAAGGCGAGCTGCAATATGTAATGAATGCCGTACGCCAAATCCGTAAAGATTTAAATGGTGATGTCCCTCTTATTGGATTTTCCGGTAGTCCATGGACGCTAGCAACTTATATGGTAGAAGGTGGAAGTTCAAAAGCTTTTACTAAAATCAAAAAAATGATGTATGCCGAGCCGGCAACCTTACATCTATTGTTAGATAAGCTAGCGGACAGTGTGATTGAATATCTCAATGCTCAAATTAAAGCTGGTGCACAATCCGTAATGGTATTTGATACTTGGGGGGGCGTTTTAACACCAACAGACTATAACCTCTTCTCATTGCAATACATGCATAAAATAGTCGATGGGTTGATTCGTGAAAATGATGGTCGTCGCGTGCCTGTTACCTTGTTTACTAAAAATGGTGGAATGTGGTTAGAGCAAATCGCAGCAACGGGTTGTGATGCGGTAGGCCTTGATTGGACAATTAATATTACTGATGCGAAAAAGCGTGTTGGTGATAAAGTTGCACTGCAAGGCAATATGGACCCATCAATCCTCTATGCTCAACCAGATCGCATTCGCCAAGAAGTCGCGACCATTCTTGAAGGGTTTGGTCAAGGCGAAACTGGTCATGTATTTAACCTTGGTCATGGTATTCACCTAGATGTACCACCAGAAAACGCTGGCGTATTTGTAGAGGCAGTACACGATCTTTCTAAGCCATATCATAAGTAAACCGCATGACTAGCTGACACATTCAGGCTTCATCATTAAAACACCAGCGCTAACCCGCTGGTGTTTTTGTATCTAAAAACCAAAAAAATTTAAAAGGACACACACCTAATTCACTTCATCAATACAGGGGGAGCAAAGAGATAAAAGAGAATCGAAATAATTGCTACCTTGTGTTGTAAATATAGCGTTATGCCAACATCGAGGTTATACCGTTTACATAAAACGATTAAAAAAAACATAACTATTGCTATGTTCAGTCGCTATTTGTGCCTAGATAACAGGTCAAATAGGTTATTCCGATGTCAGATAAATCTTCAAATAAATATAATTAAGAATTAGATATGTAATTTTTAATCCCCCTTCATGCCGATAACATTCTACACCTGATAACAATTAACTAGTTGTAACTTATTGAAGAGTAAGCGTATTCGTGAGAACTGCCGATAAGGCATTTCGTAAGCGAGTTATTCATTATTCTCTGATTACGGTGGAGATTTAAGGTTGAACAAGAAAAATATGGTGCTTGTCTGTTCTCTGTATTCTGCTGTTAGTTACGCAGGTAGTAGTGATGTGACTCCATTTGAACCTATACCTGTTATGTCAGCGAAGTTGGGTTATCAAATCTCCTTAGACGATAACAATGTTCGAAGCGATAGCAGTTTGGTTGGCCTTTATGCAGGGATGCAACTTGATCCTTCTTGGATATGGGACGTTGGTGTTCAGTACCATAATGATCAAGATTTTGATAATGCTAAGTTCGATACATTGTTACTCGATAGTGGAGTCCGTTATACCACCAACTTTGAAGGAGATATCGATCTTTATGGTCGCCTAGCCATAGGGTATTGGTCGGTGAAAAGTGATCATCCTGCTTACTACGACTCATCTACCAGCGGTTTATCTCCTGTGATGGAAGGAGGGGTAAGTTATCAGTTGAATCCTCAACTTTCAGTCAGTCTTGGTTATCAATATATAAGTTGGTTAGGGAAAAAAACTCAACGAGAGTTTAATAGTCACGCCATCCTGCTCGGGTTTAATTATGCCTTTATTCCTAGTAGCCAACTTTCCAGCGTGTCGTCGCAAATAGAGCCTGCCCCTAGCTCCAATATCACCGAAACTCCACCATCTGCTGCTGAAGGGCCTGTTGAATCAAAAAAAGAGCTGGTATCGGAAGAAGAATCATCATCAAAGCTTGCCAAACCGAAACCGGTGATCAAGCAGTTTGCGCATACCGTTATCGGCAGTACCTATTTTGATTCCAATAGTATTCAGGTTTCTCCACAGACAGAGCTATATCTACTGATAGTAGAGGATCTGCTTAATACCTATCCACAATCTCGATTAAAAGTGGTTGGGCATACTGACTCCATCGGTTCTGAAGATGATAACCAAGCCCTTTCCGAAAGAAGAGCTAAAGCGGTGTCTGAACAGATTATTGGACGTGGTATTGATGCTGAACAATTACAAATCATTGGTGTTGGCGAGTTGGATCCTGTTGCTGATAACAAGACCGAGTCAGGCCGCTCCCTAAACCGCCGAGTGGAGCTAATTGCTCTACCGTTTGATTATGCAGAGCCTGTAGATACCACAAATAGCGATCTGTTACCTGTACAGTAATTTAGGGAGGGAATGAAGAGAGAGTTATATAACTAATTGTTTAATAGAGTAATTTTTTGATAAAACCTTTAACTTACAACGTATAAATAGGATAGAAAATGAACAAACTAAATAAAATCATGCTTTGCAGTGCGGCTTTAATGCTCTGCTCAACCGCAAGTGCATCCAATACTATTGATTTTAAGGGAGAGGTGGCTCCCGAAACTTGTACGGTAAAAATCGATGGGAAGGATGGTGGATTAATTGTGTTACCAACGGTTAGTCTAAAAGCGTTTCAAGTAGGGACTCCTCCTGCAATTTCGGTTGGTAAAACAGTTGAGCGAAAAGAATTCAATGTTCAACTTTCAGATTGCCCCACACAAACATCGGCTCGAACTCTTAAAACTCGATTTGTGCCAAATGGGGGCGTTAGCTCTCGCGGTCACTTAGGGAATCTCGCACCAGCCAATAAAGCTGAAGGGGTGGAGATCCAGTTGGTTGCTCCTAATGGTACACCTATAAACTTTGCACCAACAGGTGAGTATGTAGGGAACGACCTTACTATAGCTGCTAACAAAACTACAGCATCAGCGACGTATGGAGTTGAGTATGTAGCAACTGCCACCAGTGTCACGACGGGAAGTATTAGTTCATCATTGCAGTATGCAATTAAATACAACTAACTCTAGTAAGGCCTTGTGACCGATGCAGGGCCTTATTCTTCTATGTGTTTATTGTTATGGATAAAGATCAATGAGAAGTCGTGCTCAACGTCTTATCTGTAGCTGGTTGGTAATTGGAAGGTAAACAGTGAAAAAGCTTATTTCTTTGATGTTATTGTTGGTAACACCATGCTTGCAGGCGGGAGTGTCCATGCTAGGGACGCGCATTGTTTACCCTGAAGCAAGCAAGGGAGTAAACGTAGAGTTAAGGAACTTAGGAGAAGCGACCTTTATTGTTCAATCATGGGTAAGTCAGTTTTCAGACGATCAAACAAGTGCTGATAAAGTGCCTTTTGTTGTTACACCACCAATCGCGAAATTAGTAGGTAATCAAAAACAAAAATTTAAAATATCCTTCACCCATCAACAGATTTTACCTCAAGACAGAGAGTCTATTTTCTATTTTAACTTCCTAGAAGTGCCATACAGTGAAGCTGTAATGGATAATAGTGATGGCAATAAGCTGCAACTGACTGTACGACATCAACTTAAACTGTTTTACCGCCCAGAAGCGGTACAAAAGCAGACGAGGAAAATAGCTCGTGATGCTGTTTTGCAAACCATTAGAAATGGCAAGAATCTGATATTGCGTTATAGCAACAATAGTCCTTATTACCTTTCTATGTCGGGTGAGGCTAAGTTGCAGATAGCAGAGCGTGACTATTTTGCCGAAAGTACCATGATCGCCCCTTATTCTACTCATGACTTTGTTTTTTCTGATATAGAACCCAGCACATCTACTGACACTGCTCAGCTATCCATCTATTTAATCAATGATTTTGGTGCGAGCTTGGAAGAACACTATGATGTTGATTTATAAAAATAACATGACCATGTCTAGGTTTGTTAGCATAGTGGTTCTCTTGCTGTGTTCCGCTCAAACAACAGCAATGACCAGTGATGGAGCTGAGGTAAATCGCAATCTTTTTTATGGCAATGTGGATGTTTCTGCACTGCTGTCTGGAGATGAGCTTGATCAGGGGGACTTACTAAATAACCTTCATATTCTCGATGTCTATCTAAATGGCAAGCTCAATAACCGAGACACTGAGGTGCGGTTTGTAAAGAATAACAATACCGACAAAGCAGAGCCTTGCCTGAGCCAAGAGCAGTTTCAGCAATTAAACTTAGTTGACGTACCGCTAGCAAAAACCGAACAGAACTGCTACTTGCTATCAGATATCTCTGAATATAGTCGTTGGCACTATAACAAGAGTGAACTGCAACTCGATATTACCATGCCGCAAATCATGTTGAAAAAGAGTGCTGGGGATGGTGTTGCTAAAGAGTTGTGGGATGAAGGGATAACGGCCGCTTATGTAAAACATCGAACGTCATACAGCTATCAAGCCTATAAAGATCAGGATGACTATAATCAGCTCTCAGGCAGTATTTATGCGGGAGTCAATATTGGTTTAGTTCAATTTCGTCATAACGGTTATTTTAGGCATGACTTTGACAGTGGCAATGGTTCCGAATATCAATCTTATCGCTCCTATTTTCAGGTTCCTGTTGCTCGCTATGAAAGCCTTTTTACTGCCGGAGAAAATTTCACTGCTGGAGGTCTGTTTGGCAGCTTAAGTTATACAGGACTTAATTGGGCCACTGATACTCGTATGTGGTCGAGTTCTCGCAAAGGATACGCGCCTAGAGTAACGGGAGTTGCATTAAGTAATGCCCGAGTAGAGATTAAGCAGGGTGACAACACCATATACGAAGTTTCTGTTCCTCCTGGCCCATTTTTAATTGATGACCTGTTAAGTATTCCACAGCAGGGGGATTTAACGGTTAATGTTTATGAAGCGGATGGTTCAATAAAAACATCTACCGTGCCTTATAGCGTACTGCCTGATTCATTGCGATTTGGTAATACGGAATATAACTTTGTTATCGGTGAGGCGCGAGATTTTGGTGACGTTAATGCTCTATTTTTGGAAGGCACTTTCAAACAGGGTTATAGCAACGTGATTACCACAAACTACGGCTTTCGATTTGCAGACCGATATCAAGCGTATCTATTGGGTGGTGTATTCTCCTCTTCGTATGGGGCGTTTGGCTTCAATGCTACCTATTCTCATACTCGCATAGATGCGAATCAAGCGGGTTATCAAGGTTGGCAAACTGAACTAAATTATGGCCGTTCATTTGATTCCGGTTTTAACATTACTATGGTGGCGATGAGAAACTCCACCAAGGGGTACCGAACGTTAGAGAATGTATTTGGTTTACGTCAAGTTAGTGATGGAAGTTATGACTCAAGTACGCTCAATCAACGTAACCATTTTAATATACTGTTAAATCAAAGTCTGGGGGATTATGGACAGATAGGCCTCTCTGCTCAAATGTCTGATTATTATCAGAATAGACCGACATCCTATAACTATTCTGCACGATATAGTCACACCCTTTGGGGTGTCTCTTACAACGTTAACGTCGACCGACAAAAAATATCCCGATACTCAGGAGAGAGCAATGTCTCGAGTGGAAACCGCTATCAGACGGTTGTCTCATTAGGGCTAAGTGTTCCTTTGGGGGGCGGCTTGTTTAACTTGGGTCATACCGTAACAAATAATGTGGGTGACAATGGAAGCTCAACCGCTAGTTACAGTAACTCAATCGGAGACGATTTTAGTTACTCATTAATGGGCTCACATAACGACTCAGGCTCCTTTTATAGTGTATCGGCTACCCAACAGACCCCAATCGGAGGAGTATCGGCTTCTTACTCAAACGGTGGCTTAAACGCGTCTGGGAATTTTTCTACCGTTTTGGATGGTACAGTACTATTGCATAGCGGAGGAGTGACGGTTGGACCTTATGTTGGAGATAGCTTTGCCTTAGTTGAAGCAAGTGGAGCAGAAGGGGCGGCCATATCTGGCTGGAGTGACAGCAAAGTGGACTCATTTGGTTATGCTATTCATCCTTCGTTAAGCCCTTATCGTTTCAATGACATAGATCTCGATACTACTGAACTAGAAGAGGATGTGGAGTTAACTCGTACTCACAAAAAAGTAGTGCCTTACTCTGGTGCCATTGTAAAAGTGAAATTTAATACCAGAAAAGGTAGAGCATACTTAATCGATACCAAACTCAGCGAGGGTGGGGTGCCACCGCTAGGCAGTGACGTAATAACAGTTGATAACCGCCGTATTGGAATCGTGGGTCAGGCTGGTGTGATATATGCCCGATTAGAACCTCAAGATACCCAGTTAAAACTGCGCTGGGGGAAAGCGCAAAGTGAGCAGTGTTCCATTACGGTAGAGCAAGTCGCCGAGGATTCTTCTCCTATTTCGAAAATGGAAGCGATATGCAGCTAAGTTGGTGTAGGAAAGCGTTAAGAACGGTTCGTGCGATGGCGTTGGTTGCTGTGTATCTATTTGCAACAAATGTACACGCTGCCGTGAATATTGAGCGTACAAGAGTGGTTATAAATAACGAGCAAAAACAGAATAGTTTCCGTTTGGTCAACGAAGGAGAAGATGAAGTGGTTGTTCAGTTATGGACCGACTATGGCGATGTTACCGCCTCTCCATCTTTGGTGAAAACCCCAGTATTTCTACAACCACCAATTTTTCGCTTGCAACCGGGAGAAATTCGTAGTGTACGTGCGATTGTAGATCGAAGCCAGTTGGCAAAAAATCATAACGAACAACTTTATTGGATCAATATTTATCAGGTTCCTCAGTCGCTGTTTAATGATAATGATAGCTCGCAAGATCGCTTACAGCTTCCATTGAGGCTAAGGGTCAAATTGTTGGTACGTCCAGACGGCGTTGAGAAACTTGAAAAAGCTTCGGCAGAAAAACTGTTGTTTGCCATCTCTCCTAGCGCTAACGCTGATTTGAGTAACAAAAAAACACAATATGACTTGTTGATCAGTAATCCAACTCAGTGGTACATCACTTTTTCGTATTTAGCTTTAGATGGCAAAGAAGTGGTTGCTCCTTTTATTGCCCCTGGGGAACAGATAGCCGTGCCCGATGTGCCGTTGGATGTGAGCAAAGTGAGTTACGCCATTATCAACGATAATGGCAATAGCTGGCAGTACCAACAGGTTATTAACTGAACAATCAGTCATCAGTCACTCGATAACCAGCCAAGATTTTTTATCACAGTAAGGTTATCTGACTAATTAATTAGAGTATATCTATGAAAAACCATCTTACATACTTGATGATCATTGCGAGCTTACTTTTGCTGCCAAAAGAAGCACTTGCACGTTGTGGTTATAGGATATCCGAGTCAAATATTTTTTCTATTACTTTGCCTGTAGAGAGCGCCCTTGACGTTAACTATGCGATCAATCCTGGTGGAGATCTCGGTACTACATACGGATATAGAGCGCCAGCTAGAGGACGTGGGGCAACAGCGGGTGCTCATTATCCCGCTTCTACATCAATCACGGTAAACCTTAATGAAAATTTCCAAAGAATAGGGAGCGTAATTGGCCGTATTAATCTCAGTTATACCCAAGGGAAAGGGTTTGACAAAGCGTGGGGTGGGACGGTGAGAGATTTTGGTTACAACAGTAAACACCTGTTATTTGAATGCCGAACTGCTCACACCTTATCTGGTATCTGGAAATGGCCAAGCCTGTATGAATACTATGCGCTTAATACGGGGTGGACAGGTACAACGTTTGTTAAACCTGTACCTCGCAGTCAAGCAGGAGGACTGGATGGGGTATATTACACCCGCTATAAATATCTAGGAATTAGAGTGGTAAACAGTAAGGATGGTAAGCCTTATAGACACACATGGCAGAAACGATCACTAGCAAAAAGTGATCTTGTTTGTGCCAGATCTTTTTTTCCAATTATAAATACATACGCTAAAAAAAGTTGTTATGCCACTCAAGATGCGTGGAGCCGTGTGTTTACTCCAGCATCGGCTTTTAGTGGCGTTACCATCGAATTTATTCGCGTTAATAACCCCGATAAGAATGCAATTACCAGTGAGAGTTTCACCTACACAGGTGTTAATAATCGACAGCCTATCGCTTACACGCTTTTTCAAAATGACAGCCATGGTAATCCTGGACGCCCGCTTTTTAATGGCTCAAGAGATGGCTATGCCAATAAAAGGGTAGGAGCAAAAGCTGATTTTTCAGATCTATCTGGTAAGGGTGTCATCGCGAAAAGTAATTCGCACTACCTAAATTACCCAATGGTATGGCGACCAACTGTCAATATTACTCGTATTAATAGTTGCCGCATTACCGACTATACCAAGACGGTGGACTTTGGTTCGATTGGTGCGGTTGAGTTACGAGACGGTGCGGTTAGGGAAAAAGATTTTAGTATTACCGTGGCCTGTGCTGATAACGTAGGTGGTTCAGGAACTATGAGTAATCAAGTCGCGATGGGGTTATTGGTAAAAGGTGATACCGCAACAAGAAAAGCTCAACAACTGGGTTTGAAAACCTCAGGAGGAGGATTAACTTATCTACTGGATAATGAATATGGTCGTTCGGGTGTCGCGCAAGGGGTCGGAATTCAAGTAAAAAAAATCGGGTCGTCTAATTATTTAAACCTTCTCGCAGACAATAGTATAGGCGGTGGTAACAATAAAGGCTGGTATGGTTATCGGGATCTATTACCTAGCCCTAATGGAACCACTTCTGACGGCATTAAAATGTACAGCGGTAAGTTTTCTGCAGAACTAAAAAGAATAGCTAGCCAATCTGTTATTGCTGGATCTGTTAATGCTCAATTAGAAATTATTCTTGCTTTGCAGTAAGCGATAGCAAATGTTGAAAAAAACAATGCATAAGTATCTCGCAAACAGTCGCTGGTGGCTTGTGATAGGTGTCATTCTGATTTCGTGGGGGTACTTACCTGTAGTAGTTGCTAATTCGTGCACTGTTTTTCAAAGAAATGGTGTGATGGTCTTTTCTGACGAATGCAATATAGATCTAAGAAGACCTTCAGGCTCCACATCCATAGTACTTCAATTTAAGTTTGTTGACAGTTCGTTCGATGTAGCCATTGAAGAGTTGACTAGAGTAAAAACAAAGACAGACATAAATGTAGCAATGCAATCTATAAAAGGAGGTTATAGGCTCTTTGCTGGGCCTATACAACCTAAGTACAGGTCTCAGTATAAAACGCAATTAAGAAAGCTGGGCTATCAGGACTCACTGATAAAGTGGCTTCCCTTTATTTTCAAAAATAATATAGATGAAGTGAATCACCCAACGACACAGCCCCAAAAAGATGATACTTCACTGGCAAAAGCAAAAGCGGTAGCAGAACAAAAAACAGCAGCAGTATCGCCCTCAGTCGCGAATAATCAAAACAAAAAAGTGTGGTTTAAAGGCGTGGGTTCGTCAGGCGAGCGACACTTTTACTTGCCTATGTCGAGTTTGGAGACACTCTCTAAACTGAGTTTTGAACGAGCCAAATGGTTCTGCGGTAGCCTTTCCGACAAAAGTCGTATTGCCAATCAACAAGAGTATGTGGCGCTTCTCTCTTCCGATTTTTTCATCAATGAACTGAAAGGCAGCATCGCTTCACCATTGTGGCTGAACGAGCAAATTGTAGTGACACGAGTCGGCAACCAGGTAGAAACCCGACCATCTCATTATGGTGTCAATTACCCCACCGTTTGCACCGCAGACATCATCGCAGGCTAGCTCTTACTATAAGGACACACACCTAACTAAGTAAAAGTTTCCTATTAAGGTCACACACCCGAGCCACTCAAAAAATTTTTGCTATCGAACTGAATTATCGACAATTTATCAAGGACACACGCCTCAATTTATAAAGAATTTATAAAGGACACACACCGTATCTCATGAGTTAAATTTTATTCGGAAAACATTCATTCGACGTTAATTAATATCCTTTGTCGAAGTCGATTCGGTTGTTAAGCTGAAAACCATCCCGCCATAGCAAGTAATTTTGTATAAATATTTCAAACACCAACTCGGGAAAACTGTTGGCAGCGATATGTGGCGTGACAGTGACGGATGGGTGGTGCCAATAAGGACATTGTTGTGAGATAGGTTCATTTATGAAAACATCCAAATAGGCATGTTGAATTGCCCCATTATCTAGTGCCGCGAGGAGATCTTCTGTGACCACAGCATCGCCTCGACCAACATTGAAGAACAGTGCTTTGGTACAGTTTTCAAAGAGAGACTGATTAAATAGCCCTGTTGTAGCTGTAGTTTTAGGTAAGGTTGAGACAATAATATCAGCTCGCTTAAGTTGTTCATTTACCTGCTCAATATGAACGACTTCGTTAAATGCTGATTCCTTTGGTGGTATTCCTGTACGGTTTACACCAATAGTATGAACACCAAAGGCGGCCGCAGTCTTGGCTAGATGATTACCAATAGAACCCGTCCCAAAAATAAACATTTGTTTTCCGCTTATGGTTCGATATCGATGAGGTTGCCATACTTTTTCACTCTGTTGTTGGCGATATAGATCCCAGTGACGAAAATGCTCAATGGTATAGCCCAACACATACTCTGCGATCTGAGGGCCAAAGATGCCCTTAACATTAGTGAGTAGGTAGTCAGGATCCTGAGAGGAGTGAGTAAGTGCATCAACTCCCGCGTACATTGATTGAACCCATTCTAGTTGTGGGAAAGAGTCCAGAATAGAAGCAATTTTAGGAGGGGAGGCCAGTAAAATATTAGCTTCACTATTTTCCTCGGTGATAGCTAAGTCAGGTAGATCCGCTTGAGAAATCAAGGTGTGGAACTCTTGGTCGTATTCGGTAATTATTTTTACTTTATTGGTGAAATTATCCATATGCTTTCTTTTCCCCTCTCCCTTTATCAAGTACACTTCTGCTGTCTGAAAATTCAACGTTAGAGCTCTTATGTTACAGAATCCTATTCAAGTTCGCCTTGAAAAATTTGAACCATGGCAACAGATTACTTTTATGGTTTCTTTATGTGAACGCATGTACCCAAACTATGCAGCGTTTTGTGAAACAACAGAGTATGCCGATGCTAGGGTTTACCGAGATATTCTCGATAGTATCTGGGAGTTGCTTACCGTTAAAAAAGCGAAAATTAATTTTGAACGCCAATTAGAGAAACTCGAAGAGCTAATACCCGTTTCTGATGAATTTGACTTTTATGGTGTCTACCCAGCCATTGATGCTTGTGTTGCATTATCGACCTTATTGCATGGTTTGTTAGATAGAGATTATCTATTTGAAAATATGCAAGAAATTAGTCAGATTTCTGTAGTAACAGTGGCACAGCTCGAAGAAGCACAAACAGGTGATCTCATTGATAATGACAATCAAAAAGATAACGAAGCTGTGTGTGCTGAATGGGATGTACAATGGGCTATTTATCGTCCACTACGCGAAGCCGAAGAGCGCGATATAGACTTAATCAAAGACTTAAGAGCAGAACTCCGTGATGAAGCTGTCAGCAATATCGGGATAGAAGCATAATCTATATTCGGACAAACCTTAATACGGACACACACCTCAACATTCACGTCGAGTCCCTCTTTTTGAGGGACACACACTTCAATATTTCAATGTAGACACATATCGCAAAGTATATTTTAGGACCTGTTAGGTCTTAGTTACTTTTGTCGTATTGGTCTAAAAAAATATTGTTTCTCGTTAAGCCGAACAAAATGCCACATTACTCTTCTTTTTATCTTTACAACTTAAAAGGTGAGAAGTGATGACAACAGCTCGAAAACAATTGGTGTCAGTCGAATCAACTCCCTATTATCATTGTGTTTCAAGGTGTGTTCGGCGTAGTTTTCTTTGCGGTACGGACCCTCATACAAAACAGAGCTATCAGCATAGAAGAGACTGGATCGAAAATAAGATTTATTCCTTGGCGAAATCTTACTGTATCGATATTTGTGCCTATGCCATCATGAGTAATCATTACCATTTAGTCGTGCATATCAACAAGAACAAAGCCCTTACGCTCTCTGACCGTGAAGTCGTTGAACGTTGGATGCAAAATCATAAATTGCCCTTTTTGGTTCAACGTTGGTTCTCTGAACAGCCGTTGAGTAAAGTAGAGACGCAAATGTGTTTGTCCATTATCGAAAAATGGAGGAATCGACTTTGGAGCCTTAGTTGGTTCATGAAAGAGCTCAATTTCGATATTGCTCTCAAAGCTAACCAAGAAGACCAATGCTCTGGACATTTTTGGGAAAGCCGTTTTAAAAGCCAAGCGCTACTGGATGAAAAAGCATTAGCTGCAGCAATGGTATATGTCGATTTAAATCCAGTAAGAGCGGGAATCTCAACACAGCCGGAGCAATCTCAATACACGTCAATTAAAGCCCGATTTAGAGCTCTGAAAGAGCAAAAGCAAACCGCGCCATTATTGTTTCCGTTTATTGGAAATGTAAGTAACAAAGAGTATGTGCAAGGAATCCCTCTGCGATTGCAGGACTACTTAGAGCTGGTTGATTCTACTGCGAGACAATATCGAGCAGAGAAAGCGACACTAAGTGCTGATTCTCTCTCAATATTACAAAAGCTGACTATTAGTCAGCAAAGTTGGTTTAATGTTTGTACTTATATGGAGCGCCGTAGAGTTAGCGCGATTGGTGATATTAGTCGACTTGAGCATGCTAAGCGATATTTGCATAAATCAAGAATTCACCTATTCAAATTGGATGGCTGACCAAGAAATCAGATACTCCAGACTACATGCCCAAAGCTTGCGTTGGTAAGCTCTTCCTGCTGCGCCATTATTAACTATTATCTATAGAAATTAATATTAATCGTACAATATCTAACGCTAACTCTTGTTAAGTCCTCAAACTCATTACTTTTATTTATCTATCTGCTTAAACTAAGCTCTTAGAGTTATTGCATTCTACTTTTAGGCGACTGTCCCTATTTCCAGTTTTAAGAGACTGTCCCCAGATAAAAGTGTGTGTCCTTAAAGCAGAACGATCTTACTCATCACTCTGCTTAACGTCGTGAGTTTTCTTCCAAATTTCCCATCGTTGGTAGGCGAGTTGCTGCATGTCAGTGGTTTTGTCGGCCTCATCAATGATCTCTTCTCCTAATAGATGCTCGAAGATATCCTCTAATGTCACTATACCTTGAATAGTTCCGTATTCGTCCACCACCAGAACCAATTGCAAGCGGTTTTTCATCATGTGATCAAATGCTTTGGGTAAAGCCATGTTGTTTAAAAGCACATTGATTGGCCGCATTACCGCACCAAGCTGCTTCTCGCCACACCCCATTTGCTGCAATTTAAATAGTTCCAACCTATGTACAAAACCGATGATGTTGTCTTTTTGTTGGCTATAAATAAGCGGACGCGAGAAGGGAATGTCCTTATGACGATCCAAGAACTCATTTATGCTCTGCTCCGCTTCAACCCGGAAAACTACCGGTCTTGGTGTCATCACTTGAGTGATGGGAACATCGCTGATAGAGAGTAGATTACTCAGTATTTTTGATTCACCTTCGTAAAATTCGCCGCTTTCGTGTGCCAATAACGCCATTGCTGAGATTTCATCTCGTAGTTTTGGTGGTGTGTGTCCTTTGGCTAGTCGCTTGGTTATTTGCTCAGATACCCAAACAAATGGGGTGAGTCCCCAAACCATCCATTTTAGTATGTTTGCTGCCATAGGAGCGAGTTGACGCCAGTAGGTCGCACCAATGGTTTTTGGTACGATTTCAGACAACAGCAAAATACCTAAAGTCAGCACGGCAGAAAAGACACCTAACCATTGGTTGCCAAATATTTGTGCGGCTTGAGCACCAGCACCGGCGGCACCAATAGTATGAGCAATGGTATTTAGCGTCAAAATCGATGCCAGAGGGCGATCAATGTCGTTCTTTAGTTGGGTGAGTTTTTCCGCAGAAGGGTGACCACTCTGCTTTAACTGAGCAAGATAGCTCGGCGTTATGCTGAGCAAAATAGCTTCCAGTACCGAGCAAATAAATGATACGCCAATAGACAATGAGATGTAGATAGTTAAAAGCAGCATGAATTTGTGACAAATTTCCTGTTTAGAGTCCGAACTTGGATATATTTATGACATCTATATTACCTCTTAGTTACGGTAATTACAGGCTTTATAGGTAAACTTACTGTCATTTTTATATCGTATAAAGCAACAAATTGTGAGTTATTACTCATATTCTGTCTAAATATGGTTGTTTTAAGAAAAAGTTTACAGACAACCCTTTGCCAGACGGGGGGTTTATGCTTTAGAGTGGGTTCAGATTTCGATAACACATGAGAAGGGAAACCTAATGAACAAGACCCAATTAATCGACTTTATCGCTGAAAAAGCGGATCTATCAAAAGCTCAAGCTAAATCTGCTCTAGAAGCGACACTTGAAAGTGTGACTGATACACTTAAAGAAGGTGACCAAGTTCAACTAATTGGCTTCGGTACTTTTAAAGTAAATCACCGTGCTGCTCGTACTGGTCGTAACCCTAAGACTGGTGATGAGATTCAAATTGCTGCTGCAAATGTACCTGCATTTGTTGCTGGTAAAGCACTGAAAGATTCAGTGAAGTAATTTAGATACGCCGGATACAGATATTGTATCCGGCGTGGCTTTATCTCTATGAAAAAATTCCTCTTACCTACGCTCCTCACCGCTGTTCTTTTAGGCTGCTCCTCCGACCCTTCCATCGATAGTTCAACGCGACTAGTTACCAATATGACGGGTGGTCAATCGTTAGGAGATAGCGTTAGTTATTTTTGGTACACCGAACAATATAACTTTCCTCTTTCAGCGGCAGATTTTGTGACTTCAGGAGATTATGGTTGGTACAAATCCGATTATCGCTGGAGACGTGATGGTGTAATTCGAGAAGTCGTCCGAGAGGGAGAACAGTTGAAACTCAATAAAGGCTTAATACCTTATAAATTGCATTTGCGGTTTAATGATAAAGGTGAGGCGGTTTACCAACAATACCGAGTTGATGGTAAGGTGCTTCCTATTCCACAAGAAGACATCGCGTTTGTAATCAATAATGCTGATACGCTTCGTGAAACCGTGTTAGAACAAAATAGTAATGGGCAGAAGCTAGTTCAAGGCTACTGGGACGGCAAAGTGTTTACTACCTGTTCAGGTAAGGAATATGCTCGATTTGAGATAAATCAGGCTTTGCCTAATTTTGTAATTAATCGTCTTGCCAGTCTTGATAGTTATGCTGCATTTTTAGCGGCTACCACGCCTTCTACATTGACAGTAATAGATATGTATAATTTAGCGGACGATAGCTTTGATTGTGTAGAAAGACCAAATTTGATCAAAGACTAAGACAAGCATCATTATTCAATAATATGATGGATATGAGAAAGGCACTTATTACAGTGCCTTTTTTAATGGTCGTTATATTGCAGCGAGGTTAGCCTTGCTGTTCCTGCTCCCGCGCTATCGCTCTATAGCCAATATCATTGCGATAGAATGCACCGTTCCAGCTTACCTGCTTTGTCAGCTTGTAAGCACGTTGCTGAGCTTGTGAAACGGTCTCACCAAGGGCTGTTGCACACAGTACTCGGCCACCATTCGTCGTTACCTTACCTGCTTCTTCTCGGGTTCCGGCATGGAAGATTTTTTCACCTTCGATTTCGTCAGTCGGTAAACCGGAGATGACATCTCCTTTTGCGTAATCGGCAGGGTAGCCACCTGCGGCTAATACTATGCCAACTGCAGCTCTTGGATCCCAGAAGGATTCACAGCTATCAAGTCTCTCTTCAATCGCATCTAAGCAGAGATCCACCAAGTCTGATTCCATTCTCATCATGATCGGTTGTGTTTCTGGATCACCAAAACGACAATTGTACTCAATTACCTTAGGAGTACCGTGCTCATCTATCATCAAACCTGCGTACAAAAAGCCAGTATAAGGGTTGCCTTCTTCGTACATCCCTTTCACCGTCGGGTAAATCACTTCTTCCAAGATTCTATTGTGAATATCAGCAGTGACGACCGGCGCAGGTGAATAAGCTCCCATTCCACCAGTATTAGGCCCTGTATCGCCATCTCCAACACGTTTATGGTCTTGGCTGGTGGCCATAGGAAGTACAGAGGTGCCATCGACCATAACAATGAAGCTGGCCTCTTCACCTTGCAAAAATTCTTCAATGACGACGCGACTACCAGCTTCGCCAAATACGTTATCAGCCAACATATCTTTAATGGCGGCTTCCGCTTCTTCCAGAGTCATTGCGACAATAACCCCTTTTCCAGCGGCTAATCCGTCTGCCTTGACGACAATTGGCGCACCTTGCTGGCGAACATACTCAATGGCAGGGTCGATCTCAGTAAAATTAGCATACGCACCGGTAGGAATGTTATGACGAGCGAGAAAGTCTTTAGTGAATGCTTTCGAGCCTTCTAACTGAGCCGCTGCTTTGGTTGGTCCAAAGATAGCAAGCCCTGCTTCACGAAAGGCGTCGACCACTCCTATGACAAGCGGAGCCTCAGGGCCAACGATTGTTAAGCCTATATTTTTTTTCTGAGCAAATGCCACCAATGCCTCAATATCTTCTACACCGATGTCGACATTTTCAAGGTTCGCTTCTAATGCTGTACCTGCGTTTCCAGGGGCAATAAAAACTGTCTCAACGTCTGGGTTTTGCGCCGCTTTCCAACCAAGAGCGTGTTCACGGCCACCTGCACCTATAATTAATACGTCCATTTTTTAATCCTTACAGCAGCACCATTTTAAGTCATTTTGGTTGAGCACGCTTTCTACCATTTTTTGTTCGCGTGCTCTCCCTTTTATCTAAAAATGATTGGGCATCAATTGCTTAAAAAACTCTATTCATAACAACAATAAATAGAGATAAAGAGAAATCTAGTGACGGAAATGACGCATTCCGGTAAAGATCATCGCCATTCCATGTTCATCCGCCGCAGCAATGACTTCATCGTCTCGCATAGACCCGCCCGGTTGAATAACACATTTAATGCCTGCCTCTGCAGCCGCATCAATACCATCTCGGAATGGGAAAAAGGCGTCAGATGCCATAACACTACCTGCGACTTCTAAGCCTTCATCGGCCGCTTTTATACCCGCGATTTTCGCTGAGTAAACGCGACTCATCTGTCCTGCACCAACGCCAATAGTCATGTCACCTTTTGCATAGACAATCGCATTAGACTTAACGTATTTAGCCACTTTCCAGCAAAATAGTGCATCTTTTAGCTCTTCATCGCTAGGTTGACGCTTGGACACAATTTTTAGGTCATCAAGAGAAACCATACCCTGATCTCGGTCCTGAACCAGCAAGCCACCATTCACACGTTTAATATCAAATGCGGTTGTTTTGTTTGTCCATTCACCACACTCCAGTAAACGCACGTTCTTTTTGGTCGCAACAATCTCGATAGCTTGTTGAGAGACCTTAGGCGCGATGATTACTTCGACAAACTGACGTTCAACGATAGCTTGCGCAGTCTCGGCATCGAGTTCTTGGTTAAAGGCGATAATGCCGCCAAACGCTGAGGTTGGGTCCGTTTGATAAGCACGGTTATATGCCTCAAGAATATCTTTACCCAACGCAACACCACAAGGATTGGCATGTTTCACAATCACACAAGCGGGTTCGGAAAACTCTTTAACACACTCTAGAGCAGAGTCCGTATCGGCAATATTATTGTAAGAAAGGGCTTTACCTTGAATTTGCGAAGCGGTAGAAACAGAGGCTTCTTCAGGATTGCTTTCAACATAAAAAGCGGCAGCTTGATGACTGTTTTCGCCATAACGCATATCCTGTTTCTTCTCGAACTGTTGATTGAAAGTTCGTGGGAAAGGTGACTCTTCATCCCCTTCTTTGTTGGCGCCATAAGAAGGAACCATAGTGCCGAAATAGTTAGCAATCATTCCGTCGTAAGCGGCAGTATGCTCAAATGCGGCAATGGCAAGATCAAAGCGAGTATCTAGGGTAACAGACTGTTGGTTCGCATCCATCTCATTAATTACGCGTGTATAGTCTTTCGCATTGACGACAATTGTCACGTCTTTATGATTCTTCGCGGCACTTCTCACCATGGTCGGCCCGCCAATATCAATGTTCTCCACCGCGTCAGCTAAAGTGCAGCCTTCTTTTGCCACTGTCTGGGCAAATGGGTACAAGTTAACCACAACCATATCGATAGGGTTGATGCCATGCTGAGCCATAATGTCATCATCTTGTCCACGGCGACCTAATACACCACCATGAACTTTAGGGTGTAACGTTTTTACCCGGCCGTCCATCATTTCAGGAAAACCAGTGTAATCGGATACTTCAGTAACGGGGATTCCCTGCTCTGAGAGTAAGCGAGCGGTGCCGCCAGTAGACAATATGTCTACGCCTCGTTCAGAGAGTGATTTTGCAAACTCAACAATACCTGTCTTGTCTGATACGCTGATCAATGCGCGGCGAATAGGGCGAACATTATTCATTACTTCCATTTTCCTCAAGTTCTCCGAGTGAGTCGATATAAAGATATTTGCCAAATAGGGCTTAATTACTTCATTATATCCATCCAGTAGTGATGATACCTTTTTAAGCTGATATGCCAGCCTTGTCTAGGGTATTTATCGTTATTATTCATATAGCATCGCCATGAGAATCAAAGCGTTACTATATGGTATAAAATGACCTTACAGATTGTGGATAATCGTTAATAAGCACTTTTGGTAAAGACCTTATGAGTCAACTCATTTTCTATCGTCTATTTGATGGCGCGTATTCTAACTAATTTGGTTGTAAAATGCTCGCGCAATCGATTGCTTTTTTCGTGGTTTATTCAATTCAGTCTATCATTTGCAGTAAATAGTATGAAAAACAAGGCAGTAATATGTTGTTAATTGGAGAACTGGCTAAAACCGCAGGAGTGACGGTTGATACGCTTCGTTTTTACGAAAAAAACGGTTTAATTGAGCCAAAAGGCCGCAGTGAGTCGGGATATCGTCTTTATGATCAAAACAACATTGAACAGGTAAAGTTTGTATTGAATGCCAAACAACTTGGCTTAAGTTTAGAAGAGATCAAAGAGTTACTCGATATTCGACTGGAAGCGACGCAGCATAGTTGTGCGGAAGTAAAAGCAATAACCAGTGCAAAACTGACAGTAATTGATGAGAAAATAGCGGAGCTGACAAAAATCCGTACTGCGTTAAAAAAGATCAATGATGCCTGCTGTGGACACAATGATGATAATGCCAGCCATTGCTCAATATTAGAGGCGTTAAAATAAACTGGCTAAAAACGAGGAATTTGACCGAAGTGACTATAATTTACCTAGCGGTTAACTTAAGATCAGGCTTAATTAATTGCACCACTAACAGAGGCGCTGACTTTGAGTGCTAAATATAGCTACTTTGCGTGGCAAATGACGGTTTCTAATCCAACCGATAAGCTGATTTTATTGCTACTGGCGGATTATGCGAATGAAAATGGTTATAGCTCTATTTGTCTCAATGATGTATGTCATTTTTGTTCGTTAAGCGATATCGGTATGGCAACACACCTAACGTCATTAGCTGAGCAAGGATTCATTGAGAGAATTCGCCGTGACGGTCAAGGTAAGCAAGAGACGTTAACCTTTAAACTGAATATTGCATCACCGGTGGCTAACCAACAACCTGCTGTGTCAGATATGATGCCAGTACAGAGTGATAATAGCCTCTCTCAGCCTGCAATGGACAATAATCAAAGCTCGGCTATACCTGTGTATTCAATGCGAGAGACGAACAGTGGTGGATTTCCTGCCAGCTCTCAGTATGTGGGAAGTAAGCGTAGTGAAGGCAATGCCATCTCAACCTATGATTTAGATGAAAACAGCATTCCAACTTGGGCTGAACGTGCATTTCGTTTTTCTGGAATAGCAAATGATCACACTGTAGTGTGGCGGAATTTTGTTATGCACCATAAAGCGCGTGCGAATGAATTGATGACCATTTCTAGAGTGGAATCTAAGCTTCAGAACTGGCTAACCAATGAGAAAAGATATGAAAGGCAGCAAACCGGTCGATCAACACCTTCAGGAGATGGAGGAAAAGCTAAAGCAGCTGGGTATCAACAGAAGCTTAGCCCATCTGAGCGTTTCAGGCAGCAAGTCATCCAAAAAGGACACAAACCTAAGTTCTGATTCTTCTATACAGCAAGAAACAGATAGTGGGCACGCTTTGCAAGCAAGTGAAGTGCCCCCTGCGTCTTATCAAGGCGCAGCGAGTCAAGAGACATCTGTTCAGCCTGCTCAACAAACCAGCGTTGGGCAGCATTTTGATGCTGATAGTGGAGAGCTTACTGATTGGTGTATTAGCGTATTTGGAACGCTGTTTTCAATCTATGAGTCAAAATGGGAACACGTCCATGGTAGTGAGCCAAATATCAAATTCATCTTGTTTACTGAAGGGTTAACGGAAGAGGACTTTGATCGGCTATTGCGCCACTGTCGAGAACGCATTCAACGTGGAGAGTATTGGCCTCCATCCACTGGTGAACTGCAAGTTCTTAGTAAAGAGCTAACCACTGAAGAGAGAATGGATAGCCGCGTTAGGGTGTTAAACCGTGCACCAAGCAATGAGCTAGAAAAATGGTTAGTACAAAATAAACTGTATGAGTTAAAACGCGTGCCTGAGTACAAGCTTGATGAGTTGTTTAAACGTTACTATCTGGAGGCGAAAAGCCTTCAGGAACGCGGGATGCTAGTGACTGAACTGCCTCGCAACTTGTTGGCAGAACATTCAGTTAAGAACTTAAATGATCTAAAAAGAGAAGAGTTTGAAGCTAGCCATGGTAAGCAGCTTGACCCTCGAATTCAGCGAATCTTGGATGCTAAAAAGTAACCGTTAAAATCATAAAAAGCGCCAAATCATGATAGGTTTGGCGCTTTTTTATTTCTGTTTTTGTCTTTTTATTTTGAGTTAAAGTTAAGTAATAAACCATTCGAACGAACGGTTAGATCGACGTCGGCTGTCAATTTCTAGTACGCAGTCACGATACTATTTTCATTGGTACAGCAGGCCAAATTCTCTTTCTCAGAGTCGTGTTTACTTTTTACCTCGGTACACTCCTGCAAGAATATGCCCTTTGCAATTAACTGCGACATAAGTTCTGGACGAGAAAATAGATAACCTTGATATAACTGACAGCCACGTTGTTGCAAAAACAGTCGTTGCTGCTCCGTTTCGACCCCTTCGGCGATAACTTTAACCCCTAGAGCATCTGTCATCGCCAATATCGCATCTACAATGGCGGCATCGTGATGATCATGGAGAATATCCGAAATAAACGATCGATCTATTTTTAATGTATCAATAGGCAGCCGTTTAATATAACTAAGGGAGGAGTAACCAGTACCAAAATCATCAAGGGAAATGCCTATTCCCATCTGGCGCAATGTTTCCATTTTTCGAGAGACATCTTCGATATTTTGAATGACAACACTCTCTGTGACTTCTAAAACAAGATGAAAGTTCTCCTGATCGAAGGACTGAACAACTTGCAGAATTTGCTCGACAAAGTCCTCTTGCAAAAAATGGCTTGGACTAATATTGACCGCAATTTTTAGCACTTTGTCAGTAAAACATATGTCGTTAAAAGACATGTCATTAAAGGACAGACCCTTTTGTGCATTTAATGAGTGCGTATTTGAGGAGAGATCACTTTGGGGCTGTTCAGTTGGTAAACGAGAGGCGTGTGAATGAGTATTTTTCACTTGAGAGAACGCCTGTGAGCATTCAACAAGCGCTTGGCGTAACACATAAAGACCAATTTTATCGATGAGTCCTGCTTCTTCTGCAATAGGGATAAATTCATCTGGACCTATAAAATCACGAGTAGGGTGATCCCATCGAAGCAGAGCTTCAACCCCAAACACGTCTCCGTTACTATCAATTTGTGGTTGATAGTGGAGGTAAAATTGTTGCGACTCTAATGCCTCGTGCAACTCTTTGGCTAAATTTACTCTCTCTTCTATTCGTTTCTGCATATCATGGTGGAAGAAGCTAAAACGTCCCGAACCTAGAGATTTTGAATGGTATAGCGCGGTATCTGCTTGTCTTAAAATATCGCCGACAGACTCATTGCTCTGCTCCGGAAATAGTTTAATGCCAATACAGCTGGCTGCTTTTAGTTTATGTTCAGCAAGGTGTATTGGCTTATCTAATGTGTCGATAATATCTTGTGCAATAGTTTGTGCTTTTTGAATGGCACTCTCTTTATCTGAGCTTAACGCGGTTAAAACTAATACAAACTCATCGCCACCTAAACGGCCTAAAAAGTCTTTGTCGCGACGAATTTTCTCTAACCGATCACTGGTGATCTTTAAGACTTTGTCTCCGGTTTCGTGACCAAGTAAATCATTAATTTGTTTAAAATTGTCTAAGTCAAAAAATAACACCGCACTAAAATATTGTTGGCAGCTAGCGCGAGAAATTTCACAGTTTAAGAAGTCCATCAGTGCAGGACGGTTTGGTAACTGAGTTAAAGCGTCATGCAGGGCTTGATATTTTAGTTCTCGCTCTATTTCCCCACGTTGAACAATTTGTTGCTTTAGTTGGGTATTAGATTGCAGAAGCTCTAGTGAGCGCTCATTAACTCGTTGATCTAACTTAATGGTGAGTTGATCCAAAGACTCACGGGTTTCCACCAACTCGCGAATACTAGGAAGCCAGCGACGAAAGCCCATGGCGAGAATAATAAAGCCCAGTAGCGTTCCAAGTACTTTTTCAAGGAAAGCTTGAAACTCAGTATCACCAATAACAACTAGATAGTTTAGAGAAGGAAAGTTATCTGTAACATCAATAATTAGGCTAAATAGCAGCAACCCAAATCCAGCAACAACTAACTTAATGCCGGACTGCTGTTTAATTAAATTGTGGGTAGTTGCTTTTAAGATCGTAAAGAAAACCACTGTAGCAAAAAGTGCTGCAACGGTTTCTATAAAAATATCAAACATTTACTGTGTTACCTATCACTGCGTTAAAACGATATGTAGTTATTATTGTCGAGTGGATACTGACATATTTAATACATTTCGACTATTAAAACAGCAGTTTTTATTCTTCAAATTAATGAAAATGCTAATAGGTACGTATTTTTGCAAGAATTAGTGAACTGACGGACGCTATCTTGTTATTTATTCAGCTCTTTTTCAATATCATCGGCAACCTTAGACGTGCTTTCACCAACGGCTTTAACCGCGTCGCGAGAAGCGTGCCCGATCGATGTCGTGATCTCTTTGGTGGAGTGTCCAATGGTTTTTCCTGTCTCTTTAATTTCTGCACAGGCAGATACAAAAAGTACAGCGCTAAGGGCTAATACGGCTGTGCTTGCTGATTTCATAATGAAGCTTCCTAGTGAGCGTGATGTTCAATGACGACTGCGGGTAAAGATATCAGCATTTCGTAGAGATAGAAATAATAGAGGATATCGGATTTTCTATAGAAATATTAAAAGTACAACGCTTAGTATTTGCTATTAGTTTAAAAACAAAGCGCTTTTTTTAATATATACTCATTGAACAATTTGATGATATCTATGGTGAGCATGTGTCGAAAACGACCAAGATAATGAATGAAGATAAGCTGTTCAAAAAAGCATTAGAAGTGGGCAGTAAGATGGCGAAAATGCAAGGCTTTCAGCTGTTTGATGACGCAACTGCACAACCCATAAAAGCTAAGGCACTTTACTTGTTCTTAGTCGAAGTAAAGCAAATCACTCCTCTCCCAGCCGATAAAACCGACGGCAAAAATATTAAAAAACGACTGGCTCTGTGGATACACAGCGCATTGCCTGATAATGATCCGTTAAAGTAATGAACATTACACCCAAACCAGCTGATGGCGGGTTTGGGTGTGTCTCTTTCTATATTTTAATTTATTATTTTTAGTACAGACCCTGGCAGTAAAGTTAAATATCATTAATGGGGTAAGCCTATGAACACAGCCCGCGTTATCTGGTCGGCGTTAGAGCCCCATGCAGTAAAAACTGAACTCAGTAAAAAACAGACCATTATTGAAGAAGGTGTGGTATGTGATACCGTCTATTTTGTTGAAACTGGGTGTATTCGCTCTTGGTTCAACCAAGACGGAAAAGATATCTCCTTTCAGTTTTTTATGCAGGGCAGCATCATAACGGCTTGTGATAGCTTATTATTCAGCGAACCTAGCCCGTTTTCCTATCAAGCTCTGTTACCTACAACCTTACATTCCATGCCCATGGTGGATTTTAAGCAAATAATTTCTCAGTCTCCGCAGTTACAAGAAGCCGGGTTTAAACTCGTCAGTGAGAGGTTAAGGCACTACCAACGGCTTTTTCTATCCCGCATTAAAGATACGCCTCAGCAACGTTATCAAGAGTTACTTAAAACCCATCCTGAGATCATCCGTATGATCCCGCAACATTACATCGCGTCGTATTTGGGGATTACATCTGTGTCATTAAGCCGAATCCGATGTAGAAAATAGAGCAATTGATAACATATGTTATCGTTGCTGTGGCTCCTGCTGCTCTAAGATGTCTCGCGTCGCTGTTTTGTAAAAGAGGTATATATGCGAGTTCTTGTAGTGTTTAATCATCCTTACGAGGGAAGTTTCTGTAATGCCCTGTTAAATTCCGTTATGAATGGTTTAACCTCCGCCAATCATGACATTGATTTGATCCATTTAGATAAAGATAATTTTGACCCAGTGATGAGAGCAAAAGATCTGCAAGCTTTTGCGTTGGCACGAACTGAACCTGAGAAAGCACAACAACGTTTAGACCCTCAAGTACTTCAATATAAACAACGTATTGAGCAGGCTGATCATATTGTGTTTATCTTCCCGGTTTGGTGGGAGTTGATGCCAGCACTAATGAAAGGCTTTATAGATAAAGTCATTTTTCCGGGCATCGCATATCAATATAAAGATACTGGATTAGGGATGTATTCGCTTTTAGATAATCTAAAAGGAGTCACGATGATCACGACAATGAATACCCCCTCTTTTGCTTATCGTCTTCTGTTTGGTAACGCCATTAAAAAAGCCATGCTTCTTGGTACTTTTTGGAAGATTGGCGTGAAGAATCGAAAATGGATAAATTACGCGCAAGTAAAGCCTGCATCAGATAAAAAACGATCTCGCTGGCTTAACGAGTTAGAAAGCCATTTTTCATTAATTAAGTAACGCCAAATGGTGATAATAAATGAAAGAAGATAGTGATATCTTGTTCAGTGATAGCAAACCATGTCCATTTTGCGGAAGTTCAATACTATCTGAAGAGTGGGCGCTTCCTCCATGGGGAAGTAGGATTTTAGAAAAAACTATAGTATGTAATGATTGTGCCAGTTGCGCCCCTGAGTACATATGGAATAGAAGAGCCTCTATAAAGCAGCAAGAGCCAACCAAGGAAGAGTAAATGGCTATAGTTATTAGGCTCTAATCGTTTACCGTCACCCTCTAAAGTTCGTCGCCATTCTCCGAATGTATACTCGTCTCATACGATAAAACGCCCACAAGGGCGTTTAAATGTTTACGACTCATCTTGCTGTAATTGCGCTAACTCTTCTCTCTTATGGCTAGAGAGTAATGACAACAGAAACAGGGCAACCTCGGTATTGTTAGCATGATCCTCCGTTGAATTATCAGCGACCGCACAAAGAATAAAATCTTCAACTTGTTGGTAAAAATCGGACATAAATGCCTCCATCAATATCAATAGCGAACACCAGAAAGACTCCAGTCCTTGATATTTAACTGAACAAGGTTTTTATGTACGAAGTAGCCAGCTATAGTTGCCAGTTTAACTCACCAATATTTCATTACTACGGGTTAAAGAGCCCGAGCAAATTTTATAGGTGTGCTAACAACGCACATTAGATACTAGAGGTTGCTAGTGTTCATGTGCCCAGAAATGAATGCGAGGTCTCTAATCCCGACACTGGATGTTGCCAGTGCTTAGTAAGAGTATAAAAATGAAGAATAGTGTGCAATAAGAGTTTGATTTGTTAGGTTATCAAAGGTGCTGAAACTCGTTAGTTAGTGTTTAACTATACAATCACGTCCTTTGGTTTTCGCATCATATAAAGCATTATCCGCTCTGTTAACTAAGGAGCTCCAGTCATCACTATTCTGAGCCTTTGTTAAGCCAATGCTCACGGTGTATTGACCAGATGAGAGTTCTGCCTCTGAGCGATTTTTAGTGTAAACCTTAATTCTATCAGCTATTTGCATTGCTTGGGCTTCATTGGTATTCGGCAAAATAACAATAAACTCTTCTCCCCCGTAACGAAAACAAACGTCATTTTCTCTGCATGATTTTATAAGGATTTCACCAAAGTGTTTTATCACCTTATCTCCATAGTCATGACCAAACGTATCGTTAATCACCTTAAAGTGATCTATGTCAGCAAGAAGTATCGATATATTACTTTCATGTTCTTTATGGATAAAACGAGGAATAAGCTTTCGTAGACCTTTTCTATTATAAAGTCCCGTAAGTTCATCTGTGATAGAGGAGTAGTAGATCTGTTTTAATAATCGATCGGTTAACATCCAAAATACAGTAAATACCAAGCTGATAATGGTGATGGTGGTGATAACAAAGGACAATTTATGTATATCTGATGTTGAATAGTAATCTAAGATCTGCCCGTCTGATAAGGTTACTATGGCCCGAAAAGTCATGTACAAAGCATTTATGATTAAAGTCAGATTCAGTAGAAGCCTGGCCTTATCATTGTCTTTCCTTGTCCCTGAATGGTTTGCGTAAATAGTTAGTACACATATGGCAACAACTAAGACACTTCGCGTTTCAATCCTTGATGTAACAGAGGGAGAGAGAATGGTATTGTGAGCAAAGAAACCAATGGCAAAAATAGTCACTATAATCGACACTAAAAGTAGAGAGTGATTTGCCCCTCGCAATATTGTTATTCCTGCAAGTAATAAACAAAAAGCTATGGTGTATGTGCAGTTTGAGAAAAAAACCACATATGTTGAAGATTGAGTAAAACCTAGTGCTAGAGGAACAATGCTTAAGCCCAATAACAGGACAGCATAACCCACTTGATCAACTCCCACTGCTATCCCTGCAAACATGTATCTGTGAGTTATTAGCAGTGCACTAGCGACTATGATTGCTAATAAGGAGCTGTAGATTGCTAAGGTGTATATATCCATAAAGTCACCAACTACAATGAACTTAATCCTCTTTTAATCAGTATTACTTATTTTTTATTAACAAATCTATTTGTATTAACAATAATTGCTTGTTGGTTGAGGCAGATCAGTTTGTAAGTAAATGTGAGTAGAAGGTTTTTCTAGCAACAAAACAAAAAGCCTAAACAGCGGTGCTATTTAGGCTTTCAAAATCATTTTGTTAACTAATCTAGATTAGTTCATGCCGTATTTTTTCAGCTTCTTACGAAGAGTGCCACGGTTAATGCCCATCATGTTAGCTGCGCGAGTTTGGTTACCGCGAGTGTATTGCATAATGGTGTCTAGTAGCGGCTGTTCAACTTCTGCTAATACTAATTCGTAAAGCTCGCTCACGTCTTGACCATTTAACTGAGCAAGGTAGTTTTTCAAAGATGCTTTTACAGAGTCACGCAGAGGTTTCTGAGTGATTTGATCTTGTGAAGTTACAGTAGTTACTGTTAGTGGTTCGGAAGTCAAATTTTGTTCGAACATATTATGTCTAGCTCTTCTCGTAATTTATGATGCAAATTTTACAAAGTAACCTTCTAGCGCATCAAGCTGCTCATGAGCAACATCAATGGCATTGAAGGTACGGCGAAACTCACTGGCTTGCTCATGTTCTTTTAAGTACCACCCAACATGCTTACGAGCAATTCGGGGGCCAAGAAACTCACCATAAAATTGATGAAGCTCTTGAACATGACCAAGTAAAATTGCCTTTACTTCCTCTAAAGGGAGCGCGGGCATCGTGGTGCCGTTTTCCAAATAGTGTTGGATCTCTTTAAAAATCCAAGGACGACCTTGGGCAGGCCGACCAATCATTAAAGCGTCTGCACCGGTGTAATCCAGTACATATTTTGCCTTTTCAACACTGTCGATATCCCCATTGGCGATAACGGGTATTGAAATGGCGTTTTTTACCGCTTTAATACTGTTGTATTCTGCCTCGCCTTTGTACATGCAAGCTCTTGTTCTCCCATGGAGTGCCAAGGCTTGTATGCCACAGTCTTCGGCCATTTTTGCAATTTCTACACAGTTTTTATTGTCTGTGTCCCAGCCAGTACGGGTTTTCAGTGTGACTGGTACATCTACCGCATTAACCACCGCAGAGAGGATATTTTTAATCATCTCCGGATGCTGCAGTAGTGCTGAACCTGCAAGTTTCTTATTTACTTTTTTTGCAGGGCAACCCATATTGATATCGATAATTTGTGCACCATTATCAACATTAAACTGAGCGGCTTCTGCCATTAGCTGTGGATCTGACCCGGCAATTTGTACTGAGCGAATGCCCGATTCACCTTCATGCACCATGCGCTGTTGGGATTTTGACGTTTTCCATACACGCGGGTTAGACGACATCATTTCACTGACCGCCATGCCCGCGCCGTATCGAAGGCACAACTCACGAAAAGGTCGATCAGTAACTCCGGCCATCGGCGCGACGATCAAATTGTTCTTAAGTTGGTGTTTTCCGATTCTCAAAACGTCTTCACAGTTCTGTACCAGCAAGGGCGCGCATTTTACGCATTTTTTTGATGCGTGAAAAGACTAAATTTTGAGCATTTACATTTTGTTTTGTAAATTGTCTAAAATTCAATCAATTACTGGTGCTGTTTATTGGCTTTTTTTGCCAGAGATACGACACCACTCCTGCATTTCTGCAATTGGGTCGATGGCAAATTCATCTTTATAAAAATTTGCGACGTCTTCAGCTTGTGTATCTAATACACCTGACATGGCAATTTCACCGCCATTTTTGACTAATCCTTTGATTACTCCAGAGAGTTCTCTTAATGGTGCAGCCAAAATATTGGCGACAACCACATCGGCGATCAGTCCTTCTGGCTGGTCTTGAGGTAAGAAAAGTTGCAATTGGTCTGCCACGCCATTTCGCTCTGCGTTATCTTTAGAGGCGATGATGGCTTGAGGATCAATATCGACACCAATGACTTTCTCTGCCCCCAATTTTATGGCGGCAATAGCTAAAATTCCTGAACCACAACCAAAATCAATAACGGTCTTTCCTTTGAGGTCGGTTTTTTCTAACCATTCTAAACAGAGAGAGGTGGTTGGGTGGGTGCCAGTACCAAATGCTAAGCCGGGATCCAGCATAACGTTGATGGCGCTAGGGTCTGGCACTTCTTTCCAGCTTGGGCAAACCCACAGGCGCTCACCAAACTGCATTGGGTGGAAGTTATCCATCCATTCCCGTTCCCAGTCTTTATCTTCTAGTTGCTCAACCTTGTAAGCAAAGTCAGCGGTTAGCATATCTGAGGCTTTAACTTGTTCGATGACTTGGTTGGTATCTACTTCTGCATCATAAAGGGCAACGATGTCCGTTTCTCCCCATAGACGAGTTTCGCCCGGTAAGGGTTCAAAAATGGGATTGTCTTTGGCGTCCAAAAAGGTCACGGAAAGTGCGCCAGTTTCATCCATCAACATATCGCTGATGCGCTCAGCATTTTTATCAGTGGCGTTAAATTTTATTTGAATCCAAGGCATGGGAATGATTCTATGGGTAGCTTAAATTGCCATGGAGTTTAGCAGAAATCTGTTTAGCGTCCTCAATTAATCGTCATTAAAGTGTCTGTCCTCGATTCACTCGTTACAATAGGGGAAGAGAAAAAGCGGTTATCTTGGTACTATTTTGGTAAGTGCTCGATAAACATAAAACGAAGATACGTATATAAATTAAGGTAAGTATGAAAACCAAGCTAATTACTCGTGAAGGCTATAACAAGCTAAAAAAAGAGCACGACTATTTATGGCATGAACGGCGACCAGAGGTGACGAAGATAGTGACTTGGGCTGCAAGCTTAGGGGATCGTTCAGAAAATGCGGATTACACCTTTAACAAGCGATTGCTTCGACAGATCGATCGGCGGGTTCGTTTTTTAAGAAAGTTTTTGCCTGAGGTTACCATTGTGGATTATTCGCCTCAGCAAGAAGGCAAAGTCTTTTTTGGTGCTTGGGTTGAGATAGAAAATGAGGCGGGCGAAATAAAGAACTTTCGTATCGTTGGCCCTGAAGAGATTTATGGCGATGCTAAAGACTATATCTCTATCGACTCTCCAATGGCACGTGCTCTGTTAAAAAAAGAGGTGGACGACGAGTTTGTGGTTCGCACGCCAGAGGGTGAGAAAGAGTGGTTTATCAACTCAATTGATTACAAGCAGTAACACGGATTACCACGACTGGTATATCAAGCCGCTTAACCTAAACGGTTAGCCTGTTTACCTCCCCTATTTATTGGCTAAGGGCAAGGGAGGTGGACGTGTCATTTATTACCAGTATGTGGCCATCGGTAAAATAGTCGAGTTGTTGGCTTGGTGGTATAGGGTGCCCAATAGCAACCAACTCTGAAAAGTGAGTGGTTAGACTGGTTTTGATTTGCATAGCGAGTTTGTCGCGTTGTTCATCCACATCAGGATCAATACTGTGCAAAATAGTGAGCATGCCAAGGTAGGGAGTAATTTTAAGCCCATTGTCGTAGCTTATGGCCCCCAGCCATATTGGCTGGTTTGAAGTGGCATCAATCCCTGCATTCCACCAGCGAATATGGCTGCGATGTAATAAATTGCCGGGTAACTGATAGGCCAACTGTTGAGGTTGATCTTGCCAAAATAGGTCCGAAACAGGTGGGGTGTTTGCCATTAGTAGCGCAATGTAATCTGTCCATCCAATATCGTGCCGAGAGAAGGTTTTATTTTCTATCCAACCTAGTCTGTTCATCAATGGTGCAGGTGAGGCACCAATAAAAATAACATTGATCGCTTGTGCGTCATCATTTATTGATGGGGACGGGTAAGCCTTAAAGCTAATTTGTTCAGTTTGCAACGAGATCGTTGCGTTATTGCTGCTGGGTTGAAAGTCATCAGCAGACCAAAAAAAGTAGTTGTAGTTAGCGCTCAACATTCCAAGTAAAAAAATGGAGAAGCTTTTTAACGCAATATTGCGATACTTGTATTTTATGCCGACATAAAGAAACAGTCCGGCGGCGAATAGAGCGAGTAAACTATACTGGTGGGCGAGTAAAAATGTTTTAACCTTGCTTAACGCGGCAACATTATCTACTCCATAAGAGAGCAAATACCCCCATACAATAAACTGTCCCACACCAAGTATCAGACCTATAGAAGAATAAACGGTAAATCGTCGCCAGCGAATAGCATTGGTGCCTGCCATAAAAGGCACGACCCAAGCGACAGGGCCGAGTAGCCTTGCAAATAGGAGAACATAGTTACCTTTTTTGACCATTAACAGTCGGCATTTGGCCATGGTGCGGCGTAGTTTTGGTTGCCAGTTAATCAGTTTTTTACTGCCTTTTCGGCCGTATTTTTTACCTATTTGATAACTGAGTTGGTCACCTAAAAAACCACCTAACAGGACTGAGAATACCGCCAGATAACTGCCTTGATGCAATTGATAACCGGCAGCAATTAAAAATGGTTCTCCCGGTACAATTAAATTGGGTCCTATCAGCGCATCTAAAAATGCGCCTAGAAAAAGGCTAACTTGGCTCACAACAGTACTCTCAACAGTAAAGTAAGATATTTAGGATGCATTGGAAATAGGGTGAGTATAGTGGTGGCGACTTAATGGTTTATGAGCCACTTATTCAGTTTGAGTTCATAATTGACACAAATTTTAACAATTGTTTTCATGATTTTTACTAAACAAATGTGATATTTGAGTATGCTTTTTAGTGCTATAACCATTAACTGAGTGATGGAAGAGTTTGAATGCAAGAGAATAATAAAATTTTAGTTGTAGATGATGACGTAAGATTACGCTCATTACTTGAACGTTATTTTTCCGAGCAAGAGTTTCAGGTTCGGGGTGTGGCTAATGCAGAACAGATGGATCGCTTATTGCAGCGTGAAAATTTTAATTTGATGGTATTGGATTTAATGCTTCCCGGTGAAGATGGCTTATCAATCTGTCGGCGACTAAGAAAAGCAGGGAATACTATTCCTATTGTTATGCTGACTGCGAAAGGTGATGAAGCTGATCGTATTCTCGGCTTGGATCAGGGAGCAGATGATTACTTGCCTAAGCCATTCAACCCTAGAGAGTTGTTATCGAGAGTCAATGCTGTACTTCGTCGTCAAGTCGTCGAGGTGCCGGGTGCCCCAAGCAGTGATGGTGAGTATGTCGAGTTTGGTGATTTTCGGTTGGATCTTGGCACCAGAGAGATGTTCCGTGGTGATGAGGCTATGCCATTAACGTCTGGTGAGTATGCTGTTCTTAAAGCCTTGGTTAATAATCCGCGTGAAGCGATGTCCAGAGACAAGCTAATGAATATGGCCAGAGGACGAGAATATTCAGCAATGGAACGTTCCATTGATGTTCAAATCTCTCGATTACGCAGAATGGTAGAGGAAGATCCCAGTCATCCACGCTATATTCAAACAGTATGGGGATTAGGTTATGTTTTTGTCCCTGACGGAAAAGATGTTTAAATTGATTTGATCACAGCCCCGAGCTCTACCCTCGGGGTTTTATTTGAGGCCACTATGCCATTTAAGAGCTCCCGCACTCGAGCAATTGTACTGTTTGTATTCGTGCTTATCGCCAGCCAGATTTTTTCGTACTTCACCGTTATAAATTACGCTTTATTGCCGAGTATTCAGCAGTTTAACCAAATACTTTCCTATGAAGTAAAACTGATGCTGGTAGAAGACGTTGAGTTAGAGAAAGGGGTTTATCTGGAAGCGCCTTCTAAACGAAAACTGTTGGAGAAACTGGGGGTAACGGCTCATGTAAGTAGTGAGCCCATTCATCTGGAGTTTGATCGTGCTACCAGCATCGACTTCTTAAGTGAAGAGATGAGTGAGTATCTCGATACCCCAACAGAAGTAAGACTGGCCAGTGGTAAAGAGAGTTATATTTTATGGTTGAAATTAGATGCCTTACCCGATTTATTGCTGAGAGTCCCCCTATCTGAACTGCAACAAAAAGAGTTTATTCTGTTGTTTTTTAATAGCTTATTTATGGCTGTGATTATTTTTATCGGTGGCTGGCTATTTATTCGAGCTCAAAATAGGCCATTAATGAGTTTAGTTAACGCGGCAAATATGGTGGGAAGAGGGGAGATCCCTCCTCCAATTAAAGAGAGGGGAGCCAGTGAGATTAAAGCGGTGAGTCAGGCTTTTAATCAAATGTCAGAAGGTATTCAACGCCTAGAAGATGACAAAGGTTTATTAATGGCAGGTATCAGCCATGATCTGCGTACTCCATTAACGCGTATTCGTCTGGCAACAGAAATGATGGAGACCAAAGATGACTACTTGGTTGAAGGCATTATTCAAGATACAGAAGAGTGCAATGAAATCATCAATCAATTTATGGATTACTTAAAACCTGCCAACTTGGCAGATTTTCAAAGTGTCGATGTGAATGAACAGATAAAAGGGGTTGTCTCTGCAACCGCGACAGACAATAAACTGGACATCCACCTTGATTTGATGGAACACGACAGCACGATTCAGGCTTGCCCGACCGCAATTAGGCGCGCCATCACCAACTTAGTTGTTAATGCTTCACGGTATGGGGAAGGGTGGATAAAAGTCTCATCGGGGAGAACCGCGGATAACCATTTTATTTGGATCAGTGTCGAAGACAATGGCCCCGGTATTGAGCCTAGCCAAGTCGGAAAACTGATGGAACCTTTTACTCGAGGAGATAGTGCCAGAGGCAGTGAAGGTACTGGGCTGGGTTTAGCCATTGTTAAGCGCATAATACGCCATCACTCTGGCGCCATATCTTTTAATAATCGCCATGATGGAGGGCTCAAAGCCCAAATCAGTTTTCCTGCAGGAAAGTAACCTCAGCTCGGGAGAACTGAAGCCGATCACTGAGGTGCTCAATACTTTAGTGAGTCAAGCTTTAGTGAGTGAGATTTTGCAGAGTTAGGCTTTGGCGAATATATCTCGTTCGCCTAACCAACGTTCAATAATAGCGTGAGCGTTTTTAGGGTAATTATCGTGAATATAACGTGCCATTTTTTGGATCTCAGGAATAAGCTGCTGATCTCTTACTAAGTCGGCAATTTTAAAATCCGCCAGGCCAGTCTGTTTTGTTCCGAGTAATTCACCCGGTCCTCGTATTTCTAGGTCTCTCTGCGCAATGATAAAGCCGTCGTTACTCTCCCTTAATACCCCAAGGCGCTTTTGTGCTGTTTTTGATAGTGGTGCGTGATAGAGAAGCACGCAATGGCTGGCAATTTGCCCCCGACCTACTCGGCCTCTCAACTGATGCAATTGCGCCAAGCCAAGACGTTCTGGGTTCTCTATGATCATCAAACTGGCGTTAGGGACATCCACACCAACTTCAATCACGGTAGTAGCAACTAACAGGTGCAATTGGTTCTCTTTAAATTGCTGCATGACCGCTTGTTTTTCGGCTGGTTTCATACGGCCATGTACTAAGCCAATACGTAACTCTGGCAAGCTTCGCTGCAACTCTTCCGCGGTATCTGCGGCAGCTTGTGCTTCTAACACTTCGGACTCATCAATTAAGGTACATACCCAATAGGCTTGTTTACCTTCATTCAGGCAAGCATTTTTAACGCGTTCAATGATATCTTGCCGTTTGGTATCAGGGATCGCCACCGTTTGTATCGGCGTACGTCCCGGCGGTAACTCATCAATTACTGACGTTTCTAAATCCGCGTAAGCGGTCATTGCCAGTGTCCGTGGAATAGGAGTGGCGGTCATTATTAACTGGTGAGGGAATGCTCCTTGAGCTTCTCCTTTCTCTCTCAGCATGAGGCGTTGATGAACACCAAAGCGATGCTGTTCATCAATGATTACCAATGCCAGATGGTTAAACTCTACATGTTGCTGAAACAGCGCATGAGTACCAACTACCATTTGCGCCTCACCAGTGGCGATTCGTGATAACTGCTGCTGTTTGTTTTTTCCAGTGAGTTTTCCTGCAAGCCATCCCACACAAATCCCCATAGGTTCTAACCACTGAGTAAAGTTTACAGCGTGCTGTTCTGCAAGCAGTTCTGTCGGAGCCATTAATGCAACTTGGTAACCCTGTTCGATCGCTTGTAAGGCTGCTAATGCCGCCACTAAGGTTTTTCCTGAACCTACATCTCCTTGCACCAAGCGCATCATTGGGTGAGGCTTGCTTAGGTCTGCTTGTATCTCTTTGACCACACGGGTTTGCGCGGCGGTTGGAGTAAAGGGCAATTGAGAGAGTAACTGCTGTTGATACCGTTGAGCATAAGGCAATGCAATGGCGTTATCTTGTTGGCCTTTGCTGCGCACCGCAAGCATAGATAGGTTTTGTGCCAACAGCTCCTCAATAATCAGCCGTCTTTGCGAGGGTGTTTTTGCTAAATCAAAATCGTCTAAGTTGGTGGTGGATGGAGGCCGATGAATGTGGTGTAACGCCTCTGCCAAGGTTAATTGACGATCGTATAAGCCAGAAGGCAATAACTCTTCGACCGCGGCTTTATCCAATAGGGCTAATGCCTGCTCCGTTAAATTACGTAAGGTGAGCTGCCTTAACCCATCTGTGGTGGGATAAACCGGTGTTAGGTTCTGTTCGCTCGCGGGGGATTTCTCACCATGAAGAAAGGTGTAATCTGGATGGGCAATCTCTAGCCCATAGTTACCACGCTTAACTTCACCGTAAGCTTGAACTTGTTTACCTTGAGCAAAGTTGTTTTTCATTGCTGCGGTAAAGTTGAAAAACCGCAAGGTAACCGTACCGTTGCCATCGCTAATTTTTACCGTCAACATTTTTCGGCGGCCAAAAATAGTATCAACAGCCATGACTTCGCCCTGAACGGCGGCCCACAAACCGTGGTGAAGTTGGGCTATGGGATAAATGCGGGTGCGGTCTTCATAACGAGAGGGTAGGTGAAACAAAAGGTCTTGAACCGAGTTAACGCCTATTTTGCTCAACTTCTCTGCGACTTTCGCCCCGACACCTGATAGTGAAGTAACAGAAATTGTAGATAAAAGTTGCGCCATAACAAACTCGGTTTTAAATGTGATATCAGAGACATTCAAGCATTTAACTGTCTATTTGTACAGGGAATCATGAATAAAAGCGCCATGTTCAAGTGACTTGTTCTAAGGAGATGAAATGATAGACTGTGTGGGCTTTTATAAGCCCTGTCGTAGCACCAGGTTAAAAACAGACTCACTCTGATATTCAGTGGTGAGTTTTTGTGCTGCATTGTTAATTATCTATAGGACAATGCACTTATGTATCGAATTAGTAAATCGTTTCAGTTTTGCGCTTCTCATCAGTTACGCAACTTACCGGAAGATCATCCTTGTACCCGTCTGCACGGTCACAACTATAAAGTTGTGGTTGAGCTGGCAGCAGAGACTCTAAATGAAAGCGGCTTTGTTCGTGATTATCGCCAATTATCTGATCTAAAAAATTACATTGATGAGCATTTGGATCATCGTCACCTAAATGATGTGTTGGGTGATGACAACACCACAGCAGAACAGTTAGCAAAGCACCTGTTTGACTGGTGTTATGCACGATGGCCTGAAGTTTGTGCGGTGAGTGTATCTGAAACAGAAAAAACGTGGGCAGAGTATCGACCATGTTAATCATCTCTGAAATTTTTGGCCCGACAATTCAAGGGGAAGGAAGCGCAATAGGCACACCGACCGTTTTTGTTCGTACCGCAGGGTGTGATTTTCGTTGTGGTTGGTGTGACACCCTTTATGCGGTGGATAATCACTATCGTTCTCAGTGGGTAGAAATGAGCGCGGATGAGGTGATGGCAAAAGTGGTCGCTCTAAGTGACGGTAAACCCCTTTTGATTACCTTATCGGGCGGGAATCCAGCCACGCAGGATCTTTCTCAGCTTATTAAGTTGGGTAAAGAAAAAGGCTATAGCTTTGCTTTAGAGACGCAAGGAAGTGTTGCGGCGCCTTGGTTCTCGATGCTTGATCAGATTACTTTTAGCCCCAAGCCTCCGTCGAGTAAAATGAAATTTATTCGAGAACGTTTTGAGCATTGCTTAATTAGTGCCGGTGATGTTGAGGTGAGTATTAAAATAGTTATTGCTGAGGATAAGGATCTGCAATGGGTGAGTGATATTCGTGATCGCTATGTGGATATTCCGATTTACTTGCAACCGTGCAATACGGATCTAGATGGTGAGGCAGACATAGCAAAGTTAACAGAGAAAACCAGAACCTTAGTGGAAGAAGTGACCAAGCGGCGCTGGTTTGATGTAAAAGTGTTGCCACAGTTGCATGTGTATTTATGGGGCAATGAATCTGGGGTTTAATTAAGCCTAGTTTGAGAGCAGAACGCGAAAAAAACGGCCTCAATTGAGGCCGTTTTTAGTGAGTAGCTGTCTCTTATTGAAGACCAAGTTTCTTCTCAAGGTAGTGGATATTTGCGCCACCGTGTTGGAAGTTTTCGTCATTCATAATTTCTTGCTGCAGCGGCACGTTAGTTTTAATGCCTTCAACAATCATTTCACTCAGTGCGTTCTTCATACGAGCAATCGCCACATCGCGATTTTCACCAAAGGTGATTAGCTTGCCGATCATTGAATCGTAATGAGGTGGAACCGTATAGCCCGTGTAGATATGAGATTCCCAGCGAACTCCCATTCCACCCGGAGCATGGAAACGGTTGATTGTTCCCGGACAAGGTAAGAAACGTTCAGGATCTTCGGCGTTGATTCGGCATTCAACCGCGTGGCCACGGATCTTAATATCGTCTTGAGTAAAGGAGAGGGGTTGTCCTGCTGCAACACGAAGTTGCTCTTTGATTAGGTCAACGCCAGTCACCATTTCTGTAACAGGGTGCTCTACCTGAATACGAGTATTCATTTCAATAAAGTAGAACTCGCCGTTTTCATATAAGAACTCAAACGTACCAGCACCACGATAACCGATTTCTAAACAAGCACGGGTACAGCGTTCACCGATGTATTTACGCATTTCTGCGGTAATACCCGGAGCAGGTGCTTCTTCAACGACTTTTTGGTGACGACGTTGCATTGAACAGTCACGCTCACCAAGGTGAATTGCACCACCTTGACCATCGGCAATCACTTGAACTTCAACGTGACGAGGGTTTTCTAGGAATTTCTCCATATAAACCACATCGTTGTTGAAGGCTGCTTTAGCTTCTGCACGAGTCATAGCAATTGCTTCAACTAGTTCAGGTTCGCTGCGAACAACACGCATACCACGACCGCCGCCGCCGCCAGATGCTTTGATAATGACTGGGTAGCCAATACGTTTAGCGTGGGCTTTGTTTAGTTCTGCATTGTCATCTAATGGGCCATCAGAACCCGGTACACAAGGAACGCCTGCTTTTTTCATTGACGTAATAGCAGATACTTTATCGCCCATGATGCGAATCGTTTCGGCTTTCGGGCCGACAAAGATAAATCCGCTGCGCTCTACTTGTTCAGCAAAGTCGGCATTTTCAGATAGAAAGCCATAACCAGGGTGAATAGCGATAGCGCCAGTTACCTCAGCTGCTGAAATAATACGTGGGATGTTTAAATAACTGTCGATCCCTTTTGCTGGACCGATACAGATAGCTTCGTCGGCAAGCAATACGTGTTTTAGGTCTCTGTCTGCCGTTGAGTGAACGGCAACCGTTTTGATCCCTAACTCTTTACATGCGCGAAGAATACGAAGTGCAATTTCACCTCGGTTCGCGATGACTAATTTATCTAGCATATTGGCTAACCTCTATTATTCGATAACAACAAGTGGTTGATCGAATTCTACGGTTGCACCGTCATCAACAAGAATAGCGGTAACCACACCTGATTTGTCCGCTTCAATTTGGTTCATCATTTTCATTGCTTCAACGATACATAGTGTGTCGCCAGCAGAAATAGATTGACCAACTTCAACGAAGGCTTTCGCTTCAGGGCTTGGAGAACGGTAGAAAGTACCTACCATTGGAGAAAGAACTTTATGGCCCGCAGGTTCAGCTGGAACCGGTGCTGCTGCTTCTACTGGTGCCGCTGCAGGTGCCGCAGGCGCTGCTGCTACAGGTGCTGCTGTATATTGAACGGCAGCCGCTGGTGCGTTGCTGTATCGATTGATTCGTACTGACTCTTCACCTTCAGAAATCTCAAGCTCAGCAATGCCAGACTCTTCAACCAGTTCGATTAGCTTCTTTATTTTACGAATATCCATCTTTTCTTTCTCTTTATCTGTTAAACGTTTCTCGCTACTTATGACAGAGCGAAACGATATTAGTTCTTTATGAGTTTGACTGAAGCTGATTAATCGCTGCAGTCAATGCGAATTGGTAACCTTGGGCACCCAGTCCACAAATTACGCCCACTGCCTTATCTGAAAGGTATGAGTGGTGGCGAAATGGTTCACGTGCATGAACGTTGGACAAGTGCACTTCAATAAATGGGATTGCGACCCCAAGTAAAGCGTCCCTCAAAGCAACACTGGTATGGGTAAATGCTGCCGGATTAATAATGATAAAATCGATGTTATCCCGAGCGTCGTGTATCGCTTCGATCAGCTCATACTCTCGGTTTGATTGAAGATGTTGCAGCTCTGCACCCGCTTGTTGAGCATGATTAGATAGGTCTGCGACAATCTGTTCCAGAGTCTGAGAACCATAATGACCCGGCTCTCTAACACCTAACAGGTTAAGATTTGGCCCATTTAAGAGCAGAATGCGTAACTTTGCTGTCATCTTGGAGTTATCTTCCTTTAACGTGGCTACAAATTAGAATGTTCTAATTATTTGCGAGCAAATGTGTTTTTTCCAGTCAAAATTCAGTCAATCATCGTTTTAGACTCCGATTATAGTTAATTCACAGCAAATAGCAGCAATTTACTGGTCTAATCTCCATGGTTGAGTTTTTTGATTTGTAACCGGGTTAACACTTTTGACAATCAATGAGGCTGAAAAACGGTGTTTATGTCGCCAATTGCGAGTGAAGTAATGGGAAAATGACAAGAGAAGTGAAAATGGAGAAAGTAAAAACCGCCACAATTGCGGCGGTTTAATGGAGTAAAGTGCGTTCGCGAGCTACGACATCTCTGCTTTTTCTGCGATCAGTTTGTCGACAACGCTTGGATCTGCCAGTGTGGAGGTGTCTCCAAGGTTACCTGTATCTCCGGTTGCAATTTTACGAAGAATACGACGCATAATTTTACCTGAACGAGTTTTTGGTAAGGAATCGGTCCAATGCAAAACATCTGGGGTAGCGATTGGGCCAATCTCTTTACGAACCCACTCTTTTACCTCTTTATGAAGTTCTGCACTTGGGAACTCGCCATCATTAAGGGTGATGTAAGCGTAAATGGCCTGACCTTTAATGTCATGAGGTACACCAACAATTGCCGCCTCGGCGATCTTATCAAACGCCACGAGTGCTGATTCGATCTCTGCTGTACCCATACGGTGTCCAGAAACGTTTAATACGTCATCGACACGTCCGGTGATCCAGTAGTAGCCATCTTCATCACGTCGCGCACCATCTCCGGTAAAGTACATGCCTTTAAACGTCGAGAAGTATGTCTGTTCGAAGCGGTCGTGATCACCATATACGGTACGCATCTGTCCCGGCCATGAGTCCAAAATCACTAGGTTACCTTCGGTAGCTCCGTCAACGATGTTACCCATGTTGTCTACTAGCGCGGGTTGTACACCAAAGAAAGGACGAGTCGCTGAGCCCGGTTTTAGTTCTGTCGCACCCGGTAACGGAGTAATTAGGATTCCACCCGTTTCGGTTTGCCACCATGTGTCGACAATCGGTGATTTTTCGTTGCCAATGGTTTTGTAGTACCACTCCCACGCTTCAGGGTTAATAGGTTCACCTACTGAGCCCATAATGCGCAAGCTGTCTCGGCTGGTGCCTTCGATCGCTTCATTGCCTTTCGCCATTAGTGCACGAATAGCCGTTGGAGCGGTATAAAGAATAGACACTTTGTGTTTGTCTACCACTTCACTCATGCGGTTAGTATTTGGATAGTTAGGGACACCTTCAAATAAGATGGTTTTTGCACCATTAGCCAATGGACCATAAACCAAGTAGGTGTGTCCGGTAATCCAGCCCACATCGGCGGTACACCAGAAGGTATCCTCTGGATGGTAGTCGAAGACGTACTTAAAGGTCATGGCCGCATAAACTAGGTAACCGCCGGTGGTATGGAGTACCCCTTTTGGCTTGCCTGTAGAGCCTGACGTATAAAGAATAAAGAGTGGATCTTCTGCTTTCATCTCTTCTGGTGGGCAGTTGTCCGATACATTAGCAACCGCTTCGTGCCACCAAACATCGCGATGTTCATGCCAAGCTACATCTGCACCTGTACGTTTAAAGACCAAAACTTTAGAGATGTTTTTGATTTCAGGATTAGTTAACGCTTCATCAACATTTTTCTTGAGTGGAACCGCACGTCCTGCGCGAATACCTTCATCAGCTGTGATGACCACTTTCGCGTTGGAGTCGATAATACGGCCCGATAAAGCTTCCGGAGAAAAACCGCCAAACACCACGGTATGTACCGCACCAATGCGGGTACATGCCAACATAGCAACTGCGGCTTCAGGCACCATTGGCATATAAAGACAAACGACATCGCCTTTGTTTACGCCCGCCTCTTTCAATGCATTAGAGAAACGGCAGACTTTTTCATGCAGTTGGTTAAATGTGATGCTTTCATCTTCTTCTGGATCGTCGCCTTCCCAGATAATGGCAACGTCATCACCTTTATCCGCTAAATGACGGTCGATACAGTTTGCCGATACATTCAACGTGCCATCTTCAAACCATTTTATACCAACATGGCCGGGGTCGAATGAACTGTTTTTAACTTGGCTGAATGGTTTTATCCAATCGACGATCTTGCCGTGTTCACCCCAAAAAGATTCAGGGTCACTAACGGACTGTTGGTACATTGATAAATAGGTGTCGTTGTCAACGTGGGTCTGAGCCTTGATATTTTCTTTGACCGGATACACACTCATTGCTTCTCTCCTTGTGATTCAGCAAACTTCCGTTGAGTTTATTTTATTGGGCTTTTGACTATCAGAGGCGTGGTTTTGCACACCTTTGTTATGTTCTTGTATAAGCATAGTCGCTTTTAGTGATGTAACTGTCGGTTATAGTGGGTGTTTTCTCAATTAGACTTTAGGATAAATTAGCAGCTTAGCTGACCAGTGAGTGAGCTAACGCAAATAGGCCGATGTCAGTGCGGGTAAATCACCATAGGTAAGCCGGACATAAACCAAAGCCGCGGATATCGCATCCTGCAATGCGTCATGTTTATTATCCTGTTCCGGTAGATCTAAATGTTTGCAAATGGCGTCTAAGCTCAGGTCAAAATAGGCGTTAGGTAAATGACGTTCTAGCTTTTCATGATAAATGTGGCTGACTTCGACTAATTGGTTTGGCAAAGGAAAACCAAAGTGTTTTTGACAAGCGATATCGAGAATAGTCTTGTCGTAGCGAATGTGGTAACCCACTAATGGACGGTTGCCGATAAATTTTAGCAGAGCGCTAATGGCGTCTTTTTCACTCATACCATCTATCAGGTCTTGGTGACGAATACGATGAATCCTTACGGAGCCTGAATCTAAGGATTGCGGTGCGCGTAAACGGACATAGAAAGGTTGGCTGGTGATGATTCTATTGTCGATAATTTTTGTGGCAGCAATGGTCACCAGCTCTGCCCGAAGGGGGTCTAAGCTGGTGGTTTCACAGTCTAATGATACATACTCTTTATGATCGCAAGGCAAAAATAGAGGCTGATAGGGTGAGCCTTTAAGTTTGTAATGCCACCACTTTCTTGATAGCCAGTTCATATCTACTACTTAAGACCTATAGGCCTAATCTCTGATTTGATAGTGGTAACCAAGCCACTGTTTAAATTTCTTGACCACATGCAAACTATGACGAAGAAGATCTCGTTCAGTTCTGTCTAGCAGCTTGAGGTCTATTTTATTGTGACTGTGCTGTTGTGATAGCTGTTGTGCTAAGCGAAGTTTAAAAAACAGTTTTAGTGCTTCGGTTAAGTTGTCTGCGGTTTCCTGCTCCAGAACTTTGTGTTTTTGTAGCGCTTCGATTCTTTCAAAGGTGTTGTTCTCTTTTAGGCTGTTTTCTAGCGCAAGAGCCCGGACGCCATGAACAATTGGGAAGATCCCCCCCTGTTTTAGATCCACTCCTGACTTGGAAGCTTTCACATTACCAAACAGTGTTAGCGGAATAGAGAAGTTGAGTGCTGGTCGGGTGAACTCGGTTAAAATAAGTTCCTGATTGGCCATTAAGGTGATGAGGTGTTGCTTGATTGGTGTCAGTAGAGAGTGGTTTCCTGCCACCGCGTGAGCATCGGCCACGATGGCAATTTTCATTACCTGCTCTGCATGTGCTTTGTTCACCCATGCAGATAAAGTTTTCTTCCAGTTGCTTTCTGACTTGACCCATGTTGGGTTATTGACCATTACTTTCCCGGGACACAGAGGGTAACCTAACTGCTGCAAAACATGCGTTAAGTTGTTCATCGTCTGTTCCATTTCTGGCCAGTTAAAGCCATCTTTTACGATCAGGGCGTTATCTTGGTCGGTTTTTAGAATTTGTTCGCCTCGACCTTCGGAGCCGAGAACAACCAAACATATCTGTTCTCTTACTGCGGGTGGAATAGTCAGTTCGAAGGCTTTCTCGATAATTTGTTCATTAACGGCAGAGATTAACTCCATGATAAATCGAGTTCGGATGCCATTTCCTAACAAGCTGTCGACCAGCTGTCTCTGTTTGTTTGCCGCTAGAGCGAGCTCTTCTATGCTGGTGGCTCGGGCGATACTTAAAGTCAGTACATGGGAGTGAGTAGAGAAAGCACTGAGTATCTGTGTCATATCTAGCATGCCAACGGCATCGTTGCCATCGCAAACCATCACTCGTTTCATGCGGTTTTTGGTCATGGTGATCATGGCGTTAAACAGGAAGTCACCATCATCAACATGGAACACTGGAAAAGTGGCGATATCACCAACTTGTGTATCAAGAGGGTGATTGTCTAGCATGACGGCGTGCAGCATATTAGTGCGGGTTACGATTCCGTATGGATGTTGGTTGGGTTGATTGAGAATACGAGGATCATTGTCGTCCAGTCTCACTAGTGCGGCATCAATGCCGTTCTCTTTTAGTTGTTTCGTGACATCAATAAGTGGCAGCGTTGGTTGCAGTATTAATGGTGGATGATATATCGAGTTATCCACCTTGGTGAGAATAAACTCCGCTAAGTTTTGCTGCTGCTGAGCCGCTTCAATCAGCTCTTGTCGCTTAGCGAGGTTATTGTCGAAGTAAGCCGCAAATTCGCCATTAGCGCTATAAAGATCTAGGAATACTTTTTTTGGTAAAAGGTAGGAAAGGGTATCTTCTAAGGCGATGTATTTATGCTTATTTAAGTCGTCGAATTGAGAACGTACATCAAAAATATCATCGTTGGCATAGTGAGCAAATATTTCGCTGTCGTCAGCAGAGCGTTCTTCAACGGCCCCTTTAATGAGGATAAACAGGTATTCACTTTTTGCACCAGACTTTAATATCGTCTCTGTTTCACGATAGTAGGCCACGTCCAGTGAAGAGCGTAGTAGTTTTTGTTGATCTTCCAGTAGCCGATCAAATGGTGGCGACTGCATATTAAATTTGTCAGGCATAGCTCGATAAGTACCAGTGAAATAACCTTACTGTAAGTCTGACTAATTTGCTGTTTTCATCCAGACGACTTTGGTCTAATACGCCATTTTTTTTGTAACAAACATGAATGAGTTAGGAGGAAATAAAATAACTCAACAATTTCCTTTTTTGCGAGAGATAAGCACTGCATAATATGCGCGACAATTCTTATCTCAAAGTTCAGGTTTATTATGTTCTCTCCGACCCCTTATGGCTGGATTTCACAGTACTTTATTGGCTTCTTTTTTGCCTATGGGGTGTATATTCCGTTTTGGGCGCTTTGGTTTGAAGACCAAGGTGTATCAGCGGGAGATATTGGCCTACTTATGGGGATAGCGTTTGGCGCCCGTTGCGTTGCCAACCTAGTGCTAACACCAAGATTACATAAGGTAGAGTATCTGCTTCCCGCGATTCGTTGGCTAAGCTTTTTGTCGGTAATCTTTATCTGGTTCCATTTTTTTACCGGTGGAAATTTCTGGCTGATGGCATTAGCCACCATTCTATTTAATGCTTGTTGTGGTCCTGCAATTCCGCTGTCTGATGCAATGGCTAACTACTACTCCAAGATGAAGATGCTCGATTACGGTCGGACGCGCTTATGGGGGTCAATTGCCTTTATAGCCGGCTCCACCGTAGTGGGTTATCTGGTTTCTCTCTATGGCACAGATATGATTGTGCATACGGCATTGGCTGGTACTGCAGTCGGTCTGCTCTTGGCGATGAGAACGCCGACACCAGCACCAATTACGACCGATGAAGAGAGCAGTGAACGACCAAAATTAATGGCTCTACTTGCTGATAAAGAAGTGTTGAGATTTATTGTTCTGCTTTCTTTGTTGCACGGTAGTCATGCGGCTTATTACAGTTTCAGTTCGATCTACTGGAAAGGCGCAGGGCACGCAGAAAGCATTATTGGCTATTTATGGAGCCTTGGTGTTATCGCAGAAATTACCGTGTTTGCCACCAGTAAGCGCTTGTTCGCTGGTTTGAGTTTACGTACGTTATTTTTGATAGCCTCAGTAGGTGTGATCGTCCGATGGAGCCTGACGGCATTAACGACCGAGTTGTGGGTGCTGGCTTTCGTACAGATGCTGCATGGTGTGACTTTTGCTGCGGCGCATATCGCTGCGATTCAATATATTCAGCGGGCAAAAGAGAGCGAGGTTGTGCCACTTCAAGCCCTCTATAATGCTATTCCAATGGGCGCGTTTACCGCCTTAATGACGGCATTAACCGGCTGGGGATATGAGTTATATGGTGCCAATGTTTTTTGGGGCATGGCGGCAATGGGGGTGATGGCTCTATTTGTCAAGGTGGAGAAAAACAGCTCTTTGACCGAAGCGAAAATGTCGAGTTAGCGCTTATGTCTGCAAAATAGCAATGATGATTAAAGCATGGTGAATGTTGTCTGACTTCCTATGCTTTTTTTAGGTCACTCTCTCCTGCCTGATATTCTCTTTTCTAAACTGACCTGTATTAAATTTCTCTGTTTTAAGGATCTCATTTAACGTCAGCCTTGCTGCAACTTGAAACATTTTGGGTATACACTAACTGGCGAGATTCCAATAGCTCGGTTTTTTATATAAGGATATATAAATGCAAGGTTGGCTGGTTGTTCCCGTTACGCTTACTTATCTCGGGATTCTGTTTCTTATTGCTTGGTACGGAGATAGGCAAACCAAGTGGTTGTCTAATTGGCGCCCTTGGATTTATAGCCTTTCCATTGCCGTCTATTGTACCTCTTGGACATTTTACGGCACCGTGGGGCAAGCCAGTAGCAACCCATGGTCTTTTTTACCCATTTATATCGCCCCGATAATTGTGTTCGCTTTTGGCTGGCGGATACTGGCGCGGCTAATTCTTATTGCTAAGCGTGAACATATCACCTCTATTGCTGACTTTATTGCCGCCAGATATGGGAAATCCCAAGGGTTAGCCGTCACTGTGACCCTTATTGCTGTCGTCGGAATTTTACCTTACATCGCCCTTCAGCTTAGGGGTATTACCATGGGGCTTGATATCCTCGCCCCGGATTTGAATAGCCAATTGGGTTATCAAGACAGTCATATATCATGGTTTGTGGTTGGGGCTTTGGCGGTCTTTACCATGTTGTTTGGCACGCGACACATTGATAACACTGAGCATCATCGAGGCATGATGATGGCTGTTGCGTTTGAGTCAATTGTTAAACTTATGGCGTTTTTGGTGGTGGGGTTATTCATTGTTTACCTTGCGATAAGCCGTTCAGAGATTAAGTTGATTGATATGGCGATTGAAAGTTATCAGTCGCCAAATATACCGGGATTGGTTATTCATACCCTGTTAACCATGGCCGCGATCATCTGTTTGCCAAGGCAGTTCCACACTATGGTGGTGGAGAATGAGAGAGCGCAAGACCTGCATGTTGCGAGAAAGGTGTTTCCAGCTTACTTGATTATGATGGGGTTATTTGTTCTGCCTATATCATGGGTTGGACAGAGCTTGTTATCTGGTAGTCCGGCAGACACCTATGTGATCAGTTTGCCTTTGGCATTTGGCGCTGACGATATTGCGTTATTGGCCTTTTTAGGTGGCACATCGGCGGCGAGTGGTATGGTGATTGTTTCCACCATCGCATTGGCCATAATGGTCTCTAATGATCTTGTTTTACCTCTTCTGCTACGTCGGATGCGCCTTTCTCAGCGAACCCATCTCCACTTTTCCGGTTTACTACTTAATATTCGTCGAGCATTAATATTACTTATCTTATTTGGTGCTTGGGGTTTTTACATGGCGCTGGATAGCATTCGATCATTATCGGTTATTGGCTTGCTCTCTTTTGCTGCAATTGCACAGTTTGCCCCGTCATTGATTGGTGGAATGTACTGGAGACTAGGAAATAAAAAAGGGGTTTATGTTGGTCTGTTAGCTGGCTTTACCATCTGGCTTGTTACCTTGATGAGCCAGACTGATATGCTAGCGGGGGACTCTGGCAGTAATTTATTGTTGTGGTTGATACAGCCACCAGAACTGTTAGCCAGCTGGTTGTTAACCGATTCTGATTGGGGAATGGCGCTAAGCCTGCTCATTAATGCGTTCTGCTACATCGCCATTTCTCTGGTTACTAGAGCCAGTTTAAGTGAACGCTTACAGTCGGCAGCATTTGTAGGTACCCCATTACCTGAAAGTGAAAATGTCAGTCTCTATCAAAGTCGAGTCACTGTGGCTGAGCTAGAAATGCTGGCATCTCGTTTTGTAGGTCGACCCAGAGCGCGCTTATCATTTAATAATTTTTGGCGTCAGCAAAACAAAACACTGCTTCCTAATCAGCAAGCTTCTTCTGGGTTAATTCGTCATACAGAACGATTGCTCGCTGGTGTGTTTGGTGCCTCATCTGCGAAGTTGGTACTTACTTCTGCATTGAAGGGTAAAAACATGCAGTTGGAAGAAGTGGCAACCATAGTGGATGAAGCATCCGAACTGTATGACTTTAGTCGGGGTCTGCTACAAGGGGCGATTGAGCATATTAGCCAAGGTATTACCGTGGTGGACAAGCAGTTGAGAATGGTTGCTTGGAACCAAAGGTATCTTGAAATGTTTGAATTTCCGGCGGGTCTAGTACAAGTCGGACGACCGATAGCTGACGTGATTAGGCACAATGCTGAGCAAGGTTTGTGTGGCCCCGGTGATCCTGAAGAACATGTAAGAAAAAGGGTCTATCACTTAGAGTGTGGCACTCAGCATACTTCTTCCCGAACCTATCCTGATGGACGGGTTATTGAGGTGCAAGGTAATCCGATGCCTGGTGGTGGCTTTGTTATGAGCTTTACCGATATCACGGTATTCCGTCAGGCAGAGAAGGCATTAAAAGAAGCCAATGAGAATTTAGAAAGTAGAGTTTTAGAGCGAACGAAAGAGTTGGAAGAGCTGAACAAAAGGTTGGTTTCTGCTACTCAAAACGCCAATACAGAGTCACAGTCTAAAACCCGTTTTCTTGCCGCGGTGAGCCATGATCTTATGCAGCCATTAAACGCAGCACGTCTTTTTGCCTCATCACTCTCTGAAACCGCAAAGGAATCAGAAACTAAGAAGCTGTCAGGCCATATTGAAAGCGCACTTGGCGCGGCTGAAGAGTTGATTGGTGATCTGCTTGATATCTCCCGTCTAGAGTCAGGAAAGCTTGAAACCAATATTAAGAATTTTTCAATTGATGAAGTATTGCATAATCTCAATGCAGAATTTAGCGCACTGGCAAAGCAGCAGCAGATCGATTTTCACATGGTGCCCTCCAAACTGATCGTTAATTCTGATGCCAAGTTACTCCGGCGGGTGCTGCAAAACTTTTTAACTAATGCGTTTCGTTATAACCCGAGAGGAAAAGTATTGCTCGGGGCGAGACGTGTGAATGGTGACGTTAGAATCGAGGTATGGGATAACGGCAAGGGGATCGTTCCAGAAAAGCAGACCGAAATTTTTGAAGAATTTACCCGGGGAGATCCAAGCCATGTGTCACAGGGATTGGGGATAGGCTTGGCAATATCTAGAGGGATAGCGCGAGTATTAGAACATCAGATTGGATTACGTTCATGGCCAGAAGAGGGGACGGTATTTTCTATCACCTTATCTCGTGGTAGCGCGTTACCAGAGTTACTGGAGGTCACTCCTCAACCTGTTAGCCCACCATTGCAACATGTAAAAGTGCTCTGTGTAGATAACGAGCTGGATATCCTACTTGGAATGCGTAACTTGTTAGAACGCTGGGGTTGTGAGGTAAAAACCGCTCAAGATCTGGTTGAGAGCATGAAGATACTTGAGCATGAGTGGATTCCTGATGTTATTTTCTCTGATTATCGACTGGATTATGACCGAACTGGATTAGAGGTGTTACAACAGTGTCGTTTAAGGTTAGGAGATAACTTTGAAGGGGTTATTATCAGTGCCGATAGAACAGAAGATATGTTAAGCGCCATCAAATCTAATGGGTTTAGCTTTATTGCCAAACCTGTCAAACCGTTAAAACTACGAGCGGTGTTGAATCGAGTGAGTTGATTCTTATGGTGTGTAGAATCTAGCGTCAAAAGGAAACATAACCATTAGAGATAAGCTCTATATTACTGAGCTTAAGTCGCTGCTGTTTATTATCGTAGGTAAATTGAGATTCAATCAGTACTAGATCGATAAATACCACTAGAAATAGAAACAGAACCAAAACAAGTTTTATCATCTTATTATTACCATGGATCAGTTAGGGTTAGACAATCAAAGCCACACCTAAAGAAGAGGTAGCATTCGAGCGTGTTGTGACTCCAATGCTAACCTTGCTATTCTCTCTGTTTTTTGTGACTAAGAGTCTTTAGTTGTTGCCGCGAGAAGTGCAACTGGCATAGTAGGGTCTGCCTGTTGTTATCACTTTTTCATTTAGAACTCCGTTGACTTTTACCGCGATTGCACCAGTAATTGGTGCTACAGTTTTGGTGTGGTAGTGGTTTTCCGCTGGCCAACCATAGTTGGCTCGTAACGCGCCTCTGTAGGAGACTAAATTGGCAAGTTCGGGTGCTGTTACTCTATCCCAGTTCTTTTTTCCTGCGAACTCTATTTCATTCAGATAATTACACCATAGCTCATATTGTCCTCCGTCAAAATTGTCAGGATAACCCTGGAAGAATCGGGCAAAGTTCGTTAATCCTGCTGGGGTATAGCCAATTTCACTATCTTCTCCTGAATAAGTTTTATATGGGCGTGGGACCGCGGGATCTGAACTGTGAACTGGGGTAAAACCAGCTTGTGCATTAATAAATACTATACTTGGATTTGAGGTAAACCAGTTTCCGCGATCATCGCTGATGAGTTTCATGCAGCCATCTTTAGCATTGGTCAAGTTGTTATCATTTATTTGGCTACCACAAACACCAGCATTGATAGTGCCTGCATCACTGCTACCTAGAACGTTTAGGTCATATGCTGGACTTCTTATGCCGGTATGCTCAATAGAGTCTGCAAATAGTTGTACGGATCCTGATGCCATTCCTTGTACTAAGTTGCCAGTGACGGACGCAACGGTATTGTTACTACTGCTTATCGTGACTTTATTCGTTAGGTCGTAATCAAGCCCGTCATCAAATGCACCGATTACTTTTAATCTTAGTGATGAGTTGACAAACATTTCTTGAGGGGATGTCACGACAGTGCCGTAATCATGCGGCACGATAGTTAAGCTATGTAAGTTTGCTGTTGCTGGGGGGCGAACGACGGGTGGAGGGGCTGTAATTTCTGAGGCGGAATTATTAGGATTGGAAAACGCATCTTCATTATTACAGCCAGTAATAATAAAGAGTGAGCTAATCAATAGCGTTACAAATGAATATATTTTCATTGGGAAGACCTAAATATTAAAAGCATTTAAAAGATGTGGATGTATAAGTGTATTTTTATTAATTATGTCTTATTGTTGGTTATTAAAGTTTGGAATGATAATGTCGACTCTTCTATTTTGCGCTCGTCCTTCAGAGGTGAAATTTGAGGCGATGGGTTGTTCTTCACCTCGACCAATTACTTTTATTCTGCTTTTTTCTATTCCTCTGTTTAATAATACATACGAGACTGATTTGGCTCGTTTCAACGACAGGTTCATATTGTGACTGTAGGAGCCAGTTGAGTCCGTGTGACCCACTATTCTAACTGTTGAGTTAGGGTATTTTTTAAGGAATAAAATCAGTTCATCGAGTTTAGATAAGCTACGGTAACTTAGCTTTGCACTGTTGCTGGAAAAATTATTAGAGTCTAATTGGAGGAAAACAAAGTTATCACGACTTTTAACGATTTTAATGTTGGGCTCGACGCGCTCATTTTCTTCTTTTTTAACGGATGTTTTTTTAGCGGTGAGATTATTGTTAGCAAAGCGATATTTTGCCCCTATCAGTAAACTATGGTCATCATAAGAGCCGGTACTGTCTCCTCCAATACCACTGATTAGTTGATAGCCGGAGTATAAGGATAAATTGGGTTTCGGATCATATCCAAAGCCCATTTCGATTGTAGGAGAAAGCCCGCTGTTTGATTGTTTCACTCTGGTTGTAGAAAAGGTTTTTTCTACAGCCCAGTAACTGGCTGCTAATCTGCCATATAGGCTGAATTGATTGTTGAGGTAGTAGTCGTACCTTACACCGGTTTGCCATATGACCGCATTGATATCAACGTTGGTATCCTTGGTGGAATATTGGGTGTCGAAGTTGTAGGTTAGATCCCAGCTCATGGCTTGATTAAATTGAATGCCAAACAAAATGCCATAACCAAACGTTTCTGGTTCTTTACTATTATAACTTTTATCTTCTGGAAGATTATATTCCCCTTGTATACCAATAAAGGGAACCATGGTTACTGTGTCATTGTTTAATCCTTCGCTAGTGTAACCAGTGATATGAAATAGCGTTGCTATAAATGTGATTATTTTAGCAGTGGATCTTTTGGGTGGGGATAAATTAATTTTTATAGATAAAGGGTGACTAAAAATAGGCTTGATGCTCATCTATTAAATCCTATGGTGTTATTTATTTTTGGGTAAGAGTCACACTTCTTTTAAAACTAATAAATAGGAAAATTCTTCTTTGTTTAAAATTTTATATTTAGGGTTTTACTTGTAAAAAGAGAGGTTTTTTATAGGTAAGGGTTAAATCATTTCTGATTCATTATTTTAGATTAATAGGTTATTTTGTGACTAAAAATGATATAGGTATTTTCTGAAAGAAGGGTAGGTGGACTCAGGTTAAATGGTATTTTATATTGAGAGAGGAAATAAAAAAGAGCAAGCTAAGTTAGCTTGCTCTTTGAGTTATCTTGGATGTTAAATCCTTCGATAATTAATGATCGTGCGCTGCGCCAGAGCCTTTAGGGTAACGAATTGACTCAACCATCTCTTGTACGTCTGCTGGAACTTCTGCAGTAAACTTGTTCACTACAATTGATACAACGAAGTTAACACACATACCTAGTGTACCAATCCCTTCAGGGCTGATGCCAAACATCCAGTTGTCTGGTGTATTCGCAGCAGGGTTTACAAACTTAAAGTAAATAATGTAAGCCGCTGTGAATGCGATACCAGAAAGCATACCGGCAATTGCCCCTTCTTTGTTCATCTTCTTATAGAAGATACCTAGGATAATTGCAGGGAAGAAGGACGATGCAGCTAGTCCGAAGGCGAATGCAACCACCTGTGCTACGAACCCTGGAGGGTTAATACCTAAGTAGCCCGCACAAACAATGGCAAAGAAGGCGGCTAAACGTGCGGCGAGCAGTTCCTGTTTATCCGTCATGTTGGGCCTAAAGCCTTTCTTCAACAAGTCATGCGAAATGGAGGTTGAGATGACCAAGAGCAGACCTGCCGCGGTAGACAATGCAGCCGCTAAGCCACCCGCTGCTAGCAGTGCAACAACCCAGTTTGGAAGTTGAGCAAGCTCAGGGGATGCCAATACAATGATATCTCGGTTGATCTTCATTTCGTTACGAGAGTCACCAGAATAGAACATTTTACCGTCGCCATTCTTATCTTCCCATGCTACCAGACCTGTGCTTTCCCAGTTTTTGTACCAGCTTGGTGCTTCTGCTGCGGCAACACCTTTCATGTCTGGACCGTTAATGGTATCAATCATATTTACACGAGCGAATGCAGCAACGGCAGGAGCAGTAGTATATAGAATTGAGATGAATACTAGAGCCCAACCCGCAGAGATACGCGCATCAGATACTTTTGGTACCGTAAAGAAACGGATGATTACGTGAGGAAGACCCGCAGTACCAACCATTAGAGCCGCACAGATAAAGAATACGTCAACCATACTCTTGGAGCCGTCGGTGTAGGCGGTAAAGCCAAGCTCTTGCGTTAAGCCATCCAGTTTATCCAGTAGATAGACATCGCTGCCTGCCATGGTTGAACCGAAGCCAAGTTGCGGAACCGGTGAACCTGTCATCATCAGTGAAGTAAAGATTGCTGGAACCATGAATGCGAAGATAAGTACGCAGTACTGAGCAACCTGAGTATAAGTAATGCCTTTCATTCCACCTAATACAGCGTAGAAGAAAACCACACCCATACCTATGATGATACCCATATTGATATCAACTTCTAGGAATCGAGCAAATACCACGCCCACACCACGCATCTGTCCAGCTACATAAGTAAATGAGACGAAGATGGCACAGAAAACGGCTACCATACGCGCTGTACGTGAGTAGTAACGATCCCCGATAAAATCAGGCACGGTAAACTTACCGAATTTACGTAGGTACGGAGCTAAACATAGTGCCAACAATACGTAGCCACCTGTCCAACCCATAAGATATACACCACCGTCATAACCGATAAACGAGATGATACCTGCCATTGAAATAAATGAAGCTGCTGACATCCAGTCTGCTGCGGTTGCCATTCCGTTCGCGACAGGGTGTACACCACCGCCAGCTACATAGAATTCACTTGTAGAGCCTGCGCGAGCCCAAATTGCGATGCCGATATATAGCGCAAATGTAATACCGACTAAAATAAAGGTCCAAGTTTGAATATCCATTTCCAAAGCCTCTTAGTCTTCCTGTACGTTGTATTTTTTATCGAGCGAATTCATTCGCGCAACATAAACAAAAATCAGCGCCACAAAGGTATATATTGAACCTTGTTGAGCAAACCAGAAACCTAGTTTAAAGCCGCCAAATTGAATTAAGTTCAGAGCATCTACAAACAAAATTCCTGCGCCATAAGAGACTAAGAACCAGATTGCAAGTAGCGACCCCATGATGGTCAAGTTTTCCTTCCAGTAGGCTTGAGCGTGATTCGATGATTCGAATGCCATGGCCTTCTCCTTCCGTTGTGTTATTGGTGTTAATAAACTGTTACGGAATTTAGATTAGCAGCCTTATTAGAATATCTCAGTGCAACTTTAGTCGGGGGCTAAAATAGATAAACGCCCAATATATGGGCGTTTATGAAGGGTGAGTTAGAAAATGACCTTGTTAATAAGATGTTAACTTAGCCGAAGGTCTAACCTTCTGGTTCAAGTTGTTGTAGAAGGATCACAGCTTGAGTCCTGTTTTGGACTCCTAGCTTACGGAATATGGCGGTCATATGCGCTTTTATGGTGGCTTCAGAGACATTTAACTCATACGCAATTTGCTTATTGAGCAGCCCGTCGGACAACATGCCAAGCACACGATATTGCTGCGGTGTTAACGAGGCAATTTTTTCAGATAAGTCAGTATTAACATGGCTGTTTTTTAGCAGCTCTTCAGGGAAGAAGGGGTCACCATTTAGCACTTGGTTCAACGCGCTAACTAATGCTCGCATGTCACTGGATTTGGGAATAAAACCGAAAGCACCGTGAAGTTTTACCTGTGCAACAACACTGGGTTCTTCATTGGCGGAAATCACCACAATCGGTAGGTCTGGGTATTCTGCGCGGAGTTGAATTAAACCTGACATGCCGTTGGCTCCGGGCATTTTTAAATCAAGCAGTAATAGATCGGGTTCCGCTTCTTTATTGAGTAGTTGTAGTAGGGCATCAAGAGAATCCGCTTCCAATAGATTTGCGCCACTTATCGCCATATGAACTGACTGAAATAGCGCGTTGCGGAATAATGGATGATCATCAGCGATGATAATTGTGTAGGTCGAATCCATGACGTTATACACTCTTTATTATTTAGTAAATATTCAGTTAACAAAGCAAGTATTGTACGCTTTGGTATTTTGGACAATAACTCTAGCTTAAATTTCTGAACAGTATCGACTTTTATCTGATTTTAGTTGCGTATTGAAGCGTCATTTGCAAATAAACAAGGCTAGGGTATAGAAATTCCCTAGCATCATTTAATTTTGTTTATTTAGGTGCTCTATAAATGGTTCCGCTTCCATAAAACCAGTCAATCGAGATCGAGACTGATAATTACCATCAGCGTCCCAAAAATCGATGGTTGGTAGCCCCATCACTTTTAAACGTTTAAACAGTGCAATGTCTGCCGGACTGTTTTTGGTGACATCTGCTTGCAGCAAGATATAGCCTTTTAGCTTCTCTTCAACTTCGGGCGTGTGAAAGGTGTATTTTTCAAACTCTTTACATGCCACACACCAATCGGCATAAAAGTCGAGCATCACAGGTTTGTTGGCTTTGTTGGCCAGAACAAGTTGCTGTTCCAGCTCTTCTACCGATGCGATTCGAGTAAAGCTAATGGTAGGTTGATAGGCATCAGATGAGTGGTTGCCACTCCATTGATTATAAACGGGGAGTGCAGAGGCTAAAATGCCTAACATAGCGACAATACCTAATAAACTCTGTTTCCAGCCAGCAAACTCTAGGCTGTTTTTTAAATGGTATAGCCAACCAAAGGCAAAAATACCTAGTAGCCCCCATAGTGTGACAGCCCACTGTGCTGGAATAATACGTTCTAGTAAGTAAATAGGGGCGGCGAGCAATATAAAGCCAAATAGGATTTTTACCCTGTCCATCCATGCCCCCGCTTTAGGTAGCAATTTATTACCGAATACGGCAACGGTGATCAGTGGAATACCCATACCTAGGCCTAGTGCATAAAGAGCGACTCCTCCCGTTAGTAGGTCGCCACTTTGTGCGACATAAAGCAAGGCGCCAGAAAGTGGTGCAGTAGTGCAAGGTGAACAGACTAAGCCTGAGATGGCGCCCATTAAGAACACCCCGCCAATATTGCCACCTTGCTGTTTGTTACTTTGATTGTTTAACCAGGTTTGAATGGCGGAGGGCAGTTGCAAGGTATACGCACCAAACATAGAAAGTGCCAATAGTATAAACATGATACTTAGGCCAATGAGCACGTAAGGGTGCTGCAACGCCGCCTGAAATTGTAATCCGGCAGAGGCAACAACTAAACCAAGTAAGGTATAGGTTAAAGCCATCCCCTGTACATAAACAAAGGATAAGCTTAACGCTCTAGATTGCGATAATTTGCCATTACCAAGAACGATACCAGTCAATATTGGATACATAGGGAACACGCAAGGTGTAAACGCCAGTCCAATACCCAGAGCAAGAAAAAGTAATGGTGTCCACCAGTTGTCCGCTAGCTGTCCGGCAAGTAACGAATCTTGATTGTCAGATAAGGTGTTTTGCTGAACGGTGTTGTTACTCGCTGCGCTAGTTTGCTCCGCTGATGAAGCCACGGAGGCGTCGCTTGCGGAGAGAGGATTTACCTCTATTAAACGCGTTTCTGGGGGATAGCAGAACCCTGCTTTTGCACAGCCTTGGTACTTAACTATAAGTCGCGCTTTATCATTAATACTGGTAACCGGTACTTGTATGGTGAGCGGCTCGGTGTAAATTTGAACCGAGCCAAAAAATTGATCTTTATACGGCTTTCCTTGTGGCTGAACAAGAGATCCAATCGTGCCGTTTTCGATGCTAACGGAGAATTGATGCTGATACAGATAATACTCTGGTTTTACATCCCAATTTAAGTAAACGGTACTATTTACCTGATTGGAGGAGAAAGGGAATGCCTCATTAACAGTAACAAAACGACTGTTGCCATTATCAAATGAAGAAACTGCGCTCTGTTGATCGTTTTTGCCAAATAAGGCAAAAGAGGAGAAAGAGATCGAAAGCAGGCTAATAAATACAATGGATAAAAATGCGCGCATAAAATGTAGTAAACCCAATTATTACTTATGAAACATCAGACCGATGATCCAAACAATTAGTTTCATCTTATCGTTATTTAATCAAATTTTATACCCAATATATGGCGAGTTATTGGTGCAGCTTAATCGACTATGAGTTAAGTGCAGCGTTTTGCTACGGTGAGAAATAAAAAAGGAGGCAGAGCCTCCTTATATGAATACCTTAAAGTGACTTAACTATTACAGAATAAGACCACCGAAAGCAAAACCAAGCGCAACAGATGTTGCGATAGTAACCACACCCGGAATGAAGAATGGGTGGTTAAATACGTATTTACCAATACGCGTAGAGCCCGTGTCATCCATCTCAACAGCTGCAAGCAGTGTAGGGTATGTTGGTAGTACAAACAGTGCACTTACCGCAGCAAAAGAAGCAACCGCAGTCAGTGGTGCAACACCAATAGCAAGTGCCGCTGGCATTAGCGCTGTAGTTGTTGCGCCTTGAGAATAAAGCAGCATAGATGCAAAGAATAGAGTAATCGCAAGCATCCAAGGATACTGTTCTAGAAGGTTTGCAGAGAACTCTTTGATTTCAGCAATGTGGCTGGAAACAAAGGTATCACCTAACCATGCAACACCAAGAACACACACACAAGCACTCATACCAGACTTAAATGTCGCAGCATTAGCGATTTGAGATGCGTCAATCTTTGTGATCATAACAATGGCGGTCGCCGCTGTTAACATAAGCGCCATAATGGCATGGTTACGGCCAATAGTAGGTTCTTCGATTAATCCTACTGTGCCACTAATCATTGTCGCGTAGGTGACTACCGCAACGATTGCCGCTAAGAAGATGTAAACGGATGTTTTAGCTGAAGGCAAAATGTCACGCTTTGTTGCGCCTTTCATTTTAATTAGCCCTTTTGCTAAACGCTCTTGATAAACATCGTCATCTTTGAGTTCTTTACCCATTAGGTTGGCCACAAAAGCACCGACCATACAGGCAATGAATGTTGTTGGAATACATACCGCAAGTAGTGTTAGGTAATCAACACCTAGCGGCTCAAGAATCCCAGAGAAGAAAACAACCGCGGCTGAAATTGGTGATGCTGTAATCGCGATTTGTGAGGCAACAACGGCAATAGATAGAGGTCGTGATGGACGAACTCCTTGCTCTTTTGCTACTTCGGCGATAACCGGCAAGGTAGAGAATGCCGTATGACCTGTACCCGCAAGCAGTGTCATTACGTAAGTAACGATTGGTGCGTAAAAGGTAATGTGTTTTGGATTTTTACGTAGAAATTGCTCAGCAAGATCAACCAGCCAATCCATACCACCAGCAACTTGCATAGCCGCGATTGCAGTGATAACTGACATGATAATTAGAATAACGTCAACTGGTATGCTACCAGCGTCTAGTCCAAGTAGCATGGTAAGTGCGATCACACCTGCACCACCAGCAAAGCCGATACCAATACCACCGATTCTTGCCCCCAAGAATATGAATAGTAGAACGACCAATAATTGAATCATAACCATAGGTTGTACCTCAAAGTTTTATTAAAATGTGTAGTAAAAGAATAAAAACTGGATTTAAAAAAGGGCTTAAAGTGTAAGCCCTTGTTAAATTTGAGGAATCCTTTCCGTTGCTTATCCCTGCTAATCGTAGCGTTTCGCTTTATATTGCGGCTTCATTAGATTGCCGACAGAGAAAATGTCGTTAAGCTCATCTTCTGTCAGTAGTCCTCGTTCAAGTACTACTTCGCGAACACTCTTGCCGGTATCTGCGCAGATTTTGCCGACGATATCGCCTTCGTGATGGCCAATATATGGATTCAGGTAGGTCACAATACCAATAGAGTTGAACACAAACGCTTCACATACTTCTTTGTTTACTGTGATGCCATCTACACACTTGTCACGTAGGTTAATACAAGCATTTTTAAGAAGGTCGAGTGATTCGAACATGCTTTGTGCAATAACTGGTTCCATTACGTTAAGTTGTAATTGACCACCTTCAGCGGCAAAAGAGATGGTGGTATCGTTACCCATCACTTTAAAGCAGACTTGGTTAACGACTTCTGGAACCACAGGGTTAACTTTTGCAGGCATAATAGAAGATCCTGCCTGTAGCTCTGGTAAATTGAGTTCGTTAAAACCAGCTCTTGGTCCTGATGAAAGTAAACGAAGGTCATTACAGATCTTGGATAATTTTACGGCTAAGCGTTTTAGTGAGCCATGAACCATTACGTAAGCGCCACAATCTGAAGTTGCTTCTATCAGGTTCTCCGCTGGAACGCATTTTAAACCTGATACATCAGCAAGGTGCTTAACGGCAAGAACTTGGTAACCATCAGCCGCATTTAGACCAGTACCAATAGCGGTTGCACCTAAATTCACTTCTAGCAATAGTTTGGATGTGTATCTTAAGTTACGAATATCTTCGTCTATGGTGACGGCCCACGCTTTAAACTCTTGTCCTACAGTCATAGGAACAGCGTCTTGAAGCTGAGTTCTGCCCATTTTCAGAACTTTATCGAACTCTTGGCTTTTTAGTTCAAATGCCCCTTTAAGGTATTCAACGGCGTCAATAAGCTTTTGTATACTGTTGTATACAGCGACGCGGAATCCTGTCGGGTAAGCACAGTTGGTCGACTGGCTTTTGTTTACATGGTCATTTGGGTTAATAAACTCGTATTGACCTTTTTCTTTTCCCATTAACTCTAACGCAACGTTGGCAATTACTTCATTAGTGTTCATGTTGACTGATGTACCTGCGCCACCTTGGAATACATCCGAAGGGAACTGATCCATGCATTTACCACTTTCAAGAATAACGTCACACGCTTGAATGATGTAATTTGCTACTTGGCTAGGAATAACGCTCAGCTCTTTGTTTGCTAATGTGGCAGCTTTTTTGGTCATTACCATGCCGCGAACAAATTCTGGTACGTCAGAAATGGTGTTGTTGGAAATATTGAAGTTTTCGATAGCTCGAAGAGTGTGAATACCGTAGTAAGCATCGTTAGGAACATGACGTTCGCCGAGTAGATCGTGCTCAATACGTGTTGCTGGTTTTGCTTTTGGATTCTTAATTTTAGTCATAATTTTAGCCTTTGGATAATTATGCTGACATTGTTTTAGTTTCTGGCCATTTCTGTGTCAAAGAATCCATTCGACAGATTTTTTGGCTCCTAATCCTTCCGGGCTTCAGGCGCATAATACTTCTTTATAGTTAGAAAAGTAGTAGATGGATCACCTTTATTGTCAATAATATGTCATTTTTTTTTCTATATGTACGTGATATCACATATTTCTATATAAGCGATTTTTTGTAGGATATTTTAGTGTGCTCCTGTAAGGCTAGATTATTTATTCGTCGCTTGATAGGGTATGCTGTAAGCTAACAAAACCTCATAGCATGAGGTGAATAATATTCTACTGGAGTGCCTGTGTTTCCTATCTTACTGTTGCTGTTTATTTGTGTTCCTGTCATTGAAATTGGCCTATTTATTCAAGTCGGTGGATTTCTGGGGTTATGGCCAACAATGGCATTGGTGTTGGTGACGGCTTTTGTGGGAGCATCGTTGGTACGAAGTCAGGGGCTTCAGACGCTAATGTCAGTACAAGGTCGCCTTCAACAAGGTGAAATACCGGCTCAGCAGATACTTGAAGGGGTAATGTTGGCGGTTGCCGGCGTGTTGTTATTGACTCCCGGTTTTATGACAGACGCATTCGGTATGTTGGTATTGCTTCCTGCGCCTAGAGCTAAAATTGCCAAAGAGTTAATGAAGCGAGTGAAAGTGAATTCTATCTCTTCGGGCGGCTTTCATGCTCAGAGCGGTTTTGGTCAATCTCCATTTGGACAAGATCCATTCAACTCCACTCAAAATGATAACAATACCTTCGAGGGAGAATATGAGCGTAAAGAGGATGAGGCTGATACAAAGCCAAACAACAATGACGGTAATAACCGCTTAAATTAATTTGGCTCTAATAAACTCTAGATTATATTGCACCTTCAAAACCTTGCTGACGCCATGCTTCAAACGCAATAATGGCTACGGCGTTAGAGAGGTTTAGGCTACGGCTATCAGGCATCATAGGAATTCGAATTCTCTGTTCCATCGGTAAACTTTCAATAAGCTCCGCAGGCAGTCCTCGCGTCTCGGGGCCAAAAAGTAGAACATCGCCATCCTGATAACTCGCATCAATATGGTGGCCAGTGGTTTTTGTTGTGCAGGCAATTAAACGAAAATCACCTTCTCGCTGATCGGTTAAATACTCTATAAATGCCGCTAAATCTTTATGCCTTTTCACTCTAGCAAGGTCACGATAATCTAGCCCCGCTCTGCGAACTTTCTTCTCTTCTAAGTCAAATCCTAGTGGCTCGATTAGGTGAAGATTAGCGCCACAGTTAGCACATAGGCGAATAATATTACCGGTATTCGGCGCAATTTCAGGTTCATATAAAGCGATGTCTAACATGTATCTGTGGTCACTCTGTTGGCAGTATGGATGTACTGATGATGCGAATTGGTTAATGAGGCGAAAGTATAACGAATGCTGCGGTACAAACCAGTACCGCAGTGAAGTTTTTTAACGACAGGATACTTACAGCTGGACGGGAAGTGTAATCGTGACCTTTAAGCCGCCCAAAGTGCTTTTTTCTGCTTTAATTGAGCCATTATGCTGGCGTACAGCGCTTTCCGTTATCGCTAACCCTAATCCTGCCCCACCGGAGTGTCTATCTCTAGCGGTTGACACTCGATAGAATGGCCTAAATATATCGCTTAATTCAGATTCAGGTACCCCATCACCATCATCGCAAACACAAATGCTAAGAGTTTGCTGTTGTAAAGTGAACTGAACATCGATTTTGCCATGAGAATAGTGAATGGCATTGCGCACAATGTTCTCTACGGCACTCATTAATAAGCTTGGATTTCCCGTGATATTGCATTGCGGAATGTCACTATAGACCAGCGCTTTGTTTACTTGCTCTGCTTCAAATTGAGCATCAGCAATCAGTTCCGCCCATAGTGTTGAAGCGCTGTGTTCTTCGCGCTGTTGATGGCTGTTCATTTGCATTCTCGACAGCTCTAACAGCTCACCAATCATTTTCTCTAAGCGTTCTGCTTCGGTATCAATTCGAGTGAGTTCGTCACTGTCCCCTTGTTTTCTTTTTGCTAGTGCGTTTGCCATACGTAAGCGTGTCAATGGGGAGCGAAGCTCATGAGAAATATCAGAAAGTAACCGCTGATGACCTGACATCATTTGGTTAATTGCCAGTACCATCTGGTTAAATGCGGCTCCAGCTTCTCTAAATTCTGAGCTGCCTTTCTCCAATTTAGGATCAACCACAAACTCTCCGTTGGCGACTCGTAAGGCTGCTTGTTGTAAACGTCTCGCGGGTTTACTTAATGCGTAAGCAAGCCACATAAGTAGCGGTGTACTAATGAACATCACCACAAGGAGCAGCTGAAAAGGTTTATCAAATAACTGCAATAAAAACGGCGGCGTTCTGTTGTCCCATTTCTCGCTAAGGTAGAGAAACATGGTTGTACCAGCGATAACTACAGGTTCTGGCCCCACAATTAATAGGCGACCATAGAGACGTTGCTGAGGATGATCAAAGCTGTCCAAACCGGTGATGAAGTTTTGTATGGCCTTACTTTGCATTCGGCTATGTTTCGTAATTAGTGCGCCATTGGTATCCGTTAAGTAGTAGTTTTTCTTATCGTCCCCTCTCTCTTTGCGTGAAAAACGATCTAACTCCATCAGAGAAGCCGTTAGAGAATAACGATCTCCGTACTCTTCCGTAATGTAACCGGCAATTCGCTCTAACTTGTTTATATTCCGTTGTGGTGCGGAATGGATCTGTCTTGGGTCAAACTGCTGTGCGATCAGAACGCCAATGAGAACCAAAAACATGGTAAACCAGAAAATAGCAAATATTCGGCCGTATAGGTTAGAGATTTTAGGAATGCGCATTAATCCTCCTCAACCAACAGATATCCTCTTCCTCTGAGGGTTTTTATTCGAGGCTTTTTATTGGCACGCTCGGGAAGTTTTTTTCGCAGGTTGGATACATGCATATCAATCGCTCGGTCAAAAGGAGCGAGTCTTTTGCCTAATACCTCCATGCTTAATGACTCTTTGGTGACACTTTCTCCGGGGTGTTGCACAAAATAAGCTAAAAGCGCAAATTCTGTTGTGGTGAGATCCAGTGGCGCATCAGCGCAGAATGCTTCCTGCTTTCCTGGATAAACCTTAATGTCTTGGTATTGGATATAGTCGCTGGTTTTATTGGACTTTAATGGCTGAGTTCGACGTAATATGGCTTTAATTCTGGCAAGAAGCTCACGGTCACTAAAGGGTTTTGGCAGGTAATCATCGGCACCGAGCTCTAAACCGATCACTCTGTCGATCTCTTCTCCTTTTGCCGTCAGCATAAGTACAGGGATCTGCCAGTTCTCTCGAAGCTTTTTAAGCATGTCCATGCCGTTCATTTTTGGCATCATGACATCCAATAGAATAAGGTCGATACTCTCATGCACTGATGCAAGTCCTGCTTCGCCGTCATTGGCTTCGGTAACATTAAACCCTTCAAAGGTGAGTACCTCTTTTAGTAATGATGTTAATTCAGTGTCATCATCAACCAATAAAATGTTTGTTGCACTCATAACCAAGCCACCTTTTGTATTCGCTAATTGCTGTTTACTATTGTTGATCTTACAAAGAAAAAACGCTACTGCTTGTCTATTTACGATTCTTTACGTTGTCTATACGTTGCTTTACCTTGCAGATCCTATTCTATACTCAACCGCTGTGAAGACAGCACCGAATAATAAGTTGAGTAAGGAATTAATTATGAACAAGACTAAAAAAATCGTTATCGCTGCTGCTGTTCTTCCAATGATGTTTGCAACGGCTAGTGCTTATGCTTTTGGTGGTAAAGATGGCGGCCGAGGTATGGACCGAGATGGTTTTGGTGGTAAATGTGGTGGCATGGATAGAGGTATGCTTCGCGATTTAGACCTAACCGATGAGCAGAAAGATCAGTTCCAAGATCTTCGTCAGGCAAAACGTGATGAGATGCGTGGAAAATTTTCTGAGAATCAAGCCGAATTTCAGGCCGAAATGAAAGCGTATCAAGCAGAAGTACAAGACTTGGTATTAGCCGCTGATTTTGACCAACAAAAAGCTCAGGAACTTGCGGCAACTATGGTAGAGAAACAGACTGAACGCCGTGTTGCAATGCTGCAAGCTCGCCATGAAATGATGAACATTTTAACGGATGAGCAAAAAGCGAAAGTGAAAGAACTTCAGCAAGAGAGAATGGAACAATGCTCAGAAAGAATGGAGCGCAAAATGAGTAAGATGAAGAGTGCTCAATCAAATTAGGATTGCAGACTTTTCGTTAACAACATCAATGAGGCAGCCACAGGGCTGCCTCTTTTCTATTTTATTTCATGATAAATCCATACCCAAGTCACATAATGACCGCTATAATCAGCTTGAAATACACTCATTTTAGCTGAATATGAAAAAGGAATACCGTCGACTAGTTACTCTTGCCGCATGGACGGCAACTGGCGTAGCGACCTTATTACTGATTGTTAAAATTGCTATTTGGTGGATAACGGGCTCAGTAAGCTTGTTGGCCTCACTGATCGATTCTGTATTGGATATTGCAGCATCGGGGGTTAACCTCGTTGTTATTCGGTATGCCTTACAGCCCGCAGATAAAGAACATACATTTGGTCATGGTAAAGCCGAATCGCTAGCGGCATTGGCACAGGCGATGTTCATCTCCGGTTCCGCTTGTTTTCTCATTTTAAATGGTATTGACCGCTTCTTCCGTCCTCAACCGCTTAACTCTCCTGAACTTGGTGTCTACGTTAGTATTTTTGCCTTTGTTATCACGCTTGGTCTGGTGATTTTTCAAAAATACGTGGTTAGAAAAACCGGTAGCCAAGCTATCGCTGCCGATTCTTTGCATTATCAAACTGACCTCTATATGAACTTAGCAATTGCAGTCGCACTAGGGTTAAGTTATTTCGGCGTAACCAAAGCCGATGCGGTGTTTGCCATTGTAATTGGTATTTTTATTTTAATCAGCGCGTACAAAATGGTGAGCGAAGCGATTCAATCATTACTTGATCGCCAACTTCCTGAAGAAGAGCTAGAGAAAATTCGTCAAGTTGCCGTTCAAGTGGATGGCGTTCTCGGGGTGCACCAAGTGAGAACTCGAATGTCTGGCCCCGTTCGTTTTATACAACTCCATCTAGAACTGAGTGATGAAATCGCTCTGATTGAAGCGCATAAGATTTCGGATCAGGTTGAAAGCAACATTGAACAGATTTTTCCCGGTTCGGATATTATTATTCATCAAGACCCATATTCTGTTGTTTATAGCAGTGAAAAAGAGCAATTAGAACAAGGGTGGTAAAGATATTTTATTACAGAAATAGGGCATTTTAGCCATTGTTTGACTATATTTTGTGCAAAAGAGTGAAAGTAAGTTCGATTCTGATATGAATCAACTAAGTTTTTCAGCAAAATTGTAATACTCTTTCATAAGTAAAAAAGTTTCAGTGTTGTACTATAAAAGAAATAGCTGAAAAACAATGAACAAGTACAACGCATTTTATATTTTCGCCATTTATGGCATTTAAAGTTTTATATTTGATTTGATATCGAGGGTGAGCATGATTAAAAAAATCGGTGTTTTGACGAGTGGGGGTGATGCACCCGGAATGAATGCTGCGGTTCGCGGTGTTGTTCGTACCGCTTTGTCAGCAGGTGTTGAGGTGTACGGCATTTATGATGGCTATCTTGGCCTTTATGAAGGTCGCATTGAAAAGCTTGACCGTTCTAGTGTTTCTGATGTGATTAACCGTGGTGGTACTTTCTTAGGTTCTGCCCGTTTTCCTGAGTTCAAAGAGGTTTCTATTCGTGAAAAAGCGATAGAAAACCTTAATAAACATGGTATTGAAGCTCTGGTTGTTATTGGTGGTGATGGTTCTTATATGGGAGCTAAGAAGCTAACTGAGATGGGCTATCCATGTATTGGTCTTCCGGGTACTATCGATAATGATATTGCTGGAACCGACTATACTATCGGTTATTTAACCGCATTGAACACTGTTATAGATGCGATTGACCGTTTACGTGATACGTCATCTTCTCACCAACGTATTTCTATTGTTGAGATCATGGGACGTCACTGTGGTGATCTTACTCTAATGTCTTCTATTGCTGGTGGTTGTGAGTACATCATTACGCCAGAGCAGCCATGGAGCAAGGAAGAGCTAATAGAAAGCTTACAAAATGGCATCGCCAAAGGTAAGAAGCACGCTATTATTACCTTAACCGAGTTGATGATGGATGCGAACGATCTAGCCAAAGATATTGAGCAGGCAACGGGTCGAGAAACAAGAGCGACAGTTCTTGGTCATATTCAACGTGGTGGTCGTCCTACAGCGTTTGACCGTGTCTTAGCGTCTCGTATGGGTAACTATGCTGTGCACCTATTAATGGAAGGTCATGGTGGACGTTGTGTTGGTATCCAAAAAGAAGAGCTAGTACATCACGACATTATTGATGCGATTGAAAATATGAAGCGTCCTGTTCGTACCGATCTGTATCAAGTGGCTGACGAGTTGTTCTAACGCAATCTACTATGGAAAAAGATTCAAAAACGGCAATCTGATGATTGCCGTTTTTTTATGTCTACTTTTTCAAGTTTCACTCTACAGAGCGAGAAGTTGAGTAGAGTGACTATGAATGAGCCATAAAAAAAGTCAGCAAATGCTGACTTTTTCGTTCAATGCTATAAACAGAGTTTATTAAGCTTTTGCTTCAGCTGCTGCTTTAGCAATAGCGGCAAAACCTTGTGCATCAAGAGCTGCACCACCAACTAGCGCGCCATCGATATCAGGCATTGAGAATAGTTCTGCTGCATTTTCAGCTTTAACAGAACCGCCGTATTGGATAACAAGATTCTTCGCTACTTCTTCACTTGATTCAGCAATGTGTGCACGAATAGCTGCATGGATGTTTTGTGCTTGTTCAGCTGTTGCTGCTTTACCAGTACCGATAGCCCAGATTGGCTCATACGCTACGATAGCACCGTTTAATGCTTCAACACCTTGTGTTTTAATTACAGCATCAAGTTGACGAGCACATACTGCTACCGTTTCGCCAGCTTCGTTTTGTGCTTCTGACTCACCAATACAAAGTACTGGTGTTAGGCCGTTTTCTTTTAGAAATGCAAATTTCTTAGCTACGAACTCATCGGATTCTTCATGGTACTCACGACGCTCAGAGTGACCAATAATGATGTGTGATGCAGAGAAATCTTTAAGCATTTCAGGAGACATATCACCAGTGTAAGCACCGCTGTTGTTTACGTCACTGTTTTGAGCACCAAGAATAATTTTGTTGCCGCCTTCTTTGATTAGACGCTCAGCAAGATCGATATAAAGTGCAGGTGGAGCTACTGCTACGTCAACTCCAGTTACGCCTTCAAGTGCAGCGTTAAGTCCATTTAGCAGCTCAGTGACCATTGTTTTGCTGCCGTTTAGTTTCCAGTTACCCATAACTACAGGATGACGCATAAGGATATCTCCAAAATAATTAATGTAAAAATAAAACAAGATTACGAAAGAATATAACAGATAACGGTTGCTAGATCATGACTCTAATCATGTCTTTTGCGGATCTTTCCGACAACAGAATGGAGTAAAAATGGTTGAGAGTGATCTAGCAAACAAAATGATAGCTAATTTTACAGAGGATGCGATGTTTAATGTATCTTAAATGTTAATTAATTTTAAAATCCTAGTTTCAATAGAGAGACAAAAGGTGAAAGGACGACTTAATGCCAAACTTAGTATTAGAGTACACCAATTCTGTAGATGAACGAGTGAATATTCAGGGACTGTTAGAAGACTTACATCAGGTTGCTATTGATAGTGATCTGTTTCAAGCCATTGACGTTAAATCTCGTGCTCTCCGTTGTCATCATTGGTTGATAGGTGAGCTAAGCGATAGTGAAGATTTTATCCATATTACGTTTGAGCTGCTAGATGGTCGAACGCAAGAGCAAAAGCAGCAACTGTCAGCAAACTTAATGGCCGTACTTACTGAACAGGCTAGCGGTGTAAAAAGTTTATCGGTAAATATACGAGATATGGATAGAAGCACCTTCCAAAAAGTCGTTTTATAACTTGATGATCATTGTGTTTGTCGTGGAGAAAAAGGAATGATCTCTGCGCTCTGTACACTATCAAGATCCCCTTCTAAAGCGACTTTAAATTTTCCCATTTGAGCGCTGAGCTCTTGCGCTAATACCATGTTGGTTTGATAGGGGTTTTTACAGCGTTTAATGACACGATCTATATGGCTTTGTTGGGCTCGTAACCTTGGTTGCATCTCTACCGATGCGATAGTAATCACTTGCTCACACAGCTCCAACTTGAATCTGTCGAACTCTTGCGGATCATTCTCTGCTAGGTCAACCAACTCGTCAAATGATGGTAACTCTGGGTCATAAACAGCACTATTCTCCATAAAGCTCTCCTTACATACAAGCTGGCCGTTAACTACAGTTTAGTCAATAAAGGCCAATAAGGTGAAATTTTGATTGGTCAGGCTGTTTATCAGATTTGGATGAATAACAAGAGATAGGAAAGAAAAATATCAGTTTTGGGTGATTAGATAGACGCAGCGGCGCTCATCATTAATGATGTGTTCGGTTCGTTCTATATGAACGTCGTCGCCAAAAAGTGATTGAAAAACATTGAGTTCGGATTGACATAATGTTGGGCAAGACGTAGCTGCTTTGCATATTGGGCAGTGATTTTCGATCAGCAATGTCCCTTCAGCGGTGATTTGCATTTCTGCCATGTAGCCGTCAGATTCTCTAAGCGAAACAAGTTTACTGATTTTATCGGTTAGATTATCAATAGATTCTAATTCGTTTTGATAACGGGATAGCATCTGTTTTTCACGCTCTAAGGCAACCTGATTAATGCCTTCCTGACCAAATAGTGTGCCCACCGCTTCAATCACCTGAATAGAGAGTTCGTTATGTCGATCCGAGAATTGGTTGTGTGCTTTATTGGTTAACTTCCAGTTTCGTGTGGGTCGTCCTACTTTCACTTTAACATCGTAAAACTCCACCAAACCTGCATCATTTAGAGCTTGTAGGTGTTGTCTTGCACCCATGCTGGTCATGTTAAGATCTTCAGCGAGCTGTTTTGCTGTAACTGAACCGTCTCTTTTCAGTTTTTCTAGAATTACATCTGCGGTTTTCATTTTTACCCTAATCAACAATAAGACAAGTTAGCAAGCATATACTCAAGTGACCTCAAGATGCAGGATTCAGAACGGCATCAACAGGTTCAGTTCAAGAAAGATAATCGAAGAAATGGATTCCCTTTCAAGGTTAATACATATTATGAAGAAAGTAATTTATAAAGCAAATGCTTGATTAATCGAAATGAAAAAGCACGACATAGGCGTGCTTTTTTCGGTTATTCAATGTAGTTGATTGAGAGTAAAGGCGATCTAAAGAATAAACGCTCTCTCTTCTTGGTCTTTTCGCTCAAGGTAGTGGATAGACTTAATACGGCGAATCGTTCGGCAGCGGCCGCGAATAAGCAGTGTCTCGGTTGTGGCAATGTTACCGTTACGAGTAATACCTTCTAGCAGATCCCCTTTGGTAATGCCTGTGGCAGAGAAGACAACATTATCACTACGTGCCATATCATTCATGGTTAATACAATACCAGCCGTCACGCCCATCTCTTTGCAGCGAGTGAGTTCTAGCTCGCCATGGCGACGATTCTCTTCAGTGTCACCTTTTACCTCATGACGAGGTAGAAGTCTTCCGTGCATGTCACCATCAAGCGCACGAATTACAGCAGCGGAGACAACGCCTTCTGGTGCGCCACCAATACAATACATCACGTCGACTTCGCTATCTGGCATACAGGTAAGAATAGACGCTGCAACATCGCCATCTGGAACAGCAAAAACACGTACCCCCATTTTTTGCATTTCAATAATAGTTTGGTCATGTCTAGGCTTTGCTAAAGTAATAACAACAAGTGTATCCAGCGTTTTATTTAACGCTTTGGCGATGTTTTCTAAATTCTCAGCCAACGGCTTGTTTAAGTCGATACATCCTTTTGCCTGAGGACCGACAACAAGCTTTTCCATATACATGTCAGGCGCTTTTAGAAAACTCCCTTTTTCTCCAGCAGCAAGAACAGCCAGTGCGTTGGCTTGTCCCATTGCTGTCATACGGGTCCCTTCAATAGGATCTACTGCAATATCAACGCTGTCGCCACCGACGCCAACTTGCTCGCCAATATATAGCATTGGGGCATCATCAATTTCGCCTTCACCAATGACGATCTCGCCATCGATTTCGGTTTTATTTAGCAAGCTACGCATTACTTCAACGGCAGCACCATCCGCCGCGTTTTTGTCTCCTCGTCCCAGCCACTTATAGCCAGCAAGTGCAGCACCCTCAGTTACTCGAGAAAATGCCATTGCTAAATCGCGTTTCATATTCGCTCCAATTAAATTGTATAGGAAAATTTTGGCGGGATTTTATCACACAAATTAGTAAACGTTTGCTTTTGTTTGATGTGCAAAATGGCTTAGTACAAGCTGTTCTAGTTAGACATTATTTGATTAACTTGTGTGTTTACAACAAAGCCAATAGTTACCCTTGTGGAGCTTGTTAACGGTATGCTGATCAGTTGTTTCATCATGGAATTGTAAATAATCGAGTTAAATTTGAGCATCTGACACATTTTTTATCAGATAGTATATGCCTATTGAGCGAGGTCTGAGTAGAATAAGCGATACAGAATTATTTAAGGTAAGCGAAAATGTCTTTAGATGTATTGGAACAACTTGAAGCGAAAATTCAAACTGCGGTAGATACTATTACCTTGCTTCAAATGGAAGTTGAAGAGTTAAAACAAACCAACCAACAAATTGGTGAAGAAGTGGATTCGGTGAAAGCTGAAAAAGCAGAATTAGAGCAACAAAACCAGCAGATGCAAGTAGAGCATGACGCGTGGCAAGAGCGGATAAGAACGCTGCTTGGTAAAATGGAAGATGTGGAGTAATTTCTAGTTCATTTTAAGGTTACTTGACTCAGTCTAAATACAAAAAAGCCATTGAATTCGATCAGCGACTCAATGGCTTTTTTTCGTTGTAAATAAGAGATAACTTACTGGTCGTCATCCATTATCGTATCAAAATCGTCCTCATCATCTTCGTCTTCATCAGTGCTATCCAACTGAGTTTCAAGAGGCTCTTGTGACAAGATAATGCCGGTGTTATCTGCATAAACGTAATCTTCAGGTAAGAATGTGACGCCGCCAAAATTGACTGGCACATCAATGTCACCAATATCATTTTTACTCGCGCCAACAGGAATAGAGGCTAATGCCTGAATACCGATACTCATGTCTTCAAGTTCGTCGACTTCGCGGATACAACCATAAATGACCATACCTTCCCACTCATTCTCTTCAGCAAGCGCAGCTAATTCAGCATCAATGAGCGCTTTGCGGAGTGAGCCACCACCGTCTACAAGTAAGATTCGCCCATTACCGTCTTCTTCAAGTACTGTACGAATAAGGCCATTATCTTCAAAACACTTAACTGTGGTGATTTGACCTGCGAATGAAGCGCACCCACCAAAGTTACTGAACATTGGTTCCACAACGTCAACCTGATCTAGGTAAATATCGCACAGGGCAGAAGTATTATATTCCATACGCATCATCTTCATTTATTTAGTTAATATCTTTAGAAGTATATCTGTTGATAATGTCTTTGCAATGACGAGGCTCAATTATCTCGTAAGAGTTTGTGCCACAACTATCAGAGAAAACAGAATGTTAGTAATCGAGGCGCATTTAACTATTGTCGGCATCATTGGGGCGATCAGTAGTGGTGAGCTTGACTCAAGTACTTCTCGGCCATGTTTAAACAGCGTTATTGCGGATAAAAAGAAAGGAACGATGATCCAGATGGTGGTGCTGTGCGTGTAAAGGTAATAGACAAAAGAGCAAAAAGCGACACCAATTAATACGATGTGATAATACTTAGCGGACTGCTGACCGAGTCGAACGGCCACGGTTCTTTTTCCACAAGCCTCATCATTTTCAATGTCACGCATGTTATTGATATTTAATACTGCAACCGCCAGTAACCCACAGCCAATCGCAGGAATTAATATGTCTAAGTTTACCGCACCAGTATGCAAGAAGAATGTGCCACCGACACCTAATAAACCAAAGAAGATAAATACTGATAGATCACCTAATCCGACATAACCATACGGTTTGCTGCCCATGGTATAAGCAATCGAGCTTAAAATCGCGAGTAAGCCTAAACCGATAAAGGTGAGAATGTTAGAGAAACTGTCTAAAGAGTAGAGAACAAGTGCTAAGCCAGAAATTATGGTCAAAACGATATTGATTATAATGGCTTTTTTCATCTCTTGCGTGGATACTGCACCAGATTGCATTGCTCGGGTAGGGCCTAAGCGTTGTTCGTTATCTGTGCCTTTGAGCGTGTCGCCAAAATCGTTGGCGAGATTGGACAGTATTTGTAAAAAAATGGCGGTTAGTAATGCAAGTGCAGTGATAGCAAAGGAAAAATGACCATTGGCGTAGGCTAAACTGCTACCAGTGGTTATTGAGACGAGTGCTAGGGGCAAAGTTTTTGGCCTAGCGGCATCAAGCCATATTGCTATTGACTGCTTCATTTACATTGTTACCTCAAATTAATGTTCGAAGTATATCAATTGTACAGATAATAAAAAGCCCACCTGAATCGCTCAGGTGGACTTTCTCTTGCAATGCTATAAAAAATACCAGTTTTTAAAGCAGCTAAAGTAATTTATCTGACAAATTACAGGATAAAGCGGCTTAGATCTTCGTCTTCGATGAACTCACCAAGACGACTGTCGACATATTCTTTATCGATAACTAACTGCTTACCTGGGTTGTCAGTAGCATCAAAGGATATTTCATCCATTAATCGCTCCATTACAGTATGTAAACGACGAGCACCGATGTTTTCGGTCGTTTCATTGACTTGCCATGCGGCTTCTGCAATTTGGGTTATGCCATCTTCAGAGAAAGAAATATCGACCTCTTCGGTTTTCATTAGGGCGATATACTGTTCCGTCAATGACGCTCTAGGTTCAGTTAGTATGCGTTTAAAGTCGTGACTAGTTAATGCTTCAAGCTCGACACGAATGGGTAGACGACCTTGTAATTCAGGGATCAGGTCTGACGGTTTGGCTACCTGAAATGCACCAGAGGTGATAAATAGGATGTGATCCGTTTTTACCATGCCGTGTTTAGTGGAGACGGTACTGCCTTCAATTAACGGCAATAGATCACGTTGAACACCTTCGCGTGAAACATCTGGGCCAGAGCTTTCGCCACGTTTACAGATTTTATCTATTTCATCGACAAAAACGATGCCGTTATTCTCAACATTATAGATAGCTTGCTCTTTAAGCTCTTCTTGATTGACAAGTTTTGCGGCTTCTTCTTCTGTTAACGCTTTAAAGGCATCCTTGATCTTCATCTTGCGGTTTTTCTTTGTATCTCCCGCAAGGTTTTGGAACATGCCTTGAAGTTGGTTGGTCATCTCTTCCATGCCAGGAGGAGCCATGATTTCGACACCCATTTGCGGGGCTGCAACGTCAATCTCGATCTCTTTGTCGTCGAGTTTTCCTTCTCGCAGTTTTTTACGGAAAATTTGACGAGTATTGGAGTTGTCTTCCGCGGGTTGCTCGTTTTGTCCCCATGCGTCACGAGGTGGTGGCAATAAAGCATCAAGTACTCGTTCTTCAGCTTGTTCTTGTGCGCGAAATTGCACTTTTTGAACCGCTTGCTGGTGAGTCATCTTAGCGGCAACGTCTGTTAAGTCGCGAATGATGGTTTCAACTTCTTTGCCAACATAACCAACTTCAGTAAATTTAGTCGCTTCTACTTTAATAAATGGCGCATTAGCGAGCTTTGCAAGTCGGCGAGCAATTTCTGTTTTACCGACGCCTGTTGGACCTATCATTAAAATATTTTTAGGGGTTACTTCAGCACGCAGATCTTCGTCAAGCTGCATACGGCGCCAGCGGTTTCTTAGCGCAATGGCAACAGAACGTTTGGCTTTATCTTGGCCAATAATATGGCGATTTAATTCGTGAACTATTTCACGAGGAGTCATTTCAGACATGCTATTTCCTCAATTCTTATTCGGCCGTGACTTCTAGCTCTTCAATCGTATGGTGATGATTAGTGAACACGCAAATATCACCCGCAATTTTGAGTGACTTTTCTGCTATTTCACGAGCGTCTAATTCGGTGTTTTCTAGCAGAGCTGTTGCGGCTGCTTGAGCAAAATTGCCACCAGAACCTATGGCGATTAAATCGTTTTCTGGTTGGACCACGTCACCGTTACCCGTGATTATCAAAGAGGCCGTTTCATCGGCTACGGCTAAAATGGCTTCTAGTTTTCGAAGTGCTCTATCACTACGCCAATCTTTTGCCAGTTCAACGGCAGCTTTGGTCAAGTGGCCTTGATGCATTTGAAGTTTGCTCTCAAAGCGCTCAAAAAGAGTAAATGCGTCTGCTGTTCCGCCAGCAAACCCTGCTAGTACTTTGTTGTTATATAAGCGACGTACTTTTTTGGCGTTCCCTTTCATTACTGTGTTGCCAAGAGATACTTGCCCATCACCGGCAATAACAACTTTATTATTGCGGCGTACTGATACGATAGTAGTCACGAGATTAGCCTCTTCATATTTAACTAGTGAGTTGAAGAATATATGAGGATAGTTGGGGGAGTTTTCAAGGTAAAGATGAGATCTTTAGCGGATCTCATCTCTACTTAAATAGGAGAAAATTACTGGGACTCTTTCCAAATCGCGCAAGGCTCTATTTTGGCCTTCTGCAGTTTATGACGATCTTTTTCTGCTTCGCGCTTTAGCGTATATGGACCTAATACTACTCGGTACCAGCTACTGCCCTCTTTTTTACGGATTTTGCTGGTTATGCCCTGAAAAGCAATATTGACCTTTCGTTCTTCCGCTTGCTGCAGAGTTTTAAAGGCGCCGCACTGCATTATATAAGGAATTTCAGAGATAACTTGTTCTTTAGCTTCAACCTTTACTTCTTTATTGGGTAAAGACTTCACATATTCCCATTTCTCTTCTGGAAGAGGAGGTAGCGCTTTTTTCTTAACAGGTTTGCTGGCCTTTTTCACACTTGGAGCGGGTGTTGGTGGTTCGGGATCATTATTCAATAAATAGAGTCCGTAGCCAAACCCTCCCGCAAGAACCAATGCGAGAATACCGGCTTTCCAAGGAGTGCCGGAGGTTTTTTTTCGGGCCGGTTTTTTCTTTTGTCCCTGCCCACGTCTTACATAATCTCTATTCGCCACGTTTCTACTTCATTGGGGTGTGATAACAAATGGTATGGTAATCCAGAATGCACTGAGAACACAATTAATCTACTTAAATGCATTACTGGGTATCTACCGTTAGATGCGAGGTGGCGCTGCGCTATTACGAATAATTAACTGTGTCTCTAATAAACGAGAGCCCGCTCTGACATCTCTCCCTTTAAGCAGTTCTAGCATCATTAACATTGCTTGACGGCCAATTTCGTATCTAGGTTGTGAGATGGTGGTTAAAGGAGGATCGCAGTATTGAGAAAACTCAATATCATCAAAACCGACGATGGAGATGTCTTGTGGAACGCGTAAGCCTAATTTCTTCGCTTCTTGAATCGATCCGATAGCCATCATGTCGTTATGACAGAAAATGGCTGTTGGCGGTTCACGTAAGGCGAGCAATTGTCTCAGTGCTTTGGCTCCACCTTGGAAGGTAAAGTCGCTGGCAATGGAGTACGAGGCATTCATAGTGATGCCTGCACGACGAAGTGCCTGCTGGTAACCTTGATGTCGAAACTCACACAGCGCTGCTTTTTCTGGGCCGGAGATTTGAGCAATCCGTTTATGACCCATTTGAGTCAAATAGTTAACGGCTTCGAATGCCGACGTTAGGTTATCAATATGAACGGTTGGTAGTTCAAGCTCTGGAGCATATTCACACGCCATTACCAGAGGAGGAAGGTTTTTCTGCTCTGGTTTACTGACATCAAACGGTAAGTCAGCCCCCAGTAGCAGCATGCCGTCTGCTTGCTTAGTAAATACTAAGTTGATAAACGAACTTTCTCGCTTGCGTTGTTGGCCGCTATCCCCTAATAAAATTAGGTAACCATTCTCCATTGCTGCATCTTCAATGCCGCGAATAATCTCAGCAAAATAAGGATCGCAGATATCAGGAACAATGGTAACAATTGTTTTTGATTCGTTTCTTCTCAGGTTTCGTGCCAGAGAATTTGGGGAATAGCCAGCTTCCAAAACAGCGTCTTCCACCCGTTTACGAGTAGAAGATGAAACTTTCTCAGGGTTCATTAGTGCTCTAGATACAGTGGCGGTCGAGACCCCTGCTAGCTGGGCAACATCCTTCATTGTCGCCATAAAAAGTAACCTCTTGTAAAAAAGTGGATCTATTATTCACTCTTATCGATCCGGTTTATTGAACTAGTTTATTGATTTAACTAGATTCGAATTACGGGTAATGTAACAAAATTTGCATTGGATGTGTGATGGCTGTCTCGTAAATGCATTTAATAATTGGAGAGATGCTATTTTGCTTCAGATTAGCTTAAATCTTGAGGCTCAATATCTAACGACCAGCGCACTTTTTTCGACAAAGGCAGCAGTTGAATCGCACTCTTGGCACTAAACAGCAGTTTCTGCATGGTCTTTCTATCGCTGGCTTGCAAAAGTAGCTGCCAACGTGATTTTCCTGCTCTTTTTGCCATTGGCGCAGGCGTTGGCCCAAGCACCATTACCTGTTGAGAGAATAGCGGATTGACTTCAAGTGTGTGGCGTACTTGCCGAAGAAACTCTTCAACTTTTTCTGCTTGGCTTGCCTCTGCTCTAAACAGAGTGAGGTAAGTAAAAGGGGGCAGATGTGCTTGTTGTCGCTCTGCTAATGCTGAATGCGCAAAATGGCTATAATCTTTGTGCAGTAAAGCTTGCAGCAACGGATGCTCTGGGTGATGGGTTTGTAAAACCACTTCGCCAGGTTTACTGGCCCTTCCTGCTCGTCCTGAAACCTGAACAAACAGCTGGGCTAATCGCTCAGAGGCTCTAAAGTCACTGCTGTAGAGAGAACCATCTACGTCCAATAAGCCAACTAAAGTCACATCAGGGAAGTGGTGTCCTTTGGCGAGCATTTGCGTCCCAATCAGTATCTGAAACTCTTTGTCTTTTATCGATTGCAGCGCTTGTTCTAGGCTACCTTTTCTTCGGGTGCTGTCTCTATCAATGCGAATGGTTTTGTATTCCGGAAACAGAGATGTGAGCTGAGTTTCCAGCTGTTCGGTACCTACACCCATGGTAACTAAATGGTTAGAGTGACACTGCTGACATTGATAGATCACTGGACGTTGTGAACCACAATGATGACAACGTATCTCCTGACTATTGTGGTGATAGGTATAGTAAGCATCACATCGCTGGCAGTCGGCTATCCAACCGCAGTCATGGCACATCAACGCCGGAGAGAAGCCTCGTCGGTTAAGAAACAGCATGACTTGATTGCCCGCATCAAGGTGTTTGCGCATTTCCGCGATTAAAGGAGCAGATAAACCACTTTCTAAAAACAGTCCTTTTACGTCGAGTATTTTATGCGTCGCGGGGACGGCACTGCCGGCTCTTTTTGTTAACGTTAAGTGGCTGTATTTTCCTGTCAATGCATTGTGTAAAGACTCTAGGGCCGGAGTTGCAGAGCCAAGAACAATAGGAATATTCTCTTTATGCGCCCTCATAATGGCGACATCACGAGCATGGTATCGAAGAGAATCTTGTTGCTTGTACGAGGTATCATGCTCTTCATCAACAATAATAATGCCGAGTGAAGAGAAGGGGGTAAATAACGCCGAGCGAGTACCGATAACAATGCCTGCTTGATTCTCTTTAGCTGACAGCCAAGCGTTAAGTCGTTCGGTATCATTTAAGCCAGAATGGACAACTTCTACAGGAACATTAAACCGCTTCTTGAAGCGACTAATGGTTTGAGGCGTTAAGCCTATCTCAGGCACGAGAACAAGCGCTTGTTTGCCATTCTCTAGTGCAGACTTAATGAGATTTAAATAGACTTCGGTTTTTCCAGAACCGGTGACCCCATCTAACAAATAACAGCCAAAGTTTCTATTGCTGTTCACCGTCGCTATGGCAATGGCTTGTTCTTCATTCAGCTTTAATGGTGACTCTGGCAGGGCAAGAGTTTGTGACCAGTTATTCTTTGCCGCTTGCTTTTCATACGACTGAATCCAGCCTTTCTCTTCGAGCTTTTTAAGTACACTACTGGGAATCTCTTGGTCCAACATTTGTTGGTGAGACACCGCTTCATGTTCTAGCAAATGCATCACTTTGGCTTGTTTTACTGCTCGTCCAAAGCCTGACATTAACTGATTTTTTCCTTGCTCTGTTATCTTCCAGTTGACGACATTAGCAAAGCTGGCCGGCTTTCCTTTTCGCAGTGCACTGGGTAGAGCATTTGCCAGTGACTCTCCAAGAGGGTACTGATAAAACTGGCTACACCAAATAAGCAGTTCATATAGTGAATTGGGCCACACAGGTTCTAAGTCCAATACCTGCTTAATGGATTTTAGCTGCTGATCTGAATATTCTGAATGATTAACCATGGCTGTCACAATGCCGACAAGGGTCTGCCTTCCGAAAGGAACAGAGACTCTTCCCCCAATAACAGGAAACTGGTCGGCTTGAATCTTGTAATCAAACTGTTTATCCAGCGGAACAGGCAGAGAGACTTGAGCGATAGTTGGACGCATAAACTTCAGTAAAATTAAGGCTAAAATTGGAGAGGACAGTGTAGTGGAAGCTGCGTTGAATTACGAGACGGAGTATAAATGATCGTGGTGGTGGCTCTGAACATGACTCACTTTATTGTTTAGAAGCGAAGTTATTTGATGAAAAAAAACTCAAATAGGTTGATCCGAACTAAGCTATTCATTAATATACTGCGCCTTAATGGTGTAGCATTGCTATGCTTTTTACTTTTGAACACACGTGTGGTGTCCGGCTTAGAATCGGATAGCGACACGGCCTATATATGAGGTTTTCCCATGAAAACAGGTATCCATCCTGAATATAAAGCAGTTAACGCAACTTGTTCTTGCGGCAACTCTTTCGAATTTAACTCTACTCTAGGTAAAGATTCTATCCACCTAGACGTATGTGATAAGTGCCACCCATTCTACACTGGTAAGCAACGTATCGTTGATACTGGTGGTCGTGTTGATCGCTTCAACAAACGTTTCGGTGCGCTATCAAGCAAGAAGTAATACTTTAAGTATTATTCCCGAATTTAGAAAAGGACGCTTAGGCGTCCTTTTTTCGATCTTTAGCTACCGTTGTGACTCGTTTTGTGTGTTCGTTAGATAGATTTTCTCATGGTAGTCAGTGTTATTGTTGAGATTGATATTTTTTCTCAATAATAATCGCGCTTTTTTATAAAAGTGTAATAAAATCTATATTCTTACTATTCAGTTTTACTCTCTTTGGAAAAGTACACTATGTCTGATGACAATCAACAAGAAGAATTTCGTCAAAAAGCACTCCGTTATCACTCTCATCCTGTTGCAGGAAAAATCTCAGTCGAGCTAACTAAGCCGGCTGACTCTGTTGAAGATCTTGCATTAGCATATAGCCCTGGCGTCGCTGAGCCAGTTCGAGAGATCGCTCAAGATGCAAATAACGTTTATAAGTATACAGCCAAAGGGAATATGGTTGCGGTTATCTCTAATGGTACTGCTATTTTAGGGTTGGGGAACCTAGGGCCAATGGCTTCAAAGCCAGTAATGGAAGGTAAAGCCCTTCTTTTTAAACGCTTTGCTGGTTTAGATTCCATCGATATTCAGGTAAAACACCGAACCATTGACGAGTTTGTAGAAACAGTAGCGAATATTGCGGATACATTTGGTGGCATTAACCTGGAAGATATTAAAGCACCGGACTGTTTTGAAATTGAACGTCGTTTAATTGAACGTTGTGATGTGCCTGTTTTTCATGATGACCAACATGGTACTGCGATTGTTACTGCTGCGGGTATGCTCAATGCTATCGAGTTGCAGGGTAAAGAGTTATCAGAGTCAACGATTGTTTGTCTTGGGGCTGGCGCCGCAGCGACGGCTTGTATGGAGCTATTGATCAAGTGTGGAGCTCAACGTGAGAAAATCTACATGCTTGATCGTAAAGGCGTTATCCATACTCGTCGAGACGATTTAACTGAGCATAAGAAATTGTTTGCCAGTAATACGGATAAGAGAACATTAGAAGATGTAATTACTGGTGCAGATCTATTTTTAGGTGTATCCGGTCCAGATTTGCTGCCCCAAGATGCATTAAATTTAATGGCAGATAACCCTGTAGTGTTTGCATGTTCTAATCCTGATCCTGAAATTAAACCAGAGTTAGCTCATCGTGTGCGTGATGATTTGATCATGGGTACGGGGCGTTCTGACTATCCTAATCAGGTGAATAATGTTATCTGCTTCCCGTTTTTGTTCCGTGGTGCTTTGGATGTGCGTGCCAGTGAAATCAATATCGAAATGAAACTTGCCGCAGTTGAAGCCATCCGCCAGTTGGCAAAAGAGCCCGTTCCTGAGCAAGTAAAACAAGCTGCGGGAGTGACATCATTAGAGTTTGGTAAAGAGTACATTATACCAAAACCTATGGATCCTAGATTACTTCCTCGCGTGGCTAAAGCGGTCGCACAAGCGGCGGTTGATTCTGGTGTGGCCAGAATTGATATGCCAGATGGCTATATGCTTTAAAGGGTACACAGATAATAAAATGGCCGCTCCATGGAGCGGCCATTTTATTAATTATTCTTCATCGAAGGCTTCAAACTCAATGCCCATTGCGGTCATCATTGCTTTGGCTTCTGTTGGAATATCATCCGGTCTGTCTTTTCTTAAATCTTCATCTGTTGGCAAAGGTTGCCCAGTATAAGCGTGTAGAAAAGCTTCACATAATAGTTCGCTATTGGTGGCATGTCGCAAGTTATTTACTTGGCGTCGTGTACGTTCGTCCGTCAATACTTTTAATACTTTTAATGGAATAGATACCGTGATTTTCTTAACTTGTTCACTTTTTTTTCCATGTTCTGCATAAGGACTAATGTAGTCACCATTCCAGTCTGCCATTGCGCACCTTTAAATATGAAATACTAGATAATAATTATAACTGTCGATTTTAGCTGGATTTACTGCCATAAGCAAAGACATATAGACGTCTAGAGGTATTGACGTCCTAGCTAATGGCAAGTAAAGTGCTTAATAATAAGCCTCATGATAACAAATGGCGTAATAACAGATAAGCTCAGTAGCAACAAATAAACTATAGTTTACATTACGCGTTAATTGACGCACTCAGTAAAGATATATGGAAAGGAAAACCATCTTATGACTAAACGGAAGCCAGCAACAATTGCTGTTCGCACTGGAATAGAATCTGACACGCAACACCAAGCAGTTGTTCCTCCTATCTATCTATCTACTAATTATAGTTTTCCTCATTTTGGCGATGTTCCTAAGTATGACTATACCCGCTCCGGAAATCCAAATCGAAGTCTGCTAGAGCAGGCTCTTTACGAGCTAGAATCGGGTGTAGGGGCCGTGGTCACTAACTGCGGAACATCTGCTCTAAACTTGCTTGTGTCCGCTTACTTAGGGCCAAATGATCTCATCGTTGCACCACATGATTGCTATGGTGGTACGCATAGGTTGTTCAATACACGAGCGAATAAAGGGGATTTTAACGTTGAGTTTATCGATCAATCAGATAGTACACAGCTTGATGCTGCATTAGAAAAATCGCCTAAATTAATTTTATTAGAGACGCCGTCTAATCCACTGGTTCGGGTTGTTGATATTGCAGAAATATGTGAAAAAGCGCGTAAGGTTGGAGCGCTAGTGGCAGTGGACAATACCTTTTTGACACCGATATACCAAAAGCCATTAGAACTAGGCGCTGACTTTGTTGTTCACTCAACGACCAAGTATATCAATGGCCACTCCGATGTTATTGGTGGTGTCGTGATCACGAAAAGTGAACAACATGCTGAAGAGCTCGCGTGGTGGGGAAACTGCATAGGTGCGACGGGGACTCCATTCGACAGTTACATGACACTAAGGGGAATACGAACTCTTGGTGCCAGAATGAGGCTTCATGAAGAGGGCGCTCAAAAGGTGCTGGAATTTTTGCAAATTCAAAAACAAGTCGCAAAAATATACCATCCTAGTCTGCCAGATCATCCGGGCCATGATATTGCGAAAAAACAGCAGAGTGGCTTTGGTTCCATGCTGAGTTTTGAGTATTCCGGTACAGACGATCAGTTAAAAACTTTTGTTAATGAGTTGACACTATTCTCTCTTGCAGAGTCGTTGGGCGGTGTCGAAAGCTTGATTTGTCACCCAGCTTCAATGACCCACCGAGCAATGGGAGAACAAGCGTTACAAGAGGCGGGAATTTCCCAGCAACTGTTGAGATTATCTATCGGCCTTGAAGATAGCCAAGATCTTATTGCCGATTTACAGCATGCATTCGCTGTAGTTGAGGGAGAAGCTTAGATGAGCCAAGTACGTCAGTTGCACAAGTTTGGTGGCAGTAGTCTAGCGGATCCCGAATGTTACCGACGCGTTGTGACTTTACTATCAGAGTACTCAACGGAAGAGGATTTAATCGTGGTGTCTGCAGCGGGAGACACCACCAATAAACTATTAGAGTGGTTAGCTGCCCTTAATAAAGACGGCCGATTAGCCCATGAGTTGTTGATGGACTTGCGGCAGTTTCAATCGCAATTGATTGAAGAGTTAGTGGATGATTGCGAGCCTCTTTTACAACAATTAAATAGCGAAGTCTCTGCGATTGGTGAGCTTATGGCACCACTGTCGGACGGACAAGTCGCGAATGTTCTTGGTCATGGTGAAATTTGGTCAGCTCGACTGTTAACTGCACTGCTTAACCAGAAGCAACAACCTGCTATCGCGTTGGATTCAAGGCTGTTTCTGCGTGCAGAAAAAGGCACGCAACCTGAAGTGGATAGAAAACGCTCTAGACCTTTGCTGGTTGAGACGTTAGCACAGCATTCTCATCATAAGTTGGTTATTACAGGTTTTATGGCGCAGAGCGCGTCAGGCGAAACGGTACTGTTGGGACGAAACGGTTCGGATTATTCCGCCACCATTATCGGTGCACTTGCTGATGCTTGTAGAGTGACGATTTGGAGTGATGTCGCCGGTGTGTACAGTGCTGATCCGCGTAAAGTGAAAGATGCCTGTTTGTTGCCTTTGTTAAGGTTAGATGAAGCGAGTGAACTTGCTCGGCTTGCGGCTCCTGTATTGCATAGCCGGACATTACAACCTGTGGCACAGAGCGCAATGGATCTCGACCTAAGATGCAGCTATCAACCTGAAGCGGGCTCAACAAGAATCGAACGTGTACTTGCCTCTGGCCGTGGCGCAAAAATCATCACGTCATTAGACGAAGTGTTATTGATTGAACTTAATATTGGTCATGCGCACGACTTTGATCGAGCGCAGGGCGAGATCTTAAGCAGCTTACAGAGAGCACAACTGCAACCTTTAGCGTTTGATATTCAGCCTGATCAAGGGGAGATATTGTTAGCCTATACCTCCGAGCTTGTTGGTGGTGCATTGGCGTTTCTTCAAGACGCGGCCATAGAGGGAGAGATTCGTCTAAGAGAAGGCTACAGCATGGTCGGGGCAGTGGGTGCTGGCGTAACGGGTAACCCGATTCACAGTCACGGTTTTTATCAGCAACTTAAAAATTGTCCGGTTGAGTTTATTTGCCAAGCCGAATCAGGATTAAGTGTGGTGGCTGTATTGAGAAAGGTCGACAGCTCTCAATTGGTGCAAGGGATCCATCGACAGCTTTTCCAAGCACAGAAGAGAGTCGGCTTAGTGTTGTGTGGCAAAGGCAATATAGGTTCTAGCTGGTTAGAGTTGTTTGCTAAGCAGAAAGAAGAGCTGGAAAAACGTCGCGGTATGAGTTTTGATTTGATCGCGGTTGTCACTAGTCAGCGCTATTTTATGAACCTAGAAGGACTTGATGTTCATGCCGCACTCAATCAGTACCAAGACGAGGCAATAGAACATGATGGGCATGATTGGATAGAGAAGCTCTCGCATCAGCAAGAGTATGATGAAGTGATTGTTCTTGATGTGACGGCAAGTCATCAGATTGCTCATAAGTATCCAGATATTGCAGAAAAAGGATTACACCTGATTTCTGCTAACAAAGTAGCAGGCTCTTCTTCTAGCGAGTTTTATTATAAAACTCAGAATGCCTTTCAAAAAACAGGTCGCCACTGGTTATACAATGCCACGGTAGGTGCAGGGTTACCGGTAAATCATACCGTGCGGGATTTGCGTGAAAGTGGAGACAATATCGTTGCTCTGTCGGGTATTTTCTCTGGGACACTCTCTTGGTTATTTCAGCAGTTTGATGGTTCGATAGCGTTTCATGAGTTAATGGAGTTAGCGTGGCAACAAGGCTTAACTGAACCTGACCCTCGAACGGATCTGGATGGCTCCGATGTGATGAGGAAGTTGGTTATTTTAACCAGAGAGTCAGGGTTAAGTATTGAACCTGAGAATGTCAAAGTAGAAAGCTTGGTTCCTGAAGAGCTGAACGATCTGACTATTGATGAGTTTTTTGACCAGAGTGAGCTATTGAGTGATATTTTGGCTAAACGGTTAGCCAAAGCGCAGCGTGAAGATAAAGTGCTGCGTTATGTGGCTAGGCTGGAGAAGAATGGTCAAGCATCTGTTGGTATTGAAGCCCTTAATCGAGATCACGCCCTTGCCAACTTGCTGCCATGTGACAATATTTTTGCTATTGAGAGTCACTGGTATAAAGACAACCCTTTAGTCATTCGAGGGCCAGGAGCAGGACGAGCAGTAACCGCTGGTGCTATTCAATCGGATATTAATCGCTTGTCGAGTTTATTTTAATCAATATGGATGTCTAACATCTGAGGCCAGCATTTCTTTTTTGAAAGGCTGGTCGCCTCAATCTGTCGATTTGTTGTTATTTACATGTTGACATTGATCACAATTCAATTCATTCTATAGACATATGGACGTCTAAACGTCGAATGGAATTAGCGAATTTCTTATTTTAAGGGCAGGGAGCAAGCCATGAGTTATACACACGCCAGCCACCTAGATGCATTAAATCAAAATATTGCTGAGTTAGGTGATATTAATGTCTCGTTTGAATTTTTTCCGCCAAGCAGCGAAAAGATGGAAGAGACGCTGTGGAACTCAGTTCATCGCCTTAAAAAATTACAGCCTAAATTTGTTTCGGTTACTTATGGTGCAAATTCTGGTGAACGAGACAGAACACACTCCATCATAAAAGAGATCAAAGACCAGACAGGTCTTGTTGCCGCACCGCATTTAACCTGCATTGATGCGAGTCGTGATGAGTTGATTACCATTGCGAATGACTATTGGCAAAATGGGATTAAAAACATTGTTGCACTACGTGGTGATATTCCGGCTGGTGGTGGTGTTCCAGAAATGTATGCGTCTAATTTGGTTGAGTTACTTAAAGAGCAACACGATTTTGATATTTCAGTAGCTGCTTTCCCAGAGGTGCACCCAGAAGCGAAAAGTGCGCAATCAGATTTACTTAATTTAAAGCGTAAAGTGGATGCCGGAGCGAATCGTGCTATCACGCAGTTTTTCTTTGATGTTGAAAGTTACCTAAGATTTCGTGATCGCTGCGTCTCGGCAGGAATTGATGTTGAAATAGTACCGGGTATTTTGCCAGTATCGAATTTTCAGCAAGCTTCGCGCTTTGCCAAAATGAACAATGTAAAAATTCCGGGATGGATGGCACAACAGTTTGAAGGCTTAGATGAAGATCCTACCACTCGTCAATTGTTGGGGGCTAGTCAGGCGATAGACATGGTAAGAATTTTAAGCCGGGAAGGGGTAAAAGATTTCCACTTTTATACTTTGAATCGAGCTGAGATGACTTACGCATTATGTCATACCCTTGGGGTAAGACCGACCGTATAATAGTAGGGTAAGCTAACCGTTATTCGAGCAATGATGGTTTTAGTTTATTGTGAAAAAGAGTAATCAAGGCTCGTAAGCATGACTTATGAGCCTTGATTGCTAGTAGAACCGCATTAGTTCATGCTTTTTAGCTCATGCTTTTAAGTTCAGCTTGAACCTCTTCCGCCCAACTCACCCATGCTTCACGCATAAATAGGTTACGACGAAGTGTTAATCTTTCTAAACGAGCAGACTTATCTAAGCTAGCAGGATTTGCATATTGCTCAGCTTCAATCTCGTTATAGTGCTTGATTAACTGCTTTGATTCTTCAATCAATGCTGATACTTGTTCTTCGAATGTCGCGCTTGGTTCAATAGCACAAGCCATTAACTTAGCACTAAACTCATCTCGAACAGTGGGTTGAATTGTTGGCTGCTCAAACCATTCGCCTAATGCTTTTCGACCTTCATCAGTAATGGAATAAACCTTACGATCTGGTTTTCCTTCTTGAGGTTGAAGTACACATGTGACGAGTGCATTTTGAGCCATTTTATTTAGCTCTCTATATACTTGCTGGTGGCTTGCTCGCCAGAAGTATCCGATGCTATATGAAAACTCTTTTGTTATGTCGTATCCGGTAGCATCACGAGTGCTTAGAACGGTTAAGATTACGTGTGGTAATGACATGTCTTAAATCCAATTAAAAAGTAAATTGTAAATTTATTGTTTAACTGCGTTTGTGCTTCTATGTCACGAATATAATTGCAGTTTAAACTAGTCCACTCAAATTAACTTGAATGGTCATATCACCTTCACATTTGCCGTTAATCACCTAGGAATTGAAAGAGTGAATCTCTTTCTAATCTGTGCCTTTATGAATTTAGTATAGTATATATGGCGGCACAGAGGGGCATAAGCATACCATTAAATATGCACCAAGGAATATTCGGTGAGCGCATTTTGCTTGAAAAGCTGACAAACCTCTCAATAAGAGAAATTTCTGTTTTGAATAAAGCAAGAGTTGCCACTGTGAACGTCTATTTATCGAGTCACACTGGTGGGTATTGGTGGAGAGGGCAAAGCTAAAAAACAGATTATTTAGCTTTGCCCGTTTAACGGTTATCGATTCAGCTTAACCGGTATTACGCATGCCAGCGGCAATGCCTGCAATGGTTACCATTAGTGCTTCTTCGAGTTCCGGTGATGGGTTCTCTGTTTGACGAGTTCTATATAATAGCTCTGCTTGCAGAATGTTCATCGGCAGTACATAGATATTACGAAGGCGAATAGACTCAAGTCCCCAAGGGTTACTTTGCATTAAGTTCTCGTTGTTCTCGACATTCAATACCGTTTTAATATCACTTTGTAGCTGCGCTCTTAATTGATCGCCTAAGCGCCACAATGACTTGTCAGTTAATCTCTGATCATAATAACGAGAAATCTCAATATTGGATTTCGAGTAAACCATCTCTAGCATACCTAAGCGGGTAGAGAAAAATGGCCATTCACGACACATCTCTTCCAATAGGTTTTGATGCCCTTTATCGATAGAGTACTGAATGGATTCACCGGCACCAAGCCAAGCTGGCAGAACTAAGCGGTTTTGACTCCAAGAGAAGATCCATGGAATCGCTCTTAAGCTCTCTACCCCACCATTTGGGTTTCGTTTTGATGGACGAGAGCCAAGTGGTAGTTTGCCGAGTTCTTGCTCCGGAGTGGTTGCTCGGAAGTAAGGAACAAAGTCCGGTTCTCCTCGTACTACTTTTCGGTATGACTCACAAGAGACTTCTGACAGCACGTCCATCAGGTCACGCCATTCCTGCTTTGGCTGAGGTGGTGGTAGTAAATTTGCTTCAAGTATTGCACTGGCGTAGAGATTAAAGCTATTTACGGCGACATCAGGTAAACCAAGTTTGAAGCGAATCATTTCTCCTTGCTCAGTAACGCGAAGGCCACCTTTTAAGCTCTTCGGTGGTTGAGACAGTAGTGCGGCATGTGCTGGCGCCCCTCCTCGACCAATCGTTCCTCCACGGCCGTGGAAAAGAGTGAGTTCAATACCTTCTTGTTCGCACACTTCAACTAATGCGTCCATCGCACTGTACTGCGCCCAACCAGCAGACATAACGCCGGCGTCTTTAGCTGAGTCAGAGTAACCAATCATCACCATTTGATGCCCCTGAATAAAGCCACGATACCAGTCGATACTGAGTAGCTGCTTAATCACGGTTTCTGAGTGATTGAGATCATCTAAGGTTTCAAACAGTGGGCAAACATCCATGCGGAACTGACAACCAGACTCTCGTAATAGCAGATGGACCGCTAATACATCAGAGGCTGTTTTTGCCATGGATATGACATATGAACCAAATGCATCGCGAGATTGACCTGCAATCGTCCTACAGGTGTCCAAAACCTCCTGAACCGGTTCTGAAGGCTGCCAGTCACGAGGTAAAAGTGGACGTTTTGAGCTTAGTTCATTAACAAGGAAGGATATCTTGTCGTTCTCGCTCCACTGGTTGTAGTCGCCAATACCCAAGTATCGAGTGAGCTCTGATAATACGTCTGAGTGGCGAGTACTTTCTTGTCGAATATCTAAGCGAACAAGGTGGATGCCAAATGCTTTAACTCTGCGAAGTGTATCTAACAGTGAGCCATCAGCAATGACGCCCATTCCGCATTGATGTAGCGATTGGTAACACGCGTAGAGAGGAACCCAAAGCTGATCTATGTGAGTAATAATCGCTTTGTTTGGAACTTCAGTGCCGTTGATCTTGGCATCTAACACTTCCAGTGTGTCGATTAGCTGAGTTCGAATCTCTTTTAAAATTGCTCTATAAGGTTCGTGAGCATCACCAGCAAGTTCACGCAGTTCATCGGTGCAGTCGATCATCGACAGTTCACTGACTAACTCTTGAATGTCATTAAGGTAGAGATCCGCCGCTTTCCAACGAGATAAATGCAATACTTCGTGAGTGATGGTGTGGGTTACAAACGGGTTACCGTCGCGATCGCCTCCCATCCATGATGAAAAGTGCACCGGACGCGCATCAATAGGGAGTCCTTCACCTAAATATTCAGTGACTTTGTGGTTTAACTCTCTTAGAAAGTCAGGCACCGCTTGCCATAGTGAGTTTTCTACCACGGCAAAACCCCATTTAGCTTCATCTAATGGAGAAGGGCGTTGCTTTCTCATATCATCTGAATGCCAAGATTGAGCAATCAACTGTTCTAAACGACGTTCATTGTTACGACGCTCTTTACTGGATAGATCAGTAAGCTCCAATTGAGATAAACAGCGATTTATCTTCACCAGCTTATTGATCATGGTACGACGGGCAATTTCCGTCGGATGAGCAGTCAGTACCAGTTCAATATTTAGATCTTTTATTGACTGGGCGGCATCCAGTTTGCTGATTTTATTTTCAGTCAGCTTAGAAAACAGCGAGTTGATCGCGTCTGGTTCACAAACATTGGCGTCGCAATGTCTTGAAATGGTGTGATATTGCTCAGCGATATTGGTTAAGTTGAGGAACTGATTAAACGCACGGGCAACAGGGTTTAACTGTTCGTCTGTTAATGCTGAAATCTCTTTGATTAAAGCATCTCGTGCTTGGGTGTCATTATCGCGTTCTGCTGACTTAGAGAGTTGGCGAATACGCTCAACTTGTTGCAGCATCTCATCGCCATGTGCATTTTTAATGGTTGTGCCAAGTAGTTGGCCCAACATACGCACATTGCCTTTTAAAGCAGAGTATTGTTCGTTCATTCTATTCCTGCCTGGTAATTAAATTACAGTGTCTTGTCCTTGATATCTAAACAATCTAGCTAATTTCTGCCTACTGAGTCAAATAAAGCGCATCTCATAATGGTTTTAATTCACTTTATTTGATTATGGTCATTTGTTAATCGTTTTCATAAAGTGATTCTGAAATAAAATTTCAGAATCACTCGTGAGATATGGAGAAAAGCAGTGATATTATTACAGTTTCAGATGATTAAGGTTAAAAACAGTACTGCCTAATCGCTTTTGCGAGGATATTGGTTGTTGGTTCAATATACTCAAAAGCTAAAAACTCATCAGGCTGGTGGGCTTGATCTATTGAGCCTGGACCGAGAACAAGAGTGGGACAGAGCTGCTGTAAAAATGGAGCTTCCGTACAGTAGTTGACGGTTTCTGAGTCAACTCCGCATATGTTCTCCATTCCGGTTATTAATGGGCTGTCTGAGCACTCATAGCCGGGAATAGGCTCATGAAGCGGAGTAATGGTGATTCTATCTGGCCATTTGCTTTCTAACTCTTTTAACGCACCTCGTAACATATTATCCAAACCATCTAGGCTAATTCCCGGTAACGGTCGAACATCATAATGAAGTTCACAACAGCCACAGATGCGGTTAGCGCTATCTCCGCCATGAATATGACCAAGATTAAGAGTAGGGGATGGAATAGCAAACCCTGGATGATGGTACTCTTTCACTAGCTTATCTCTAAGCTGCATTAACGAAAACAGTATCTCATGCATGATCTCAATAGCATTGACGCCAAGGGAAGGATCTGAGGAGTGGCCTGATTTGCCTGTTACCCGAATCGCATTGGCGACGTGCCCTTTATGTCCGCGAATTGGTACCAAGCTAGTTGGCTCACCAATAATGCAGTAGTCCGGTTGTATTGTTGTCTGCTCTGTAAAATGACGAGCACCTAGCATGGTGGTCTCCTCATCACAGGTGGCAAGAATATAAACAGGTTTTGTTTGCGTTTTCCAATCCACTTTTTTTACAGCTTCAATAATAAAAGCAAAAAAGCCCTTCATATCTGCAGTGCCTAACCCATAAAAGCGGTTATTTGATTCGGTGAGAGCATGAGGATCAAAATTCCAACGTCCTTGATCAAATGGAACAGTGTCAGTATGGCCTGCTAAAAGTAGCCCGCCATCACCGCTTCCTCGTTTAGCAAGTAAGTTAAATTTGCCTTTTGCCACCTTTTCTACTTCAACATCGAAATCTAAGTCCTTAAGCCAATTGGCTAAAAGTTCGATAACTTTGCTGTTTCCTTCATCCCAGCTAGGGTCTGTAGAGCTAATTGATGAGGTAGAAATGAGCCCTCTATAGACATCAGTAAACTTAGGTATTTTCATATTATCTTCACTTCCCCTATTGACAGATAACCGATAAGACGATACAAAGCATATTAAATCATTATTTATGAATAAAAAACCGGATAATGATGCTTTTTAGGTATTAATAGTCATTTTAGACTTTGCTTATTTTTCTAATTTTATGAGTGTTATGAGATGTTAAAAACCACAATTATCGGCGCTAGCGGTTATACAGGAGCAGAACTCGCTCTTTTAGTAACAAAACACCCTGAGCTCAAGCTAACAGGTTTGTATGTTTCCGCCAATAGTATAGACGCAGATAAATCTGTCGGGAGCTTACACAATAAGCTTGCTGGCGTTGTGGATATGCCTGTCAAAGCACTTACTGATGTTCATTCTGTTGCTAAATCGTCTGATGTGGTTTTCTTAGCTACTGCACATGAAGTGAGCCATGATCTTGCCCCGGTCTTCTTGGCGGAAGGGTGTCAGGTATTTGATCTATCGGGTGCCTATCGTGTGAATCACAGTGATTTTTATCAAGACTATTACGGTTTTGAGCATAAACATTCAGATTTGTTGGATAAAGCGGTTTATGGATTAGCTGAGTGGAATGAAGAGCAGATCAAGCAGTCTGATCTTATCGCTGTTGCCGGTTGCTATCCCACTGCGTCCCAACTGGCCATCAAACCACTTGTTGAAATGAATTTTCTCGATCTAAACCAGTGGCCTGTCATCAATGCAGTTAGTGGCGTGTCAGGCGCAGGCCGTAAAGCCAGCATGGTAAACAGTTTTTGCGAAGTGAGTTTACAACCATACGGACTGTTTACCCATCGTCATCAACCTGAGATAGCTAATCACCTTGGTTGTGACGTCATATTTACTCCCCACCTTGGTAATTTCAAAAGAGGCATTTTGGCCACGATTACAATGAAGTTGGCCAATGGGGTGTCGGAAGCTGACGTTAATAATGCTTTCGATAAAGCCTATAAGAATCAACCTGCTGTTCGGGTGAAATATCAACAATTACCTGCGATACAAGATGTAGAGAGCACACCTTACTGCGACATCGGCTGGAAGGTCCAAGGTGAGCACATCATCGTAGTATCAGCAATAGACAATCTTTTAAAGGGTGCATCGAGTCATGCGATGCAGTGTTTAAACCTTCGTAACGGCTTTATGCCGCTTACTTCACTTTTGTGAGAATGAAAATGACCAAAAAACTAAAACCATTAGTGATTAAGTTGGGCGGCGCTGCACTTTCGAGCACGGACACCCTTGGAAAGCTTTTTCACGCCATTAAAGAGTACCAACGACAAGCCGAGCGCGACCTAGTGATTGTACATGGTGGTGGATATTTGGTTGATGAGCTGATGAAGAAGCTACAACTGGATACCGTAAAGAAAAATGGCCTACGTGTTACACCTTATGAGCAAATTCCAGAAATCGCGGGAGCGCTGGCAGGAACCGCCAATAAGTTATTACAAGGCGAAGCGATAAAAAACGGTTTGAACGCGGTTGGTTTATGCCTAGCTGACGGCGGCCTATGTAAGGTTGAGCAACTTGATGAAGAGCTCGGTGCAGTGGGTAAAGCAACACCCGGAAATTCTGCCATGGTTCAGGCTATTTTGAACCTAGGTTCAGTGCCTATCATCAGCTCTATCGGTTTGACTGATAAGGGCCAGATGATGAACGTAAATGCCGATCAAGCAGCGGTAGCCGTTGCTGGCTCTTTGGATGCAGAGTTAGTGCTGCTATCTGATGTTAGCGGTGTATTGGATGGAAAAGGCCACTTACTTGCTAACTTAAGCCAAAGCGAAGCAGATAGCTTGATTCAAGGGAAAGTGATTACAGACGGCATGATAGTGAAAGTTCAGGCTGCTTTACAGGCGGCCAATGAACTAGGTAGGCCGATTGAAGTGGCAACATGGCGCTACCCTGAAAAATTAACCGAATTATTTTCAGGTAAGAGCATTGGTACCCAGTTCTTACCTCAGTAAACAGATTTGTATAAGCAAATTGGATATTAAATAGATAAATGGATTTATAACCCGAGTAACTGACCGCCAGTGCAGTAACGGGATTAGGAGAGAAAAATGAGTCAAGTTAAAGTAAATAAAGTAGTCGTAGCCTATTCCGGCGGTCTAGATACATCAGTAATCATTCCGTGGCTTAAAGAGAATTATGATTGTGAAGTTGTCGCTTTTGTTGCCGATGTTGGCCAAGGTGATGAAGAACTTGAAGGTGTCGAAGAGAAAGCTATCGCTTCTGGTGCATCTGAAGTGTATATCGCGGATTTAAAAGAGCAAATGGTGGCGGATTATATCTACCCATCATTGAAAACCGGTGCTGTGTACGAAGGTAAATACCTTCTTGGTACCTCTATGGCGCGTCCAATTATCGCCAAAGCGCAAGTGGAATGTGCTCGTAAAGTGAATGCAGATGCGCTAGCTCATGGTTGTACAGGTAAAGGAAATGATCAGGTACGTTTTGAGAGTGCTTTCGCAGCGCTTGCCCCTGATTTGCATGTTATTGCTCCTTGGCGTGAGTGGGACTTAGTCAGCCGTGAAGAGTGTTTAGACTATCTGGCTGAGCGTAATATTCCTTGTTCTGCTTCTTTAACTAAAATTTATTCGCGTGATGCCAATGCTTGGCACATCTCCACTGAGGGTGGCGTACTTGAAGAGACATGGAATGCTCCTAATGACGATTGCTGGGCATGGACAAACAGTCCTGAGCAAGCGCCAAATGAAGCGGAATATGTCTCTATTAAAGTAGAGAAAGGTGAAATTGTAGAAGTGGATGGTGAAGCAATGACACCATACAACACTTTAATGTACCTAAATGAAAAGGGTGCGAAACACGGTATTGGTCGTATTGATATCGTTGAAAACCGTCTAGTAGGGATGAAATCTCGTGGTTGTTACGAAACTCCCGGTGGCACCATAATGATGGAAGCGTTGCGTTCTGTAGAGCAGCTTGTTTTGGATAAAAGCTCTTATGAGTTCCGTGAAGAACTTGGAATCAAAGCCGCACACCTAATTTATGATGGCCGTTGGTTTACGCCTTTGTGTAAGTCTATTCTTGCTGCAACAGAAGAACTGGCGCAAGATGTTAACGGTGAGGTGGTGATTAAGCTTTATAAAGGTCATGCAACAGCGACTCAAAAACGTTCTAATAACAGTTTATACTGTGAGCGTTTTGCAACATTTGGTGAAGATGATGTGTATGACCAAAGTCATGCCGCTGGATTTATCCGTCTTTACTCGTTAGCTAGTCGAATTCGTACTCTAAACACTCAAAAGTAACCATTCAGTATTGGCCGCCGTGCCTATAGGCACGGCGTCTATCAGATAAAAGACATAATTAAAGAACACGCGGAAAGCGAGCAGGAGATAAACAATGGCATTATGGGGCGGAAGATTTACCCAAGCAGCAGATACTCGGTTTAAAGAATTCAATGATTCATTGCGCTTTGATTACCGATTGGCTGAGCAAGACATTGTTGGCTCAATTGCGTGGTCAAAAGCATTATTGTCAGTCAATGTACTGTCTGAGCAAGAGCAGCAGACATTAGAGTCTGCGCTTAATGAACTTCATGGTGAAGTGCAGCAAGATCCTCGTCAGATTTTACAGTCGGATGCCGAAGATATTCATAGCTGGGTCGAACAGAAGCTAATTGGAAAAGTAGGGGACTTAGGTAAGAAGCTCCATACTGGCCGTTCTCGTAATGACCAAGTCGCCACAGATTTAAAACTTTGGTGTCGTCAACAGGGGCAACAACTTCTTATTGCGTTAGACCGATTACAAAACCACTTGGTTGAAGTGGCGGCAATGCATCAAGATACGGTACTGCCGGGATATACGCATTTGCAACGTGCTCAACCCGTGACTTTTGCTCACTGGTGTTTAGCCTATGTCGAGATGTTTGAACGTGACCACTCTCGTTTAGGTGATGCTATTCATCGTCTTGATACCTGTCCTTTGGGTTCAGGAGCATTAGCGGGAACCGCATATCCAATGGATCGTGAAGAGCTGGCTAAAGATTTGGGCTTTCACCGAGCAACCCGTAACAGTTTAGATTCTGTATCGGATCGCGACCATGTCATGGAGTTAATGTCCATTGCTTCAATTTCTATGTTGCACTTGTCTCGTCTGGCTGAAGATATGATTTTTTATAACTCAGGTGAGTCCAACTTTATTGAGCTGGCAGATACGGTGACATCAGGTTCATCTCTGATGCCACAAAAGAAAAACCCTGATGCACTTGAGTTGATCCGTGGTAAATGTGGTCGAGTATACGGTGCAATGTCAGCGATGATGATGACGGTTAAAGCGTTACCTTTAGCGTATAACAAAGATATGCAAGAGGATAAAGAAGGCTTATTTGATGCACTAGATACATGGAACGACTGCATTGAAATGGCGGTACTCTGCTTTGAAGGTTTGAATGTTAATAAAGAGCGTACCTTGGAAGCGGCTAAACAAGGCTATGCCAATGCTACCGAATTAGCAGATTACCTTGTCGCGAAAGGCATTCCATTCCGTGAAGCGCACCATATTGTTGGAGTGGCGGTAGTTGGAGCGATAGAGAAAGGTTGTGCATTAGAAGAGCTGACTCTTGAAGAGTTACAAACATTTTCTGCTAGCATCGAACAAGATGTTTATAGCATTTTAACCATTGAATCTTGTCTTGAGAAACGTTCTGCCTTGGGCGGGGTATCACCAAAACAAGTTCAATATGCGGTATCTCAGGCTCAGCAACGATTAAGTAAGCGCGATACCTCCGGTGTTAAAGTAAGGGGCGCACGTTTAACGGATATTGATGTACTAGAGAGCATGGTGACTTACGGTGCAAGTATTGGTGAGAATTTACCCATCTCTCGTAGTGAACTAAATAGAAGCATTGGCTCGTTTGCGGTTCTAGAACATCAGGGTACGGTTATCGGTTGTGCATCCTTGTACGTGTATGATTCGGGTTTGGCTGAGATACGCTCATTGAGTATTGAAGCAGGATGGCACGATCACGGTGCGACCATCGTTCAATATGTGATTGAAAAAGCCAAGCAGATGGCGATAGAAAAAGTGTTTGTATTAACGCGAACGCCAGAGTTTTTCATTCGCCAGAACTTTATTGCGACATCAAAGAGTTTGTTACCAGAAAAAGTACTAAAAGATTGTGAACAGTGCCCAAGGATCCACGCATGCGATGAAGTGGCGGTGGAGATCGAACTATCGGATCGTTTAATTGCTCGTTCAAGTGTTGCGTAATTAATTGATTTTTAAGTACATTAGTAAATTCTTAAATTTTATTAAAATTTGATGATCTTTTTGGGAACATTTTCTAAGGAAGGCGGTCTTAATTAGTACCACTGCTTTTTCTTAGATGAATCTAAGAAGGCCCCTAACCAATATTGGTTTAGGGGCTTTTTTCTTTCTGGCCTATCTGTGACTTTACCGTTTCAATTTCTTTCTCGTCATCTCTGCTTCATAAATTATTCAACGAACTTTAATGAAACTGATATTTAAATTCATCATTCCCCATCTAGTCTCTCTGCTGTTCATAACAACATAATTAATTTGGAGAATATCAGTGAAAGGAAGTCATTTATCCCTTGTTATGGGTGGCATTGTATTGTCACTATCTGCATGCAGTAATAGTGGTACAGGTAGCAGCCATTCTGTTGAGGTACCGCAAAAAAATGATGCTTGGTATAGCCAAGCCGAGAGCAATATTGAAAAAGCCAAAGCGACAAAAGCCATCGATAAACCTGCTAAGAATGTCATTCTGTTTATTGGCGATGGTTTAAGTGTCGGCACCATAACGGCGGCGCGTATCTTTGAAGGTCAACGTCGAGGGATGATGGGTGAAGAGTATAATTTGTCTATGGAAAGCCTTCCTCATGCCGCTTTGGTGAAAACCTACAATACGGATATGCAGATTCCTGACTCAGCTGGTACAGCCTCTGCAATGGTGACTGGTGTAAAAACTAAAGCGGGTACGCTGAATGTGAATGATAATGTTCAACGTGGCTTCTGTAACACGGCATTAGGTAATGAAGCGACCAGCGCATGGGAAATGGCCGCCGAGCGCGGAATGTCTGTGGGTGTTGTTTCTACGGCAAGATTAACTCATGCTACTCCTGCGGTTACCTACGCTCATAGCGCTGATCGTAACTGGGAACATGATGTGCCAAATATTGCTAAAAATCAGGGCTGCCAAGATATTGCCAGCCAGTTTATCCAGTTTGATAAGGGTGATGGCATTCAGGTTGCATTGGGCGGTGGACGACGCGAGTTTATTCCAAACGATATGATTGATCCTGAAGGTAAAAAGGGCAAACGTAAAGATGGCAAAAACCTTATTGCTGATTGGCAGTCTCGTTATCCGGAAGGCGAGTATGTCTATAACAAAGCTCAGTTTGATCAATTAGGTAGCGACACCTCTCGCGTATTGGGTCTGTTTGAAAGTAGTCATATGAAGTACGAAGAAGATCGACGTGACGGTGAACCTTCTCTAGCTGAAATGACCGCAAAAGCTATTGAGATCTTATCAAAGAATAAAGAAGGTTATGTGTTGATGGTGGAAGCCGGAAGGATTGATCATGCTCACCATGACGGTAACGCTAAGCGAGCACTTGCGGATACCATCGCTTTTGATGACGCAATTAAAGTGGCACTAGAGAACACTAACTTAGAAGACACCTTAATCATTGCTACGGCAGACCATGCTCACACTTTAGTTATGAACGGTTATTCTCAGCGTGGTAACAATATTTTGGGATTATCTAAGTCTAAAGGTAAGTACAGTGTCGATAAGCAAGGTAAAAAATACACTACGTTAACCTATGGAAACGGACCCGGTGCAGTGGATGGAGCTCGTACAGATTTGACTCAGCAGCAGGTGACTCAATTGGATTACAAGCAGCAATCTTTAATTAAGTTGTCATCTGAAACTCACTCTGGTGAAGATGTTGCGATCTTTGCTCGAGGCCCGCAAGCCTATTTATTCCAAGGTGTCATCGAACAAAATTACATTTACCATGTGATGAATGAAGCGTTGAGCTTGGCTAAGTAGAGAAATCTATTTATTAAGCACCGACAGAAGTGAGCCGTTAGTGGCTCACTTCTTATTTCGTTTTCGCATCGGAAAGATGACGAAACGGAACCACAAATGCAAAAACAACAAACCATTAAAAGCGAAACCCGCAAAGATTAGAGCTATAGATTCCACGCTACTGGGGTTCTCTTTGCAGGTAAACCACCACACCACCCAACATAATACCGACAGAGTAGTGAGCTGATCCATACATCGCTTGCAGCGGCCTATTTTTTGCCAGAACCAATGATTACCATTACAGATATTACAAGCCATATTTATCTTCGCCTGATAGAGATGTTTTTATTCTGAACCACTGCTTTTACTTAGGCAATGCAGTCAATCGATAAGATAAGGCAAAAAAGGAGATTCCTTTCACAAAAAAAAAGCGGCTCTGCCCTTGGTAAATATATTTGCGCCCCCACATCTCTGTCACAAGCTGATTAATCAGCACTTTCATTAAATAAACAATATCAGGAGAGAATACAGATGAATATTCGTCCTTTACATGACCGTGTAATCGTTGAGCGCCAAGAAGTTGAATCTAAATCTGCTGGTGGCATCGTGTTAACTGGCTCTGCAGCTGAAAAATCCACTCGCGGTACGGTAGTTGCTGTTGGCAAAGGTCGTATTCTAGAAAACGGCTCTGTTATGCCACTAGACGTTAAAGTGGGTGACGTAGTTATCTTTGCTGAAGGTTACGGTACGAAAACTGAAAAGATTGATGGTAAAGAAGTTCTTGTTATGTCTGAAAATGACATCATGGCTATCGTTGAATAGAAGTAAGCGTTAAGACATTCACTCTTAAACGACAAATTAAAGTAAAAATAGATTTTAGGAAAGGAAATCAAAATGGCTGCTAAAGATGTAAAATTTGGTAATGACGCACGAGTAAAAATGCTTGAAGGCGTTAATGTTCTTGCTGATGCTGTAAAAGTAACGCTAGGTCCTAAAGGACGTAATGTTGTTCTAGATAAATCATTTGGTGCTCCAACCATTACTAAAGATGGTGTTTCTGTTGCTCGTGAAATTGAACTTGAAGACAAGTTTCAAAACATGGGTGCACAAATGGTTAAAGAAGTTGCTTCACAAGCTAATGATGCTGCTGGTGACGGAACAACGACTGCAACAGTACTTGCACAATCCATTATTGCTGAAGGCCTAAAAGCCGTTGCAGCGGGCATGAACCCAATGGATCTTAAGCGCGGTATCGACAAAGCGGTAATCGCTGCTGTTGAAGAGCTTAAAACACTATCTGTTCCTTGTACTGATACTAAAGCTATTGCTCAAGTAGGTACTATCTCTGCTAACTCTGATGAGACTGTGGGTAACATCATTGCAGAAGCGATGGAAAAAGTAGGTCGTGACGGTGTTATCACTGTTGAAGAAGGCCAAGCTCTTCATGATGAACTAGACGTTGTTGAAGGTATGCAGTTTGACCGTGGTTACCTATCTCCATACTTCATCACTAATCAAGAAGCTGGTGCGGTAGAACTTGAAAGCCCATTTATTCTACTTATTGATAAGAAAGTTTCTAACATTCGTGAACTTCTTCCTACTCTGGAAGCAGTGGCAAAAGCCTCTCGTCCTCTTCTAATTATTGCCGAAGATGTTGAAGGTGAAGCTCTAGCTACATTGGTGGTGAACAACATGCGTGGCATCGTGAAAGCAGCGGCTGTTAAAGCCCCTGGTTTTGGTGACCGTCGTAAAGCAATGCTACAAGATATCGCGGTACTAACTTCTGGTACGGTTATCTCTGAAGAGATTGGTCTTGAGCTTGAAAAAGTAACGCTTGAAGATCTAGGTCAAGCTAAGCGTGTGACAATCACTAAAGAGAACACAACTATCATTGATGGTCTTGGTGAAGAAGAGATGATCAACGGCCGTGTTGCTCAAATTCGTCAACAAGTTGAAGAAGCGACATCTGACTACGATAAAGAAAAACTACAAGAGCGTGTTGCAAAACTTGCTGGTGGTGTTGCGGTTATCAAAGTAGGTGCGGCGACTGAAGTTGAGATGAAAGAGAAGAAAGATCGCGTTGAAGATGCTCTACACGCAACTCGTGCAGCAGTAGAAGAAGGTGTTGTTGCCGGTGGTGGTGTTGCACTTATCCGCGCAGCGTCTAAAGTTGTTGGCCTTGAAGGTGCAAACGAAGAGCAAAACGTAGGTATTCGCGTTGCTCTACGTGCAATGGAAGCGCCACTACGTCAAATCGTTGCTAACGCAGGTGACGAAGAGTCAGTAGTTGCAAACAACGTTAAAGCACGTGAAGGTAGCGACGGTTACAACGCTGCAACAGGTGAATACGGCGATATGATTGCAATGGGTATCCTTGACCCAACAAAAGTAACTCGTAGCGCACTTCAGTTTGCTGCATCGGTAGCAGGTCTAATGATTACGACTGAAGCTATGGTTTCTGATATGCCAGCTAAAGATGCTCCAGCAATGCCTGATATGGGCGGCATGGGTGGTATGGGCGGCATGCCAGGCATGATGTAAGCCAAGAGTTATTGATAGCGGTTTACCGCTGACAGTAATATTGTGAACAAAAAACCGAAGCTTTGGCTTCGGTTTTTTTATGCGGGGAATACTGATTTCTCAGCTGCGTTGTTATTAATCATGGTTTACTTTTTTGCTAAAAATGAGGTTTATTGATTATCAAATAATTTGATTGTAAAGTTGTTTGTTGATCGATCTAAAGGTAATTATTTTTATAAATCAATAGCCTGTATGGTTTTTCAATCTGTCTAGACTGTCGTGTCTGGTTTATGCAGGGAAGATTGTTACTGCAAATAGATCAGCCAAAAATGAGTTTACTGTTGCTGTTAACTATCTATTCGCTGGATTCTAGATTGGTGATTAAAAATGGAAAAGAAATTTGTGATGGATACAGAGAGAAAGAGATGCCATAAAAAAACGCAGCAATAATGCTGCGTTTTTGGTGTTGTGCTTAGATTATTAATATCTAGCGCGTGCCGTAAACCACAATAGTTTTACCATGCGCAGAAATTAGGTTTTGCTCTTCTAGCATCTTCAGGATTCGACCTACTGTTTCACGAGAACAGCCAACAATTTGACCAATCTCTTGACGAGTGATCTTAATTTGCATGCCGTCTGGATGGGTCATTGCATCAGGTTGCTTGGCAAGGTTCAAAAGTGTTTGCGCAATACGTCCTGTTACATCTAGGAATGCAAGGTCACCTACTTTTTGGCTTGTAACCTGAAGACGGTTAGCCATTTGAGCAGAAAGACGCATTAAAATGTCTGGGTTTACTTGGATCAGCTGACGGAATTTCTTAAAAGAGATTTCCGCAACTTCGCAAGGGGATTTCGCACGTACCCAAGCGGTACGATCTTGCTCTTCTGCAAATAAGCTTAGTTCACCGATGAAGTCACCTTGATTTAGGTAAGAAAGAATCATCTCCTTTCCTTCTTCATCCTTGATAAGCACAGCTACGGAGCCTTTCACTATGTAATATAAAGTTTCCGCTTTTTCACCAGCGTGAATCAGCGTACTTTTGGATGGATATTTATGAATATGACAGTGTGAAAGAAACCATTCTAAAGTTGGATCGGTTTGAGGTTTACCTAGAACCATAATTATCTCACTATTTTATGCAGGGTCTGTTCAGCAGCGTTCCTTTGCTGCCTCGTCAATAAACTTTGCGGTTAGCATAGGTTTAATTATTCGAAGCTGCAAGCTACTTCTTTATCTATCGGTTAAGAATAGTATCCTTTTTTGCAGACGATTTCTTGATTTTGATCGCCCTGAATTTGTGATATGTTACGCAAAAATGTGCACATGATCACGGTATTAAAAGTAAACTAAAAGTTTGTACAATAATTAACCGATTTTGCCGGTTTCAATTAGCTGTTGCAATATCGGTCTAATGATTAGTTCCATTGCAAAGCTCATCTTTCCTCCGGGGATAACTAAGGTGTTATGCCTTGACATAAATGAGCCATCAATCATTGCTAACAGGTATGGAAAGTCGACATTTTTCATTCCACGCAATCGAATCACCACAAAACTCTCATCAAGACTAGGGATACCTTTCGCGTTTAATGGGTTTGAGGTATCAACGGTTGGTACGCGCTGAAAGTTGATATGGGTACGGGAAAACTGAGGTGTGATGTAATTTAAGTAATCATCCATTGAGCGAACGATGGAATCGGTAACGGCTTCGCGTGAATGGCCTCTATCACGAGTGTCTCGGACAAATTTTTGAATCCATTCTAAGTTAACTATGGGCACCATACCGATGAGCAGATCAACATGCTGAGAAACGTTAGTGTCACCATCGACTACTCCCCCATGTAGGCCTTCATAAAACAATACGTTGCTCTTTTCTGGTAGATCTTGCCATGGAGTAAAGGTGCCTGGCATTTGATTGTAAGGGACCGCCTCATCAAATGAGTGTAAATAGCGCCTAACCTGACCGACACCTTCGTCACCATACTTTCTGAAAAATTTTTCTAGGGCTGGAAAGTCATTCGCTTCAGCCCCAAAGTAACTGATGTGTTTACCTTGCTCTCTGGCTTTACGGATCTCTATATCCATTTCTGGTCGTGTAAAGCGATGAAAGCTGTCACCTTCAACCCAAGCTGGTTTGATATCCATCATACTGAACATCTTACGAAAAGCTTCAGATGTGGTTGTAGTACCAGCTCCTGAAGAACCTGTTACTGCGATAATTGGGTGTTTTGCTGACATGACATTCCTTGTCGTTATGAAGATCTGATTCTATTTTAGTCTATGGCATTAAAGTCGAACAATAAACAATCATAGTTCACGCTTTAGTTTTATATCCACACTTTCGTGAAGTTCAGAGAAAAGTACAACGGCTTCACCTTGTTGTAGTAAAAGATGTACTTGCTGAATTTTATCTTCCAACGTCGCTTCTTCAGTACCGTAGTCCGTTCCTTCTCTTAAGACGAACTCTTTGATTAAGTTTTCCAATGTTTCAGGAGCTATTTGTTGCCATGGAACAATCATGATCTCTCTTCTTGTAAGTAATGCTGATAATAGTGTGGCAGGTAATCTTCCAACCAAAAGCTTGGTTTGTTAATTGTGCCGGTCATAAACCCAACATGACCACCATGCTGACATAATCGGTAATGAATATTACTGTTTAATTTGAAGTCAGGAATGACCTTCTCGGTCATAAATGGGTCGTCTTTTGCGTGAATTACCTGTAAGGGGATCGCCGTATTGTTGAGCACCTTGATACCAGAACAGCGTTGATAATAGTCATTAGCATCGCTAAAACCATGCAGTGGTGCAGTAAGTTTATCATCGAAATCATACAAGGTTTTTATTGCTTGGATGTTTTTTGTGGTAATGCCAATGGCGTGATGCAGTTTGTGCTGTTTTTGAATGGCGTTTGCTTTCAACGAACTGAGTAGGTAATTTCGATATACCTTGGAGAACCCCTGTTCAATTCGTTGTGAGCATGCTGCTAGATCGAGTGGTGCAGAGACGACAGTCGCCGCGGAAAGCAGGGGCTGATGCTGATATTTAGCGAGATAGTTCACCAACATATTTCCGCCCAGTGAAATGCCTGTAGCTACTTTAATCTGGTGAGGGAATAGGGTATTGAGATGAGTGAGAAAAAAACGCGCATCTTCAACTTCTCCGGAGTGGTAAGCTCTTGCTAACCTATTAGGCCTGCCGCTACAGCCACGGAAATGCATCATGACCGACAACCAGCCAGACTGTGCAAATGCATTCATTAAGCCGTTAGCGTAAGGGCTATGAAAGCTACCCTCTAAGCCATGGAAAAGAACAAAAATAGGCTTATCCTTTGCTTGCTGGCTTTGCCAATCTTCGCTCCATGCTAGATCTAAAAAGTCACCATCGTCGGTCTCTATACTTTGCCACTTAGCTTGAAAAAGTGGTTTTTTTCGAATAAATCTTGGCAATATCGTCTGTATATGAGGGTTGCTCAGGCCGATAACTGGGTTAAATTGGGTCATAAATCGAAGTCACTAATCGGTGGCGATTGTAATAATTCTTGTAGTTTAACAAGACCTATTTTCATTTGCTGCTGATTTATTGGAGAACTTAGCGCAAGCCGAACTGCTGGAACGATGGCAGCGGCAGGGGGAGTGAACAGTTCTGCTGATTTTACGATCACCCCACAGCGTTTAGCTTGAGTGACAAAGTCCGTCAGTCGCCACTGTTCTGGTAAAGTTAGCCACATATGATAACAACTGGTTTGAAAACGCGGAGAAAACTCGCTTAAGTATTCAAGAGCTAATGCGAGTCGCTCTGCCATCTCTTTGCGAATTTCATTGACGATTAAATCATACTGTTTTGATTGAACAAGCTCACAAGTAAGAGCTGTCAGTAATGGACTAACCATCCAGCTGTGGTTTTGTAATGCAATACTTAATGGCTGGTAGAGTTTTGCTGGCGCGTGCAAATATCCTACTCTCAAACCGGGAGCCAAACATTTAGAGACGGCTCCAATATGAATAACTTGCTCCGGATCTAAATTAACTAAAGCAGGAGGTCTATCAATTGGCAATAGCCCGTTAACGTCATCTTCGAGAACGATTAAATTGTGTTTTTTGCATACATCGAGAATCGCTTTTCGTCGTTCTAGAGACATTATTGCGGTAGTCGGGTTTTGCAGCGTAGGAGTAAGGTAAATAAATCGTGCTTGGTTTTGTCGGCAGGCTGAGTCTAAGGCTTGCGGCGTTATGCCCTCCTGATCCATTTCTACGCCTTTGATAGAAAGCTGCTTTTGTCGAGCTAAGCTAATGAGTCCGGGGTAGGTCAGCTTTTCCACTAGTATGGTGTCACCTGCTCTGGTAAAGGCATCAAGCACCATTTGTACCCCATGCTGAGCACCAGAGGTAAAGAGCATCTGTTGGCTATTCATATTGAGACCATTACTCGTTAGCCAGCCTGCAATTATCTCTCGATGGGAATCGATCCCGGTCGGTTTTTGGTACAACATAAACTGGTTAAGTGCTTGTGGCGAACTGGTCACTGCATCTAAAGCATTTTTGATCATGTCACTACGATCAAGCAATGGTGGGATATTAAATCCGAAATTGCACTCGCCATTGTCATCTTGTTGGTCAAATGCCCAATAGACTTTCTGCTTATCAACAACAAATGTTCCTGCGCCGACTCGTGCTTCAACCAAACCTCTACGCTCTATCTCGGCATAAGCTCTTGTCACCGTTCCTACCGTAACGCCAATACTATCTGCTAATGCGCGGTGAGTTGGTAACTTATCATTTGATGTCAGTTGGCCAGACTCTATCTTGTCGGCGATGGCATCGGCTATCTGCTTATATTTTGGCGAAGACTCGTTATCAACAAGAGTGATATCTATGATTGTCATGGTGACAATAAATCCTTTGATCTTTATTTAGGCAATTGTTAAGGTCATTTTGTAACCGTAATGTATAAAAATCAATAAATATTTGTAAATTGTATCGGTACAATTTAATTTTCAGGGAGAACTCTTTATGGAATGGCAGTTTTTTATCTCAGTGGCCCTATTCGCCATTGTGATGACAGGAACTCCAGGACCCAATAACGTCATGTTAACGGCTTCTGGTGCAAATTTTGGCTACAAAAAGACCATTCCTCATTTTGTTGGTATTGGCTTAGGCCTCATGAGCATGGTGATATTACTGGCTTCTGGTCTTGGAGTGGTATTCCAAACTTACCCTGTCATACAAGAGATAATGAAATGGCTAGGAAGTGCTTACTTACTTTATCTTGCGTGGAAAATTGCTATGGCGGATAGCAAAACGAGTGATGACTCAATACAAGCAAAGCCCATGTCATGTCTACAAGCCGCGCTCTTTCAATATTTGAATCCAAAAGCGTGGATGATGATGGTCACTGCCATCGGATCATTCTCCCTTACAGGAGCAAATTATTGGTGGTCTATCCTATGTATCGCGGTTATTTTTTGGGTAACTCAACTGCATACCTCTTCGATTTGGGTTGGCTTCGGAACGCTTATTGGCCGCTGGTTATCAGGTGAAAAATCGATGAGAAGGTTTAATCAATGTATGGGGACGCTAACGGCGTTGTGTGTGGTGTTTATTTGGTAGTTTATCAACCGAAAACAGAGACACACTGTTGATGGAGAAATAAGAAAGATCAGTCAACCTGAGTGAAAGCGGAGTAGAGGTATTCCGCATTAAGTTGCTGACAGTAATCGTGCGTAAGAGAAAGAGAGCTGCTGTCATTGGTGTTGATGGTATAAATATTAAGTTCATTGATGCAATCGACGAGATCTGATTGCTGCTGTTTCTCTAGCAGTAGTTCAAATTCTAGCGATTCACGATATAGAGAGCTAGGAAGATACGCTTTGGCTTTTTTACGCATTTCACGATATTGCTGAAGTAAGTTTTCGGTGCTGTGTAGGCAGTGTTGCACTGTTTGCCAGTCAGTTTGTTTAAAGGTGAAGCCTTGCTCATCTAACCACTTAAGGGAAAGCAGCAAATTGACGTTACCGTGATGCTTATTCTGTAGTGATAAACACGCTTCTTTAACTCCTTTGACACTGTAATACTGCAAACTAAATTGCCATAGACGTTCTATAGTCAGTGAGAAAGAAGCGGGTTTTGTCATTAATTGTTTGTATCCTATTCCATCTGCTCAAGACTTTCCTGAACATCCATCCATTCCATTTCTACTTCTTCAAGTTCTGATTTTGAAGAAGCTTGAAGCGCCAGTACCTGATTAAGTTTAGCTTTATTTTCATCTTGGTACAGTGACGGGTCGGATAATTCTTGCTCAGAAGAGGATAACGCTGCAGAGAGCTTATCCATCTTTTTTTCTAGTTGTTGCAGTTTCTTGCGTAATGGTGCGGTCTGTTTTCTTAACTCAGCTTCACGTCTCTTCTGTTCTTTTTTTGCTGCGGCACTGTTGCTGTTCTCTTTTGTACTGACGTTTGGCTGAGCTTCTCGTTTCTCAGCCTTATTTTGATCTGTTAGCCATTTATAGTAATCCTGTAAGTCACCATCAAATGGCGCAACTTGACGATCATGAACAAGATAGAGATCATCCGTAGTCGCTCTTAATAAATACCTGTCGTGACTGACGATAACCATCGCACCTTCAAAGGTCTGCAGTGCCATCGTAAGCGCTTGACGCATATCTAAATCTAAGTGGTTGGTCGGTTCATCAAGCAATAGTAAGTTGGGCTTCTGCCACACAATGAGTGCCAATACTAAGCGAGCTTTTTCGCCACCGGAAAAAGGAGCGACTTTATCCAAGGCTTTATCACCAACAAAACCAAAGCTACCAAGGTAATTACGTAACTCTTGCTCCGTCTTTTGAGGGGCAATTTGCATCATATGCTGCAAAGGCGTTTCTTCTGGATGCAAGGTTTCTAACTGGTGCTGAGCAAAATAGCCAATTTTCACCCCTTGAGAATAGGTGAGTTCACCACCTTTGGCGTTTAACTCGCCAGACAGTAACTTTATTAAGGTAGATTTACCGGCACCATTTCGACCAAGTAAGCCGATACGGCTGCCGGGAACGAGATTGAGTCGAATCTTCTCTAATATCAGGTTATCGCCATAACCAGCATAAACCTCGTCCATCATTAAAATTGGATTAGGCAACGCGGACGGCTCTCCAAATTCAAAGCTAAATGGGTTATCAAACTGAGCTGGCAATACCTTTTCCATCTTCTCAAGCGCTTTAATACGGCTTTGAGCTTGGCGCGCTTTAGACGCCTTATAGCGGAAACGATCAATATAGCTTTGCATGTGCGTCATCTGCTTTTGCTGCTTTTGATACATGGCTTGTTGTAATATCAGCTTTTGCGCACGTTGGTTTTCAAAGGATGAGTAGTTGCCTGTGTACTCATTCATTTTTTGATTTTCTATATGAACAATTCGAGAAACAATAGGATCGAGAAAATCTCGGTCGTGAGAGATCAAGATAAGCGTACCCGGATAATTTTGTAGCCAGCGCTCAAGCCACATAACGGCATCTAGATCTAAGTGGTTGGTTGGTTCATCGAGAAGCAGCAGATCAGAACGGCATAGTAGAGCTTGTGCAAGGTTTAGTCGCATTCTCCAGCCACCGGAGAACTGGGTTAAATTCCAGTTCATCTGCTGCTGACTAAAACCTAAACCATTAAGCAGCTCTGCAGCTCTAGCTTGAATGCTATAGCCGCCAATAGTTTCAATTTTTCCGTGAATCTCGGCGACTAAAGTGCCGTTGTCGGCAATTTCTGCTTGTTCAAGTTCTACTTCTAACCGGCGGTACTCTCTGTCACCATCGACAACATAATCTAACGCTTCTCTTTCAAGTGCTGGGGTTTCTTGAGCAACCCAAGCCAGTTCCCAGTGTGAAGGCTGTTTAAACGTACCAGCATCAATGGATAGTTCGTTTTTCATTAATGCGAATAAGGTGGACTTTCCACAGCCATTTTTCCCCACTAAACCCACTTTATCACCGGGGTGAATGGTGGCTGATGTTTGGTCTAGTAGTGGCTTTCCACCACGCAGTAACTGAATATCCGAGAACGTAATCATAGAAATCTTTTTTGAGAGAATTGAATTTAACGCGGGAATATTAGGCGTTATAACAGTAAAAGTCGATTATTAACGAATTTTGTACAACAAAGAGCCGGCCAGTATAGTCTCCTTGAGGTTAGTGAAGCTTATAAGATATGATGAGTGTTACATAATCATAACAACAATGAATTAAAATAGCGTGTTTAGCCCCAATAAGTCGCTTGATTGATGGAACAATACAGGGAGATAAGTTAAAGAATGAATAAGCCGGTTACATCTCCACCACGCATTTTACTGATTTTTGTTCATCCTGAACTCGATTCATCTAAAGCTAATAGTGTGATGCTGAAAAAGGTACAAGATCTCGAACACGTCACTGTTCATGATTTATATGCTGAATATCCAGACTTTTTTATTAATGTTCAGCGAGAGCATCAACTGCTTCTTTCCCATGACATTATTGTATTTCAACATCCACTCTTTATGTATTCTTGTCCCGCGCTATTAAAAGAGTGGATAGATAGAGTATTAGGTAAAGGTTTTGCCTTTGGTGATAGTAGCCAATTAAAAGGCAAATATTGGCGTTCGGTTATCACGACCGGAGGGGCGGAAAAAGCGTTTGCCGCATCTGGCTATAACAAATATCCGATGGAAGAGATCTTACAGCCTTTTGAATTGACGGCCTCTTTGTGTCGGATGACATGGATAGAACCATTAGTACTGCATTGGGCACGGAATATTTCTGATATTGAACGCTACCAGCATGCAGAGAGTTATCGTTTATGGTTACAAAACCCGTATGCTCAGCAAGGAGAGGTTATTAATGGCGCTAGCGAATGATTTTTTAACCAGTAGCGTTGTTTTTCTCTCCGCGGCGGTGGTTGCGGTTCCTCTTGCGCAGAGAATGGGATTAGGTTCTGTACTTGGCTATTTATTAGCTGGTGTGGCTATTGGCCCGTGGGGCTTCGGTTTAATTGATGATGTGGATGCCATACTGCACTTTTCTGAGTTTGGTGTAGTGTTGTTGCTGTTCTTAATTGGATTGGAGTTAAACCCTAAAAAACTGTGGCAGATGCGTAACCCCATATTAGGGCTGGGTGGGGCACAAGTATTAATAACCACAGCCATCATTAGTGGTGTATGTTTGCTCTTCTCTGTTAGCTGGCAAAGTAGCTTGGTGGTGGGTATGGGGTTAGCGCTCTCTTCTACGGCCATAGCATTAAGAGTAATAGAAGAGCAGGGGTTAGCGGGCAGTGAAACTGGCCAGTCAGGTTTTGCTGTATTGCTGTTTCAAGATATTGCCGTTATTCCTATGCTAGCGATCTTACCTTTATTGGCAGGGGCTGGTGGAGAAGGTGACTGGTTCGATTCTATTACCACGATAGTCTCTATAATTGTGCTGCTGATTGGCGGTCATTTTTTACTTCGGCCTCTGTTTCGTTATGTTGTGATGAGTGGCGTTCGAGAGCTGTTTACTGTTGCGGCTCTATTACTGGTTATTGGTATCGCCGTCTTTATGCAGAAACTCGGGTTATCTATGGCATTAGGCACATTTTTGGCGGGTGTATTGCTTGCCGAAAGTGAATACCGACACGAGTTAGAAGTGTCGATAGAGCCATTTAAAGGCTTGCTCCTAGGGCTCTTTTTTATTGCCGTCGGCATGGCAGTTAACTTAGGGCTTCTTGCTCTGCATCCTCTGGAAGTGATTACTGCCGTCATTGCATTGGTCGCAGTTAAAAGTATGGTCTTGTATGTGCTGGCTCGCCTATTTTCGATTCGAGCAAAAGCGAGAAGTCGTATGGCCGCTATATTGAGCCAAGGGGGAGAGTTTGCTTTTGTACTATTCACGGCAGCACAAGCGGAAAATATATTAGATGCAGAATTAAGTGCTTTTCTGCTGGTTGTGGTGAGTCTATCCATGGTCACAACCCCGTTATTACTGATAGCACAGGAAAAATGGTTTACAGCCACCATTAACAGTTCTAATGATGCGAGTGGCAGTGATGTTATTAATCGTAATCCTAGAGTTATCATTGCCGGTTTTGGTCGTTTCGGTCAGGTTATTGGCCGTTTAATGTATGCCAATAAAATTCGTATTACGGTATTAGAAAGTGACCCTAGCCAAGTTCAACTATTAAGAAAATATGGCTATAAAGTATTTTATGGTGATGCCAGTAAGCTTGATCTGTTAAGGGCGGCAGGTGCAGAGAAAGCAGAAGCACTGGTTGCTTGCACAGATAACCCCGATGAAATATTGGAAATAGTGAATATATGCCATCAACATTTCCCTCATTTAAAAATTCTTGCTCGAGCAAGAAGCCGAGTAGAAGCATACCAACTGCTTAATAATGGTGTGCCCAACTATTCACGGGAGACCTTTTTAAGTGCACTGGATCTAGGAAGGCAACTTTTAGTGGAGTTAGGCATGCACCCCTATCAGGCAAAAAGAGCAGAAACGTTTTTTAATAAGCTCGATACAACTATGTTAGAAGAGTTGTTACCACTGCATATGGACGAAAAAAATCTTGCTCAGCGTTCAAAAGAGACAAGAAAAGAGTTAGAAGAAGTATTTGGTCGGGATATGGAAAGTGATAATCAGTCCAATAATCATTGGAAGTGATTGAGTCTGAATAAACAGAGATGTCGTTAAAGGAAAGATAGCGTGAACATAAAAAAAAGATTTATATCGGGCGCGGCATGCCCTAAGTGTGCTGCTCAGGATACCTTACGCTGGTGGGTTGAGAACAATATTGAGTTAGTTGAGTGTGTAGAGTGTGGTCATACAGATAAGAGAAAACCTAGCACAGTTCAAGAATCTGAACATGCGGAGCAGGATTTAATTGGCATTTTTAAGCCAGAGTAATTGAGTTTCAGCAAATGATCCCCATAATAATGTCAACTCGGTTTTCGAGATAAAATAGTTTTCTTGGTTTACTGAATCTCAAGCCAAGCTTAGATCTCTTTTGGAGCAAAAATGAATATTGAAAAGAATGTAGTAGTAAGCCTTGCATACCAAGTAAAGCTTGAAGATGGTGTTGTCGTTGATCAAGCAACTAATGAAGCTCCACTAGATTATCTTCATGGTCATAATAACCTAATCACAGGTCTAGAAAACCAACTTGAAGGAAAAGTGGCTGGCGATAAGTTCTCAGCAACTATCTCTCCTGATGATGCTTATGGTGAACATAATGACGCGCTTATTCAACGTGTTCCAGCAGACGTATTCCAAGGCGTTGATGAAATTGAAGTGGGTATGCGTTTTCTAGCTGATACAGACCAAGGCCCAATTCCTGTTGAAGTGACAGAAGTCGATGGTGATGAAGTGGTGGTTGATGGTAACCATATGCTAGCGGGTCAAACATTAACTTTTGATGTTGAAGTTATTGCGACACGCGCTGCAACAGAAGAAGAAATTGAGCATGGTCACATTCATAAAGAAGGTGGTTGTGGCGGTCATGGTCACGATCATGAAGGCGGTTGTTGTGGTGGTGAAGGCCATGGCGAAGGCAAAGGAAAAGAAGACGGCTGCTGCGGTGGCGGCGGTAACGGCGGTTGTGGCTGCTCACATTAATTGCCAAAAGAGCCTTCCTGTTGGAAGGCTTTTTTCTTTCTGTTTACTTAGAATCTTCATCAAGGAGACAGGCTTAGTCCTGAATAATCATGTCTAATTCACCATTCTCCATCGCTATTCATGGCGGTGCTGGCACCATATTAAAAGAAAAGTTGACGAAAGAACTGGATGAAGAGCTGCGTCAGGTTCTTAAAAATTCGGTACTTGCAGGTCATACATTATTGCAGCAGGGACATGACGCGGCTGATGCGGTCGTTGCCGCAGTAAAAGTGTTAGAAGACAGTCCTCTGTTTAATGCAGGCAAAGGGTCGGTACTGACACACAATGAAATGGTCGAGATGGATGCGTCGATCATGCATGGGAAAGAGATGATGGCAGGTGCGGTCTCTGCTGTTCGTCATATTAAAAACCCCATTGTTCTTGCGAAAGATGTTATGAATAACAGTGAACATGTTTTTCTTTCGGGTGAGGGCGCGGAGCAATTTGCGTTTGAGCATAGCCATGATTATGTCGAACAAGATTACTTTTTTACCGAGCGACGTTATGAACAACTTCAATCAATGAAGGAGAAAGGAATGTTTGCCCTTTCTGAGTCTCGTTATCCTGATGATAATAAGTACGGTACCGTTGGCGCTGTAGCATTAGACAAACAAGGTAACTTGGCTGCTGCCACAAGTACTGGTGGCATTACCAACAAGAAATATGGCCGAGTTGGTGACTCTGCAATTATTGGTTGTGGCACGTTTGCGGAAAATAATAATGTCGCGATTTCAACAACGGGTATGGGTGAGTATTTTATTAGAAAAACCGTCGCTAGTGATGTCGCAGCACGAATGCGTTATTTGGGCGAAGATGTATACACCGCCAGTGAAGTGGTGATCCAAGGGGATCTTAAGTTGATGGGGGGGGAAGGTGGATTAATTGCCCTTGATGCACAAGGTAATATACATAATGCCATGAACAGTTTAGGTATGTACCGAGCAAGTGTGGATGTGAGTGGTCAACTAGACGTGAAGATATTTGTCGATGAGTAGAACAACGCATGCTAGCTTTTGAAGCATAAAACCCCATGTTCAATTGATGGCAAAACGTTAAGCTTACGAGCCTAACTCTTGCTAGGCTGATTAATAGTGAGGAGGAGGCGTCTCTTCTGATGCGTCTGCAAGGTTGGATGTGTCCATATTTTTCACCTTGCCAGCGACATATTTCATCTGCTGCTGCATTTTGGAAATAAGCAACTGTTGTTGGCTTAATGCTTCATTGAGTTCATCGATCACTTGCTCTTGAAAAGCAAGCTTGCATTCAAGATCGTCCATTCGGCTCATGAGTTGTGATTTGGATAATTCGGTCATTATTCTATTTTCCATGCTTGGGCAATACCCGCTGATGTTGCAGATATCACTCTATTTTGATGATCAAAAGCGGCATCATACACGACTGCGCGAGGAGGACGAGTATCTTTTAATGGTTCAACTTCCCAGCCATCGAGACTTTCTCCGGTTTTAGTATCCCAAAGCATGACCCTACCTGCTGGCGAGCCAGTGACTAGATAGTTGCCATCTGTTGAAAAACGAGCGGTTGAGAAGACTAACTGACGTGAAAACGATTTAAGTTCAGTGATCTTCTTTCCGGTTTTTAGATCCCAAATAAAACTGTCTTTTGCGCCATCAGAGGTAAAAGCAAACTTGCCATCTCGATGCAGCGCCACCCGATTTATCCTTGCATTGTGCTTAAATATATAGCGGGCTTGGCCTGTCTTTGTATCCCAGAAGTAGGCGTTGTAATCATTACCTCCCGTTAACGCGAACCGACCATTAGACGATATTGCCACGGTATTGACTTTTTCTCTGTGGGCAAGGAACTCTAAGCGGCGTCCGGTGACTAAGTTCACGTAGATAGCTTTACCATTAGATAAACCGAGTAATACTTGCTCTCCATTACTGGCAATATCTATATCGCGAATTAAGCCATCTGAAATTGACCAAAGTCCTTCGGCTTGTGCCCATGACAGGTCCCAAACTGCGAAGTTTAATTGAGTTGCTGTAACCGCAAACTGTTTATTGTCTGAAATACGAATATGTGAAACGGTATTTCCTTCAGGATCTTGTTTACCTAATGCAGCCAGCTCTTCGTTTTGTAGTAGGTCCCAGAGAACTAATTGGTGCTCTTTAGAATAAAGCAAAGCAAACCGGGCATCGCGGCTTAATGCAAAGCTTGTGGTTCCTTTTGGCTCAATTTCCCAGCGTTGATCATCATTGTTGGAATAAAGACAACCAGTTAACAAAGTGATGACAAAGCTAGTAATTATAATGTGAGAGAATATACGCATCTCAATTAACGATTCCGGTTTGTGTCTTAGGGTATATTCCTAGTATATTGATACAACAGACTATTTGCACACATAGTGTTAATTTAAGTGGTGTAAAACAAAAAATGGCAGCGCCATTATATTGGAGAAGTAAATGAAACCTTTTTTTAAAGTGTCTCTACTAGCAGCAACCGTTATGCTTGCAGTAGGTTGTCAGAAAGAAGAAGCCCCAAAAGTAGAAGAAGCAGCAAAAGTAGAACAAGCAGAGAGTGCAATGGTGTTCAAAACCGATGATGATAAAGCGGCTTACGCTATCGGTATTTCATTTGCGAACTATTTAGAGAGCAGTTTAGTGCAGCCAGCTGAAATTGGCGTTGTACTAGAAAAAGAAATGGTACTGAAAGGTATCGAAGACGCATTTTCTGAAAAAGCGGCGCTAACTGAAGAAGAAATCAAAGCAACGTTGGCCTCTTTGGATGAACGAGTAGCAGCAAAAATAGAAGAACAAGCAAAAGAGAAACAAGCGCTTACAATTAAAGCTGGTGAAGACTTCCGTGCTGAATTTGAAAAGCAAGAAGGTGTGGTTAAGACAGACTCTGGTTTGTTGTATCAAGTATTAACACCTGCTGAAGGCGATAAACCCGCTGAAACAGACACAGTTGAAGTGCACTATGTCGGTACACTTACCGATGGTACTAAGTTTGATAGTTCGTACGATAGAGAACAGACGGCTACTTTCCCTCTAAACCGCGTTATTCCTGGTTGGACGGAAGGTGTTCAACTTATGCCTGTAGGTTCTAAGTTTAAGTTTGTTATTCCACCAGAGTTGGCTTACGGTCCTCAAGACACGCCAACTATCCCGGGTAATTCTACCTTGGTATTCGAAGTTGAGTTGATCGGCATCGACAATGGTGAAGTGGCTGAAGCCGTTACACAATAATGAATTAACGATTAATCTCGTGGATAAAAAGCTCGGTTTTTCCGAGCTTTTTTTATAGGCAAAAACAGCAGAGTTGATCTTTAACGATGCGATGCTCAAATTTTCTGATAAACTTGTAACAAATTATTGATTTATAGTCAGAGGCTGTTAGTTGTGACAACATCAGAAGTGATGCATGCAGATGCATTAATGGAGATAGAATCCATTGTAGTAGAGCCCTTTAGTGAGCACGATCTTATCATCTTGCAATCCTATGAGGCTGTTGTTGATGGTTTGGCCGGATTAATTGGCCCATTTTGTGAAATTGTCCTCCATTCATTAGAAAGCCTGGATACATCCGCAATAAAAATTGCCAATGGTGAGAATACTGGACGTAAAGTGGGTTCTCCTATTACAGACTTAGCACTAAAAATGCTGAGAGATATTGAAGGCTCGGAGCGTAACTTTTCACGCGCTTATTTCACGCGAGCGAAAGGTGGCGTGCTAATGAAGTCTATTACTATTGCTATCCGTAATGGTAATCAGCGAGTTATTGGTCTGCTATGTATCAACATCAATTTAGATGCGCCTTTCTCACAAGTATTGCAGTCATTTATGCCGACAGAAGAAGCAAAAGAAGCCGCTTCTTCAGTTAACTTCGCTAGCGATGTAGTCGAACTGGTTGATCAAACCGTTGAACATACTATTGAAGATATCAATGCTAATAAGTCGGTTTCAAACAATACTAAAAATCGCCAAATAGTGATGGAGCTTTACGACAAGGGTATTTTTGATATCAAAGATGCCATTAACCGTGTAGCTGATCGTCTTAATATTTCGAAGCACACCGTTTACCTCTATATTCGTCAGCGTAAAACAGAGGATGGCGAAAAGTGAGTTTAAGCTACACCTTGCTGGTTAATGGCGCTGTTTATGGTTCGCAATCAGCAAGGAATGCCTATCAATTCGCTTGTGCGTTAATAGAAAAAGGACATCAACTCGATTTGGTGTTTTTTTATCAAGAAGGAGTCAATAATGGCTCCAGCCTTGTTGTTCCTGCTAATGATGAGTTTGATCTTACTGCGGCATGGCAAGCATTAGCTTCTCAACACAATATTCGCTTAGAAACCTGTGTTGCAGCTGCATTGCGCCGTGGTGTAATAAGTTCTGAAGAATCGAGTTTACATCATCGAGACCATTACAACCTTGCCGACGGCTTTACTCAAGCTGGGTTAGGTAGCCTTGCTGAAGCGCTTATCTCTCAAGACAGAGTGGTGCAGTTTTGAATAATATAGCCTTTGTATTTCGAACCCACCCTCATAGCTCTAGTCAAGGACGTGAAGGATTAGATGCCCTTTTGGCAACGTCGGCCTTTAGTGAAGATATCTTTGTATTTTTTATTGCAGAAGGGGTTACTCAGTTAGTGGCGGATCAGCAAACCGACGGTATTCTTTCGAGAGACTATGCCGCAGCATTTAAGCTGATGGAACTGTACGATATTGAAAATGTGTTTGTTTGTCGCGATTCTCTGTTAGAACAAGGTATCAACGATCTGCCATTGTTGCTTCCTGTTGAACGATTATCTAAAGCAGAGATAGCTGATAAACTGCATCACTGCACCAAACTTCTCTCTTTCTAATACGAGCGTCATTATGTTACATATTGTTAAACAGCACCGACACCTCTCTGATGTACTCATGTATTTACACCAAGGTGATGCCATTTTGTTGCTGGAAGATGCAGTATATGCCGCATCACCAACACATAAAGCACATTCATTAATGGCAAAGGCAAAGTGTAAGCAGTTCGTGTTAGCAGAAGACGCAAATGCCCGTGGTTTAATGTTGAGCAATGACAGTAAAATCATGGTGGTTGATTTTGCTGGTTTTGTTGAATTAACGGTAGAACACAGCCAATCTCTCACCTGGGATTAACCGCTACGGTGACATTATCGTTATCCGCTTCCCTAGCCTGAATAAGAAATAGACGACACACTCTGATCCTAGTGTACGTTTTTGATCCGAAATACCTTGACACACCTCTCATCCATGAATAGAATTTTGCGTCCCTAATTGTACTATGTACATTCGGGATAGATTTTTCACAAAGCAAATTTTCAGCAATCAGGAGCTAGTTAATGGCAACTATTAACCAGTTGGTACGTAAGCCTCGTGCAAAGCAAGTTGTTAAAAGCAACGTGCCAGCACTAGAAGCGTGCCCACAAAAACGTGGTGTATGTACTCGTGTTTACACAACTACACCTAAAAAACCTAACTCAGCACTTCGTAAAGTTTGTCGTGTACGTTTGACAAACGGTTTTGAAGTGACTTCGTACATCGGCGGTGAAGGTCACAACCTTCAAGAGCACTCAGTTGTTCTAATCCGTGGTGGTCGTGTTAAAGACCTTCCAGGTGTGCGTTACCACACAGTACGTGGTGCACTTGACTGTGCAGGCGTAAATGACCGTAAGCAAGGTCGTTCTAAGTACGGTGTTAAACGACCTAAGTCTTAATGTTTCTCTGTTTTAAAGCAAAGCGTTAAGTAAGGCCAAACATTAATTATTTATATTTTTGAAAAAACTGAAAAGTTTTGGATAACCTGAAGAAGACAACGGAGAAATTCCTATGCCACGTCGTCGCGTAATTGGTCAGCGTAAGATCCTACCAGATCCTAAATTCAAATCTGAATTGCTGGCAAAATTCGTCAACATCCTTATGGTTGACGGAAAGAAATCTACTGCAGAAAAAATTGTTTACACTGCACTAGACACTATGGCTGAGAAATCTGGTAAAGATCACTTAGCTGTATTTGAAGAAGCTCTTGAAAATGTTCGTCCAGCGGTAGAAGTTAAATCTCGCCGTGTGGGTGGTTCAACTTACCAAGTACCTGTAGAAGTTCGTCCGGTTCGCCGTAACGCTCTTGCTATGCGTTGGTTGGTTGAAGCTGCGCGTAAGCGTGGTGAAAAATCTATGGCTCAACGCCTAGCTGCTGAAATGCTAGACGCGTCTGAGAACAAAGGTACTGCGGTTAAGAAACGTGAAGACGTTCACCGCATGGCTGACGCTAACAAAGCGTTCGCACATTACCGTTGGTAATACCTTTATAGTGCTGCGGGGATCCCTGCAGCACTTCTTTAGTTCCTATGCATATGCTAGGAACTATTGCTATATCTAGGGGTTTGATTTTTTAGTCATCATTTAGACATAGCAATAGTCCCTAAGTCTCTAAGTAAAGAGGATTCAATCGTGGCTCGTAAAACTCCTATTGAGCGCTACCGTAATATCGGTATCGTTGCTCACGTAGATGCCGGCAAAACTACCACAAGTGAACGTATTCTGTTCTACACTGGCCTTTCTCACAAAATTGGCGAAGTTCACGATGGTGCCGCTACCATGGACTGGATGGAGCAAGAACAAGAACGTGGTATCACGATTACATCGGCTGCAACTACGACTTTTTGGCGTGGTATGGAAGCGCAGTACTCTGACCACCGCATCAATATTATCGATACTCCTGGACACGTAGATTTCACTATCGAAGTGGAACGTTCTCTCCGTGTTCTTGATGGTGCTGTTGTTGTTTTCTGTGGTGCTTCAGGTGTTGAACCTCAGTCTGAAACAGTTTGGCGTCAAGCTGATAAGTATGGTGTTCCCCGTATGGTTTTCGTTAATAAAATGGACCGTACCGGCGCTGACTTCCTACGTGTTGTAGACCAGATTAAAGATCGTCTTGGTGCAAACCCAGTTCCAATCCAATTAAACATTGGTGCCGAAGATGAGTTTAAAGGTGTTGTTGACCTTATCAAGATGAAAGCAATTAACTGGAATGAAGCCGATCAAGGCATGACCTTCACTTATGAAGACATTCCAGCTGACATGCAAGAAATGGCGGAAGAGTACCGCACTGAACTTGTCGAAGCTGCCGCGGAAGCAAGTGAAGAGTTGATGGATAAGTACCTTGAAGAAGGTGAGCTAACAGAAGCTGAAATCAAACAAGGTCTTCGTACTCGTACCCTTAACAACGAAATCGTACTGGCAACTTGTGGTAGTGCTTTTAAAAACAAAGGTGTACAAGCCGTTCTTGATGCTGTGGTTGAGTTTCTTCCTTCTCCGGTCGATGTTCCTGCTATTAAAGGCATCGATGAGAATGAGAATGAAATCGAACGTCATGCCGATGACAAAGAACCGTTTTCAGCATTAGCATTTAAAATTGCTACCGACCCATTTGTGGGTACGTTAACTTTCATTCGAGTTTATTCTGGCATTGTTGAAAGTGGTAAAACCGCTTATAACTCTGTTAAAAAGCAGCGTGAACGTCTGGGGCGCATTGTGCAAATGCACTCAAATAAGCGTGAAGAAGTGAAAGAAGTTCGGGCTGGTGACATCGCCGCTATTATCGGCTTAAAAGAGGTCACTACCGGTGAAACACTGTGCGATCAGAACCATAAAATTGTTCTTGAACGAATGGAGTTCCCAGACCCAGTTATTCAGATCGTTGTAGAGCCTAGCTCTCAAGCTGATCAAGATAAAATGACGATTGCACTAGGTAAACTAGCAGCAGAAGACCCATCGTTCCGTGTCGATATGGACGAAGAAACAGGCCAAACCCTGATTTCTGGTATGGGTGAACTGCACTTAGATATTATTGTCGATCGTATGAAACGCGAGTTTAGCGTTAACTGCAACGTCGGTAACCCGCAAGTGGCTTACCGTGAAACGATTCGCGGAACCGCTAAAGCGGAAGGTAAATTTATCCGCGAGCATGGTGGTAAAGGTCAATACGGTCATGTATGGCTGAAACTTGAACCATCAGAAGTTGGCGAAGGTTTTGTCTTCGTTAATGAAATTGCAGATGGTGTGGTACCAAAAGAGTTCATCGGTTCTGTCGCGAAAGGCGTTGAAGAGCAGATGAACAATGGTGTGCTTGCTGGTTATCCGGTTCTGGATATCAAAGCGACATTATATGATGGTTCATACCATGAAGTAGATTCAAGTGAGATGGCGTTTGTAATCGCTGCCTCTATGGCTTTCAGAACAGGTGCACTAGAAGCGCAACCTGTTTTGCTTGAGCCTATGATGAAAGTTGAAGTAACTACTCCAGAAGACTGGATGGGTGATGTTGTCGGTGATATTAACCGTCGTCGTGGCATCATCGAAGGTATGGACGAGGGGACAGCTGGCCTGAAGATAATTCGTGCACAAGTTCCGTTGTCTGTCATGTTCGGTTACGCAACTGATTTACGTTCTGCGACACAAGGTCGTGCTTCTTACTCAATGGAGTTTAGTGAGTACGCTGAAGTGCCGAAAAATGTAGCAAATGCCATCATTGCAGAGCGTGGTTAAAAAACGGGGCACATTTTTCTTCTTTTTTGGAAGAACAATGAGTTCAAATATTGCGCTAACGCGTGTTGGCGCATAAAATAGCAAATTCTGGCGCGCTTCGGAGCTTATTCCGATGCGAATCATAACTAGAAAGGAACACGATCGTGTCTAAAGAAAAATTTGAACGTACGAAACCGCACGTAAACGTTGGTACTATCGGCCACGTTGACCACGGTAAAACAACTCTAACTGCTGCTATCTGTACTACT